>JBBSLI010000034.1:0-49735 GCA_038255395.1 Solirubrobacterales bacterium
CCGGGCGCCCGAACCGTGCCTGACGCCCGCCGGCGCCCGCCCCGTGCCACCAGCACGAAGGCGGGTCACCGCCGACCGTCAGATCCCGGCCGGGCATCCCGGGATTCCACGCAGAACTTCCGGACGGCCGTACTAGCTTCCGGCCGTACCGGTCGGGGCGTCGTCGAGCGCCGCCCGCGTCGCCTGGCCGGCGATGCCGTCGGGAACGAGCTGCGCCCAGCGCTGAAAGGACTTCACGGCGCTGTCGGTGTACACGCCGAAGACGCCGTCGACGGCGCCGGGCTTGAAGTCCAGCGCGACCAGGGCCGCCTGCAGGTCCTTGACGTCCGGTCCTTCGGATCCCCGCTTCAGCGTCTCTTCGGCCATGGAGTGTTCCTCTCGTTGTGGTTTCAGGTGCCCGGCGCGAACGCCATGAACTCGACGCGGTGCCCGGCCGGCGAGCGCACGAACGCGCGTGGCGAGCCCCAGTACTCCGTACGCAGCTGTGGCTGCAGGCCGGCATCGCGCAGGGCGGCGAGCGTCGCCTCGTGGTCGGCGACGACGACGGCGACGTGGCCCTCGCGCGGGACGATCGGCTCGTCGGCGTGGAGCAGGTGGATCTGGGTCGGACCGGCCTGCACCCAGGTCGAGCGCGCCGCCAGCGCGACGGGCGGATCGACGAGCTCGAAGCCGAGCACGGCCCAGAAGGCGACGCACGGGTCGACGTCCTCGCGGCGGATCTCCAAGGCGACGTGCTGGATCATGAGCCGCGGCGTACCCGCTCGACGTTCGCGACATGGATCGCGCGTTGCGCCTCGCCGCGGCGTGCGATCGGAAGCTCGGCCTCCGGCAGCTTGGCGAGGTAGTTGAGGTCCTCGCGCAGGATCGCCGCGGCGCGCGCGCCCTCGAGCACCTCGCCGTGGCCCGGCACGACGTACGCGGCCGCATCGACGAGCGCCTCCAGCCGGCGCAGCGTCGCGATATAGGCGTCGCGCGAGCCGCCCGCGGAGAGCATCGGGACCTCGACCGGCGAGATGTAGTCGCCGGCGACGAGCACCCGCGCCCAGCCGATCCAGATCGCCATGCCGTCGGCGGTGTGGCCGTCGGCGCAGTGCAGCTCGAGCTCCTCGTCGCCGATCTCGCAGTGCCCCGGGACCGGCAGCGCCTGGACCAGGCCCAGCGACAGCGGCGCCGGCCGGTCGAGGTAGTGCTCGTCGTCGAAGGAGCGCAGCCCGCGGGCGGCGGCGCCGGGCTCGGCCGTCAGGCGCGCGGCCGTCGTCTCGGCGACGCCGAGCGCCGCGCCGGGGAAGGCGAGCCGGCCCAGCAGGTGGTCCCAGTCGGCGTGCGTGGCGAGCAGGCCGGTGAGCGCAAAGCCCGCGTGCTCGAGCACCGCCGGCAGCACCTCGAGCTCGTCGGGGAAGACCGGCGAGTCGATCACGAAGCACTCCTCGCCGTTGCGCACGATCGTGCAGGTGGTCTGCCAGACGCGGCTCGTCGCCACGAGCACGTCGGAGTGCAGGCCGACGACGCGCATCGCGAGCCGGCCGGACGGCTCCGCTAGATGCCGAGCAGCTTGACCGCCTCGATGAGGTTCTTCACCTCGGCGGTCGGCTTCTTCTGGCCCGGCTCCAGCGTCTCCTTGCTGCGGTTGACCCAGATCACGGGGATCTTGTTCTTCAGGCACGGCTCGACGTCGTGGTAGTAGCTCGACGAGACGTGGACCCAGCCCTTCTTCGTGCCCATCCGCCGCGCGCACTCCGTGAAGTGCGCCAGGTCGGGCTTGTAGGAGCGCACCTGCTGCGCGGTCACGACGAGGTCGAAGTCGTGCGGGATGTGACGCCGCGTCTGCCCCAGCAGCTTGTCGTCGATGTTCGAGATCAGGCCGGTCTGGAGCTTCTTGGCGACCTTCGTGATCTGCGTGTTCGTCTCCTTGAACGGCGGCCAGCGCTGCACGCTGTCGGGCAGAAAGCCCGAGCGCGACGGCTCCAGCGGCCAGTCCAGGCGCTTGGAGATCTCGACGGCGGTGCGTCGCAGGACCTCGGCGTAGAGCTCGTAGGAGCCAGACTCGATCTGGCGCTCGATCTCGTGGAAGTTCGTGATGAGCTCGTCGCGATCGATCGTGAAGCCGTCGCGCGCGGCCTCCTTCTCGAATGCATCGACGATCCCTGATTCCCAGTCGATGAGCGTGCCGTAGACATCGAAGGTGACGAGTGAGATCTGCTTGGGAAGCGCCATGAGGCGGGCCATGATAGGAGCTTGCTCACATGGGCGGCCGCGCGCCCGGAGCGCGTGAACTATTGTGGCCCGCCGATGGACCTTCTCGAGTACAGGGGAAAGCAGGTTCTCGCGCGCTACGACGTGGCGCAGCCTCCCGGCAGGGAGGCGACGACCGTCGACGCCGCGGTCGCCGCGGCGCAGGAGGTCGGCTTCCCGCTCGTCATCAAGGCACAGGTCAAGATCGGTGGCCGCGGCAAGGCCGGCGGCATCAAGCTCGCCACGACGCTCGACGAGGTGCGCGAGCACTCCCAGAGCATCCTCGGCATGGACATCCGCGGCCACACCGTGCACGAGGTCTGGCTCGAGGGCGCGAGCGAGATCGCGTCTGAGTACTACGCCGCCGTCGTCTTCGATCGCTCCGCCAAGGCGCCGCTCGTGATGCTCTCCACCCAGGGCGGCATGGAGATCGAGCAGGTCGCCGAGGAGCACCCCGACGCGCTGGCGACGCTGCACGTCGATCCGCTCGTCGGCCTGCAGCCCTTCCAGGCGCGGCGGCTGGCGTACGAGGCCGGCGTCGATGCCGACGTCGTGCGGCCGGTCTGCGCGATGCTCGGCCGGCTCTACGCCGCCTTCGTCGGCGAGGACGCGACGCTCGTGGAGATCAACCCGCTCGTCATCACTCCCGAGCGCAAGGTCATCGCGCTGGACGCGAAGGTCACGCTCGACGAGAACGCGATGTTCCGCCATCCCGAGAACGCGGCGCTCGACGACTCCAGCGACGCCGACCCGCAGGAGGCGATGGCGAAGGAGCGCGGGCTGACCTACGTCAAGCTCGACGGCGACATCGGCATCTTCGGCAACGGCGCCGGGCTCGTGATGTCGACGCTCGACGTCGTCGCGCACGCCGGCGGCGCGCCGGCGAACTTCCTCGACGCGGGCGGCGGCGCGAAGGCCGACGCGATCGTCGCATCGGTCGACGTGATCCTCTCCAACCCGAACGTCAAGGCCGTGCTGTTCAACGTCTTCGGCGGGATCACGCGCTGCGACGAGGTCGCCAAGGGGCTGATCGAGGCATACGGCACGCTCGAGCCGACGGTGCCGTTCGTCGTGCGGCTGGACGGCACCAACGACGTCGCGGCGCGCAAGCTGCTCGCCGACGCCGACCTGCCGGGCGTCTACCCGGAGGCGACGATGGACGGCGCCGCCGCGCGCGTCGTGGCGCTGGCACGGGGAGACGAGGCGTCATGAGCATCCTCGTGGGCGAGGACACGCGGCTGGTGGTCTCCGGCCTGACCGGCCGCGAGGGCAGCTACCACGCCCTCAACAACCGCCGCTACGGCACGAACGTCGTCGCCGGCGTGACGCCCGGCAAGGGCGGCCAGGACGTCGAGGGCATCCCGGTCTTCAACACGTTCCGCGAGGCCGTCGCGGCGACGCAGGCCGACACGGCGATGATCTTCGTGCCGCCGCCCTTCGCCGCCGACTCGATCCTTGAGGCCGAGGACGCCTCCATCGCGACGATCATCGCGATCACCGAGGGCATCCCCGCGCACGACGAGCTGAAGGTCTTCAACGTGCTCAAGCGCAACCCGGATGTGCGCCTCGTCGGCCCCAACTGCCCCGGCGTGCTGTCGCCGGGCAAGGCCAACGTCGGGATCATCCCGGCGTCGTTCTTCAAGCCGGGCAACGTCGGCGTCGTGTCCCGCTCGGGGACGCTGACCTACCAGATCGGCAACGAGCTGGCGCAGAGCGGCTTCGGCAACTCGTCGATCGTCGGCATCGGCGGCGACCCCGTCCCGGGCTCCTCGTTCGTCGACATCATCGCCCTCTTCGAGGACGACCCCGAGACCGAGCTGATCGTCATGAGCGGCGAGATCGGCGGCTCGGCGGAGGAGGAGGCGGCGCAGTACATCGCCGCCCACGTGAGCAAGCCGGTCGTCGGCTACATCGCCGGCCTGACCGCGCCGCCCGGCAAGACGATGGGCCACGCGGGCGCGATCGTGTCGGGCTCCAGCGGCGGCGGCCAGGCGAAGATCGACGCGCTCGAGGCGGTCGGCGTCCGCGTCGGGCGCACGCCCACGCAGGTCGCGCAGATCGCCGTCGAGATCCTGCGCGGCTGAAAGCGTTCGTCCACGCGCCGACGAGGTTCGGGCGCCGAACAGCGTTTCCCATTGCATGACGAACGAGCCGTCCGCCTGCTGCACGAGTCTCGAACGCACGGCGGTCACCGTCGCGATCCTGCGCAGTGCGGTCGCCGAGCGCGGCCGCGCCAGGAACTCGGTTCCAACGCCGACGGCGACGGCGCTATGGTGCGCCGGTGAGCGGACCTGAGCTGCACGCGACGAGGACACGCCTGGATGGGCGCTCGCAGTGTCGTGTCGGGCGAGCTGCTGCGTCCCAGCCCGCGCGAGACGTGGCGGCTGCGCACGTGACGGCGCGTCGTTGGCCACGTCCAGGGTGACGCGGCCGGCCGTATGACCGTCATGCGCCGCAACAACGTCGTCACGCACGGGCCCGCCGACGAGCAGCCGATCGTCTTCGCGCACGGCTTCGGCTGCGACCAGAACATGTGGCGCTTCGTCTGGCCCGCGTTCGCCGAGGACCACCACGTCGTCCTCTTCGACCACGTCGGCGCCGGCGAGTCCGACCTCGCCGCCTATGACTTCGACCGCTACGCGAGCCTGCAGGCCTACGCCGACGACGTGCTCGAGATCTGCCACGAGCTCGACCTGCACGAGGTGATCTTCGTCGGGCACTCGGTCGCCGCGATGATCGGCGCGCTCGCCGCCGCGGCGGAGCCCGACCGCTTCGCGCGCCTTGTGCTGATCGGGCCGTCGCCGCGCTACATCGACGACGGCGACTACGTCGGCGGGTTCTCGGCCCAGGACATCGACGGGTTGCTGGAGTCGATGGAGAGCAACCACCTCGGCTGGTCGAGCACGATGGCGCCCGTGATCATGGGCAACCCCGACCGTCCCCAGCTCGGCCGCGAGCTGACGAACAGCTTCTGCCGCACGGACCCCGAGATCGCCGCGCATTTCGCGCGCGTGACGTTCACCTCGGACAACCGTGCCGATCTCGAGCGCGTGCGGACGCCGAGCCTCGTCCTGCAGTGCTCGCAGGACGCGATCGCCCCGGAGGTCGTCGGCGACTTCGTCCACCGCGCGCTGCCCGGCAGCCGGCTCGTGCAGATGGCGGCGACCGGCCACTGCCCCAACCTGAGCGCCCCGGAGGAGACGGTCGCCGCGATCAAGGCGTTCCTGACGACGTGACGACGGACGACGGGCTGCTCGAGGAGAGCGCCGAGGACCTCTTCGAGAACGCTCCCTGCGGCTACCTCTCGACGCGGCTGGACGGGACGATCGTCAGGGTCAACCGTACGTTCGAGACATGGACCGGTTTCTCTCGCGACGAGCTGCTCGGAACGCGACGCCTGCCCGACCTGCTGTCCGCCGGCGGGCGCATCTACTACGACACCCACGTCGCGCCGCTGCTGCTCATGCAGGGCTTCGCGCGCGAGATCGCGGTCGACATCGAGCGTGCCGACGGGTCGCACCTGCCGGCGCTCATCAACGCGATGCTGCGCCGCGGCGAGCACGGGCGCCCGGGCATCGTCCGCACGACGGTCTTCGACGCCACCGACCGCCGCCGTTACGAGCAGGAGCTCCTCGGCGCGCGCCGCAGGGAGCAGGAGATCGCCCAGCGGCTGCAGCTCAGCCTGCTGGCATGCACCCCGCCGCGGGCCGACGGGCTGCAGATCGAGGTCGCCTACCGGCCCGGCGTGCGGGGGACCGAGGTCGGCGGCGATTGGTATGACGCGTTCTGGCTGCGCGAGGACGAGACCGTCGGCCTCGTGGTCGGCGACGTCGTCGGCCGCGGGCTCGACGCGGCGGCGACGATGGGCCAGCTGCGCAGCGCGGTGCGAGCACTCGCCTCGACGGGTCTCGAGCCGGGACCGCTGCTCGACGCGCTGGATCGCTACGCGCGCGTGCATGGCGTCGGGCGGATGGCGACGCTCACCTACGCGCAGCTGCATCTCGCCTCGGGCGAGCTGCGCTACGCATGCGCCGGGCACCCGCCGCTGGTCCTCGTGGGCCCCGCCGGCGAGCCGCCGCGCGCGCTGTGGGACGGCCGCTCACCGCCGCTGGACGCCCACCGCAGCGGCGCGATGGCGCGTGCCGAGGCCGCCTGCCGGCTGGCAGCGGGCACATCGCTGCTGCTGTACACCGACGGCCTCGTCGAGCGGCGCGCTCAGTCGATCGACGACGGCATCGAGCGCCTGCTGGACGTACTCGCCGAACACGGTGGGCGGGACCCGGCTGCGCTGCTCCCGGCGCTCATCCGTGGGCTCCGCGACCCGGAGAGCGCTGACGACGTCTGCCTCCTGCTCGCCCGCGTGGGAGCCTGACGCAGTTCGCAGTTCGCACGAGCACGGCAGGCGGCCGGGAGGGCAACGCCCGCCGAGGCGACGCGGGGTGACCGGCACGGGGGTGAAGGCGAACAGCCCGCGCAGGCTACGGATCGCTCTGCGATCCTCAATCGGTGCCCGCGACGCGCTACGTCCCACCCGCGCGCCACCTGCTGCGTGCCAAGGATCTCGCCGACGCCCGCTACGCCGAGCCGCTCGGCGTCGACGACCTCGCCCGCGCGGCGGGCCTGTCGCGGGCGCACTTCAGCCGCGAGTTCCGGCGTGCCTTCGGCGAGACGCCGCATGCCTACCTGCTGACGCGTCGCCTGGAGCGCGCGGCGGCGCTGCTGCGCATGACCGACCGCTCGGTGACCGACATCTGCTTCTCGGTCGGCCTGCGGAGCCTCGGTTCGTTCACCACGAGCTTCTCCCGCACCTACGGCGCGTCCCCGACGGCGTACCGGGCACGGGTTCCGCCGGCCTCGGCGCACGTCGTCGTCCCGGCCTGCGTCGTGCGCGCCTACGGTCGCCCGCAACGCAGCACGTTTGGAGAAGCCGGCGATCCAGCGCCCGATTAGCGTGCCGCGCATCAACTCTCGGCCCCCAATCCGGAGGACATCATGATCAGGATCGCGACCGCGCAGCTGTGGGTTCACGACCAGGACGAGGCGCTCGCCTTCTACACCGAGAAGCTCGGCATGGAGGTGCGCTCCGACGTGACGCTGCCCGAGATGGGCGACTTCCGCTGGCTGACCGTCGGGCCCGCCGGCCAGGACGACATCGCGATCGTCCTGATGGCGATCCCCGGCCCGCCGATGATGAGCGACGAGACCGCCGCCGATGTACGCGCCCTCATGGCCAAGGGCTTCGCCGGCACCGTGTTCCTCACGACCGACGACTGCCAGGCCAGCTACGAGGAGCTCAAGGCGCGCGGTGTCGAGTTCTCCGAGGCGCCCGAGGAGCGCCCGTACGGCATCGACTCCGGCTTCCGCGACCCCTCGGGCAACAGCTTCCGCCTGACGCAGGTCAAGGACCTGTCGGCGGTCTGAGCCTGAGTCGGCGAACCGCGGCGGGCGCGCGGGCGCCCCGCCGCGGGTTGTGAGGACGAGGGGGCGAATATCGCGGCCGCCCGACCTAGAGTGTCCAGATGCCCGCGACGACCGCCATCGAGACCCGCGCCACCGAGCTGCTGCACGAGCTCGCCGGCCCCGACGCGGTCTTCCGCGAGCACCAGCTCGAGGCGATCGCCGATCTCGTCGAGGACCGTGCGCGCGTGCTGTGCGTCCAGCGCACCGGCTGGGGCAAGTCCGCCGTCTACTTCATCGCGACCGCGCTGCTGCGATCCGATCCCATCCGCCCGGCCGGCCCGACGCTGATCGTCTCCCCGCTGCTGGCGCTGATGCGCAACCAGATCGCCGCGGCGCAGCGGCTCGGGATCCGCGCGCACACGGTCAACTCGACCAACCGCGACGCCTGGAGTGAGATCACCGGCCTGCTCGACGCCGACGCCGTCGACCTGCTGCTGATCAGCCCGGAGCGGTTGAACAACCCGCAGTTCCGCGCCCAGATGCTGCCGGTCTTCGCCGAGCGCGTGGGCCTGCTCGTCGTCGACGAGGCGCACTGCATCTCCGATTGGGGCCACGACTTCCGGCCCGACTACCGGCGGATCGCGGACATGCTCGAGCGGCTGCCCGACGGCGTCGGCGTGCTCTGCACGACGGCGACCGCGAACGACCGCGTCGTCGCCGACGTCGAGGAGCAGTTGCGCACCGGTCACAGCGGCGCACCGCTCGTCGCCTACCGCGGCCCGCTCGGGCGCACGAGCCTGCGCTTCGAGGTCGTCGAGCTGCCCGGCCAGGCCGACCGGCTGGCGTGGCTGGCGACCCATCTGCCGCAGTTGCCGGGCTCGGGGATCGTCTACACGCTGACCAAGCGCGACGCCGAGCAGGTCGCGCAGTGGCTGAGCGATCACGGCGTCGCCGCCGAGGCCTACACCGGCGAGATCGATACCGAGCGGCGGATCGCCGTCGAGGACCGGCTGCTGGCCAACGACCTCAAGGCCGTCGTCGCGACGAGCGCGCTCGGCATGGGCTACGACAAGCCCGACCTCGGCTTCGTCGTGCACTACCAGGCGCCCGGCTCGGTGATCGCCTACTACCAGCAGGTCGGCCGCGCCGGCCGTGCGATCGAGCGCGCCGAGGTGATCCTGCTGCGCGGCGCCGAGGACCGCCGCATCCAGGACTTCTTCATCGAGCAGGCCTTCCCCCGCCGCGAGCTCGTCGACCGCGTCCTCGAGCACCTCGACGAGGTCGGCGCCGAGGGCGCCTCGACGCCCGAGCTGACCGCGATGGTGAACCTCGGCCGTGGGCGCATCGACGCGATGCTGAAGGTGCTCGACGTCGAGGGCGCCGTGTCGCGCGACGGCAGCCGCTGGGTGCGCGAGGCCGCCAGCAACTGGCAGTACGACGCCGACCGCTACGCCCACATCACCGAGCTGCGCCGCCGCGAGCAGGCGACGATGGCGAACTTCGGCGCCGACGGGCGCTGCCTCATGCGCGCGCTCCAGGAGGAGCTCGACGATCCCGATCCGCAGGACTGCGGGCGCTGCTCGATCTGCACCGGACCGCGCTACGACGGCCCGCTCCAGGCCGGCCTCGTGCGCGAGGCGATCGACCATCTGCGCTCACAGCCGCTGAAGCTCGACACGAAGAAGATGGCGCCCGATCCCGAGGGGCGGATGCGCAAGATCCCCGCCGAGTTCGTCGTCGAGGAGGGCCGCGCGCTCGCGCGGATCGGCGATGGCGGCTGGGCGCCGGTCGTGCAGGCCGGGCTGCGCGAGGGCGCCTTCTCGGCCGAGCTGCTGGACGCCGTCGACCGCCTCGTGCGCGCCTGGAACCCGCCCGTGAGCACCATCACGACGGTCCCGTCGGCGCGCCACCCGGGGGTCGTCGAGGACCTCGCGCGGCGGTTGTCGCAGACGCTCGGGATCTCGTATGTCCCGCTGCTGCAACGCACGGTCGACCGGCCGTCGCAGCGCGAGATGTCCAACGCCGCCCTGCAGGCGGCGAACGTCCGCGGTGCATTCCGCGTCAGCGGCGAGCCGCCGCCCGAGGGCTGCCTGCTGCTCGACGACCTGCGCCTGAGCGGCTGGACGCTCGCCATGACCGGCGGGCAGCTGCGTCAGCGCGGAGCGGGCGCCGTCTTCCCGCTCGCGCTCGCGACGGCGTTCTGACGCGCCGAGGGGGCGGCTGCGGTGCCGCCCCCTCGCGCGCCGGATCGACCGCTGCCGGCTACCTGCCGCGCGGCACCTGCCACTCCTCCTGGGTCTGCGGGTTGGACCAGCCCCACTTCCTGCCAGGGACCTTGGCGTCGATCGCGTACGCCTCGAAGCCGCGGTTCGCCGTCGCTCCACGGCGGTTGAGGCCGCCGTTGACGAAGACGTTGCCGTTGTACCAGTACGTCGACCACGAGTCCGCCTTGCCGACCTCGTCCTCGAGATCGGCGAAACCGAGCTCGCGCGGCGCCGCCGGGTTCGTGAAGTCATACAGCGAGTTGCCGCCCTGGTAGAAGGCCTGGACGTAGAGGTAGCCCTTCTTCGTCGGCAGGATGCTGCCGTTGTGCGAGACGCAGATCTCGGAGTTCTGCGGCCGCGGGATGCTGTAGCGACCCTTCAGATCAGCGAAACCGTCTACCGGCCGGCCCGGCTCGACGAGCGGATAGAAGAACGTGAAGCCGCGCTTGCTGTCGGGCCCGTTACAGCGCGGCGCGCCGCCGCCGCCGCTCTCGTCGGTGATCGCTGTGACCTTGCCGTCCCACGTGGCGACCGCGTTGTGAATGAAGTCGAAGGACTCCGTCGAGCCGTCCTCGCGCTTGATATGCGTGTGCGGCTCGCCGTCGGCCGACGTCGGGTTGCCGCGCTGCCTGATCGACCAGTACTGGGCATCGCCCGCGCACGATCCGATCATGATGTCGCGCGCCAGGAACGCCTGGTGGTCGTGGCAGGCGATGAACCTCGGCGCGTTGCCGGCCTGCGCTCCGTTCTCGACGCGCGGCGCGCCGTCGCGGTCGTAGGCTCGCCGTCCGAGCTCAGCGCCTTCTGCTCGACGGTCCCCGCCTCGGGGTCGCCGAGCGGGATGTGCACGATCGAGATCCGCTGGTGCGGCGCCTTGCAGGTCAGCCCGAGCGCGTCGGACTGCTCGCGGTCGACCTGCGGCGTGATGCCGCTGCCGAGCGGATAGGAGGCGACGTAGGCGTGGACCGCGCCGTTGCGTGGATCGGGCGCGAGCGTGTGGGTGTGCGAGCCGCACGCGGTGCGGAAGAAGCGCAGGAAGCGCGGGTTGGCGGCGTCGGTGACGTCGAACATCCGCAGGCCTTCGTAGCCGAAGCGCGCGCGGCTGCGGGTCCGGGCGTTCGCGGGGTCGGTCGTGTACGCGCCGTCCGGACCCTCCAGCTCGGACACCAGCGGCGTGTCGACGGCCGAGCTTCGGGCGCGGTGACCGGCCGGTCGATCGACTGCAGCAGGATCAGGCGACCGTCACGGGCCTTGAAGACCGACACGTCGCCCTGGTTGGAGCGGCACGTCGTGTCGCTGAGGACCCGCATCCGGGCCGGCTTGGATACGTCGACGATGCGGAAGCCGTCGTAGTTGCCGACGTACGCCCTGTCGCCGTAGAAGGCCACGTCGGAGTTCGTCGTGCCGTCCTTGTCGGCGGCGCCGAGGAACGTGAAGCCCGCCGAGCCGGGCGGGGTCAGCGCCAGCGCCGGCGCCGGGACGGGGATCTCGTCGTGGCCGTGCTCCTCGCCCGGATCGGCGAGTGCGGCAGCACCGCCGGTGAACAGGACCGCGGCAGCGAGGACCACGGCGATGATGGGTGCGGGATGCAGCATGAGTCCCTCTCCCGGGACGTCCGCAGCGCGTCCTGTGCAGATGCCGACCGGTGCCCGTTGCGGGCGAGGAAACGTGAGCGACGACCGTGTCCGACTCCTTGTTGGTTGTCGATACCCCGCGCGGGCGCTCGCTATCTTCGATGCCCATGGCCGACACCATCTCCTTCGCCCGCGGGGCGCCCTCGCTGGACATCGTCGACATCGACGGGCTGCGCGACGCAGCGACGCGCGCCTTCACGAACGACCCGGGCGGCGCGACCGCGTACGGGACGAGCATCGGCTACGTGCCGCTGCGCCGCTGGATCGCCGAGCAGCACGGCGTCGACGAGGCGCAGGTGCTCGTGACCAACGGCTCGATGCAGGCCGATGCGTTTCTCTTCGCGACCACCGTCACGGCCGGCGACGTCGTCGTCGTCGAGAAGCCGACGTACGACCGCACGCTGCTGAACCTGCGCGGCCTCGGCGCCGACGTGCGGATGGTCGAGCTCGAGACCGACGGCATCGACGTCGACGAGCTCGCGGCGCTGATCGAGGGCGGCACCGTGCCGAAGCTTGTTCACGTCATCCCGAACTTCCAGAACCCGGCCGGCTACACGCTCTCCCAGGACAAGCGCGCCGCGCTGCTGGAGCTCGCGGCCAAGCACGACGTCCTCATCTTCGAGGACGATCCGTACCGGCACATCCGCTTCAGCGGCGACGACATCCCGACGATGCTCGAGCAGGACACGAGCGCCAGCGTCGTCTACGCGTCGTCGTTCTCCAAGACCGTCTGCCCCGGGATCCGCGTCGGCTACCTCGTCGGCCCGACCGACCTGATCGGCCGCATCGCCAAGCTCGCGACGAACACGTACATCTCGCCGAACATGGTCGCCCAGGCGATCGTCTACGAGTTCTGCGTCTCCGGCGCGATCGACGGCGCGATCGCGACCGTCAAGACCGCGCTCGCCGAGCGCGTCGCGACGCTCGACGCCGCACTGAAGGAACACCTGCCCGAGGCGAGGTACACGCTGCCCGAGGGCGGCTACTTCATGTGGGTCGAGCTGCCCGAGGGCACCGACGTCAACGCGATGTTCGCCGCCGCCAACGAGCGCGGCGTGCAGTTCGTCAAGGGCACCGACTTCCTGCTCGAAGGCGGCGAGAACACGCTGCGCCTCGCCTACTCCGGCGTCACGAACGACCGCATCGAAGAGGGCGTCAAGCGCCTCGCCGAGGCGTACCGCTCGCTGACGCCGGCCGCCGCGCCGGCGTAGCGCCCGCGCGGGCGCCGGGGATTCGCCGCGAGGATCGGGACCTGACGCCGGCTCAGGCCAGGCGCCGCGGCCGAGGTCCCCATCCGCGTCTGGTACGACGAATCCCGGGTCGCGGAGACGAACTGCTCGCCGGGCGCGTCGAGATCGTCCGCCAGCAGCCCCGGTTGGACACCTTCCACAGGCGGCCGC
Organism: Solirubrobacterales bacterium; assembly: GCA_038255395.1. Taxonomy (GTDB): domain Bacteria; phylum Actinomycetota; class Thermoleophilia; order Solirubrobacterales; family Solirubrobacteraceae; genus CADCVQ01. Next base: position 12,931 of record JBBSLI010000034.1, read on the forward strand.
TGCGCGCCTGCGCGGCGACGCTGATGACGGCAGGATCCGGCAGTGCTGCGGGTAGGACCCACCACGTCGATGCGGGGCCCTCGGGACCGATCTTCAGACCACCGATAAGTGGTTCCATCAGGCGCACGACCGCCACCAGTACATCCATCGGCACGTTTCTGCGGGCGAACCACGTGCGCTCAAGATCCGTGACCACGTTGTGCGCTGCCGACAAATACCGATGCGGGTGAGTCATCAACGCCGCGGAAACGGCATGTGGATTATCGCCCAGCCACAACCAGTCGGCGTAGCCGAAACCGGATTCGGGTAACTCCACACATACTTCAATGAGAGGCTCGTGAGATGCCGGACACAGAGATCCACCCGGATAACGACACACCCAAGGCCAGCGACGGCGACATCAAGCGCAGCGACGCGGACACGCACGCCGGCCTGGGTGACTCCAAGGGTCAGGGTCTCGGCTACAGCCCGACGGACCCCAAGGATGCCGCCAACATCCAGAACGCGCCGAAGACCCCCAGCTGACTCGCCGCGCCTGATTGGGCCGCCCGCCCGATCCAGACGTGAGACGTCTCGACCCCCGTGCAGGCTGCGGGGGTCGAGTCGTTCCGGGGCGGCGCGCGTCGCTTCTACTCGTTGCGCATGCCGTCCGGCGAGATGACCTGCACGCCGACCTTCACCTCGGGCTGCTTCTTCGTGCGGTCAGGCCGCGCCGGCCGGCGCGTGAGGTGCCTGCGCCAGAACCCGACGAGGCCGACCTTCCAGGCGTAGTAGCCCGTCTTGCCCGGCGTGATCGAGAAGTCCATCACGCGCAGGTGCGCGAGCACCCGCTTGGTGAGGTACATCGTGCGCAGCACGAGGCCCAGGCGCGGGTAGAGCTTCTGCGGCTCGCCCGACGCGCGCACGCGACCCATCAGCCGGTTCCACAGCCACGGCGGCGGGCGCCACAGCGCGATCAGGTAGAGCATGATGTTCGCCCAGCGCGGCGGGATCGCGAGGTAGGACTCGTCGATGTCCTCGAGGTCGACGCCGAGCTCCTCCATCGCGGTCGCCAGGCCGGTGTTCGGGATCACCTTCAGCGAGTAGATGAACAGCGTGTAGGGCCGGTCCATCAGGTACAGCAGCTGGAGCGTCGACTTGACGTCGTCCCGAGTCTCGATCGGGTTGTCCATGATGATGTCGTAGGCCGACGGGATGTGGTACTTGGGCGCGAACGACGCGATGACCTTGCCGGCGTTGAGGATCTTCTCGGGCGGGGTCGGCCGCTTGTAGAAGTCGAGCATGTTCTTCGAGCCCGACTGGATCCCCATCCGCACGCGGTTCATGCCGGCCCACGAGAGCAGCTCGAACTTGTCCTGGCGGACGTAGTTGGGGATCACGCCGTAGACGGCGAACGGCAACTGCTCGAGCTCGTCGTGCCACAGCTCGGCGAACTCCTCGAGCTGGCCGTAGGGGATCGCCATGAACGAGTCGTCGTGGAAGGACACCTGGCTGAGGTGCGGGAAGCGCTCGCGCGCGTCCTTGACCTGGTCGACCATGTAGCGCGCGCTCGGGTGGCGGATGCGCTTGTACTTCTTGTCGTTGGCGATGAACTTCGTGTTGCCGCAGTACGCGCAGTGAAACGGGCAGCCGATCGACCACAGGGTCGTGTAGCCGAGGCCGTCGTTGAGCAGGTAGTCCTCGAAGCCCATCTGCACGAAGCCCTGTCCGGGCAGGTAGATCTTCTCCGTCTCGGCGCCGTACTGCGGGAACGGCAGCGCCTCCATCTCGTTGGGCGACATCAGCGGCAGGAAGTGGTTCTTGATCAGCTGGTCGCCGTTGCCGTTTGAGTGACCGTGGCCGTTGGGCTTGAACCAGAAGTTCTTCGTGTTCGTGTAGTCGCGGTCCTCCTTGAACGCGGCCAGGAACTCCTCGAAGGCGAACTCGCCCTCGCCGGTGCAGATCGCGTTGACGTCGGCGAGGATCGCGTCCTCGGGCTGGATGATCGGGTGGATGCCGCCCCAGATCATGTAGACGGACGGGTTGATCTCGCGGATGCGCTTGATGACGCGCCGCGTCAGCTCTGAGTAGCCCGTCATCGAGGAGAACCCGATCAGGTCCGAGTCGGCCAGGCCCTGCGCCATCTCGTCGACCTGCTCGTCACCGATGACCGCCTTGTCGCCCATGCCGCGGACGGCGGTCTTCACGCTGCGATAGCGCTCCGTCGAGATGTAGAAGGACTCCGTTCCAGGCTGCAACTGGGCGACATAGGCCGCCATCTTGCGAAAGCCGCAAGATGTGATTCCGTCCTCCAGGCAGACCATCCGTGTGCGCATAGCTTCGAGACTCCCCCGTTGCTGCAGGGCGGTCAGCGTACAACCCGGCGCGGCCGCGGTAGATGCGGCGCTGCGCTGCGCTAGCGGCCGTAGCGCTCGCGCGCGAGCACGAGCTGCTCGGGCAGCGCGATGCGCGAGGGGGGCGACGGGTCGGCCAGGACCGAGACGGTCTCCGCGACCGAGAAGGTGATCGAGCACTCGCGGCCGTCGTCGGTCGTGACGGTGACCTGCGCGCCGGTGTTCACCGTCAGCGCGCCCTTCATCCCGGGCTCGATGCCCGAGTCCTTGAGGTAGTGCAGCAGGTCCTCGGCCTCGTTCTCGAAGCGCAGGATCGTGACCTTCGCGCCCTCCGAGACGTCGGCGAGCGGCACGCCGTCGATGCGCGAGCCGGCGACGATCGGGTGGCCGTGCGGGCACGTCTTCGCGTCGCCGATCGCGGCGAGCATCCGCTCCTCCAGCACCGGGCTCATCGCGTGCTCGAGGCGCTCGGCCTCTTCGTGGACCTCGTCCCACGGGATCTCGAGGACGTCGGTGAGGAAGCGCTCGATGAGCCGGTGGCGGCGCACGACGCCCTCGGCGTGATCGAGGCCGCTGGCCGTGAAGGAGATGACCTTGTCGCTGGCGCGCGTGATGTAGCCGTCGCGTTCCAGGCGGCCGATCATCTCGTGCACGGTCGGCGCCGAGAGCTGCATCGCGCGGGCGACGTTCGCGCCCGTCATCGGCAGCTTCGCCTCCTGCAGCCAGAACAGCGTCTGCAGGTACTCCTCCTCGGCGACGGTCGCGTGCTCGGTGGCCACGATTGTCGATCCTACTGCCGCGAGCGAGCACCGGTGGCGACCTCCCGCGTAGCATCGCCGCAACGTGCAGATCAGATCTGGCACCCGCGCGTTCGTGACCGGCGCTTCGCGCGGGATCGGCCGCGCGGTCGCGCACGCGCTCGCGCAGCGCGGCGCGGTCGTCGGGCTGGCCGCCCGCTCGACGCCCGACCTCGAGGCGCTCGCCGCCGAGCTGCCGGGGGCGCACCACGTGTTCACCTGCGACGTCGCGCTGCCGGCGTCGATCAGGTCCGCCGTCGAGGACTTCGTCACGGCCGCGGGCGGACTGGACCTGGTCGTCGCCAACGCCGGGATCGCGCATTACGAGCCGATCGCCGAGCAGCCGCTCGAGCACATCGAGAACATGACCGCGGTCAACTGGATGGGCACCGTGCACACCGTCCAGGCGGCGCTGCCGTACATGCTCGACCAGGGCAGCGGCCACATCGTCGTCATGTCCTCGGGCGCGGGGCTGCGAGGCTTTCCCGGCGCCGCCGCCTACAGCGCGACGAAGGCCGCCCAGCGGATGTTCGCCGAGGCGCTGCGCCACGAGCTCGCCGGCACCGGCGTCTCGGTGACGACGGTCTATCCCGGCGAGATCCGCACCTCGCTGCACGACCACGAGCGCACGCGGATGCCGGAGTGGTACCGCGGCGGATCCGACGCGGCGTCGCCCGACGTGCTGGCGAAGAAGGTCCTGGAGGCCGTCGAGGACGACAGCCGTCACCTGCACTACCGCCCGTTCGTCAAGGGCATGGGGATCGTGCACGGCCTCTCGCCCCGGATGGCCGACCGGATCCTGCGCCGGCTGCGCGGCGACACCGCCGCCCCGCGGCACGACTGACGCCGGCGGGCCGAGCCGGCGCTACCTGGCGGGCGTCGAGCTGGACAGGTAGGCGCGGTCGCGGCCGTCGCTCTTGGCCCTGTACAGCGCGCGGTCCGCCTCGGCGACGAACTGCTCGGGCGTCAGCGGCAGCGCCCAGGCGACGACCCCCGCGGAGGCCGTCAGGCCCTCCGGCACGTTCGCGCGCAGGCGGTCGACGACCTCGAGCGCCGCCTCGGCGTCGCAACCGGGCAGCAGCAGGCCGAACTCCTCGCCGCCGATCCGCGCGAGCAGGTCGATGTCGCGGATCTGGCCGTGCCAGGATGCGCCGATCTCACGCAGCGCGGCGTCGCCGGCGGGATGGCCGAAGCGATCGTTGTAGGCCTTGAAGTGGTCGAGGTCGAGCAGCACGACCGAGAGCGGATGGCCGAGGCGCTCGGCGCGGCGCAGCGCGCTGGGCAGCTCGTCGTCCCAGGCGCGGCGGTTGGCCATCCCGGTCAGCACGTCGGTGCGGGCGTCGATCGCCAGGCGCCGGACGAGGTCACGGCGCTCGAGCTCGTTGCCGACGAGCAGCGCGATGTCGGCGAGCGCCTCGATCTGCGCCGGCTCCCATACACGCGGGCTGGAGTCGATCGCGCAGAGGCTGCCGAGCACATGGCCCGTCGGCGACATGATCGGAAACCCCGCGTAGGCGATGACGTCGAGATCGACGATCGCGAGGTTGGCGCACAGCACGGCGTCCAGGCGAGCGTCCTCGATGACGAGCGGCGCCGCGTTGGCGACGACGTGCTGGCAGAAGGAGTGCGACAGCGGCGTCTGGCGGGCGTCCGCCCACGGCTGCGGGAGGCCGCAGAGGCCGGCGAAGTACTGGCGATCGTCGCTGACGACGGAGACGAGCGCCGTCGGGGCGTCCGCGACCCGGGCGGCAAGCCGCGCGAAGCGGTCGAACATCGGCTCGGGGGCGCTGTCGAGCAGCCCTTGGGCGTCGAGCGACGCGACGCGATCGCCGTTGTGGACGGCCGCGCTGAGACGCGCGCTGGAGGCGACGGGCGGCTGGGCGCGGACAGCTGACGGCAGATCGATCGACATCTCGTTCACATGGGTGTATCGGCATCCGGGCGCGCGCCTTGAAGCGCGACAGGCGCCGCCGGCGCGCGCCGGCGCGGCGGCTCGGTTCGCAGCGACGCCGCGAGCGTGTCGAGGCGCCGCTCGGCGAACGTCATGAACGCCTTCGTCGCCGGCGACAGCTGGGCGCCACGGCGCCAGGTGAAGGCGAACGTCTCGTAGATCGGATCGGCGAACGGCACCCAGCCCAGCTCGCTCGCGGCGAGCCGGCGCAGCATCCCGGCCGGAGCGATCGTGTCGCCCAGGCCGCGGGCGGCGAGCTCGAGCGCGACCTCCATGTCCTCGACGTCGATCTGCGGCTCGATCGTGACCCCGGCGCGCTGGGCGAGCTCGCGCAGCTGGCGGCGCGTGGGGTCCTCGCTGCCCCAGCTCGCCTCCGACAGGATCAGCGGGGCGGTCGCCAGGCGCTGCATCGTCATCGCATGGCGCAGGCGCGCGGGGTCGGCGGAGACGTAGAGCACCTCGTCGCGCATCGCGGGCCGGATCTCGAGGCCGCGGTCGTCGACGGGCAGCACGACGAGGCCGGCCTCGAGCGCGCCCTCGCGGATCGCCTCGACGGTCTCCGACGAGTTCTGGCCGACGATCCGCACGCGCACGTCGGGATGACTGCGGCGGAAGTCCTCGACGAGGTCGGTACCCAGGTACGTGCGCGCGGTGCCGAACGTGCCGAACGACGCCGTCCCCGCGCGCAGCTCACGGACCGCGCCGACCGACGCCCGCGCGGCCTCGACCGCTGCCAGCACGGACTCGGCGTGCGGCCGCAATGCACGCCCCGCCTCGGTCGGGACGAGGCCGCGATTGACGCGCTGAAAGAGCGCCACGCCGAGCTCGGCCTCCAGGCGCCTGATCTGTTCTGAGAGCGACGGCTGGGCCAGGTGCAGCGCTTCGGCCGCGGCGCTGAACGAGCCGTGCTCGAACGTTGCGAGAAGGTATTGGAGCTGCTGGAGCGTCATAGGTTTTGCCTTGTGTTGGTGAAGTCAATCAAGGCTACCGCTAGACCGCACAAACACCGATCATGGGGCCATGTTCACCGCCATCTCACTCCTCGCAGGATTCGCGCTCTTCGAGGCGCTCGCCTATCGCCACGGTGCGGAATCGCGCTCGGGCTTCGACGAACGCCTCGAGCGTGGGAACACCCGCAACATCTGAATCGGCCCGCTCCGCGGGCGTCGCGCTGTGCCTGCTGTCGGCCGCCGGCTTCGGCCTGATGGCGATCTTCGCCAAGGAGGCGTACGCCGCCGGCCTCGGCGTCACCGCGCTGCTCGCGGCACGCTTCGTGGTCGCGGCATCCGTCTTCTGGGCGATCGTCGCCGCGCGCGCCCGCGTTCGCGGCCGCGCCGCTGGCGCGCGCCCGGCGGCACGCCCGCCGCGCCGCGCCGTGCTCGCCTGTCTCGGGCTGGGTGCGATCGGCTACGCCGCTCAGGCCGGCCTGTTCTTCTCCGCCCTGAGGCACATCGACGCGTCGCTGACGTCGCTGCTGCTGTACACGTATCCCGCGCTCGTCTTCTGCGGCGCGGTCGTGCTCGGCCGCGAGCGCGTGACCCCCTGGAAGGCCTTCGCGCTCGCGCTCGCCAGCGCGGGCGCAGCGCTCGTCCTGCTGGGCGGCGGCACGAGCGGCCTGCAGGCGACCGGCGTTGCGCTCGCGCTCGCCGCGGGCGCGTCGTACGCGATCTACATCCTCGTCGCCGAGGACGTCGTGCGGCGGATCGACCCGATCCTGCTCGGCGCCCTCGTCGCGACCGGCGCGGCGACGACCTTCCTGCTCGCGGGCCTGATCGGCGGTGCCCTGCAGTTCACGGCCGCGGGCTGGCTGTGGATCGCCGCGATCGCGACGGTCTCGACCGTGCTGCCGATCCTGACCTTCACGCTCGGCTTGGAGCGCGTCGGCGCCTCGACGGCCTCGATCGTGTCGACGTTCGAGCCGGTCGTGACCGTGAGCCTGGCGGCGGCGCTGTACGGCGAGACGCTCGGCCCGCTGCAGGGCCTCGGCGGCGCGCTCGTGCTCGTCGCGGTGATCGCGCTGCAACTGCGCGTTGCGCGCGCGGCCGCGCCCGCACCGGCGTTGCTCGCGCACGAATCCGTCGGGTAGCGTTGCGGGCGATGGGCCTGCCGCTGAAGCCGCCGATCCTGCCGCAGCTCGCGCGTCCGCGCGCGGCCCTGCCGGAGGACGCGGGCTGGGCCTACGAGCCGAAGTGGGACGGCTTTCGCGCGATCGCGTTCATCGACGGCGACGAGAGCTATGTGCAGTCACGCAACGGCAAGGACCTGTCGCGCTACTTCCCCGAGGTGAGCTTTCCCGCGGGCCGCTACGTCGTCGATGGTGAACTCGTCGCGGCGACGTTCGGCACGCTCGGCCAGCGCATCCACCCGGCGGCCTCGCGGATCGCGCGGCTCGCCGAGGAGACGCCGGCGCGCTTCGTCGCCTTCGACGTCCTCGCGCTCGGCGACGACGTGCTGCTCGAGCGCCCCTACGAGGAGCGCCGCGCAGTGCTCGAGGGGATCGAGGGCCTCGAGCTGACGCCGGTCGCGCGCAGCGCCGGCGGCGCGCGCCAGTGGCTGCACGACGAGGAGGGTGTGATCGCCAAGGAGCTCGCCGCGCCATACCTGCCCGGCGAGCGCAAGGGGATGGTGAAGATCAAGCGCGTCCGCACGCTCGACGCGGTCGTCATGGGCTGGCGCCCGGGCAAGGCCGAGGCAACCGTCGGCGCGATCATCCTCGGACTCTACGACGACGGCGGCCGGCTGCGCGAGATCGGCCACTCCAGCGGCTTCACCGCAAAGCGCAAGAGAGAGCTCGTCGACGAGCTGCGCCCGTACGAGACCGGCGAGCGCGGCAGCGGCGAGGCGTCGCGCTGGACACAGGGCCGCGAGCTCGAATGGGTCGCGCTGCGGCCCGAGCTCGTCGTCGAGGTGACGTTCGACCACGTCTCCGACGGGCGCATCCGCCACGGCACGAAGGTCGTGCGCTGGCGCGACGACAAGGCGCCCGCGCAGTGCACGATCGACCAGCTCGACCTCTGACGCGAGCTTTACCAGCAGCTCCGCGGGAGCGCTTGCGACGTTCGTCCAGATGCACGAACCCTGGGGTGGCTCCCTAGTGCGCTCCCTCACGACCATGTGAAGGATGCCGTCGACGCATCGACCGCACTCGCATCCCAACGCCTGTGGTCCTCGCGTCTGAACGGGGTGGTGGTTCGAAGTCGTAGCGCGACCCCATCGCCGGCTCGCTGCGTGCCGGGGGTGGGGTCCTACGACGTGGGCGCCGTCGCGACGACGAGCGCCACGCCGTGGCGCTGCTGCGATGGCCTGGCGAGCTCCCACGTCAGCCTGTCGGTGCGCCCGACGCGCGCCGACGAGCGCACCTGCCAGCCAGCCAGCAGCGCGGCCAGACCGGCCTCGTCGTAGACGCGCTGGAAGTCGTCGACGCTCGCCGCCGCGCCGAACGGCACCGTCAGCACGAGCAGACCGCCGGGCGCGACGAGCTCGCGCAAGCGCGCGAGCGCGACGAGGTCGGCGCGCTCGTCCGCCCAGTCCAGGCCGTAGTGCTCGAGGCCGAAGTGCTCGACGGCGGACAGCACGACGGCGGCGTCGAAGCGCAGTGCCGGCGCCGGGTCGGGCAGCTCGTCCAGCCGGCACGCCGCATGCGCGAGGTTCGGGTGCGCCAGCGGGTACGCGCGCGGGTCGACGACCGTCACGCGGTGGCCGAGCGTCGCGAGCGACAGGCCGACCGTGCTCTCACTGCCGCCGACGTCGAGGATCCGCGCGGGCGCCGCGAGCGCCGCGAGCGCGCCGAAGACGAACGGCTGCTCGACGATGCGCTCGTTGACGAGCAGCGGCTCGACGCCGCCGGCGACGTGGTGGACGGGCACGGGCGGGTTGAACCAGACCCCGCCCTGCGACGCGTAGCCGTCGGGCCCGGTCGCCCAGTTGAGGTACTCCGCCCGCGCGGCGTCGAGCTCGCCGAGCGCCCCGCCCGGCGCGGGCACATGGCGCCAGCCGAGGCCGGCGAGCATGTCGCGGCCGATCCGGTCGAGGTCGTCGAGGCGGTCGTGCACCGTCGGGCGGGCGAGGTCCTCGCTGCCCAGGCGCGCGTCGATCTCGTGGACGGTCATCGCCACCCGCGGGTCCAGCGCGCGCCGCAGCGGCCAGCCGAGCAGCCGCTTCGCGCGGGCGAGGTTGCCCACGTGCTCGTCGCTGCTCGTGACCCGCCGCCGCGATCGTCGTGTCTCCCCGTTGGGCGCCATGCCGAGAGGATGCCAGCGCGGCGCGGGCGGGCACGGGCGATCGGTTGCGGGCCGGCGTTCGCCGTTGGGCTGCGTGGCGCATGACCGCGCTCGACCGCTGCCTGCCCGCCGTCCGCGGCGGCGCTGGAACCCCGTCCGTGCCGCCGTCCTGTAGTCCTTGGCGGCGATGGCCGTCCCCCCACCGCCAGTCCTCGTCGCGCCGGACACCTTCGCCGGCAGGCTGCGCGCCCCGGTCGTCGCGGCGGCGATCGCGCGTGGCCTGGAGCGCGCGGGCAGCGCGCCGCCGCAGCTGTGTCCCGTCGCGGGCGGCGGGCGCGGGACGATCGAGGTCCTGCTGCCGGTTCTCGGCGGCGAGACCGCGTCCGGCTTCGCGCTCGTCGAGGACGGCGGCACGGCGATCGTCGAGCGGGCGGACTCGGCACGCGCGACCGGCGAGCGGATCGCCGCGGCGGCCGGCTCCGGCGCCGAGGTCGTGCTCGTCGCGGCCGGCGGTCCGGAGGTCGAGTTCGACGGCGGCGCGGGAGCGGTCGAGGCGATCGAGGACGGCGGCGGCCTGCGCGGCGCCGCGCTGGTCGTGCTCTGCGAGCTGCGGGCGGCGTGGAATCAGGCCCGCCCGCCCGGCCCGCTGCGGCGCGACCCGCGCGGCATCCCGATGACCGCCGCCGGCGGCGGTCTCGCCGGCGCGTTGTGGGCGCACCTCGACGCGCGCCTGGTCGCCGGCGCGCCGTTCGTGCTCGAGCAGCTGGGCTTCGACGTGCGCATGCGCGCCGCGCGCGCCGTGATCGTCGGCGAGGGCCGGCTGGATCGCGCGACGCTCGACGGACGGGTCACGGGCGACATCGCGACGCGCGCGCGGCAGGCCGGCGTTCCCTGCCATGCGATCGTCGGCGAGGACGCGATCGACCGCTTCGACGCGCGGATCCTCGACCTGCAGGCGATCCTCGTCGCGTCGACGGTCGCCGAGATCGAGGCTGCGGGCGCGGCGCTGACGGCCTACCTGTGAGCCTGAGCGCGGCCGGCCCGGCGCTCGACGACCGCAGCACCATCCGCTGGCTGCGTGAGGCCCTGAGTCAGCCGCGGCGCCCCGCCGCCAGTCCGAAGCGATCCGCGAGCTGCCCGAACCGCTCGACGAGCTCGGGCGGTTCGTGGACCTCGAACGCGAAGCCGAGCATGCCGATCCGCATCGCCAGCCAGTCCAGCGAGTCGTCGCTCGTGCGGTACTCGCAGCTGTCCTCCCCGCGCGCCTCGACCGTCCCCCACAGGTAGGGGCGCTGCTGGAGCTCTGCGGCGGGCGCGTGCACGGTCACGCGCGCCTCGTAGCGCGACGGCGCGGTGCGCAGGTTCGCCGCGACGTACGCGGCCGGGTCGCGGCCCGGGATCGTGCGCGGGACGAAGCGCGCACCGGCGGGCGCCGCGCGCTCGAGGCGGTCGACGCGGAACGTCCGCCACGCCTCGCGCTCGCAGTCCCAGGCGACGAGGTACCAGCGGCGGCCGAGGTTGACGAGGCTGTGCGGCTCGACGTGGCGGCGCGTCTGCTGTGCGTCGCGGCTGCGGTAGGCGAAGCGCAGGCGCTCGTGGTCGCGGCAGGCGCCGGCGATCGTCGTCAGCGCCTCGGGGTCGACCATCGGGCCGCTGGCAGGCATCGTCGCGAGGACCGAGCTGAGCGCGTTGACGCGCCGGCGCAGATGCGACGGCAGGACCTGCTCGAGCTTGACGAGCGCGCGGATCGAGGTCTCCTCGATACCCGTCACCGACGCGCCCGCGGCGGTCCGCAGGCCGACCGCGATCGCGACCGCCTCGTCGTCGTCGAGCAGCAGCGGAGGCATCGCCGTGCCCGCGTGCAGCGAGTAGCCTCCGGCCGGGCCGGTGGTCGCATCGACCGGATAGCCGAGCTCACGCAGCCGCTCGACATCGCGGCGGATCGTGCGACCCGAGACGCCGAGCCGCTGGGCGAGCTCGCCGCCGGGCCAGTCGCGGCGCGTCTGCAGCAGGGACAGCAGCTTCAGGAGGCGGCCTGAGGTCTCGGTCATGTGTGTGACGATCTCACTCGTTGCGGCCAGGTCCTGGCCTAAACCGAACGTAGGGTTTCACCATGGCAACCAGATTGGAAGAACCGATGACCGAAGCGAGGACGCAGCGGGACGCGGAGCAGGGGCTCGCAATCCGCGTGCGGGGGCTGCGCAAGTCCTTCGGCGACGTGGTCGCGCTGGACGGTGTCGATCTCGAGGCGGCGCCCGGGACCGTGCTCGGGCTGCTCGGGCCCAACGGGGCCGGCAAGACGACGGCGGTGCGCGTGATGGCGACGCTGCTCAAGCCCGATGCCGGCGAGGTGTTCGTCGCCGGCCTCGATGCCGTCCGCCAGGCGACGAAGCTGCGCGAGCAGATCGGCCTCGCCGGGCAGTACGCGGCGATCGACGAGAACCTGACCGGCCTCGAGAACCTCGTCATGGTCGGGCGGCTGTACGGCATGTCGCGGGCGCAGGCGACCACGCGCGGGCACGAGCTGCTGGAGCGCTTTGACCTCACCGCGGCCGCGGACCGGCCCGCGAAGACGTACTCGGGCGGCATGCGCCGCCGCCTCGACCTCGGCGCGGCGCTCGTCGCCAAGCCGCCGATCCTCTTCCTCGACGAGCCGACGACCGGCCTGGATCCGCGCAGCCGCCTGGATCTCTGGACCACGATCGAGGAGCTCGTCGCCGAGGGCACGACCGTGCTGCTGACGACGCAGTACCTCGACGAGGCCGACCGCCTCGCCGACAGGATCGCGGTCATCGACCACGGCCGCGTGATCGCGGAGGGGACGCCCGACGAGCTGAAGGACCGCGTCGGAGGCGAGCGCCTGGAGGTGCGCGTGGCCGCGCGCGAGCAGGCGCCGGTCGCGGCGCGCTCGCTCGCTGCGATGAGCGAGGAGCCGCCGCTCGTCGAGGGCTACACGGTGACCGCCGGGGTGCGCAGGCGCGGCGGCGTCATCGTCGAGGCGGTACGCCTGCTGGACGAGGCCGGCGTCGAGGTCGACGACATCACACTGCGCCGGCCGACGCTGGACGACGTGTTCCTCGCGCTGACCGGCCGCGTGGCCGAGTCCGGCGCGGCAGACGAGCAGGAGCAGGAGCAGGCAGCATGAGCCGGCTGGTGACGGACACCCTCGTCGTGGCGGAGCGAAACCTCGTGCGCATCACGCGCGCGCCCGACCTGCTGCTGGCGTTCACCGTGCAGCCGATCATGTTCGTGCTGCTGTTCGTCTACGTCTTCGGCGGGGCGATCATCATCCCCGGCAGCTACGACGGCTACGCCGAGTTCCTGCTGCCCGGGATCATCGTCCAGAACATCGCCTTCGGCGGCTTCGTGACGGCGCTCGGGCTCAACGAGGATCTGCAGAAGGGGCTGATCGACCGCTTCCGCTCGCTGCCGATGGCACGCTCGGCAGTGCTGGCGGGCCGCACGCTGGCCGACGTCGTGACGAACTCGCTGTCGGTCGTGGTCCTGATCGTGACGGGCCTGATCATCGGCTTCTCGTTCGACGCGAACATCCTCGAGATCCTCGGCGGGTTCGGACTGCTGCTGCTGTTCGGCTACGCGTTCTCGTGGGTCTTCGCGCTGCTCGGGCTGATCGTCTCCTCGCCCGAGGCGGCGAACTCGCTGGGTTTCATCGCGGTGTTCCCGCTGACGTTCATCTCGTCGGCGTTCGTGCCGGTCGAGTCGATGCCGGCCGCGTTGAAGTGGTTCGCCGAGATCAACCCGTTCACGATCCTCGTCGACGCGATGCGCGCGCTGTGGGTCGGGCAGCCGGCCGGCAACAGCATCTGGGGCGCGGTCGTGTGGTCGCTCGTGATCCTTGCGATCTTCGCGCCGCTGGCCGTCTCGCGCTACCGGCGGGCCGCGGGCAACTGACACCACGGTCGGTCCTGCGCCGCCCGCGACGCGGACGCGTGGCACCGCAGGGGCGCAGTCCGCCCCTGGGGTGCCATCCGGCGATCTATTCGCTTTGTGAATACACACTGTGGATAGTGCCGCCGCATGGCCACGAACGAAGTCGTCCTGGCGGTGCTGCGCAACGGTCCGGCTCACGGCTACGACATCAAACGCGACCACGACGCCTGGTTTCCCGACGCGCGCCCGCTGGCGTTCGGCCAGGTCTATGCGACGCTCGGCCGGCTCGAGCGCTCCGGCCACGTCGAGGTGCTCGAGACGCGCAGCGAGGGCGGGCCCGAGCGCACGGTCTACGCGCTCACGGGCACCGGTGCGGAGCAGCTGCGCGCCTGGCTCGCAGAGCCCGCCGCGCCGGCTGCGTCGAGCGCCGACGAGATCGTGCGCAAGACCGTGGCCGCGCTGCGTACCGGCGGCGAGGCAGGTCCCTTCCTCGCCCGCCAGCGCGCCGCCCATCTGCGCAGGATCCGCGAGCTGACCGCGCAGCCGACCGAGGCCGACCAGGCCGCGCGGCTGGCGCGCGACCATCTCGTCGCCCACCTCGACGCCGACCTGCGCTGGCTCGACCTCGCCATCGAGCGCGTCGCCGCGGCCACCACCACTGACGAACACGCTCCCGCCACGAACGAGGAGGCAGCCCGATGACCCTCGACCACCTGCGAGCACCCGTGCTGGAGCTGATCGGAGTCGAGCACGCCTACCGGCGCACCGTCGCACTGCGCGGGGTCTCGCTGACCGTCGCGCCCGGCGAGATCGTGGCCGTCACCGGCCCGAGCGGCTGCGGCAAGTCGACGCTGCTGCACGCCGCCGCGGGCATTCTCCGCCCGCAGGCAGGCACCGTCCGGCTGCTCGGTGAAGACCTCGCGGCGCTCGACGAGACGACGCGAACGCAGCTGCGCCGGCGCCGCGCCGGGATCGTGCTGCAGTTCGGGCAGCTCGTGCCCGATCTCTCCGTCGTGGAGAACGTCGCGCTGCCGTTGCTGCTCGACGGCCATGACCGCGCCGCCGCCCGCACCGCCGGGCTGGAGTGGCTCGAGCGCGTCGGCTTCGACGCGGACCCCGCGACGCCGCCCTCCGAGCTGTCCGGCGCCGCGAGCGGCCGGCCGCGCCCGGCCGCTCGAACCTCGCCGGGCTCATCAGCGGTGCCGTGCTCGTGCTCGCCGGGCTCGTCGCCATCCCGCTCGTCTCGCAGCACGGCGCCGGCGAGCTCGTGCTGCTGGTCGTCGCGATCGTCGGGCTGCTCGACGCGCGCCGCCCGCTCGCGACGCTGGCCGCGCTCGGCGTCGACGAGCCGATGCTCGAGCGCGTCGTCGCACACCAGCTCTCGGCGACCGCGGTGCCGGCGATCGCCGTCGGTGCCTGCGTCGCGCCGGCGTTCTCGCTGCTCGCCGCGCCGGACGGCACGCTGGCTCTGGGTGTGGTGGAGCCGGCCGTCGGTACGGCGCTCGTCGCGGTGCTCGTCGTGGCCGTCGCCGCGCGCGTGGCGGCGCGCGTCCTGCGCCCGGTGATCCTCGCCGCGATCGATCCCGAGAACCTGCGCGTGGCGTAGGGCTGATCCGCAGTACCCTCGCCGCCGGATGCCCGACGGCCGCCAACGCCCCAGCCTGTCGCTGCCGTCGCCCGTCGCCCGTCGCGCGACGGTCGTCGGAGCGGGCTCGTTCGGGACCGCCGTCGCCGTGCTGCTCGCGCGCGGCGGGCTGCGCACGACGCTGCAGACGCGGACCCCCGAGCAGGCGCGGCGGCTGCAGGAGGATCGCGAGAACCGCGTCTACCTGGCCGGGGTCGAGCTGCCGCGCGAGCTGCGAATCGAGAGCGTCGAGGCCGGTCTCGGGCGCGCCGACTACGTCTTCCTCGGCGTGCCGTCGGACGGTCTCGGCAAGACGATCCGCGGCCTGACGACGAGCGGGCTGGGCTCGCGCACGGCGGTGATCTCGCTCGCGAAGGGCCTGACGCCGCCCAACGGGGTCGCGCCGACCGTGCTGCTGCGCGAGCGCTTCGGCGAGGCGCGCGTGGCGTGCATCGGCGGCCCGGCGCATGCGCGCGAGATGGTCAGCGAGGGCGCGGGACTCGTCGCCGCCTCGACGAACGAGGAGCTCGCGCGGACGATCGCGGGCGTCTTCATCCGCGCGGGCGTCGTCTGCGAGCAGTCAAACGACCCGATCGGCGTCGAGCTCGCGGGCGCCGCCAAGAACGCCGCCGGCCTCGCCGCGGGCGCGACCGAGGCGCAGGGCCTCAACGCCGCCGGCGCGGCGGCGGGCCACATCTTCGCCGAGGTCTGGCGCTACGCCGAGGCGCAGGGGGCGCGGCCGGAGTCGATGCTCGGGCTGGCCGGCACCGGCGACCTCGTCGCGACCGTGCTCGCGCCGCAGAGCCGCAACCGCCGCGCCGGCGAGCTGCTCGCCGCGGGCGTCCCGGCGGACGAGATCCCCGAGCGGATCGGGCAGGCCGTCGAGGCGCTGGAGTCGGTCCCGCTGCTGGCGCGCGCGCTCGGCGACGCCGGCCTCGAGGCGACCGTCACCGACGGCCTCGCGAAGCTCATCTCCGGCGAGCTGCCGCTCGACGAGTGGATCGGCCTCGTGCGCACGACGGTGCCGCCGCCCGCGCGCTGGCGCAGGATGCCCGCGCCGGGCATCTTCGCGCGCATGTGGGCGCGGATGCGCGGCCGCGGCGTCAGCCGCCGCGATTCGCCAGCGTCGTGACGACGGCCTCGTAGACGCCGGCGCCGTAGGACTCCCCGGCGATGTGGACGTTGGACCGCGCGCCGATCGCCTCGCGCAGCGTCGGGTCGCGCTCGACGGCGTTGGCGACGAACCAGAACGCGCCGACGTGCGCCGCGGTCTCCATGTCCTCGCGCGAGTCGCCGGCGGCGATGACGTCCTGCGGCGCGTAGCCGCGCACGCGCATGTGCAGCGCCACGGCGTTGGCCTTCGACGCCCCGCGCGGGACGAGATGGTAGGCGCGCACCTCGTCGAGCGCGACCAGGTCCGGCGAGCGGCGGTGCACGCCGCCGTTGTCGACGAGCCGCAGGCCGCCGTGGCCGTGCTCGGCCAGCAACGCGTCGACCTCGGCAGCGTCGACGAGGCCGCGGAACAGATGCGACACCTCGCGCCCGACATGCCACGGGTCGTGGTACTCCAGGCGCCCCGCGTAGTGCTCGAGCAGCAGCGCGGCCGCGCCCGACTGCTCGATCTGGTCGTGGATCGTGCCCGCGTCGCCGTGCGGCTCGTAGGCGCCGGTGAGCCAGTTCTCCTCGCCCTCGATCACGAGGCACGAGCCGGCCTCGAAGATGTACGCCGGCTGCGCGAACAGGCGCGCGTTCTCGTTGACCGTCCCCTGGCGCCGGCCCGACATCAGCACGACCTCGGCGCCGGCGCGGTCGCAGGCCTGCAGCGCGCGCACGCCCTCCAGCGAGAAGCGCCTGTCGGCGCCGCGCAGCAGCGCGCCGCCGGGGCCGAGCAGGGTGCTGTCGAGGTCGACGTAGAGGCAGCGCATGCCCGACATCCTGGCGTACACGGACGCGATCGGATCTGCCGCGGGTGGGCAGCGACCGTGGCGCTCGCGGCAGCGGCTCAGCGGTCGGCGGTCGCGTGGCGCTACTGGGAACGGCTCTCGGCCACGGAGCCCACGTGGCCGAGGTAGCACGCGGCGAAGCGCCGGGCCGCGTCCGGCCCCAACAGGCGGTGCGGATAGCGGAACGTCAGGTGCAGCTTTCCGCCCGTCTGGACCGCGCCCACGCACAGGCTCAGCGGCGATCTCGCCGGCGCGGAGAACCACAGCTCCGACGTCTCTCCGGCATCGGGGCCGAACGACGGCGTCTCGTCGATCCAGCCGAGGTCGCAGAGCATCGCCGTGTCGACGAAGCGGTTGCCGGTCAGCGGCTGGAGCACGACCGTCGACTGCTTGGCCCACAGCGACAGCAGGCCGGTCCGCTGCAGCCCAGCGATCAGCGCGACCCCGGTGCGGGTGCGCTGGTTGCGCGCGCGCTGGGCGTTGATCGCTTCGAGCGCTGTCGACGGGCGGGCGCGCTCGCGTCGATTGGTCGACAGGCGTGCGGTCACGGAGAAGTTGCCGATCGTCCCTGCTGGCCAGCGCGGCGGGCGCAGGTTGGCCGGTACGAGCACGCCGATGCGGCGGCCGGGCGTTCCGTGCTGGAGGTTCCAGTCACCGATCGCCATGTGCAGGGCTGCCATGAGGACGTTGCGCTCGGTGCCGGGACGCGTCCCCTCGACGGCGTACGACGTCTCGGCGACCGTCAGCGAGACCATGTGGAAGCCGTAGCCGGCGCGGTCCTGCGCGCCGTCGGCGGCGATGCGTCCCGTGCGCGCGAGGCGATCGCGCAGCCACTCGACCGCGCGCGCGAAGAGCCGCCACGCCAGCGAGCGCGGCGGCGACGCGGGCCGGACCGGCAGGTCGTGACCGGCGAGGAAGTCCAGCGCCGCCGGCTGCGGCTCGCCGGCATACGTGCGCGCGATCGCGTGCAGCACCTCGACCGCCGCCACGCCGTCGGCCGCCGCGCTGTTGATGTTGAGCATGAGGACGTCGCCGCCGCGCCGGCGCGCCAGGCAGGCACGCAGCGGCGGTGCGTCGGCGACCGCGACCGCCGTGCCCTGGAGCGCGACACGGGCGCTGTCGACGGCGTCGTCGTCGTCGCAGTCGACAACCCCGAGCAGGTCGCCCGGCGCAGGATGCGCGCCGCAGACGGTCGCCGCGAGCGCTGCTCGCAGTCGCGCCTCGTCGAGCCCGCCGGCCACGCGCGCTTCCAGGTGCGTGCTCCAGGCCGCCGCCTTCGGATCGAGCAGGCGAGGATGGCCCGCCCCCTGCTGCTCCTTGGGGAGCCACTCGCAGTTGAGCTCGCAGCTGTGATCGCCCTGGCGGCCACGCAGGACGCGCACGACATCGCCGGCCATGCCGGCGAGGTTGTGCGCCAGCGCCCGGCGCAGCGAGTACCGCGACGGGCCGTCGCCCTCGGCGTCCAGCGGGGACACCTCGTCGACATGGGCTGCCAATCGGTTGCCGTCGATCGAGATGTGCAGGCTCTGCCTCGCGACGTTCTCGCGCAACGAGACCATCCCCCGGTGAAAGAGGCGGCCGAAGGCGCCGTCGCGATGAAACTGCCCGCTGGCATCGAGGTGGCGCAGCAGCGCGACGGGATCGGCGATCGTCAGGTCGTCGGCGGCGTCGACGGCGCGATCCGATCCGTCGGCATCCTCGAGCCGCGCCTGCAGCGTGTGGGTCCTGTCGGCGGACGGCGATCGCGGTTTCACGCGGACATGGTGGCGCACGCCGGATTCGGCGCATTCACGGATGCGGCTGAGCGGCTGGTCATGCCCGGCGCAAAACAACGGTGGCCGCCCCGAGGGACGGCCACCGACCTACCTACGCAGGTGCTTTCGTCCTACGCGTCTGCGTCACGGTCTGAGATCTTGACCGTGCGGACGTCGGTGACGCCGTAGCGGTCAGCGGTGCTCGTGCCCGCCGGCGCGCACTTCTTCTTGGTCAGCGCAGTCCTGCCCTGGACCTTGACCCGGTCGCCGAGCGACGGTGTGTCGGTGCCCTCGTAGCCCTTGAGCTTCAGGGTGTACGCGTCGCCCGCGGCGATCGTGAGCATGGCGCCCTTGACCTGCACGCCCTTCTTGGCCGCATCCTGGTCGGCGATGTCGCCGGACTTCCTGGCGTGCGAGTTGGCACTTGTGACCTTCAGCGTGACGGTCGCCTCGCTCGCCGGCGTGGCCGGGTCGTCGAGGGTGACGCTGACGAGCGTTCCGTGGACGACGAAGGTGGCCTTGCGGTCGTTGGCGCACTTCGCGGCATGGCTCTTGGACTTGCCCTTGCCCTTGTTGGCGTTCTCTGTCGCCTGGCCGATTGCGGGGATGGCGAGCAGTGCGCCGGCCGTGACCAGCGAAACCATCGTCCTTGAGTGCTTCAGCATGGGCATTCTCCTGTGCGTTGGGAACGAGTTCATTGCTCTGAAGGGTGCCGCGTGAAGCCCGCGACGACACGCGTCTCTCACGGTGTCCTCACGGAGCTGCCTGGGGATTGGCTCAGCCGACCGTGCCCAGCGACCGCAGCTCGGCGAGCGGCGGTCGCTCGACCGGGCCGTCAGGGCCCTCGGCTTCGCCCGCCAGCCGACCCTCGCGCCGCAGCCGGCTCGTGACCGCGCCCAGCACCGACGCGGCCATCGGGGTGAGGTCCTCCAGGCGCTGATGGCGATTCTGGCGGGAGTCGAGGTCGACCTGCGCGATGGCGTCGATGCCGGCGTCGGCGTGGACGTCGAGCAGCAGCCCGATCTCGACCGCGTAGCCGGTGCAGAACGCCATCCGCTCGAGCAGCTCGCGGCGCGCGGCGAACTCGCCGGCAAGCGGCTGGCGGACCGCCGCGAGCTCGGGATAGAAGGCGTCCAGCAGCGGGCGCGCGGTGAGCTCGGTGACGCGGCCCCCGCCCGTCGGCTCGACGTCCGCGCCGCCATTCTTGAACGGCCGCCGGTAGAAGCCCTTGACGAACTGCACGCCGGGCGCGCAGACGAGCGGGCCGAGCAGGCCGAGCGCGAAGTGCGCGCCGAAGTCCTCGGAGTCGGCGTCGACGAAGCAGACGAGGTCGCCGCGCAGGACGGTGAGCGCGCGCCACATCGCGTCGCCCTTGCCGAGCACCGGCCCGAATGCGGGCAGCAGCCGCGCCGGATGGACGACCTCCGCGCCGAGCCGCGCGGCGATCTCGCCCGTCCCGTCGCACGAGTCGTCGTCGAGCACGACCACCTGGTCGACGACGCCCGCGTCGCGCAGCGCGACCAGCGGTGCGACGACAGCGGCGATCGTCGGCGCCTCGTCGCGCGCGGGAACGCACAGTGAGATCGTCTCCTCGCGCAGCGCGCGCAGACGATCGGCCGGAAACTCGGCGTGGTGGAAGCTGCGCACGCTCAAGGCGCTCGTACTATGGCAAGCGCGTGTCCGTCGCCCCCGAAGTCCATCCCTGGAGCGCCCTGCTCGACCTCGGCCGCAGCGACCAGCGGCTCGTGCGTGAGGCCTTCGTGGGCGCACGCGAGGCGGTCACCGAGCCGCTGCCGGACGAGCTTCACCCGGCGCTGCTCGCCGCCCTTCGCAGCGCCGGCATCGAGTCGCTGTGGTGCCACCAGGCGCAGGCGCTGCACGCCGGCTGGGCCGGCCCGACGATCGTCACGACCGGCACCGCCTCGGGCAAGTCGCTGTGCTTCAACCTGCCGACGCTCGACGTCCTGTGCCGCGACGCCAAGGCCCGCGCGCTGTACCTGTACCCGACGAAGGCGCTCGCCCAGGACCAGGCGCGCGCGATCAACGCCTTCGGCCTGACCAAGCAGGTCCGCCCCGCGATCTACGACGGCGACACGCCGCGCGAGCAGCGCACGCAGATCCGCCGGCGCGCGAATCTCGTCCTCACGAACCCCGACATGCTGCACATGGGGATCCTGCCCCACCACCGCCAGTGGGCGGACTTCTTCTCGAACCTCGCGGTGATCGTCGTCGACGAGGCGCATGTCTACCGCGGCGTCTTCGGCTCCCATGTCGCCAACGTCCTGCGGCGGCTGCGGCGGATCGCCAACGCCTACGGGACCGAGCCGCGGATCCTGCTGGCGAGCGCGACGATCGCCAACCCCGTCGAGCTCGCCGAGCGGCTCACGGGCCTGGAGGAGATCACGCTCGTCGACCGCGACGGCGCGCCGAGCGCGGCACGCGAGATCGCGATGTGGAACCCGCCGCTGACCGACGAGGCGCTCGGCACGCGGCGCTCCTCGCTCGCCGAGGCGGCCGAGATCGTCGGCCACCTCGCGCGCCGCGGCGCGCGCACGATCTGCTTCATCAAGTCGCGGCGCGCGGTCGAGCTCGTGGCGCGGATCGTCGCCGAGACCGACCCCAAGCTCGCCGAGCTCGTCGTCCCCTACCGCGCCGGCTACACGCCGCAGCAGCGCCGCGAGCTCGAGGGCCGGCTCATGCGCGGCGAGCTGCTCGGCGTGATCACGACCGACGCGCTCGAGCTCGGCATCGACATCGGCGCTCTGGATGCCGCGGTCGTCGTGACGTTCCCGGGGACGGTCGCCTCGCTGCGCCAGATGTGGGGACGCGCCGGTCGCCGCGGGCGCGGCCTGGCGGTCTACGTCGCCGGCGAGGACGCGCTGGACCAGTTCTTCTGCCGCCACCCCGACGAGTTCCTGCAGCGGCCGGTCGAGGCGGCGATCCTCGATCACGAGAACGAGCCGATCCACCTCGCGCACCTGCTCTGCGCGGCGCACGAGGGACCGCTCGGCACGGACGACGCCGACACGCTCGGGCCGCGCTGGGAGGCGCACGCGCAGGCGCTCGTCGCGATGGGCGAGCTCGTCCAGCGCGACGGGACCTACCTGCTCAAACACCCTGAGGACTATCCGGCGGCACGCGTCTCTCTGCGTTCGGCGTCACCCGATTCTTACGCGATCGTCGACGTCGTCAACGGCGAGCTGCTCGGGACGGTCGAGTCGGCACGCGCGCACACGACCGTCCACGACGGCGCGATCTACCTGCATCAGGCGCGCTCGTACGTCGTCAACCAGCTCGAGCTGCACACCCAGCGCGCGCTCGTCGAGCCGTTCAGCGGCGACTTCTACACGCAGCCCAAGAAGGAGACGATGACCGAGATCGAGACGCTGCTGGACCGTCGCGACACGTGCGGCGTGCAGCTCTCCTTCGGCCGCGTGAGCGTCACCGAGCAGGTGCTCGCCTACCAGCGCAAGCGCATCTCCGACCACGAGATCATCGACCTGCAGGCGCTCGACCTCCCCGAGACGACGTTCCGGACGCAGGCGCTGTGGTTCGAGCTGCACGACGACCTGCTCGCCGCCGACTTCCCGCTGGAGCTGCTGCTCGGCTCGCTGCACGCCGCCGAGCACGCGCAGATCGCGGTGCTGCCGTTGCTGGCGATGTGCGACCGTTGGGACATCGGCGGCCTGTCGACGAACGCCCACCCGCAGACGGGCGCGCCGACGATCTTCATCTACGACGGCCACCCCGGCGGCGTCGGCATCGCGCGCCAGGGCTTTGCGCGCTTCGAGACGCTCGTCGGCGACGCGCACCGGCTGATCGGCGAGTGCCCGTGCGAGCAGGGCTGCCCGTCGTGCGTGCAGTCGCCGAAGTGCGGCAACCTCAACGAGCCGCTCGCGAAGGCCGGCGCGCTCGAGCTGCTCGCGCGGATGCTCGAGCGCTGAGCGCCGTCAGGTCGGGCCGTCGGTCGTCTCCCAGAAGATCGCCATCGCGCCGCGCACGCCTTCGTTGCCGACGATCGGGAACGCGCTGAAGTCGAGCTGACGCGCGTCGCCGGCTGCGCAACGGATCCGCAGGCGCCGGTGCGCCGGCCGCTCGCGGTGCAGCGCCATCATGAGCGGGAGCTCGTCGACCGGGACCGGACGACCGTCGTCGTCGGACGCCGCGAACCGCTCGGCCCACTGCGCCGCGTCGAACTCCGCCGCCTCCTCGAAGCGCACGCCGAGCACGGCCGCCGCGGGGTCGTTGAAGAACACGAGCTCGCCGCCGACGTCGACGAGCATCGCAGGCGTGCCGATGTTCCCCATCACGCGGCGGGCGAGGATGATCTCGACTGGGCGTTGCGGGCTTTCACCCATAGTGCCGCTATCTACCCAATTTCTGGAAGTTCAGGGCGCAGCGTTGCAGCGCTTGAGCCGGCCGCCGTCGTCGCCGACCCTGCATGCATGCGGCCGCTCGTCCTCGTCCCCGCGATCGCAACCGCGACGCTTGTCCTCGCGCCATCGGCCCCCGCGGCCGCGGGAGGCACGCCCGCGCCGCTGCGCAGCGGCGGCGCCGCATTCGGTTCGCCGCTGCCCAGGCCCGCGGTCAATCCCGTTGCGCGGCGGCTCGTGGCCTCGCCGCGCGAGATCACGGCGGGCGACGGCTCACCGGCCGTCCGGGTGCGCGTACGTCAGCGCGGCGTCGCACGCGTTCGCGCGCGCCTCGTCGTGCTGCGGCTGCCGAACAACCGGCCGGTCGCGAAGGTGCGTCTCGGCTGGCTGACGACGAACCGCAGCGTCACCGTCCGGCTGCCCAGGTCGCTCGAGCTGCGCACGGGCCGCTACCTCGTGCGCCTGCACGTCACCGACCCGCGCGGGCACGTGCTGCGACGCAGCCGCACGTATCCCGGCCGCGCGCGGATCGTCGTGCGCCGGCCGAAACCTGCGCCGGTCGCGCCGACGCCGGCCCTGCCCGCGCCGTCGCCCGCGGGGCACGGCGTCTTCCCGGTCGCCGGAGCGTTCGACCTCGGCGGGCCCGACGCGCGCTTCGGCGCCGGCCGCACCGGCCACACCCACGAGGGACAGGACATCATGGCGGCAGCCGGGACGCCGATCGTGGCGCCGTACGCGGGCACGATTGCCGACACGGATTTCCAGTCCGGCGGCGCCGGCGAATACGTCGTGCTCGACGGCGCCGACGGGCGCGACTACTTCTTCGCCCATTGCCTGCGGCGCTCGACGGTCATCGCTCAGAACGCCGTCGTCGTCGCCGGGCAGCCGCTGTGCCGTGTCGGCGCGACCGGCACGACGAGCGGCGCGCCGCATCTGCATTTCGAGATCTGGCAGGTCGGCTGGCGGATGAAGGGCGGTGCGCCGATCGACCCGCTGCCCGAGCTACGCGCGTGGGCGGGGCTCTGATGTGCCCGGCCTGAGCACGTCGCAGCGGTACGCTCGACAGTGAGCGTCATGGCCATTGTTCGATCCCGCACGCTCGGCGTGTTCGTCGTCGCCGCGCTTGCCCTCGTCGCGGCGCTTGCGGTCGCGCTGCTCGATTCGCGTGCGCAGGCGCGCAACGAGCTGGAGCAGAACTTCACGGCACGCGCGGCAATCGCCGCGGCCGTGATCGACTCGACGCTGCAGGCGGCGGCGCAGACGCAGGGCGCGCAGGACGTCGCCGCACTGTCCACGGCGCGGATCACCGACGAGCAACTCGCACGCGCCACGAGCCTCGTGCCGGGCCAGACGAAGATCGTCACCGACGATCGCGGCGTGGTGCTGGCGGCTGTGCCGGCGCGTGCGGCGGCCGTCGGCAGCGACGTGCTCGGACGCGGCCGCCACGTTCGCAGCGCGATCGAAGGGCGGACCTCGATCGCGACGGTCACGCGCGACGGCCGGCCGCGCCTGGAGCTCGCCTACCCGATGCAGACGCCGCACGGCCGGCGCGTCGCGATCACGGGCTTCCCGCAGCCGCTCATCGATACGTTCGTCGGCGGCTACCTGCGGCGGATCCGTGAGGCGGATGCGAGCGAGGCGTATGTCGTCGACGAGGCCGGCGCGGTGATCGGCAGCGCCGGCGGCACCGCAGCCACGGCCGGCGCGCTGAACCCGGCCGGCGACCACGGTCGCTTCACGCGCGACGGCGCCGGCCTCGTCTACGCGGCGGCGCCCGTGCCCTCGACCGACCTGCGCGTCGTCCTCGTCAAGCCCGAGTCAGCGCTGTACGCACCGATCGGCGGACTCGGCGCGTGGCTGGTCTGGATGCTGTTCGTCGGTTTCATCGTCATGGTCGTCCTGGCGCTCGTCCTGATGGCGCGCCTGACGCGGCGCGCGCGCGAGCTGAGCGCCGCCAACGACACGCTCGCCGTGCGCAACGCCGAGGTCATGCGCGCCGACCGCGCGAAGACCGACTTCCTCGCGACGATGTCGCACGAGCTGCGCACGCCGCTGAACGGCATCATCGGCTTCGCCGAGCTCATGCACGACGGCCGCGTCGGCGCGGTCTCCGAGCGCCACCACGAGTACCTTGGCGACATCCTCACGAGCGCCCATCACCTGCGCCGCCTGATCGACGACGTGCTCGACCTCTCCAAGGTCGAGGCGGGCATGCTCGACATCCGGCCCGAGCCCGTCGATCTCGGCCAGCTCGTCTCGGAGGTCAGCGAGGCGCTGCGCGCGCTGGCGGTGAGCAGGGAGATCTCGCTGCAGGTCGAGGTCGACCCGGGGCTCGACGGGATCGTGACCGATCCCGGTCACCTCAAGCAGGTCCTCTACAACTTCCTCTCCAACGCGCTGAAGTTCACCGACCGGGGCGGTCACATCACGGTGCGTGCCGGGGCCGAGGGCGCCGGCGCGTTCCGCGTGTCCGTCACCGACGACGGTCCGGGGATCGCGCCGGAGGACGTCGGCCGCCTGTGGCGGGCCTTCCAGCAGATCGACGGCGGCGCACGCCGCTACGAAGGTACCGGCCTGGGCCTCGCGCTCGTCAAGCGGATCGTCGAGGCGCAGGGCGGGGTCGTCGGCGTCGACACCGCGCCGGGCGAAGGCTCGACGTTCTACGCCGTGCTGCCGCGCACAGCACGCCGCGCGAGCCCAGCGCTCCCGGCCCTGAGCGATGCCTGAGATGCCGGCGTGAGCGCGGCGCGCATCCTGCTCGTCGAGGACAACCCGCAGACGCGAAAGCTCTTCCGGGTGACGCTCGAGAGCCAGGGCTGCGAGGTGCTCGAGGCCGCCGACGGGCACACGGCGGTGCAGCTCGCGGGGTTCGAGCGCTGCCCTGACCTCATCATCCAGGACCTCCTGTTGCCCGACATGGACGGCATCGCGCTGACGGCGCGGCTGCGCGCGAGCCCCGGCTGCGCGGACGTGCCGATCATCGCCGTGTCCGGGTTCGCGCAGCGGATGTTCGGCGAGGAGGCCGACGCTGCCGGCTTCGCCGACCGCCTGCTCAAGCCGGTCGAGCCCTCGCAGCTGCTCGAGCTCGTGCGGCCGTTCGTCACGCTCGCGCCGGAGTCCGCGCAGGCCCAGCCGGCGGCGCGCCGAGTCCTGATCGCCGACGACGACCCGGTGCAGCGCAAGCTCACGCGCCTGCGGCTGCGCGACGCGGGCTTCGACGTCATCGAGGCCGCCGACGGCGTCGCGGCGGTCGAGCTCGCGCGCTCGTGGCGGCCCGACGCCGTGGTGACCGACGTGCTGATGCCGCGGATGGACGGCTTCGACGTGTGCCGCAGCCTGCGCGCCGACCCGGACCTGCACGACGTGCGGATCGTGCTCGCCTCGTCGGCGTTCGTGGCCGACGAGGATCGCGAGCTCGCGCGGCGCGCAGGGGCCGACGAGTACGTCGTACGCGCCCCCGACCTGACGGCGATCGTCGAGGCCCTGCACGGCGCGCTGTCGAACGGGCCGTCAGCCGCGGGCGGGCGGGCCGAGCAGTACGACAAGCTGCACAGCGAGCGGCTCGCGCAGATGGTCGCGACGAAGGGGAGTGAGAGCGCCGAGCTGGCGGTCGTGGCCGACACGCAGCGCGCGCAGCTGATGGTGTTCGCCGGGATCTCCGAGGCGCTGGGGCGCTCGGCGTCGGCGGAGACCGCACTCGGCGAGGTGCTCCAGCGCTGCCTCGAGGCGACAGGGCTGGCGGGCGCCGCGATTCACATGCTCGATCCGTCGAGCGGGCGGCTCGTGCCGCGCGCGGTCGCCGGGCTGCGGCCGCGGATCGAGCCCGAGCGGCTGCGCGAGGCGCTCCAGACGGGACGGCCGGCGCTGACCGCCGACGCGATCGCCGCGCCGCTGCGCCAGGGCGACGACACGCTCGGCGTCGTCACGATGTGCTGTGACCGCGCGATCGACGCCGAGCGCGTGACGATCGTGTCGGCGCTAGCGGCGCAGATCGCGCAGGCCGTCGCGCTGGCGCGCGCGCAGGCCGAGCTCGTGCGCTCGCGCGAGCAGACGATCATCCGGCTCGTGCGGGCGATCGAGCTGCGCGACTCGGCCGTTGCCGATCACACGCGGCGGATGAGCGGGCTGTGCGCGCTGCTGGCGGACCTGAAGGGCTTCGAGCACGCCGCGCGCGAGCAGCTGCGCGTGGCGAGCCTCATGCACGACATCGGCAAGGTGGCGATCCCCGACGCGATCCTGCTGAGCCCGGACCCGTTGAGCGACGAGGACTTCGAGGTCGTCAAGCGCCACACGGAGATCGGCTTCGACCTGCTCGGCGGCTCCGGTTCGCCGCTGCTGGATCTGGCCGCCACGATCGCGCTGACGCACCACGAGCGCTGGGACGGCGCCGGCTACCCGCGCGGACTGCGCGGCGAGGCGATCCCGCTGGAGGGGCGGATCGCCGCGATCGCCGACGTCTTCGACGCGCTGACGAGCGACCGCGTCTACCGCCCGCGCATGCAGGTGCGCCGCGCCGTCACGATCATGATCGAGGGCCGCGGCACGCACTTCGACCCCGAGCTGCTCGACGCGTTCATCGCTTCACTGGACGCCGTCGTCGCGATCGGCGAGCGGCCCGAGGCGGCGCTGCCGTAGGGGCCGCCCGCGCGGCGATATCCTGCGCGACCGCGGCGAGATAGCTCAGTTGGTAGAGCACACGACTGAAAATCGTGGTGTCCCCGGTTCGAGTCCGGGTCTCGCCATACGGCCTGTTCCATCAGTGGCTCCATTAACGCGGCGAGCCGGAGCTGACAGCAGGCCCGGGTGCTCAGCGGGGCTCCTGTTCGGTAGTTTGCGCGTTGTCAGCGCGCCTGCGCCGTGGTTGTCAGGTGCCCGCGGCCGTTAACGACGACGAGCCGCCCGGGGGTCTCCCCCGGCGGCTCGGTCATCCTGCGCAGCTGTCAGTTGTCGGTTAGAAGGGCCGGTCGTCGTCGGGCGACGCGACGTCCGCGGGGTCCGGGCCCGGCGGGTCGTGGCCCGGCAGCGTGATGCTGCCCAGGCCGGTCATGCCGGCGCGCTCCGCATAGCGGCCATACGGGATGGCCACTCCGCGGCGCAAGCGAGAGCTCAGGACGCGGTCAAGCCACATGCGACCGCGGCGGCGGTAATGCGGCGAGTGGTTCTGCCGATGATGGTCGGGGACGCGCAACCAGCCGTGACGGACGCACACGCGGAACCATTCGATGAGAAGCCCGAAGGCCGCGCGCAGTTCGAGGTGGGCGCGACGACGCACGCGCGGCCGGCTGGACTTGTCGTTGGCGGCGACGTTGTAGCGCTGGCGCCACGCGTAGAAGATGTTCTCCTTGTTCTTGGAGCCGGTCTTCAGGGAGTAGTACAGCTCGGTTGTCAGCCCGATTGGCAGCAGCATCCGCCACTCCTTCGAGCAGGAGATGCTCTGCGTACTTGTGCGGCACTGGTCCGTCGTTCCGAGCGCGCAGATGAAGCGCAGCCGAGGGTTGCCGTTGTCGGACTTGTAGAAGCCGAGCGTCTGTCGGCGCGACAGTCCGCCGCCCTCGTTGCTCATCGTGGTCGCACCGCCGCAGTGCTTGCAGCGCGGGACGCCGTGTTCGTCGAACTCGTCGCAGCGCATGTCGCGGCGACGCTTGCCACTGGTGGGCTCGCGCCAGGGGATGATGGTCGCGGTCCCGCGTCGGGTGTTGAACTCGAAGACGGCCTTGGTGTGCAGCCCGCGGTCGCCGAGCGTCGCGCGCGCTCCGTGCCCAATGCCGGCTTCGACCTTGTCGTGCAGCGCGGGGTAGTGCGCGGGCTCCATCTCATCCGCGGGGAAGAACAGGATGCCGTTCATGGCGCCTGTGTAGTTGTCGACGCTGGCCAGGGCGATGCCGCCGTGCCACACCTTGATGGCGCGGCGTCCGCCCGTGTACGCCCTGGTGGCAGCGTCCTTGTCCAGTGAGCGGTACAGATGACGTCCGCCGCGGCCGCCGACGTTCAGCCACTGGTAGCGGTAGCTACAGCGGCACGTTCTGCGCTCACTGCGGCGACACCCGGCGCATGACGCTCATCTGCCTGTTCTGGGAGGACCGTTGGGCCGACGGCGAGCCCCGAGGCCTTCCACCGACGACGTACACGCCGCGGGCCGCCGACGACCCGTCTCCAGCGCTGTTCGTAGCCATCTGCCTGCAATGCGGCAGCCATCTGACCCTGCTTGCGCATCGCGGGCCGGAAGGAATGGCGGTTGTTGCGCTGCCCGTGACTTACGGAGGGCTCGCCACGCCGAGCACTCCCGAGGGCGTGGCCTACTACCTGGACCAGGCCCAGCGCAGTTTCGCTGTCGGCGCCCTAAGCGCCGCCGTCGCGATGTACCGCTCAGCCCTGGAGCACCTCCTACACGAGCAGGGCTACACGGAAGGCATGCTCGGCAAGCGCATCCGAGCGTTGCTCGACGACCACAGCCCGCCATCGTGGCGCGACCGTCTGGACCCTGATTACCTCGACGTCATCAACAAGCTTGGCAACGCCGCCATCCACGCGAACGATGGCGACGTGGGCCAGCAGGTCGTCTTCGAGGCCGAGCTGCTCGCCGAGGTCCGCGAGCTGTTCGTCGAGCTGCTCGACGAGGTGTATGAGCAGCCCGCGCGCAAGCAGTCACGCCTTGCCCGTCTGCGCACCGCCGCGGACTCCATCAAGCGCTGAACACCTCGCACAGAGGGCTGCCGCGGCTTGTCGTCATCGCGCGGCGGTCTACATCGGCGGGATGCCGGCGGCGTGTCCCATGCGCTGCGTAGTGTCAGGCTATGTCGCGCGACTGGCATGACCCGCAGGTGGATGCCCTACTTGAGCGTCTCGGACTGACGGCGGACAACCCTCGCGAGCTGCTCAACTTGCCCGAGGGTCAGTTCAGCGAGGCGCTTGCGGAAGCAGTCCTCCAAGCCTCGGCCGCCGTTGCTCCCGATGTCCGCGACGGCCTCCGCCGCGACGCCGCCGACATGCGGCAACGACGGCGCGCAGCGCGCGCCAGCTTCGAGCAGGAGTTGCATGTCATCTGGCAGGAAACCCTCGACGAGCTACAAGCGCTCATCGAGGCAGCACGCGACAGCGGCGAGCTCTTCCACGAGCGGGTGGGCGCCGACGCTGCGGCCGACGAGGACATCACATATGCAGTGCTGCTGCGGTTGCACGCGCGGGGCTGCCGGATGGCGGAGGAAAGCTTCGTGTTGCTGCAGGCCGGCTTCGGCCAGGCCGCGATGGCTCGCTGGCGCTCGCTGCACGAACTGACCGTTTGCGGCATGTTCATCTATCGGTACGGCGACCGGGCGGCTCAGCCCTACCTCGACCACGACGCGGTGGTCAGCCTTGCAGCGATGAACGAGCACGAGAAGCTTCGCGTCGATGGGCGTCTGCACGGCGAGCCGCTGATAGACGCCGATGAACGCGAACACCTCGAACAGGTCGTCGCATCGCTGCGCGAGCAATACGGCAGGTCTTTCATGAGGGCCTACGGCTGGGCGGCACCAGCGCTGCGGGTTACCAGGCCAAACATCGAGCCGAACTTCGCCGACATCGAGAACGAAGTCGAGCTCGACCAGTTGCGGCCCTGGTACCGCATGGCCAACCACGCGGTCCACGGCGGTCCGAAGGGCATCACGTGGACGCCGGACCTGTCTGCACATCGCCAAGGCGACTCGCTGCTCGCGGGTCCCGGCTTTGACGGCCTGGCTGACCCCGCTGAATGCGTCGCAATCTCGCTCGTGCAAGCCACCATCAACCTGCTGATGCTCAGTCCCGGCCTGGATGACATCCTCGTGATGCGCACGCTCTTGCTGATGTCCGAAGACGTCGCCAATGCCGGGCTAGTGTGCGAGCGCGACTCAACAGCGCGGTCGCGGACGGCGCCATCGAACCGCCAGCATCACCGGCGTCGTGACCCGCGCTCTCAGCGTTCGACGGCGCCACGTAGCGCGTATCAGGCTTCCGCGGGGCCGCTGACAGAGCTCGTACCGTTTAGCACCTGTACCGCGGCACCCTGCGAACAAACGCTAGTCCAGCATCTACGGGGCCGCGCGCGATAATGGAACAGCCCCACTCGAGGCCACGAATACCGCATGAACGCTGGATTCTCTGGTCGACGGTGCATCGCTGTTCGAGAGTCCGAGCACATGTCGGCGCATCGTGTACTCCCGAGCATCGAATTCAGCTCCAGCACTAGACTTTCGGCACTCGAACTCAGGACGCGGGGCACGCACGTGTCCTAATGCGTGTCCTAATCGCTCGCGCCAGACCGCGGTGCGAGCAGCCTTCCCCTGACGACGGCGGCCGTTCGTTGCAGTCCACGTCGGGCGGGTCATCTCGGGATGACGGGGACTGCGTATGGGCATATCGTGGCGCTGATGGCGGTCACCGATCTCCACGAGCGGGCACGCAGCGCCTTCGCGCGGCGCATGTGGGGCGCAGTGTTCGCTGATCTGTCGGCGGCTCGTCGCGAGCACGCGCTGGACGGCGACGATCTCGAGCGCCTCGCAATCGCCGCCTACATGCTCGGCAAGGACAGCGATTGCGAGGAGGCATGGATCGCCGCCAACCGCGTGTGGTCGGAGCGAGGCGAGGTGGAGCGAGCGGCGGGCTGTGCATTTCGGCATGCGCTGGGCCTCTTCTTTCGTGGCGATCTTGCGCCGGCGATGGGCTGGGTCGCCCGTGGCGGACGGCTCTTGGAGCATCGGCCTGAGAGCGTCGAGCAGGCCTGGTTCGGGATGCTCACCGCACTGCCACGCCTGTTCAGCGGTGACGCAAGCGTCTACCCGAGCTTTGCCGAGGCGGAGAAGATCGCCGAGTGCCTTGCGGATCCCGACGCGGCGATGTTCGCGCGGATGTGCCGCGGGTGCGCGCTGATCCTCGAGGGGCGGATCGCCGACGGCATGGCGCTGCTCGACGAGGTCATGGCGTCCGTTACCGCGGATGAGGTCGCACCGACGC
Source organism: Solirubrobacterales bacterium (assembly GCA_038255395.1). Lineage (GTDB taxonomy): Bacteria > Actinomycetota > Thermoleophilia > Solirubrobacterales > Solirubrobacteraceae > CADCVQ01. Next base: position 44,787 of record JBBSLI010000034.1, read on the forward strand.
TCGCGGGAATCGCCTACTGCCAGGTGATCACCCTGTGCCAGACGGTGTTCGATGTCCGTCGCGCGAGGGAGTGGACGCAGGCGCTCACCCGCTGGTGCGAATCACAGCCCGACATCGTGCCGTTCCGAGGCAACTGCCTCGTTCACCGCTGCGAGATCCTCCAGCTGCAAGGCGCATGGACGGACGCCCACGAGTCGGCCCGCCAGGCGTGCGAGTGGCTCGCCGGCCCCCCTGACTGGGATTCGCTCGGATCGGCCCACTACCAGCTGGCCGAGATCCAACGGTTGCGCGGGGAGCACGCGCAGGCGGAGGAGTCCTACCGCCAAGCCAGTGTGGCGGGGCGGGACCCCGAGCCTGGGATGTCGTTGCTGCGCTTGGCGCAGGGACGAGTCGATCTCGCTGTTGCGGCGATCCGTCGCGCGCTCGACGAGGCGGAGGATCCGATCGCCCGATCGCGTCTGCTTCCGGCCTGCGTCGAGGTCATGCTCGAGGGACGTGACGTCGAGGCGGCGCGGGCGGCGGCCGATGAGCTCGACGGCATCGCCGCGCGCCAGGCGGCCCCGTATCTGAACGCTCTCGCTGCTGAGGCCTCCGGGGGCGTCCTATTGGCGGAAGGAGATCCACGGGCGGCCCTGGCCAGGCTACGTGCTGCCCAGCGCGCGTGGCGTGAGCTCGAAGCCCCCCATCAGACGGGGCGTGTCCGCTTGCTGATCGGGATCGCCTGCCGCGAGCTCGGCGACAGTGCGAGTGCGGAGCTCGAGTTCGAGGCCGCGCGCAGCGCTCTCGAGGACCTGCGCGCCGCGCCCGATCTCGAGCGCCTCGCCCGGCTGATCGGGTCACCGGGCCCGGGCGGCCTGAGCCAGCGCGAGAGCGAGGTTCTGACGCTCATCGCCGCGGGCAAGACCAACCGTGCGATCGCGACCGAGCTGTTCATCGCCGAGAAGACAGTCGCGCGGCACGTCAGCAACATCTTCATGAAGCTGGGGCTGTCGTCCCGCTCTCAGGCGACCGCATACGCGTTCAAGCACGGCGTCGTTCGGTAGCCGCGCTACACAGAATTACCCACGTCGCGTCATCACCGAATTGGTGTTTCGCCCGAAGTCGCAGCGCAGCTTGCGATCTACCGTCGGCCGCGTAATCCAAACCGCAAGGAGGATACGATGACGACGAAGAGCCAGAGCGACGCAACCACTGGCGACGTGCACGCGGCGCCGCCCGAGGCCTGGGGCGCCATCGCCGAGGGCTACGACCGCTACGTGGCCCCGCAGGAGGTCGATCTCGCCGACGAGGCGCTTCGCCTCGCGGCAATTCAGCCCGGCGAGCGGTTCCTCGACGTCGCGGCAGGGACAGGCGGTCTCAGCCTGCCGGCCGCCCGGTTGGGCGCGCGGGTGCTCGCGACCGACTGGTCGCCCGCAATGATCGAAGGCTTCCAGACACGAGTCCGAGAGGAAGGCCTGCCCGACGCGGAGGGGCGCGTGATGGACTGCCACGCCCTCGACCTTCCCGACGACAGCTTCGACGTCACCGGGTCGCAATTCGGGGTCATGCTCGTGCCCGACCAGCCGCGCGCACTGCGCGAGATGGTTCGCGTGACCAAGCCCGGCGGCCGGGTACTGCTGATCGCCTACAGCGACCCCAGCGAGTTCGAGTGCCTCCAATGGTTCGTCGCCGCCATGAAGGCCGTCGCCCCGGAGTTCCCCGGCGTCCCCGACGATCCGCCACCGCTCGAGTTTCAGGTCGCCGACCCCGAGGTCCTACGCCAGCGTCTGACCGATGCCGGACTCAAGGACGTCCGCGTCGCGCGGACGGCCGAGCGGCCCGCCTTCACCTCAGGCCAGGAGATGTGGGACTGGGTGTACTACAGCAACCCGTTCGCCGAGATGATCGTGGGAGAAGTCACGAAGGACCAGCGCGAGACCTTGGTGCGGGTCCTCGGCGGAATGCTCCGCGAGCGCGCCGGCGGCAACGGGAAGGCCGTTCTCGAGAACACGGTCCACATCGGCATCGGCACAAAGTGAAGCTGATGGTGGGACGACCGGATCCGCCAGGCGAATAGAGGGTCTCCGTGGGTGATCTGGGTGAAGTCACCCGATTTGTTCGTGTGGGAGCGTGAGCGTGATCGGGCCGCATGTCAGATGGATGAGCGCGAGCGCCGCGCCGGCTGAGTGGAAGCCGTAGGCGCGCCGGGTGATCAGGCGCACCTTGTTGTTGAGCGCTTCGACGCGGCCCTGGTTGATGCCGGTGCCGATGGCGGCGAGGATGCCTTGGGCGTGTTTGCGGATCGTTCGTCCGAGGCGCACGAACGGGCGCAGGCGACTGCGGGCCGCGCGCGAGCAGAAGCGGTCGATCAGGAGCATGGCGTCGATCGGTGTCAGGCCGCCGGCGAAGATCGCGCGGAGCGCTTCTTTGAGGGTGTAGGCGCGCCACACGTCGCCGCCAGCACGCCGCAGCTTGCGCAGCGTCAGGGCCTGCGTCGTGGTGTGGTCTTCGGGGTTCTTTAACAGCGCCCAGCGAGCGTCTTTGAAGCGCTTCGCCGCGTCGGTTTTGTCGTTGTCGCGCAGCGCGTTCCAGTAGCTGCGACGGACCTCGTCCAGCGCCCGGTTGGCGGGCTGCACGACGTGGTAGGGATCGATGCAGATGACCGCCTGCGGCGCGTGCTGGCGCGCGCTCTTGGCATAGCCGGGTCCCATGTCCAGCGAGATCGCCTCAAGGCGCGCGGCGCGCAGCCCGACACGGCGCGAGCGATCCTGCTCGTCGCGCTCAACGACGCCAGCAACGACGGGCGCATCATCACCCAGATCGGCGTCGGCGACGCTCTCAGGCACCGGCGGGTCGAGCTCGGCGAAGAAGCGGTCGGCGACCGCGGCGCTGCGGCCCTCGGCGCCCCACACGATCTTGGCGCGGCGATGATCGGTGACCAACGTCAGGTAGCGATGGCCGCCGCGCCACGCGACCTCGTCGATACCGATGTCAAACAGGTCGTCCAGGCGCGACTGGTCAAGCTGCTCATCTGCGACGCGCGTGACGACGCGCCCCACGGTCTGCCAGTCGATCCGGACCAGTCGGCTGATCGTCGTCTTGTCGGCCTTCGTCGCAAGCCAAGCCACCAGATCGTCGAGATCGCGCGTCAGGCCGGCGCGGTGACGCGCGAACGGCACCGCCTCGACATGAACACCGTGCTCACGACAGCGCAGCTGGCGCAGCCGTGCACGGATCTCCAAGCGCCACACGCCAAGATCGAGGTGCCGCCAGACCGAGTCATGGTCCTGCAGGCCCTCGCTGCAGGACGTCGCGTACGCGCATACCGGGCAGACCAACCGCCGGCGACGCAACGCGACATGCACCACGACACGATCAGCCACGAAGGGACCGCCCGGACCCACACCCCCTCCAGGCGCAACAGACGCCAGGTGGAGTCGGACCGGGGCGCGGTGTCGGCGTTACCGCCGGCCCGTTTCCCCGATCCGCTCCCCGAACCGGACGTGCGGCTTCCACCGCATCCGGCTCTCCACGAGCCCCATGGTCATCCATCGGCCTTGGTCGTCTTGGTCCGCTCGGTCCACGGGTTCGGGATCTTCGTGCCGCGGTAGCGGTGCCGAGTGATCGGCACCGATCCCGCGTTGAAGAGCACGATCCCGCCGTCGTGTGGCACCAGCCTGTTGCCCGGAAGGGCCAGGTAGCGCCTTCGGATCGACTTCCATGTGGCGCGAGGGTGCTTTCGCCGCAGCCATCCAACGACCCGTTGCCACGTGTAGTAGCCCAGGTAGTCGAAGGTCTGCTTCGAAGCGCCGTGGCGGAAGTAGACCGTCCAGCCCCGCAGCGCCGCGTTGAGTTGGCGCAGCAGGTCAGACAGCGGCTGGTTGGTTCCCTGCTTGGTGATCGTCTTGATCTTGGCCATGATCGACGCGAGCGCCTTCTTACATGGCCAGGAGTAGACGAACGCCTTGTTCGACCCGCGCTTGACCTGCCGCTGGATGCGGAAGCCGAGGAAGTCGAACCCTTCGTCGATGTGGCAGACCCCGGTCTTCTCCTCCGACAGGCGCAGGCCCATCGCTGAGAGGACCGCCGCAACGTCGACCTTCAGCGCCTCGGCTTGCGCCTGGGTGCCCGACACCATCACCACGAAATCGTCCGCGTAACGCACAAGGCGATACATCGGTTCTCCGCGGCGACGACGCCGTCTGCGGTCTTCGGTGCCAGCCATCGTCGTCTCCCATATCTCAGCGAAGTGCTCGTCGAGGACCGAGAGCGCGATGTTGGCCAGCAGCGGCGAGAGGATGCCGCCCTGCGGGGTGCCGGTCTTGGTGCCCCTGACAGTGCCGTCCTCGGTGAGGATTCCGGCGATCAGGAACGCCTTGACCAAGCCCGTGACGCGTTTGTCTGCGACTCGCTCGCGCACACGGTCAAGAAGACCGACGTGCGAGATTTCGTCGAAGCACGAGGCGATGTCGCCCTCCAGCACCCACTCATAGGTCAGGCGGCCGAAGTGGCGGATCTCCTCGATTGCGTCCTGGGCCCTGCGCTTCGGGCGGAACCCGTAGCTGCACGGGACGAAATCCGCCTCGAAGATCGGCTCGAGGACCAGCTTGACGCTGGCCTGCACAACCCGGTCACGCGCGGTCGGGATACCAAGACGCCGCAACTTGCCCGACGCCTTCGGGATCATCCGCTCGCGCACCGGCAACGGGGAGAACCCGTGGGCCTTGAGATCATCTCGCAGGCCGCGCAGGAACTCCTCGCCGTCCATGGAGCCGATGGAACGTGGCTTGACTCCATCGACTCCGGCTGTTCGTGCTCCTCGATTGCCCCGCTGTCAAGGCCGGTTGAAAACTGACCCCCTGGCGCCGGTTGAAAACTGACCCCCCTGTGGTCGCGGTGTGCGTCGCGGAGGCGAGCCCGAAGGGCGAGCCGTAGCGGCGCTCACCGCGCGCGGTCGCCCGGGAGGGCCC
>JBBSLI010000035.1:0-48728 GCA_038255395.1 Solirubrobacterales bacterium
CGGGGCCCTCCCGGGCGACCGCGCGCGGTGAGCGCCGCTACGGCTCGCCCTTCGGGCTCGCCTCCGCGACGCACACCGCGACCACAGGGGGGTCAGTTTTCAACCGGCGCCAGGGGGTCAGTTTTCAACCGGCCTTGACACGATGCGCGTGTCCCAGGCAGGCGAAAGCGGAAGCCAGGTTCGAGCGCGGAACGATCGTGTCGCATCAGGGATCGCATACACCCCTTCGTTCGACACGACCGCCGCAATCGTGCTGGCATTCGACTTCGCCGATTGGCTGCAGGCACTCGTTGTCATCGGGTTGCTCGCCACCCTCACCGACATTTCGTGGCTGACCTACAAGGTGCGCCGCGATTCGCATGCCGCCGTGTGAACCCGCGATCGCTTGATACTCAACACGGATCCTTCGAAGCCGCATTCAAAGCGCTGCTTGTCGCGCGAAGCGATGGCGTGGTGATCAGCGTCGATTGCGCCGAACGAGGTCACGAAGGCGCTGGGTGGCGATCGCGTTGTCCGAATCCGCGGCAAGTGCGCGCCGAAAGGTCTGCTCCGCGACCTCGATCGATCCGAGTGTCTCGTGCGCGCGGCCCAGGCGGTTCATCGCGACGACATCATTGGGAGCGTGCGCGAGGATCGCCGTGTTAATCGCGATCGCGTCCTCCGGATCGGTTGTCTTGGCTGCGAGCTGGCGCAGGTGCGCGACATCATCCCCTTCCAATTCGGAGCGTCGCGAGGCGATCCGCACGTGGGACGCCGCTTTTCGGGCCTCGATCGCGGCGACGTGCGGAGCTAACCGCGCTCGCGCCGCGGCTCGATCGTCGTCGGTAAACAGGTGTGCGTACGGCTTGCTGTCATCGGCCACGAGAGCCTCGCATGCGAGGTCGAGTGAGTCCGCCTCCTCGAGCTTCCGATAGCCGTCGCTGGGAGCCTTGTACACGTAGCGCTTTATGTAGTCGGCCACCGCCAGCCCACCGCGGTCGATCGCGTTCTTCAGGCCCCGCTTGTAGTACGACGGGTTGTAGGGATTGCCGGCCTTGTCCTTGATGCCGCGCGGCTGCAGCTGGTCGATCTGCCAATGCAGATCGCTGACCAGTGCGCCGATCGCGTCGCGGTCATTCACGGTGGGCAACTTCTGTGTCCCTGCGGCTGCCGCAGGTACGCAGGTTCCGGAGCGTGGACATCAGACACGCCCGCCTCGCAGCCGCTTGAGAGTCGCCCGAAGCGGCGTTAGCGGCCTCCCGTCCAGGTTCAGCGGCGGATCGAGCGCGCTGAGGACGAGATACTCGAGATCTCCGAGGACATCGCGCTCGGGGAACGGATGAACAGCGACCTCGAGGTGACAGCACATCCACGCGCTCAGTCGCTGCTCCTGTGCGCCGTCCAAGTGTCCCTGGATCGCTCGGTCAAGTTGGAGACGGTCGACCAGAACTGAGGCCAGTGTCAATCGGAATGTCGATCCCCTGACCTGTCCCCGCAGGTGATTGCCCCCGATCCGGCTGGTCAGCGTCGCCTTTCCACGCTTTCCTGACGGCCACTTCGTTGCGCCGGTCTGACCGGCGTAGATCCGGTCCGGCTGCAGCGTGTGGCCAAGGCCATTTGAGAGGTCGCCTGCTCCCGCTTCATCCACCCACCATGAGTACAAACCCGACCGGTCAACGTCATGAAGGTGCGCGGGCCAGTCGCTCGCGGCGATGCGAGTCGGTGCCCCGTCGAGGGCGAGTATTGCTTGTCGAAGCTCTTCTCTTGTCGACGCTTGGCGGCGGGGCGTCTCCGTGGAATGAGGCGGGCGGGCGGCGACGAGGTCTGCCTGCAGGCCGGGCTCGATCGTGACCAGACCACATCGCACGAGCTCGTCGAAGCCGGAGCGAGCAAAGCCAGACCCGGTCGTGTCCCAGTCGGAGATCCGGAAGCCGAGCGATCGCAGGCAGCTCCGCAGCCGCTTCTGCTCGTCGCGCTCGGCCGTGCGTACGCGCGTGAGAACGGCTCGAATCTCAGCCGCCTCCTCCTCGCTGAACCGGTCTCGACCGTTCATACGCTGATGATCGCTGATGAGGGTCGGCAGATGGAGAGTCGACATTTCGCGCCCGCGTGTTCGGCTCGGTTATCAAGGCAACGAGCGGATCGTCGCGGCCCGCGAGGAGGAGCTCTCTGCCGGCGGCGCTTCACAGAGCGCTCCTCCTCGCGCAACGCGGGTGCGGTCGGGCCGTCGAATCGCGAGATCCTCGCCGAAGCCGGGACCGGTCGCTTGGGCGGGCAGGATGGCAGCTATCGGGCGGATATAGCCCACAAACTGCCAGGCACGCGTTCGACGCCATCGGATGCCGTGGTTGACCGCCGTCGGCCCGCGTGTACAGGGGCTTACGCGTCTGGCGCAGCGCGAGAGCGCCTCGCAACCGAGCCGGCATGAGGGGCGGCAGAGCGCCCCTATCGCGTGGAAGCGGCGCTCTGCGGTAGCCGGGCGAGAACGTCACCGCGGATCTCGCGGGTGAATGTTGTGCTTCGACCGGGGTTGACCGCCGACCCGTGGCGCGGTGGGTGGGTCGGCCGTCGTGGCATGTCCCGGCGATATCCTGGGGGCGTGTCAGTCGTCGAGGAGCTTCTGCGGCTCTACGGCGTCGACCTCGGGCGACGTGTCCGCCGGTGCTACGCGTCGTGGCCAGAACGTCGTGGGGGCAGATTGCCAGTCACCAGCTCACGATCGTCCCCAGCCCGCTTCTGACGCGGCCGATGATCACGCGCGTTGAGAACGCCATCTCGCTGCTGGGAACGTCCGCCGAGTCCGACGCCTACGTCGACTGCCGCCCTCCGGCCTTGGGGGACGGTCGTCGTGCACGATCGTGTGGAGCGGACCGGAGAGCGAGGTGACCTCTCACGGCGTTTTGCGGCTCACCCGCGACGGGCTGATCACGTTCAACGGGCCAAGCGTCGGCGAGCAGATCGAGGCTCTGCACCTCGCCTTCGACCCGCTCACATACGACCCGCGCCCGCAGTAGCTGGCCCATCTCGAGATCCGACGGAGCGCAGTCTTCTGCCGGGAATGTGCGCTCGGTAAGTAGCGCGGCCGGGTCGTACAAGCCGCCTCGCAACCCTCAGAGCCGGCCTCAAGCACCCAGCCGAGGGTGGGGAATTCTTACGATCGTTGACACTCGGGACGGTGGCGCGCCGGACGGCCGCTATGGACGAGGAGGGGAAGCGACACGGCGCGGGACCAGAGTTTCGAGATGCGCGAGCAGGGAGCGGCCCGCGGCGGTCGTGTCGAACGAAGGGGTGCATGCGGCCCCTGATTCGACACGATCGCTCGCGATAGCGCATCTCTGGCGGAACAAGCCTCGGCCACGGGTCGAGCGGTATCAAACGGGTGCGTCATTGCGCCGCTGAACCCTTCCGCGCCACTCGGCGGCGGGAATCCGAGGGCCAGAACCGGCGTAGGCGCCCCTTCGGAGGTGCGGCATGGCGTGTCTGGCGTCACGTCGTCGACGATCTACGGGCAGAGCCGGATGGTCTGAATCCAGCCCTCGCCGGCGTATGGGCCGTCGGGCATGACGCGCGTCCAGCGGCCGGTCGTGTTGCGGCGCAGGATCGCGACCGGTCTGCCACGCGACAGGTAGTCGCGATTGCGCCCACCGGGCGAGTCGCGCAGGATCGCGCCGTCGTACTGCGTGCAGACGTGGCCGAGCTTGCGCTCGCCGCGCATGAGCGCTCGCCTGAGCCTGCGGTTGTCGGGCGAGATCGATCCGTATTCGTCCGGACGCCGGCAGTCGACGCCGACGGTGAACTCGAGCGGGCGGGCGAGGCCGCGGTGCGCGATCTTGATCTTGCCGCTCGTCGAGTATCCGGGGATCGAGCCGTTCGCGTAGCCGAGCACGCGCAACGGCAACTCGCGCGCGGGCAGCTGCATGCCGCCGAGCTTCATCCCCTTCGGACAGGGCAACGTCACGGTGGGGACCGGCCCGCGCGGGTCGTCGGGCAGCGTGCTCGGGCCGGCCGCCAGGCGGATGCGAGCCGTGACGACGGTGAAGCCTTCCGGAACAGGCGTTCCGCGCGTGACGACACGGCCCTTGGAGTCACGGATGCTGATCAGCCGAAACGGTGCCGGGTCGCCGGACGAGTGGACGTCGGAGCCGAGCACGACGATGCCGCCGGTCGCGGCGACCGCGACCGCCAGCGCGACACCGGCGGTGGCCTTGGTGGCTCCGCCGCCGGCGAGCTTGATGATCGCGCCGAGGACGGGCAGGCCGAGCCCCGGGTTGAGCGCATGCAGCTGCCGCGAGATCTTGCGCAGGTCCCGCCGGTAGGCGCGGCAGGCGTCGCAGTCCGCGACGTGGCGCAGCGCGTGCTCGCTTGGCCGCACGCCCCGCTCGTGCGCGTCCACCAGGGTGGAGCGGATGTCGGGGCAGTTGGCGTCGCGTGCGTCACGTGTCTTGATGAGGTTCTCGCGCGCTCTGCCGGCGAGGTTGTGCGCCGCGGTGACGCTGACGCCGAGCCGCGCGGCGACCTGCTCGGCGGGCTGGTCGTCGAGTTCGCGGGCCAGCAGCGCCTCGCGCTGGCGGACCGGCAGGTCGGCGATGTCCTCGATGAGGCGGCGGATGGCTTCCTTGCGCTTCAGCACGTTCTCGGGGTCCTCGCGGCCGTCGCCGGTGAAGTTGTGGTCGCTGTCGAGGCTCTCGTCGCCCCAGCGCTTGCGGCGCACCTCGTCGATCGCCCGGTTGCGTGTGAGGCGATACAGCCACGGCCGTAGCTCGTCGGGCACGTCACCGGCGCGCAGCAGCTCGTGCGCGCGGATGAGGACGTCCTGCACGACGTCCTCGGCGTCGTGGTCTGAACGGCGCAGCAGCGAGCCCGCGTAGCGGATGAGGGCGCTGCGGTGGCGCGCGTCGAGCGCCGCGAACGCCGTGGCGTCGCCGTGGCTGACACGACGAGCGAGCTCGAGGTCGTCATTTCGGAAGCGATGAAGGACGGAGACCATGGCGTTTGATGGACGCCTGCGCCGCGCCGAGGTTGTCGGCGCGGCGCGGGCTGGGCGTCGTGTCAGCGCGACGCCCCGGGCCGCTGGATGACGTAGGGGTAGACAGTTTCCGCGAGCACCGGGCCGCCGTCGATCGAGATCCGCACCTCCGTCGGTCCGCCGGCTGACCATGCGACGGAGTCGATCGTCCGTCCCGTGTGCCCCGTGCGGCACGACGAGCGCTCGATCGGGGCGGGCGTGACGCACACCCTCAGTGCCTGGCCGGCGCGCTGCGTGTCCTTGACCGTGATGTTCGCCGGACCGCCGACATTGAAGAAGCCCGGATCACCACCGGCCGGGGAGTTGACGATCCTGACGCTGTAACGCGACGTCTTCATGAACTCGGCCGAGCGCCCCCTCGCGCACAGATCCGCGACCTTCACCCAACCCCGGGTCGTGAGATGCGGCCGCGAAACCACGGTGTACGCCCACTTGCCGGACCTGCTGGTACGCCCGGTCTTGACCTTCTCGCCACGGAACACCGTGTTCAGCGGGATCGACGCGGGGCGCTGCGTGACGTAGGTGGATGGCGCGCACACCTCACGCGTCTGCGTCGCAGCAGCCTGCGCGGCCGAAGCGGCGGCCGGCAGCGCCACGCTGCAGGCGACGGCGAGGGCAGTTACGGTGATCTTGGCGTTGATGGTCATGACGGATCGGCTCTCGGATCGGTGAACGTGTGTGCTCCGACCACGGACCAGCCCCGCCATAGTGTCGGACCTTCCCATCTTGGCGCGTTGGCGCTCGACACCCCGTGAGCGGCAACGCGCCCAGACTGGGCAACGTCCGGGGTTTCACTGCGGTTGAGCCGTCGTCGCGTCAGAGCAGTGACACCACCGATCGAGAGAGCCGTGCGCGATGTCCAGAATTCGTGTTGTGACAGTCACCAGCCTGGTCGTGCTGACCGCGACGGGATGCGCCGGTCAGGGCGGCTCCGACGCCGCGGCCGCGCCCGGCCCCGCCAAGGTCAGAGCCGACGTCGAGCGCGTGTGGAACGCCGTCTACGACGCCGCCCGCGCCGGCGACGGGAAGCGGTTCTGCGGCCACGTGACGTCGAGGTACGCGCGCCGGCTCATCGCCGCCACAGGCAAGCGATCGTGCGCCGAGGCAGGCCGCGCCGCGGGCAAGGCCGTCTCTGACGCCGTGACTGCCGACGCGAAGCCCAGCTACTCGTCGTTCTCGACCTCGGGTCACCGCGCCACGATCCTCGTCACGCTGCCGACCGACGAAGGTCCGCTTCGCAACCGCGTGCGCTTCCGCCTCGCCGATCGCGAGTGGAAGGTCGACGGCGACAGCGGGTTGGACGCTGCGTCATGACCGGTCTGCGCCACCCGGGGCAAGCGTCCCATCGGCGAACAATCGGCTTGGCGCCCTCGGCGAACTCCGACACGAGCCCGACAGCTTCGAGCTCGCAGGGTTCACGCCGGCGTTCTTCGAGCACGTCAACCCGCTCGACGTAGAGCGCTGCAAGCGTCGCGACGGGGGCCCATTCGCCCGCGCCTCGCGCGCACGAATTCTGCTCGTCCTGGGGGGGACCCTCTGCTGGCTCAGCATGCGATGACTTTGCGCGAGTGCGAGAGTCTTTGGTGCTATGAACAATCCCACGCAGGGGTCCACCACCATCTCGAACATCGGCGTCGCGATGTTCACGATCGCCGATCAGGACGCGGCGATCGCCTACTACACACAGACGCTCGGCTGGGAGTTGCGCGCCGACGTCCCGTTCGGCGACGAGGGCGGCAGCCGCTGGGTCGAGGTCGCCCCGCCGGGCTCGACGGCCCGCCTGGCGCTCAACCCTCCGATGGGCGAATGGGGGCCCGGCGGCAGCGCGATCGGAGTCGAGACGCCCGACGTCGAGGCAGAGTACGCGCGCGTCCAGGCAATCGACGGCGTCCAGACCGGCGAGATGATGGGCGGCGATGGCCCGGTGCCGCTGATGTTCTCCATCGAGGATCCCGATGGCAACCACATCTGGGTCGTGCAGCCCGCCTGACGGCCGACCTAGGAGCATTGGCCGAACCATCTGGCGACGCTGCTGGTGATCGTATGGCTCAGTTGTCAGCACAACTGTCGTGGAATGCTGTCCGCTCGCCCATCCTGCGCGGTGACTGGGAGGCCGTCGCTGCGACTCCTCTCACAGGGACCTTGGGCCGTGGTGTGTCCGCGACGGCCGATGGGTCACGCCACCCTCCCCGGAAAACCCGCTGATATCGTCGACGCATGAATGTGAGCGAGTTCCTCGCGGCCTTTGAGGCTGAGATCGGCACGTCCCCGCCCGAAGGTCAGGACGTCGACGCGCTGCTCGAGCTCGCCGGGATCGCGGCGCACGCGTCGGAGCGCCTGGCCGCGCCGCTGGCATGCTGGATGGGCGGCGTCAGCGGCCTGCCCGCCGACGAACTGCTCGCCGCGGCCCGCCGCATCGCGCCGCCGGCCGACGCCGCGTAGGGCCGAGCTCATCGGCGAGGCGAAGGCCGGCACTGAGGCCGGCGACGGCGAACGTCGTCGGAAGGCCAGGCTTGAGCTGTCCCCCGCAGCTGGTCCCGGCCGCGGACCGACTGACCCCCATCGCAAACAGGTCCTCGCGGCCATCGACGGTGGCGACTTCACGGACTGCTGGGTTGCATCGGCTCGCTGCGCGCGACGGCGAAGGTCAGCCCGGCGGCGCGAGACGCGCTGAGCTACTCCAACCTGGTGCAGGCCCTCTATCCCGGCGAGCGACCCACCATCGACGGATTGCGCGGCCACCTGGCCGGTCGCGGGCTGGCAAAGGCGCTCGACGAGGGCGGCGAGCTGCCCAGGAAGCTGAGACCGGCTTCATCGCGACCGACGTCATCGCGCAGGCGACGATCGGATGGTGCCCAGCGAGCCTGTTGATGCGCCGGCTCGGCTTTCGCCCCGCGATCGACCGTGCAGGGGCACAGCGGGCGCCCCGCGGCGGCGTCCTGGTGCAACCACGGACTACTCCATGGTCAGCGGACCGGCAGGCTCGCCGGCCATGAACTGACTCACGAAACGATGGTCGGAGGCCAGCACTTCCTCGGCGGGCCCGTCCGCGACGAGCCGACCCTGCCACATGACCGCTATGTGCCGCGCGATGCGGCGCGCGCTGAGGATGTCGTGGCTGACGATGACGTATGTCCCCCCGTTCTGCTCGTGGATCTCGTCGATGAGCTCGCACAGCAGCGCCGTTCGGACCGGATCCAGCCCGGAGTCCGGTTCGTCGAACAGCAGGATCTCCGGCTCGAGCACGAGGGCCCTCGCGAAACCCGCCCGCTTGCGCATCCCCCCCGACAGCTCGTTGGGGAGCTTGTTGCGCGCCGATTCGAGGCCGACCTCGGCGAGGCGCCGCATCACCAGGTGCTCGATCTCGTCCCCCGTCTTGTCGGTGTGGATCCTGAGGGGGTAGGCGACATTGTCGAAGAGCGTCAACGAGCCGAACAGCGCGCCGTCCTGAAAGAGCACGCCGAAGCTCTTGCGGACCTCCAGCAGCTCCCGTCGGTTGAGTCTCGGGATCGACGTGCGATGCACGAGGACATCGCCGCGGTCGGGCCGCATGAGCCCGACGATGTGCTTCATGCAGACTGACTTCCCCGTCCCGGACGGCCCCAGGATCATCGAGATCTCGCCTTCTGGCAGGCGCATGTTCATGCCGTCGAGCACCACGTTTCCCTCGAAGGACTTGTGGACGTCGAGAAACTCGATCGCCGTCGGCGCGGGTTGCTGGTGCTCGGCCGTCGTCACGGCTTGAACGGAACCAACCGCGGGTAGCTGCCCGACCGGTAGGGCTGGTTGGACTCGGCATCATCCGGAGCCGTATAGGAGTTGCCGGGCAGTCCGCCGGGAGTCCCAAAGCCCGTCTGCGGGTCGACGAAGATGTTGAAGCGTGCCCACTTGCCCTTGGCGTCGCCGTGACTGCCCAAGGCTGCGGTCTGGGAGAACCACGCGGCGAGCGTGCGCTTGCGCGGCGCGAGGTACTCCACGATCGGCACGAGGTTGGCGAGCGTGGGTTCGAGGCGTCGCGCTGCGGGTCGCGCGACCTCGACGACGCGCTCGGCACGATCGAGGACGGGCAGCGCGACGCTGCGCAAGCGGGGCAGGCCGCCGAGCACCCGCGCAGCGTCACGCGCGACCGGCCGCAGATCGTCGAGGGCCGGCGTCAGCGCCGGCGCCGCGGCGCTGAGGTCGCGCACCAACGGCCGGGCCTCGACGAGCAGCGGGCGTGCGTCGGACAAGGTCGCCTCGGCGGTTGACAGGAGCGGGGGAAGCTCGCGTAGCCCGGCGTCCAGTGCCGCCTCGCGCGATGCAACCGCACCGAGCGTGGCGCGGCCTGCCGAAACGATCTCCGATACTTGGGCCTCGCGGCTGCCGAGCTCGCCGAGCACCGTGCGCGAATCCTGGATCGTCGCGGCGATGGTCGATTCCTGGCCCTTCAGCGTCGACGTCAGCCGGCGCAACTGCCCGGTGAGTGTGTCGAGCTCCCCGACCGTCGCGCTCACGCGGTTCGGCGTCGCCGGATCGCGGGCGCCGCGCGCGAACGTGTCGGCGAGCGATCGCAGGCTCGTCAACGAGGTGTCGTCCAGTGCCTTCAGCGCCTCGTCGAGTTCGACGGCCGGCAGCACACGCCCGCGCGCGATCCGCGCTCCGTCGGGCAACGTCCCCGCGCGCGAGCTGCCGGGCACGAGGTCGATGAAGGCTTCTCCCAGGACGGTCTTCTGGCCGACGCGCACCGTGGCCGCCCGGTCGATCGGTGCGTAGCGCTCCTGGATGTCCATTTGCACCTGGGCGCGGTCTCCCCGGATGGCGATGGCGCCGACCTCACCGACCTTCACCCCGCGGATCAGGATGTCGGACTTCCGCGCGAGCCCCTGGCTGTCGTTGAACGTCGCGCGGAGCTGGTAGGCCGCGCCGCCGCCGACCGACGGTCCGCCGAAGCGTCCCATGAGGTAGACGAACAGTGCGACGGCCAGGCCGAGGAAGACGATCAGGGCGACGACGCCCGTGCGCGAGACACGCAGGTTCATGGTCGTCCTGTGGGCTTGACGTTCGCCGTGCCGAGCGGATCCGCGGCTGTGCGCGCGGCGCCCGGTAGGCCTGGGATGAGGTACCGCGCGATACATGCCAACGGGTTGTCCTTACAGGCCTTCAGCAGGGCCCGCACCGACTTGCGCTGGAGGGTGCGCAGCTGCGCACCGCTGGCGCCCGGGGCGCCGAGGTTGGCCGGGTTGAGCTTCTCGAAGAACCCGAGCCCGCGCAGGATCGGGCCGTTGGCGTCGTTGGTCGAGAAGATGCCGCTGAAGCGCTCGCCGAGCAGGCCGATGCCGGTCTTGTTTCGATCGATGTCGGCGAGGATGGGGCGCAGCCCGGCGACGGGCTCGCGGAGGGCTTCTGAGCTGGGGCCAAGTTGCTCGAGAGCGCCACGCAGCGCAGCGACGGGCTCGCGCCCGTCGCTGACGAGCTTGCCGAGGTCGTCGACCAGTCCCTGGCCGCTGGGTACGAAGTCACGCAGGCTGCGGAGCGTCTCAGGAAGCTGCTTGGCCGTCGGCCGCAGACCCTCGAGCGCCGGTTGCAACGGCTGCGCGAGGGTCCGGACGTCGGCGAGCGCGGTGCCGAGCCCATCCAGCGTGCGTGGCAGCTCGCGCATGCTCGCGGCGATCTCCGCGTCGCGCCCGGCGGTGGTCTGCAGCGTCCGCCGGCCGGACGTGATCACCTCGCGCAGCGCCGCGCCACGATCACCGAGCGTCGTGAACACGGTGTCGAGCTCGGTGACGAGACCGGTGAGGAGCCTGCGGCGGTCGGCGAGCGCGTCAGCGACCTGCGAGCTGGAGCTCACGGCGTCGTCGAGGCGGCCGAGCGCCTCGCGCAGCGGCGTCTGCCGATCGTGCAGGCCGGTGCGCAGCTGGCCGAGGAGGATCTGCAGCTGGGCGCGGCTGTCCGTGTCGAGCGTCTCCAGCACGCGGTCGAGCTGCACGGGGCTGGCAGTCACCGAGGCGGTGATCTGATCGCCGTCCTCGAGCACGCCGCCGCGCGAGCCCGGGGTGATCTCGAGGGTCTGGTCCTGCAGCGCCGAGCGCGGGACGATCGCGACGCGCGCGTCGCGGTGGACGCGACCCTTGACGTCGTCGTCGAGCTCGAGGTCGGCGACGGCGCGACCGCCGCTGTAGCGCACCCCGGTCACCTTGCCGACGCGCACGCCCGCGATCGTCACGTCGCGCCCGTCCTTGCCGGTGAGCCCGCTGGCGTCGTCGAAGGCGGCCTTCAGCACGTAGGACTGGTGGATGAGCGGTGCGCTGACGTTGTCGCTGGCGAAGAGGTACACGACGAAGGCGAGCGCGGCCACCGCCTGCACGACGATCGTGATGCGCCCGAATGGGATGGCGCGAACCCCGAGACGCGATGTGCGGCGGGTCCTGGTCATGGTGTGCACAGGTTGGTCCGGGAGAGCAGGGTCTCGGCCTGCGGGCTGACGCGCCCGACGCTGGAGCACGGCGCCAGCGGCGCGCCGATCCCGGTGAAGAAGCGCGCGCTGAAGCGCGTGAAGTGGCCGGGCCCCGGATTGATCAGCGGCGCGCCCTGTCCCTTCGTGTACGGGCGGAAGGCGCCGGCGCCGCCCTGGAACAGCGAGATGAACTGCAGGTAGGAGGGCAGGCCGAGGCTCGTGGGCTTCTCGAGCGCGGGCAGAAGCGAGGAGTGCAGCAGCGAGAGGGTGGGATCCAGCGTACGAAGCAGCCGTGAGGCCGCCGGCGAGCCGTTGCCGCCGGCGTGCAGGCCGCTACGCAGGTCGCGCAGGAACGGCCCGGTGCGGGCCAGGACCGGGCGCGCGGAGCGCACGAGCGGCGCCATGTCGTCCAGGGCAGGCTTCAGCTCCCGCAGACCCGGCCGTAGCTCGCCGCCGACGACCTGCACGCGGTCGACGAGACCGGTGAGCGCGCGCCCGCCGCTGTCGAGGTCGGCCAACGTCCGCGGCAGGCTGCGCAGGCTGCGCTCGAGCGGCGCGCCTGCGTCTGCGTTCAGCGCTGCGAGCGTGCGCCTCGCGCCGTGCAGCACCGGCTTCAGGCTCGCCTGCTCTCGCGCCACGGCGTGGACGGTGTCGGCAAAGCCCTCGACGGCGCCGCGCAGCTCGGTTTGGGTGCGTCCCCGCGCAGCGTGGGCGCCGAGGGCAAGCCCCCGCGTCAGAGCGGGCGCGCCACGAAGCGTGCTGCGCAGCCCGTCCTGGCCCTCGGGGCGCAGGATCCTCGACAGCGACTGCACGTCGCTGGAGATCGCGTCGCGTACGTCGGGCACGGCGAATCGCAGCGCCTCGTCGAGCGCGACGAAGTTGCGGGTCTGCGCCCTCGGGATGACCCGGTCGCCGAGCTTCCCGCCGCCGGTGCTACCTGGCTCCAGGTCGATGAACGCCGTTCCCTCGAAGGCCGTTCGGGGTCGGAGGTGTGCGCTGGCGTCGCGGCCGATCGGGCCGGCTTCCGGATCGATGGCCATGACGATGATCGCGTTGTCGCCCGCGCGCTTGACGTCGGTGACCTTGCCGACCGGCGTGCCGGCCATCCGCACCTCGGTGCGGGACACGCCGATGCCGCCTGCGTCCTTGAAGCTCGCCCGGACCGTCAGGTCGTCGGCGAGCGGGTTGGGCTTCACGTAGGCCAGGACGGCGACGAGGATCGCGAAGACGACGACGCCGAGCCCGATCGCGCGGGTGCGTTGCAGCGATCGGGGCTGACGGCGGTTCACCCTCGACATGGCTGTTCCTGTCGCAGCGCGGCGCCGGGCGCCGGGTACGGATCGCGTGCCCGCAGGCACGTGAAGACGGGGGCGAAGCGGACCGCACGCGCTCCGGGAGCCTGACCGTCGGGATACGCGAAGCGGCCCCAGCGGGTGAAGCCGGTCGGCGCGAGCAGGATGTCGTCGCGATAGCGTGCGAGGTAGGCGCTGAAGGGTCCCAGCGGCTCCGCGATCGGGGCGAGGGCAGCGGTCGACGGGCGGAGTTCGCCGACCAGCGGCTGGGCTGCGGACAGCACCGGCTCGGCCTTCTCGGCGATGCGCGATAGGGACGAGAGGTCGTCGCGGTGGGCGAGCAGGCGGTTGACGTCGGGCAGCGCCCGGCGCAGCGCCCGCGTCGTCGCGCTCAGCCGGACCGCTGCGGGTGTGGTCTCCGCCAGCAGGGCGTCGGCGATCGGCAGGGTGCGCCGCGCCTCGTCGGCGAGCGGCCGCGCGCGCTCCAGCGTCGCAGCCAGGTCGTCGCGGCGCGCCGCCAGCGTGCCGACGACGGAGTCGGCGGCGGGCAGGAGCGTCTGCAGGTCGCGACCGCGAGGCGTCGCCAAGCCACGGACAGTGCGCCGCAACTCGAACAGCATTCCGCTGAGCTCGCCTTCCCCGGGAGTCGCGGCGCGCAACAGGGGCGTGCCGTCCTCGAGCAGCGGCGCAAGATCGCCCAGCGCCTGGTTGATGTCGCGCCCGCGACCCTCGAGTCCCGTGCCGTAGTCACGCAGCGTCCGCGCGATCGCTCGCCGCGTGTCGCGGTCGAAGCCCGCGACGACATCGGTCAGCTCGACGCCGCTGGCGGTCTGGGCGACGGGAATGACGCCGCCCGCCGGCAGCGGGCGCGACGTGGTGCCACGTCGGATCTCGATGTACGTCGCGCCGGCGAGACCGCGCAGCCGCACCGTTGCCGTCGCGTCGGTGCCCACCGGACCCTCCTTGAGGTCCATCGACACCAGGGCACCGCCGTTGCGGCCGACCTCGACCTTGCGGACCTGGCCGGCGCGCTGGCCGCCGACGCGCACCTCGTCACCGTCCTTGAGCAGCGGCGCGTCGCCCGGCACCTCCGCCGTGACGCGGTACGGGTTCTGGAACGGGACGCCGTTGATCGCGATGACCGAGAGATAGGAGATCACGGCAAGGATCGCCAGGACGCCGACTCCGATCGCGATCGTGTGGCGCTCGAGGAACTCGCCGGCGCTGCGTGGTGTCTGGCTGCTTGCGCGCAGGGGCGTCATGGGCCGAGCAGGAAGTCGAGGAGGTTGCGATCGTTCGTCGCGCCGTCCGGCGGCGGGGGCGCCAGCGCGTCGGCGAGCTTGTCGAGCGCCTTGGCGGCGGGATTGAGCACCTTGGGCACGATCTGGCGCGGGTCGGGCAGCGTCGGCAGTTTCGGCTTGAGCGACGGCGGCACGGTCCCCGCAGGTGTCCGCTCCTCACGCCCGGGGCTCGGCTCGGAAGGGGCGTTGTTCTCGGCCGCGGCGGACTTCGACGGGCTGTCGAGGAATTGATCGAGGCAGTTGGGGGCGATCTTCACCCCGAAGGCCTCGCAGGTGAACACCGCTGCGCCGCGCCAGTAGCGGCGCGCAGGGTCGGCCGTGGGATCGAACGGTTGGGTGCCGGGCTCGGCTCCCTGATCGGCGAAGTTGACGAAGAACCCCTCGGAGATCGGCTCGGCCGCGGGGATCAGGGCCGAGACGAGCGATCGCAGGTCCGGAGCGGCGCCCCGCAGCTTCCCGAGACCGGTCTCGAGCTGCGAGAATGTCGGCTGCCCGTCGACCAGAAATTCGCGCAGACGGCGCAGGAGCGGTCGCGTCGGCTTGATCGCGCGCTCGGTCTTGTCGAGGAAGGGGGGAAGATCGCGTGTCGCGCGTGTCAGTTGGGGCGCCGCGCTGCGGACGCTGTGCGCAAGCGGCGTCGCGGCGCGTGCCGTCTGGCTGAGCCCGCGCGACGTGCGGCCGAGGCGGACGAGCAGGCCGGGGGCGGCCTCGAGTGTCTGGTCCAGCGCGCGACTGTTGTCTGCGGTCGTCCGCAGGGTCGTGGCCAGGCTGTCGACGAGACCGCCGAGTGCGCGATCGCGGCTGGCGAGCTGGCGGGTCGTGCGGCGTGCGTCTTCGATCAGGCCTCGCAGCGAGGCGCGCTGGGACCCGAGCTCGCCCATGAGCTCGTCGGTCGCATCGAGGCCGGGACGCAGCGCGACGGCCGCGCGGCCGATGTCCTCGCCGCGGCGGTCCACTCCCTTGCCGAGCTCGACGAAGAGCGCATGCAGCCCGCGCCGCACGGAGGGGCGAAACACCGACAGCAGGTCCGTGAGTCGGGGCGCATTGCTCGTCGAGCGCGGCGCGATGGTGCCCTTCAGAGGGACTGCGTCGTCGCCGAGCGACAGCGTGACGTAGTTGTCACCGAGCAGGTCGACCGGCCGGATCGCCGCTGTCGCATCGCGACGCGGCGACTCGATGCCGTCCTGCAGGCGCATCGTGACGAGCGCCGTGTCGCGCTTCGTCAGCTCGATGCGGTCGACGGATCCCACGGGTGCGCCCTGCACACGCACCTCGTTGCCTTCGAGCAGGCCGCTGGCGCTGGTGAACTCGGCCCGGACGATGGTGCCGCCGGCGTCGCGGCTGACGAGGACGACGAGCACGATCGCGACCGCGAGCAGCATGACGGCGGCGACGGCGCCCGGGGCCTGCGCGCGCGGGCTCACGGCGCCTTCCCGCCCACGAAGCTGTCGCGATAGTCCGTCCACGGCTCGCCCTCGAGCACCCCCGGTGTCCGTGCGAAGGGGCGTCGCAGCTGGCCCGCGCCGACGTCCGATGGCCCCAGCCCCTTGGTGGGCGCGGGCGGGAAGACGAGCCCGACACGCGCCGCATGGCCGTTGGCGTCGTAGTTGGAGGCGAAATCCGCCCAGTTGGCGAAGAAGCCGAAGGCATCGGGCAGTCGCACGCGCAGCTCGTCGAGCATCGGGTTGGCATGCGCGAGGACGGGCGTCAGGTCCTTGAGGACGGGGCCGGCGGTGCGCAGTAGACCGTCGAGTCGCCGCAGATCGCCTGGAGCGTCGCGAACGAGTGTGCGCGCCTCGCCCAGCGCCGGGACCGCCGCGCGCAGCGTCGGCTGCAGGTCGCGGGCGAAGGGAACCAGCCGTCGCACGCCCGGGCGCGCGTCGGCCACGACCTCGCGCAACTCGCCGACGGCCCTGCGGGTGCGCTCCAGTGCCCGGCGCGGGGAACGCAGGCCGCCGGGCAGCCGCTCCACGCCCGCGGCGAGCTCAGCCTCGCGAGCCGCCGTCGTGCGCAGCAGGGCAGCCAGCTCGTCGGCGGTCGATCCCAGCGCACCCGGGTCGGAGGCCAGCGCGCCGACGACGCGGCGTCCGTCACGCAGCAGCGCGCGCAATGCATCGCCGTCGCCGCGCACGTCCGCCGTCAGCGCGGCGGTCTCGCGCAGCGCCCGCGCACTGAAGCGCAGGGTCTGCTCGATGTCCGGCCCGCGCCCGTCGGTGGCCGCGTCCAGCCGGCCCAGCAGCGAGCGGACGTCGCGCCGCGTGGCGGAATCCAGGGTCGAGAGGACCTGATCGATCTCGACGGGCTGATCGGTGCGGGTGCCGGGGAGAGCAGCACCGTCGGCGAGCTGGGGCCCCGAGCCCTGCTCGAGCGCGACATAGCGGTTGACCTCGCCGGAAACGGAGAAGAAGCGGATGTTCGCGCGTCCGCCGCGATGCATCCGGAAGCCGTCGTCGATGCGCATACGCACCTCGGGCAGGCCGTTCTCGCCGAGGTCGATGTGCTCGACGGAGCCGACCTTCAGGCCCCCCGCCTGCACGTCGGCGCCCTCGACGAGCCCGTTGACCTGGTCGAACGTCGCAGTCAGCGCGTAGCCGCCGCCGCTGCTCAGCGCGACGAACGCCACGATGACGATCGCCAGCGCGAGGGCGCCGAAGGCGAGCAGCCGTTGGGGACGTCGCTGGATCATCAGCCGATCGGGATCCGTGGATTCGCGCCCCAGAAGATCAGGGTGCCGACCATGCTGATGAGGGTCACCCCGATGATGTTCACCGCCATCGAGCGGGCCGTGGCGGTACCCACCTCGATCGGGCCGCCGCGAACCTTGTAGCCGAAGTAGACGGCGGTGCTGATGACGAAGACGGCGATGAAGAGCCCCTTCGTCATCGAGTACAGCAAGTCGAGCGGATCCTGGAAGTTGTAGAAGAACAGATGCCACGTCCCGGTGGAGACGTCGCCGAAGCGCTTGACCGACATGAGGAACGCCGCGAGGTAGGAGCTCGCCACGGCCAGCAGGTAGGCGAACGGCAGGACGATCGCCGAGGCCAGTAGGCGTGTCGTGACGAGGTAGGCGATCGAGCGCACTCCGAGAACCTCGAGCGCGTCGACCTCCTCGGCCACCTGCATCGCACCGAGCTCGGCGACGATCCCGCAGCCGACCTTGGCGGCGAGGATGTAACCGAAGACGAACGGGACGACCTCACGCATCGTGCACCAGGTCGAGAACCCGCCCGCGACCGGGTCGACGCCGAAGGACCGCGCCAGTGCCGTGGACTCCAGCCCGCAGCTGCCCCCGGCGAGGAAGGCGATGGAGACGATCACCAGGACGCTCCCGGTGGCGAGGATGGCGGCTTGGCGCACGACTTCGGCGCTGTAGGCGCGCACGCGGCGAACGTCCTTCAGCGCGGTCCAGGTGAACATGGCGATGTCGCCGACAAGCCCGAAGAACCCGAGGCGGGGCACGCCGGGAAGGGTGGCCGGCAGCGACGAGCCCGCAACGGCGTCCTGCGGCGAGGGCCGGCGGGTGCTCACCTGAACACCCCGACATCGGGATAGACGGCCAGGAAGTACTGCGTGTAGACGAGGTTGACGAAGAAGATCGCGACGAGGCAGCCGACGACGGCCTCGTTGACCGCGCGGCCGACGGACTCGGCGCCACCCGTGACGTTCAAGCCCTTGTAACAGCAGATGACGCCGATGAGGAAGCCGAAGATCCCGACCTTGATGACGCTCGCGGCCAGATCGAGGAACGTCGTGTTGGCAAAGAAGTTGACAAGGAAACCGCCCGTCGTGCCACCCAGGACGCCGACGGCGGCGAGGTAGCCGCCGAAGACGCCGAACAGGAGTGCGAAGACGTCGAGCGCCATCATCATCACGGTCAGCGCGAGGATTCTCGGCGCCACCATGTGGGCGATCGGATCGATGCCGAGGACGTCCAGCGCGTCGAGCTCCTCGCGGATCTTGCGGGCCCCGAGCTCAGCCGTGATCGTCGTGCCCACGACGCCGGCGACGACGGTCGCGGTGACGAACGTCCCGAACTCGCGCACGATCGCCACGACCATGAACCCGCCGGAGCGGTCGATCGTTCCGAACGTGACGAGGAAGTTGCCGGCCTGCAGGCCGGGGCCGGAGAACCCCCAGGCGGCGATCGAGAGGGCGATCGGGATGAACGTGACCTTCAGGATGAAGATGCACTGCATCACGAACTCCCGCCGCCAGACGAAGGGCGGGCGCACGAGCGCTGCGGTCGCGCGGACCGCCAACGCCGCCATCCCTCCGATGCGACCGATGCGCGTTGTCACCGCGTGGACGGGATTGTCGTAGCCCGTCACGCGGGCAGCTGACGCGCCGCCCCGCCGCTGGACAACACCCCCAGACGCAGCCATTCAGCACCGCTCTCTCCCGATGACCCGGTTTTCCCACTTTCTCAAACGGGAAAGCATTCGTCAAGTCCAGCGGCGGGCCGCCGCACCGCGCTCGCCGCGGGCCGGCCTCACGCCTGTATCGGCCGCTCGGATTCGACGACACCGTCCACGAGGCGGCGGTCACGGGGCTGGACGCCGACGATCTCCGGCGCGATCTCCGAGCGGCGGGCTCCGTCGAGCACGGCCCGCAGGGCGATGGCCCCCGTGATGTCCAGGCGTCCGAGGCTGTCGAGGTGTAGAACGAGGCGCCGCGCGCCGCGCTGCGTGGCCAGCTCGTCCAGGATCCTGTCCTGCAGAGCCTGAGCGGCTCCGAACCACAGCACGCCGTGAGGCCTGACGTGCAGGACATCGCCCTCGACCCATAGCTCGGTGTCGATCCGCATCTCGCGCCACAGGTGCACGGCGATCGAAAGCGCGACGCCGATCAGCACGCCCTGTTCGACGTGCGGCGCGAGGACGAGTGTGGAGCCGAACGTGACCGCCGCGATCGCGAACGCAGGTCGCGACGGGCCCCAGAGCGCCGCGATGCGCCGCGGGCGGATGAGCGGGATGACGGCGGCGACGACAGTGGCTCCCAGGATGGCCTCGGGAAGCGGCGCGAGCAGCCCCGCGAACAGCAGGGCGAGCAGCACGACGACGCCGGTCACGGCTCCGCTCCAGCGGCTGTAGCCCCCGGCCATGCGGTTGAGCGAACTGCGGGAGAACGAGCCGCCGACCGGGAACCCCCCCGAGAACGCCGCCGCCACGTTGGCGGCGCCTTGGCTGACGAACTCCTGATTGGAGTTCCACGGCTCGCGGTCCTGGGCGGCGAATGCGCGCGCGATCGATCCGGCCTCCGCGTAGCCGACGACGGCGATGATCGTGCCCGAGACGAGCAGGGAAGGCAGCTCGCCCCACGGAAGGTTCAGCGACACCGGGGGCAGCCCGGCGGTGAGCTCGCCCACGACGGGGCCCGAGTAGCCACTGAGCTTCGAGTACGCGATCGCGCCCACCGCGGCGATCAGCACGCCCGGAAACAGCGGATGCAGCCGCCGCCCGCCGAAGACGGCGATCAGCGTGGCCAGCGTCAGGAGCGCAGAGGTCAGCTCCGCGGCGCCTGGGTGCACGACACTCCACCCAGCCTGGACGAGCAGGTGGCCGTCGGGCGGGTCGGCGCCGAGCGCCGCCGGTAGCTGCGATGCGAGGATGAGGGTCGCCGCCGCTGGGATGAAGCCGATCAGCATCGGCTGGGACATGAGGTACGCGATGACGCCCGCGCGCGCCAGACCGATCACCAGTCGCACGACCCCGACGACCAGCGCGAGCGCCAGCCCGAGCGCGACGTATTCGTCGCTGCCGGGGGTCGCCATCGAGCTGAGGGCGCCGAACGTCAGCAGGCAGGTGACCGCGACCGGCCCGGTCTGCAGGTAGGGCGAACAGGCCAGTGGCGCGGCGATGAGCAGCGGCAGCGCGGCCGCATATAGGCCGCGCTCGGGCGGCATTCCGGCAAGCGCGGCGTATGCCAGCGACTGCGGGATGAGCACGAGCGCGACCGATAGGCCGGCGATGACGTCAGCGAACGTGAAGCGCCGGGCGGCGTAGCCGGTGCGTGTCGGCGGCTCGGCCGCGCCGGCGCTCTTCACGACGGCATGGCAGCGGGATCCTCGTCGCTCGGGGGCGCCGCGGGGGGGTTCACCCGCGATGTGGCGACCCCACCAGCGGACCCCCACACCTTGCCAGGCGACCAGTCCAGCAACTCGCAGAGCCGATCGGCGGGATCCAGGTCGCCGCCCTTGGCGCGCTCGCGCGTGGCGAGCGTCGCCTCGTCCTGCGGCAGCGCGTACGCGGCAAGGACGGGCTTCACGGGCCGGAACAGCCAGATCGGCCGTCGCAGCTCGCCGCTGGCCGGACGCGCAACAGCGAGCCACTTGCGGTAGACCTCGCGCGCCTTCGCGAAGTCGACATGGATGTCGGCGTAGCGATCGTCCGGCAGCGCGGCGCGCACGCGCACCTTCTGATGCCAGCAGTGCATGCCGCTGATCGGATCCGGATGCACGGGGAACGTGATGTTCTGGTGCACGCCGGCATCGTTCCACCAGACGCGCGAGGAGCTCGGGTCGGCGGACTCCCACGGCTGGACGCCATGGATCTGGCGGAACATCACCTGCTCGCCGGTCTCGACCATGTCGACGAGCGCCGACGACCAGCGCTCCATGCCCTTGGTCTCCTTCAGCCGCCAGCGGCCCATGTGGTGCGACGCGGCCACGATGCCCGGCCGGATGCCCTCGGTCACGAACGCCTTGATGACGAAGTAGCCGATCTCGGTCTCGACGCGCGCGAGGTCGCCGGTCTGCACGCCGATGCGCGCGGCGTCCTCGGGGCAGACGAGCAGCGGATGGGTGTGCGCGAGCTCGTTGAGGAACTTCGCGTTGCCCGAGCGCGAGTGGATCAGTGTCGGCAGCCGGTACGTCGGCAGCAGGACGTACTCGCCCTGCGCGTGGTCGATCAGCGACGGGTGCACGTGGCTGCGACGGTGATGCGGAACGGCCATGTCCGGCCAGCCCCACTCCTCGAGCGTCTCGGAGTACAGCTCGAGCTTGCGCGAGGGGGAGTTGAAGCCGCGCCGCGCGACGCCGTCGACGATCGTGCCGGTCGTGTCGGGGCGACCCGTGAGCGGCAGGTGCGAGGGATCGAACTCCGGCGCCGTGATCGTCTCCTCGCAGCCGACCACCTCGGCGTCCTCGGGGACCTCGACCTCGGCCTCGTGCTGGGCGTAGTCGTCGCGCGAGATCTCCACGCAGCCGTAGCGGCGCATGTACTCCAGCGGCTCCATGTCCTCGGCGGCGGCCTTCTCGGGCAGCCCGGGCACGGAGTTCTCGAACATCCAGCGGTAGTACTCCTCGAGGCGGATCTTCTCGCCGGGACGGTAGGGCGACTCGTAGTACTGGCGGATGCCCAGCGAGCCGTCCGGATCGGCGCGCCAGGAGACCTCGATCCAGAACTCGCCCTCCTCCCAGACCTCGCCCGGGTTGGCCTCGTAGGTGAACTCGACCTCCTGGCCCATCCGCTCCCGCGCGACGCGCTGCACCGGCTGGCGGAAGCCCAGCCAGCGCCCGGAGTGCGTCTCGTAGGAGTGCGTGTCGTGGCGCTCTGGCCCGTGGCCCATCGGCAGCACGTAGTCCGCCCACCACGCGGTCTCCGACCACGTCGGCGTCAGCGCGCCGTGCAGGCCCACGAGCGATTCGTCGCGCAGGGCGCGCAGCCACGAGTAGCCGTCGGGATAGGTCCAGATCGGGTTGAGCACGCGCGTGAACAGCAGCGGCTGGGTACCGCGGCCGTCGAGCAGCAGGTGCGGGTAGATCGGGCTCATCTCGTTGTGCGCGAGCGGATACTCGCGCGGCCAGTTGAGCTCGTTCCACTGCTCGTTGGCGTGCGGCTTCTTCCACGGCGCCGGGATGAACTTGTTCCAGGCGTTCGGCGACGTGCCGCCGACGGCGCCGACGGCGCCGGTCAAGGCGTTGAGCAGCATGAGCGAGCGCGTGACCTGCCAGCCGTGCAGGTTGCCGGCCGCCGCCGCGCGCCAGATGTGCGACGCGAACGCCGTCCCGGCGGCCGCGATCTCACGGGCGATCTGGACGACCGTGGCCGCCGGCAGACCGCTCTCGGCCTCGGCGAACTCAGGCGTGTATTGCGAGTACTCGGTGCGCAGCTCGAGGATGAAGTTCTCGAAGGTCGGCTCGCTGCCCGGTGCGCGGTGGGCGAGGTACGTGCGCCAGTTGACCCAGCGGCGCACGAAGTCGCGGTTGTAGAGCCCCTCGTCGAGCAGGATCTTCGCGATCGCCAGCAGGACGGCCGCCTCCGATCCCGGCCAGGTCGGCAGCCAGTGGTCGGCGATCGACGCCGTGTTCGACAGGCGCGGGTCCATGACGGCGATCTTCGCGCCGCGCTGCTGGGCCTCAACGATGCGCTGCGCGTGCGGGTTGAAGTAATGCCCGGACTCGAGGTGCGCGGAGATCAGCAGGATGAACCGCGCGTTGGCGTAGTCCGGCGACGGGCGGTCGGTGCCGGCCCAGAAGCCGTAGCCCGCGC
The DNA here is from genome assembly GCA_038255395.1 of Solirubrobacterales bacterium. GTDB lineage: Bacteria > Actinomycetota > Thermoleophilia > Solirubrobacterales > Solirubrobacteraceae > CADCVQ01. The sequence continues at coordinate 22,521 of JBBSLI010000035.1, forward strand.
GCCCGCCCGAGGAGCAGACGTTCGTGTGCGAGTTGTGCCCGTCGGCGCCCCACGTCTCGAGGAAGCGGTCGGCGAAGCCGTCCTCGCCCGGACGGCCGACGAAGTACAGGACGTCGTTCGGCGTCCCCGCCGCGAACGCGTCGTGCATCTTCTCGGCGAACGTGTCGAGGACGTGGTCCCAGCTGACGCGCTCCCACTCACCCGAGCCGCGCGGGCCGGTACGCCGCTGGGGGTAGAGGATCCGCTCGGGATCGTGGAGCTGGTTGATCGTCGCCGGCCCCTTGGCGCAGTTGCGCCCGCGGCTGCCCGGGTGGTGCGGATTGCCCTCGAGCTTGCGGATCTCGAAGGTCTGCTTGTCGACGAACGCCGTCAGCCCGCAGGCGGCCTCGCAGTTGAAGCACACCGTCGGCACGAGCATGTACTCACGCGGCACCTTGCGCGGCCAGGCATCGACGTCGTACTCCATCCAGGAGTCCCACTGATCGTGCGGCGGGAACGCCTGGAGTGTCTTGTTGCGGGGGCCGTAGCCCGTGGGGCGCCGCGCGCCCTTGCGGTTGATTCCGGACATAGCTTCAGCTCAAGGGGACGCTCTGGCCCGCGCGGACCCAGGCGTCTTCGTAGAACCACAACCCGACGAGCGCGAGCGCGCCGCCGGCGGCCAGCACGCCGATGCCGGCGCCGGCGAGGAACGCGGCGCCGAGGATCGCGGGCGCGACGAGGCCGGTGACCACGCCGCCGAGCCAGAACCGCCGGGCGAACAGGTCGCGCCACATGTTCGTGGCGGCGCGCTCGGCCTGGGCGGTCGGGTGCTTGCCGAACGTGTCGAGCCCGATGATGAGCGCGCTGGCCGCGAGGCCGAGCACGAGCGCCCAGCCGAGCGTCTGCTCGACGGCGCTGGGAGCATCGGTGAACAGCGCCGCGATCGCCAGTGCGCCGGCGCCGGCGATGACCGCGTTGACGACGGTGTGGGGCGCCAGCAGCGGGCTCTGCCAGAGGTCGCGGCCCTCGCACTGGTTGAAGAGAAACGCCGTGTAGGCGGCGAGCATGACGCCGGCGGGCACCATCGCCCAGCGCAGCGCGTCGCGCAGGCCGTCCTCGCCGAGCAGTGCGGCGACGGTGAACGCGAACGCTACGAGCGCCGCGAGGTTGATGAACTGCGCCCCGATCGTCAGCCACGAGCGCCACTGCGGCTTCGTGAAGAGGTAGTAGAAGCGCTTGGGCTGCTTGAGGTCCCAGATGAGAAAGATCCCCGTCACGGCGATGCCCACCAGCGCGAGCACTCCGGGGACGACGTCAGCCAGCACCGAGCCCTCGGCGCCGACCACGAGCAGCAGGACGGCGAGCATCATCGCGCCGGCCGCGATCCCCTTGGAGAGGAAGTAGCTCGACACGCGCCAGCCCCACGGCGGTGGATGGGAGATGTCGCTCAGCCCGCGCGCCGTCGCCTCGGGCGTCAGCGGCGCGAGCTTCTGCTGCTGGGACGGCGACATCTCGGTCGTGACGTAGGCGCCGTCGCCGCCGACCATGAGCGGGTTCAGCGCGGCCTCGTGGGCGCCGAGGTAGAAGACGTTGGGCCCGGTTCCCTGCTCGGGTGCGCGCACGTGCGAGGGGACGACGTTGATGAGGCGGCTGACCTCCGAGTCGGGGTCGTCGAGGTCGCCGGAGATGATCGCCTCCGCGGGACAGACGGTCTCGCACGCAGGCTTGAGCCCGACATCGACCTTGTGCGCGCAGAAGTTGCACTTCGCCGCCGTCTGCGACTCGGGGTCGATGTACAGCGCGTCATAGGGGCAGGCGTTCATGCAGGCCTTGCAGCCGATGCAGCGCTCGTTGTCGAAGTCGACGATGCCGTCCTCGCGCTTGTACAGCGCGGTGACGGGACAGACCTCGACGCACGGCGCGTCGGTGCACTGGTTGCAGCGCAGCACCGAGAAGTGCCGGCGGGTCTCGGGGAACTCACCGGTCTCGATGTACTTCACCCAGGTGCGAAAGACGCCGAGCTCGACGCCGTGCTCCGCCTTGCAGGCGACGGTGCATGCATGGCAGCCGATACAGCGGCGCTGATCAAGGACGAACCCGAAACGAGTCAAGCCCAGCTCCAAAGGTCGAATGGATGAGCGGACCCCCGATACCCTCTCACGGGGCCCCCGAACCGGCGGGTGACGTGTCCTGCTAGATGAAGAGGCTGACGGCGGACTTCTGCATCCGAGCGAGCGCCGTGGCCGCGCCGGCGGGCTCGTCGAGGCCGTCGATCATGTCCTCGCGCTTGAGGCCCATGAGGTCCATCGTCATCTGGCAGGGCCACAGCTTCACGTCGAGGTCCTTCGCCATCTCCATGAGCTCCTCGGGTGCCGCCACGCCGTGCTCCTTGGCGAGCCTGCGCATCATCATCGCGCCCGCGCCGCCCATGTTCAGCTTCGACAGGCCGGCGTGCTCGGCGCTGCCGCGGTTCATGAGCGACAGTCCCTTCGTCATCCAGTTGTCGCCCGTCAGGCGCCGCTCCTCCTTGACGAGCGAGAAGAGCCCCCAGAACGTGAAGAACACGGCGACGTCCATGCCCCCCGCGGCACCAGTCGTCGCGAGGATCGTCGTGGGCCAGATGCGGTCCAGGTCCCCGCTGAAGGCGATCAGGGTCATCATGTTCGGGTCGCGGTCGTCGCGCTCGGCGATCATCTTGCCGACGAGCTCCTCGAGCTCTCCGCGGCTCATGTCGGCCACCAGCCCGTTGGTCGCCGCCAGCTTGGTCACCTCAGCCATCGTGTGCTCTCTCCTCCCGGCCGACGGGCCGGATCAGCGGTTCAGGTCCTGTTCGAGCGCTGCGCCCCAGCGTGTCCAATCGTCACGGATGCCCTTGCAGACGGCGTCGCACAGGTCCGACAGGGATGGGTCATTGATGCGGTAGAAGATGCGCGTGCCTTCACGCCGGCGTGCAAGCACGCCGTGGGAGCGCAGCAGAGCCAGCTGCTTGGACACCGCGCCGTACGTCATGCCGGCGCGCTCGACGAGCTCGCCGACGGACAGTTCGCCGTCGACGTGCAGCGCGTTGACGAGTCGTAGGCGACTCGGATCGCCAAGCAGGCGAAAGCGATCCGAAACGCGTTCGATGACCGCTGCCGGCAGCTCCTGATTCGAGAAATCTGGAAAGCCGGAGCCGTCCTGGCGTGGGGGGGTGTTGGTCATGCTTCGAAAATACTTCGTGTTTGCGCGATTGGTCAAGGACAACCATAGCCTGTTTGAGCATATCCGCAAGCTTGACAATACTCGCGGCTGGCGCTAGAAACCCACCCATCCGGCCGAAAACGCGTCGGTGGTTCGATTCCCAAGGGAGGGCTTTCCGTGTCAGAGACGCCGGTGCAAACCCTCGACGTCAAGGGTGCGGCCTGTCCGATCCCTGTCGTCAAGACGGCGAAGGCGATGAAGACGATGAGCGCCGGCGAACTGCTCGAGATCCTCGCCACGGACCCGGGCGTCGAGCCCGACATGAAGGCGTGGACGAAGCAGACCAAGAACGAGCTCGTCTCGATCGACCAGCAGGACGGTGGCGTCTTCCGCGTCGTCGTGCGCAAGAGCTGACATGGGCGACGAGGAGTCCGTCCTCTACGTCATGACGCACGGCACCGAGTCGCCCGAGCGCTGCGCGACGCCGTTCTTCCTCGCGGCGTCCGCCGCGGCGATGGACGTCGACACCGGCATCTACTTCACGATGAACGGCCCGCAGCTGCTGAAGAAGGGCACGGCCGAGACGATCGGCCCCAAGGGCGAGAACGGCCAGAAACTCGCCTTCTTCATCGACCAGGCGCTGGACTGCGGCGTGAGCCTCTACGTCTGCCAGCCGAGCCTCGATCTCAACGACCTGACCGCCGACGACCTCATCGACGGCGTGAAGATGATCGGCGGGGCCGCCTTCAACGACATGGCGATGGAGGCCAGTGCGGTGGTGACGTTCTGATGGATGCCGGCACCTCCGCCGCGCAGAGCACGGCGTACAAGCTGGCGCCGAAGTACCCCGAGGTGCCGCTCGAGGAGAAGCAGCGCCTGTTCGCCGAGATCAAGTCCGATGCGCGCTTCGACGACTACCTCTACGGCTGCTACGAGTGCGGCATCTGCGTCGCCGCCTGCCCCTCGGCGCGCTACTACGACTTCTCGCCGCGACGGATCGCGCAGGCGGTCGCGCGCGAGGACGTCGAACTCGTCTTCGAGCAGATCCAGGAGGACATCTGGGACTGCTCGCAGTGCTTCTCGTGCCTGCGCTGCCCGCGCGGTAACAACCCCGGCGGGATCATCACGATCATGCGCGAGGTCGCCGTCAACAACGGCCTCGACAGCGCTCGCGAGGCGCTCAAGGGCTACACGCGGATCATCTACAAGATCATGTCCACCGGGACCCAGGTGTCGCCGGACATGCTCCAGGCCGACGCGTTCCCCGACTGGGGACCGAGCGTCGCCGCCACGTCGGAGAACCTCGAGCTGTGGCGCCGCGCGCTGCCGCCCGACACGCATCACACGACGAAGACCGGCTGGGAGATCTCGACGAAGACGCTCGTCGAGCTCTATCTCATCTGGCACAAGACCGGGGCGCTGGACCTCATCTCCGAGCTGGACGAGGGCCTGCACTCGCTGCTGGAAGAAGTGATGGAAGACCTACTCGAAGAGGAGGGCTACGAGCTATGACCATTCCCGTCGAGCTGGTCAACGGACCGGCGCGCAAGAACAAGAAGGAGTTCTCGTTCAGCGACGAGCACGCTCCCGAGGATTTCCACGACCGCCTGTTCGAGCTCGAGGAGGCCGGCGAGCTGATCGTCCAGCGCGTCCCGGGCCCCTACATCGAGGTGCCGGTCAAGTACGGGCGCTCCAAGAAGGTGCCGATCGGCCAGACCTGGCACCACAAGTCCTGCGGGCAGTGCGGGCACATCCCCGGCTACTCGACGTCGATCTTCTGGGTCAACCGCAAGCTCGGCATCGAGTACCACGACCCCACCGACCAGACGTCGTGCACGGCCTGGAACTACTACGCCTCGGCGACCTCCAACGCCGCGGCGCAGGCCTCCGTGGCGATGCGCAACTTCGCCGCCGCCTACGAGTCCGACCACTTCCCGATCATCCACTGCGGCACCTCCTTCGGGCACTACAAGGAGGTCCGTCACGAGATCCTTGCCCACGACGCGCTGCGCGCCCAGGTCCGCGACGTCCTGAAGTCGATGAACAAGCCGCTCGTGATGCCCGAGGAGATGGTCCACTACTCCGAGTGGTTCTACGCGATGCGCGACCGCATCGCCGAGTTGCAGGTGGTCGACTTCTCGAACATCTCGGTGACCGTCCACCCGGCCTGCCACTACTACAAGCTCGTCGAGGGCGACGCGATCTACGACCCCGAGGTCTACGGCGGGCAGCGCACGGCCGTCGTGTCGGGCGTCGCGACCGCGCTCGGCGCCGAGGTGCGCGACTACTCGACGTGGTTTGACTGCTGCGGCTTCGGCTTCCGCCACATCCTCGTCCAGCGCGACTTCAGCCGCTCGTTCGCCACCCAGCGCAAGATCAAGCGCATGAAGGAGGAGGCCGACCCCGACGTCACGCTGACGCACGACACCGGCTGCGTCACGACGCTCGACAAGAGCCAGTTCGCCGCCAAGGCGCAGGACCCCGAGTTCGCGACGATCCCGGTCCTCTCCGAGGCGCAGTTCGCGGCCCTGGCGATGGGCGCGCACCCCTACAAGGTCTGCCAGCTGCACTGGCACGCGGCCGACTACAAGCCGCTGCTGGAGAAGATGGGCATCGACCACGAGAAGGCCTGGGCGGAGTTCGAGGAGGCCTGCGCGAAGCTCGAGCGCGGCGAGCAGCAGTACCTGACGTGGGACGACGTCGACGCCGAGCCCGTGGTGGTCAAGCGATGACCGACACCGTCGTCGTCATCGGCGGCGGCCCGGCCGGGATCGAGGCCGCGCGCAACATCGCCGACCTCGGGATGCGCGCGGTCCTCGTCGAGGAGCGCGAGCGCCTCGGCGGCACGCCGATCTTCGAGTCCTATGCCGCGCTGACGCCGTACTTCGAGGACGCCGAGCAGGCGATGGACGGCATGATCGCCGCACTGCACGAGCGCGAGCTGGCCGACGTGCGCACGAACTCGCGCGTGACGGGCCTGTCGGGCGAGGCGGGCAATTTCACGGTCACGGTCGAGGGCGCCGGCGGCGCCGAGGACGTCGGCGCCGGCGCGGTCGTCGTCTGCACGGGCTTCACGCACTTCGATCCCGGGCGCGAGCGGCAGGTCTACAACTACTACCAGTACCCCGACGTGCTGGCCCTGCAGGACCTCGAGGTCCAGCTCAAGGCCCATGACGTCAGGGTGCCGTCGACCGGCAAGGTCCCCGAGCGCATCTGCTGGGTGCAGTGCGTCGGCTCGCGCGACCGCAACATCGGCAACGAGTACTGCTCGAAGGTCTGTTGCGGCGTGGCCTCCAAGCAGGCGATCGAGGTGCGCAAAATCGCGCCCGAGACGAAGGCCTACATCTTCTACATCGACATGCGGATGTACGGCTACTGGGAGCAGCAGATCTACTGGCCCGCCCAGGAGGACTACCACGTCCAGTACATCAAGGGGATCATCACCGAGATCCTCGAGGTGCCGAACGCCGGCCTCGTGGTCCGCGGCGAGGACACCACGATGGGCCGGCCGATGGAGGTGCCGATGGACATGGTGATCCTGTCGGTCGGCATGGAGCCCTCAGCGGGCACCAAGGCGATGGCCGGTGTGCTCGGCGTCGAGCAGAACAAGTACGGCTTCATCGAGGTGGCCCATGCGCCGCTGGACACGGTCACCACCACGCGCGCGGGCATCTTCGCCGCGGGCGCTTCGCTGGGACCGGCCGATCTCGAGGACACGATCTCCTCGGCGGGTGCCGCAGCCACGAAGGCCGTCGCGCTCATCCGCCGCGGAGCCACGGCGGTCGCCTGAGATGGCAGGTGGCGCCGGACCGCTGACCGTGGGCGCCGACGTGGGGGTCGACGCCCCAACCGCGCGCGAGCTGCTCGAGGAGGCGCACGCCAGGATCACCCGCGAGGAGATCGCCGCCGTCGTCGGGCTGCTCGAGGTCAAGGCCCGCGCCTTCCAGGCCCGCCTGGGCCCCGACGCGATCGCCACAGCCGACGAGTCGGCGCTGCGCGAGGTGCTGCGCAGCATCTTCGTCAGCCGCCGGCGCGTCGGCGCGATCTTCGGCCCGCGCCCGGCCGCGGAGCTGCGCGAGACGATCGCGCGGCTGCTGTACGGCGACGCTCCGGCGCACGAGCGCCTGGCGGTGTTCTGCGGCGACGTCGACCTGCCCGAGCCGGCCGCGGCCGAGCTCGCCGGTGAGCTGCTGCACTTCTGCGACCCCGCGCACCACCCCCTGTGCTCGCGCTTCGTCTACAACGCCGACACGCGCACCGGTGCGCTGCCGCTGCTCGTCAGCGAGGGCTACGAGCTCGAGGGCGAGAACGTCGGCGACACCTACGAGCGCGTGAGCGGCGCGATGCGCGCCGTCGACGCCTCGCCGGAGGCGGCGAGCTTCCGCCCGCAGGGCGGCGGCGCGCTCGCGACGGACGTCTTCCTGGTGTGCGTCTACGGCGTCTACATGAACACCGTCCTTGGACTGAAGATGAGCCGCGAGTTCAACTCGCTGATCCCGCCCCTGCCACAACTCGCGCGCCGCCTGCTCGGCGTGCACAAGATGGAGGTCTGACGCGCATGCCGATCGGCGGACACAAGCAGAAGCCGGTGGTCCACGAGCTCGAGAGCGCCATCGTCGAAGGCGTCGAGCTGACGGCGGACTGGAACCGGCAGCTCGGATCGCGCGTGATCGAGGACTACGACACGACCGGGCTGTTCGCGCTCGCCGCGCTGCCCGAGGCCGAGTCGATCGAGTGGTGCTACGGCTGCGGCAAGTGCGTGCCGGTCTGCCCGGTCGACGTCGTCGGCGAGTACGGGCCGCGCAAGATCCACCGCAAGCTGCAGACCGGCTTCGACCTGCTCGACGATCCCGACCTCTGGCTGTGCACGACGTGCGGCAACTGCCTGCGGGTCTGCCCCAAGGAGGTGGACATGATCAAGATCATGCCCGCCGCCCGCGAGGAGGCGATCAGTCAGGGCAAGCCCGTCCCGGCCGAGCTGCAGGGCGTCTTCGAGAGCACGTTCAAGCAGGGCAACGCGCTCGGCCAGAGCGCGCGCAAGCGCGCCGCCTGGACCAAGGGCGCCGGCGTGCCCGTGCGCCAGCTGCCCAAGGAGCCCGGCCCCGTCGAATACCTGCTCTACGTCGAGGACTACTGGTCCTACCACCCGCGCGGCCACGACGCCGCGCAGGCCTGCGCGCGCATCTTCCATGCGCTCGGGATCGACTACGGGATCCTCGGCCACGAGGAGCGCACGCTCGGCGACTCGCAGCGCTTGGCGGGTGAGAAGGGTCTCTTCGAGATGCTCGCCGAACAGGTCGTCGAGACGCTCGCCAAGTACGAGTTCGGGCAGATCGTCACGCCCGACCCGCACGGCTTCAACGCGCTGAAGACCGCCTACCCCAAGCTCGGCCACCATTTCGACGTCGTCCACTACACGCAGCTGCTCGCGCCGCTCGTCGACCGGCTGGAGTGGTGCAGGGAGCTCGACTACAAGGTCACGTTCCACGACCCCTGCTACCTCGGCCGCCATCACGGCGAGTACGACGCGCCGCGCGCCCTGCTGGAGGCGATTCCCGGCGTGAAGCTCACCGAGATGATGCGCTGCCGCGAGAACGGCTACTGCTGCGGCGGCGGCGGCGGCGGGATGTGGCTCGACGGCCACACGCAGAACCACACGGTCGAGCGCCTCTCCGAGCGCCGCGTCAAGGAGGCCGCCGAGTGCGGCGCCGACGTGCTCGCCGTCTGCTGCCCCTACGAGGTCTCGCGCTTCGAGGACGCGGCGAAGTCGACGAACCTCGACGGCCGCCTGAAGGTGCTCGACATCGCCGAGCTGATCGACGAGGCGATGGGCGGCATCGAGGCGGTCGCCGCGCCGGAGCCCGCGGCGTGAGGACCCCGCGGGTCGTCGACGTCGGGATCGTGGGCGCGCTGCGCTCGCAGGCGCTGTGGCACGGCATCGCCGCGGCGATGGCGCCCGACGCGGCGCCGACGCTCTCGCTCTGCCGTCCGGGCGAGCCCTACGTATCGATCGGTTACCACCGCCGGCTGGAGGAGATCGACCGCGAGTTCTGCCGCACCGAGGGCCTGCCGGTGATCCGCCGCCAGATCGGCGGCGGCCCCGTGCTGATCGATGCCGACCAGCTCTTCTTCGGCGTCACGCTGCCCGTGCGCGCGGCCCCGGCGGGGGTCGACCGGCTCTACGAGCAGCTGCTCGGGCCGGCCGTCACCGCGTTCGGCGCCCTCGGCCTGGACGCGCGGCTGGACGGGCTCAACGACATCGCCGTCGGCGAGCGCAAGATCTCCGGCACCGGCGCCGGCCAGATCGGCGACGCGGTCGTCGTCGTCGGCAACGTCATCTTCGGCTTTGACCACGAGCGCATGGCGCGCGTGCTGGCGCTGCCCGACGGCGCGATGCGGGAGGAGTGCCTGCGGCTCATGCGCCGCCACGTCAGCTCGCTCGCCGACGAGGGCCTCGGGGACGTGACGCCGGCCGACGCGGCCGCCGCGCTGCGCGCGGCCTACGGCGCGGCGCTCGCAGGCCCACTCGCCGAGGAGCCGCTGAGCGCTGCCGAGGAGGCGGCGGTCGCGCGCTGGGAGGCGCGCCTGGCCGACCCCGACTGGACGCGCGGCCCGCACGGCGCGGGCGTCCCGGCGCCAGGCCGCCGCGTCAAGGTCCGCTCCGACGTCTTCGTCGTGCACGGCGAGCAGGCGGGCGTGCGCGTCATGGCGACGGTCGTCGGCGACAGCATCCAGCGCGCGACGGTCGGCGCCGCGCATCTCAACGGCACGGCCGCGGCGCTGCAGGACGCGCTCGTCGGCCCCTGCGACGACCCGCGAGCCCTTGCGGCCCGGCTGGCGGACTTCGGCGACGACGGGCGCCACGTGCTGGCCGCGGTGGCGCCGGGACTGGAGGCGAGATGGTGACGTTCGAGGTGGCCGGCTACGAGCTGGCCGCCGACCGCCGGTACGACCGGGCGACCCACATGTGGGTCGACATCGACGGCGACGGGCTGGCGCTCGTCGGCCTGGACCCGCTCGGGCGCGAGACGTCGGGCGACGTCGTCGCCCTGTCGCTGCACGAGCCGGGGACGGCCGTCCGGCGCGGCGAGCCGTTCGGCGACCTCGAGGCGGCGAAGTTCGTCGGCCCGCTCGTCGCGCCGCTCGGCGGCACGATCGCAGCGTGCAACGACGCTGTCCTCGCCGACCCGGGCCTGCTGAACACGGACGCCGCGACGAACTGGCTCGTGGCGCTCGAGGGCATCGACGCGGCCGAACTGGAGGGCATGCTGCGCGGCGAGGCCGAGGTCGGGCCGTGGTTCGCGGCAGAGGTGAAGCGCTTCCGCACGCAGGGGGCGATCGCCGAATGAGCGCGCCGGCCCTCGTCGAGCGTAGCGAGGCGATGCGGGTGCGCCGCGAGACTTTCGGCGTCGCGATCGAGTTCTACGCGCCCGGGCTCAAGCGCTGGCAGAGCTCGGAGTGGGTGCCCGAGAAGGCCAACCGCTTCCTGCCGATCAGCGTCACCGGCACCGCCTGCGCGCTGCAGTGCGACCACTGCAAGACGAAGGTGCTCGAGGGCATGATCACCGTCTCCAAGCAGACCGATCTGTTCGCGACGGCCCAGCGGCTGAAGGAGCAGGGAACCGAAGGCGTGCTCGTCTCCGGCGGCTCCACGAAACGCGGCGGCGTGCCGCTGCTGCCGCACGTCGACGCGATGCGGCGCGTGCGCGAGGAGCTCGGGATGCGCGTCATCGTGCACTCCGGCGTCGTCTCGCCGAAGCTCGCGGCGGGCCTCGCCGCGGCCGAGGTCGACGGCGTGATGCTCGACATCATGGGCGCCGAGGAGACGATCCGCGAGGTCTACCACCTCGACCTCACCCCGGCGGACTTCGAGCACTCCCTGGCGCTGCTCGCCGAGCGCGAGATGCGGATCATCCCGCACATCGTCCTGGGCCTGCACTACGGGCGCTTCCTCGGCGAGTGGCACGCGCTGGAGATGATCGGGCGCTACCCGGTCTCGACGCTCATCCTCGTCGTGCTGACGCCGCTGATCGGGACACCGATGGGCGAGCTCGAGCCGCCGCCGGTCGGCGACGTGACCGACTTCTTCGCGCTCGCGCGCGTGACGATGCCCGACACGAAGATCAACCTCGGCTGCGGCCGCCCGGGCGGCGCGATGAAGGTCGCGCTGGACCGCGCGGCGATCGACAACGGCCTCAACGGGATCGCCTACCCCGCCGACGGGATGGTCGCCTACGCGACCGAGCAGGGGCTCAAGCCGGAGTTCTTCGAGTACTGCTGCTCGCTGACCTGGGCCAACGGATGACGAGCTGGCGGCTGCTCACCGACGACGCGGCCGGCGCGGCGGCCGGCCTGGCGACCGACGAGGCGCTCATGCTCGAGCATGGCCGCGGGGCCGAGGCGGCACGCGAGGCGACGCTGCGGCTCTACACCTATCGCTCGCACTGCGCGCTCGTCGGCCGCTTCCAGTCGCTGGCCGACGAGATCGATCTCGACGCGGCGCGCGAGCTGGACATCGAGGTCGGGCGCCGGCCCACCGGCGGCGGCGCGATCATCATGGGCGAGGGCCAGCTCGGCGTCGCCGTCGCGACGCGGGCGCCCGCGTCGACCGCGCCGCGCGAGCTGCTCGAGCGCTACGCGCTGGGCGTCGTCGCAGGCCTGCGCCGGCTCGGGATCGACGCGCGCTTTCGCGGCAAGAACGACCTCCAGGTCGACCGCCGCAAGATCGCCGGCCTGGGCCTCTACGTCGACGACCGCGGCGCGCTGCTGTTTCACTCCAGCGTGCTCGTCGACCTCGATGTCGCGCTCATGCTGCGCGTGCTGCGGATCCCCGGCGCCAAGCTGTCGGACAAGGGCATCGCGCGCGTGCAGGAGCGCGTCACCACGGTCGGGCGCGAGACCGGCTCGCCGCTGACGGCCTGCGACGTGCGCGACGCGGTCGCCGCCGGCTTCGCCGAGGCGCTCGGCGTCGAGCTGGCGCCCTCGGCGATGACCGGCGCCGAGCAGGCCCGCCGCGACGAGCTGATCGCCGCGCGCTACGGCAGCGAGGAGTGGATCGGGCAGCGCACGCGGCTGCGCGACGAGCGCGGAACGGCGGTCCTCAAGACGCCCGAGGGCCTGATCCGGATCTACGTCGCCACGCACGGCAGCTCCGTCAAGAGCGCGCTCGTGGCCGGCGACTTCAACGCCGTGCCGCCGCGCCTGGCCGAGCTCGAGGCCGCCCTGCGCTGGTGCCCGGCGACGCGCGCGCGGATCGGCGAGCTGACCGCGGCGACGCTGCGCGACGAGGACCTCGGCGTGGCGCCGGCCGTGGTCGCCGATGCGATCTGGGAGGCCACCGCGCGCGCCATCGAACGCGCCGGGGGCGCGCACCCCGCCCGCCCCGAGGGCTCGTGCTACTTCCCCGAGCCGTCCGGCGAGGCGCCCGCCGACGCCGCCGCGAGGCAGCCCGTACCCGCCGTCGAGACCCCGGAGGCCGTCCTGTGAGCATCACGTCGCCCGTCGAGGCCCGCGCGTCCGCGCCGAGCCAGACCAGCCCGGACTGGGTGCGGATCAGCTACGCGAGCGCGGTCGCGCTGCGCTTCAAGTCCGGCCGCTTCAGCCGCGAGTTCCCCTTCGGCGGCATCAACCTGCTGCTGTCCTACGACCAGGGCTGCCTGTCGGACTGCGGCTACTGCGGCCTGGCGCGCAACCGGCCCGGCGACTACGAGGACAAGTCGTTCATCCGCGTCGAGTGGCCGCTCGTGCGCACCGACGAGCTCGTCGACCGGCTCGTGCGCCACGAGGACAGCCTGACGCGGCTGTGCATCTCGATGGTCACCCACGGGCGTGCCTATCCCGACACGCTGGACATCACGCGGCGGCTGACCGAGCGCGTGCGCGCGCCGCTGTCGCTGCTCGTCGCGCCGCCGACGCTCAACGAGCAGCGGCTGCGCACGCTCAAGGAGGCGGGCGCGGACATGATCGGCATCGGCCTCGACGCGGTCACCGAGGAGCTCTTCGCCTCGCTGCGCACGAACGTGCCCAAGGGCGGGCTGAAGTGGGAGCAGTACTGGCGGATCGTGGGCCACGCGCGCGACATCTACGGGCCCTGGCACGTCAACTGCCACACGCTCGTCGGCCTCGGCGAGAGCGACGCGCAGCTCATGGGCATGTTCGAGCGGCTGCTGCACCAGCAGATCTTCTCCTACCTGTTCTGCTTCAACCCCGAGCCCGACTCGCGCCTCGGCGACCGTCCCAAGACGCCGGTGGAGCGCTGGCGGCGCATCCAGCTCGCGAAGTTCCTGCTCGAGGAGCGCGGGCTGGACCCGTCGGCCTTCGCCTACGACGACGACGGCGTGATCGCGCGCATCCGCGCCCCGCGCGAGCTCGTCGACGAGGTCGTCCACGCAGGTCATGCCTTCATGACCAACGGCTGTCCGAGCACCGGCGGCGAGCCGGGCTGCACGCGGCCGATGGGCAGCTGGCGCCCGTCGGAGTCCCCGCGCGACTACCCCTGGCAGCCGACCGCCGAAGACGAGCGCGCGATCCGCGCCCAGCTCGATCTCGACGTCCTCGTCGAGCCGGGGCCGGGTCCGACTCGTTCGCCGCACCTCTGCGCCCCGCCTGCCGCGGGCCGCTTCAACCCCCCAACGGAGGTCTGACATGGACATCATCGTCCCGATGCAGCAGACCGTCGACCTCGTCGAGGAGCTGGAGCTCAATGACGAGGGCACCGACGTCGAGCGTGAGTATCTGAAGTTCGTCGCCAACGAGTGGGACGAGCAGGCGCTCGAGGAGGCGCTGCTGCTCAAGGAGGCCGCGGGCGGGACCGTGACGGTGGTCGGCATCGAGGAGACCGACGTCGACGGCACGCTGTTCTCCGCGCTGGCCAAGGGCGCCGACCGCGCCGTCAAGCTCACCGGCGACTTCGAGACCGGCGTGTCGAGCCACGAGCGCGCGGCGATCCTCGCGGCGTGGCTCGGCGACCAGAGCTACGACCTCGTGCTCGTCGGCGTCCAGAGCCCCGAGGACCTCGACGGCCAGACCGGCGTGATCCTCGCGAACCTGCTCGACGTCGCGCACGTCTCCGTCGCGATCGGCGTCGAGCCGCACGAGGGCGGCGTCAAGGTCAGCCAGGAGTTCGGCGGCGGCATCGTGCAGGAGCTCGCGATCAGCGGTCGGGCGGTCGTCGGGATCCAGGCAGCGCGCCAGGCGCCGCGCTACGTGTCGATCTCGCGCGTGCGCCAGGCGATGCAGGGCGGCGGCCTCGAGGAGTCGGCGGCGCCGCAGGTCGAGGCGTCGAGCGGCACGACCGTGCGCCGCCTGTACGCGCCGCAGTCCACGTCGCACGCCGAGATGCTGGAGGGCGACGCCGACGCGGTGGCGGCCCGGATCCTCGAGATCGTCCGCGAGCGCGGCCTCGTCAAGTCAGGGAGCTGATCATGGGCAACGACATCTTCGTGCTCGTCGAGCACACGCAGGGCGCCGTCGACGACGGCACGCACGAGCTGCTCGGCCGGGCGCGCGGGCTCGCCGAGGACAGCGGCGGGCGCACGGTGGCGTGCCTGCTGCACGCGGGCGCCACGGGCGCCGCCGACGGCCTCGCCGCCGACGTCGTCCTGTCGGTCGAGCACCCGTCGCTCGAGCACTTCCTGCCCGAGGCCTACGTCAAGACGATGGCCGCGCTCGTCGCCGAGCACGAGCCGCGCGCCACGCTGATCGCCAACACGACCGTCGGGATGGACGTCGCCGGCGGGCTGTCGGCCCGCGCGAAGCTGCCGCTCGTCGCCTACTGCACGGCGATCGAGCTCGAGGGCGACGAGCTCGTCGCGACGAGCCAGCTCTTCGGCGGCAAGCTCAACGCCGAGGTCGCCGTCGACGGACCGGCCATCTGCTCGGTCGTCGCGGGCTCCTTCGAGCCCGCCACGGGCGGCTCGCCGGACGTCGAGGACGTCGCCCCCGGCGGCCTGGACGACCTCGCGACGAGCTTCCTCGCGCGCGTCGAGCCGGAGGCCTCCGACGTCGACATCACCGCCGAGGAGATCCTCGTCTCCGTCGGCCGCGGCATCGGCGGCGAGGACAACATCGAGCTCGCCCAGGAGCTCGCCGACGCGCTCGGCGGCGTCGTCTGCGCATCGCGCCCGGTGACCGACGGCGGCTGGCTGCCCAAGACGCGCCAGGTCGGCAAGTCCGGCCAGAAGGTCAAGCCGAAGCTCTACATCGCGATCGGCATCTCGGGCGCGCCCGAGCACCTGGAGGGCATGGGCGACGCGGAGCTCGTGATCGCGATCAACACCGACGAGAACGCGCCGATCTTCGACGTCGCGCACTACGGCACGACCGAGGACCTCTTCGACGTCCTGCCGGCGCTCACCGAGCAGATCGAGGCCGCGGTCTCGGCATGACCCCGATCCTGTTCAGCCTCGCGCTGCTGGCCGCCGGCGGGGTGTTCGCGGCGATCATCGCGCGCCGCGCGCAGCTGTTGCTGCGCGCGGGGGCGGCGCCGCGCTTCGACCAGCTCGGCGAGCGCCTGCGGCGGACGGCCGTCTACGCCTTCGGCCAGAAGAAGTTCCTCAAGGGCGAGCAGCCGGCGGGGCTCATGCACGCCTTCATCTTCTGGGGCTTCATGATCCTCGCGCTCACCGTCGTGACGCTCTTCGCGCGCGCCTACGACGAGCACTTCTACCTGCCGCTGCTGCACCCCGGCCAGCCGCTCGGGGACGCCTACACGCTGCTGCGCGACCTCATCCAGGTGACGGTCGTCGTGGCCGTGCTGTACGCGCTGTACCGCCGCGTCATCGCCCACACGCCGCGCCTGTTCGGCTTTCGCCCGGCCGAGGACCGCCTGCGCGGAGAGCCGCATTGGGAGGGCGTGCTGATCCTCGTGCTGATCCTCGGGATCATGGCCGGCAGCCTGCTGCACGAGGGCGCGCGGCTCGTCGAGTTCGCCGGCAGCGCCGACGCCGAGGCCGAGCGCGGCTGGGAGCCGGTCAGCAACCTCGTCAGCCAGCTCATCCCGGCGGGCTCGGCGCACACGATCGCCGAGCTGGGCTTCTGGATGCACAACCTCATCGTGCTGACGTTCATGAACCTGCTGCCGCTGTCGAAGCACTTCCACATCATCACCGCGATCCCGAACGTCTTCTTCGGCTCGCTGCGCCCGCGCGGCGCGCTGAGCAAGACCGACCCGGGCGATCCCGCCGAGTTCACCTGGAAGCAGGTGCTCGACATGTACAGCTGCACGGAGTGCGGGCGCTGCTCGGCGGTCTGCCCCGCGACGGCGAGCGGCTCGCCGCTGGCGCCGCGCCAGCTCATCCTCGACCTGCGCGACGACGTCCTGGGCCGCACCGAGCGCGTCGACGGCAAGCCCGTCAGCAACGAGGTGCTGTGGTCGTGCACGACGTGCATGGCGTGCGTCGAGGCCTGCCCGGTCGGCATCGAGCACGTGTCGACGATCGTGCAGGGGCGCCAGAAGCTCGTCGACCTCGGCGAGATGGAGCCGATGCTCCAGGACACGCTGCAGAACTTCGCCCAGCAGGGCAACTCCTACGGCAAGTCGGCGCGGATGCGCGCGCGCTGGACGAAGGGGCTGGACTTCAAGATCCCCGACGCCCGCAAGGAGCCGGTGAAATACCTCTGGTTCGTCGGCGACTTCGCGTCGTTCGACGAGCGCTCGCAGGAGGCCTCGCGCCGCGTGGCGCGCATCCTGCACCGCGCCGGCGTGAGCTTCGGGATGCTCTACGAGGCCGAGCGCAACGCCGGCAACGACGTCCGCCGCATCGGCGAGGAGGGCCTCTTCGAGCTGCTCGTCGAGCAGAACATGGCGGCCTTCGCCGGGGCCGAGTTCGAGGCGATCGTCACGACCGACCCACACTCGCACAACACGCTGAAGAACGAGTACGGCGACTTCGGCGAGATGAAGCCCGTCTACCACTACACCGAGCTGCTCGTCGAGCTCGTCGAGGACGGGACGATCGCGCTGCCCGAGCCCGTCGGCTCGAAGGTCACCTACCACGACCCCTGCTACCTGGCGCGCTACAACCGCATCACCGACGCGCCGCGGCGGCTGCTGCAGGCCGTCGGCGCGCAGCTGCTCGAGATGCCACGCAACGGCACGAACACGTTCTGCTGCGGCGCCGGCGGCGGACGCATCTGGATGGACGACTCCACGCTCGTCGAGCGCCCGAGCGAGCAGCGCGTCAAGGAGGCTTCGGCGCTCGGCGAGCTGGACTACTTCGTCGTGACCTGCCCGAAGGACCTCGCGATGTACTCCGATGCGGCGACGACGGTCGGCGTCGACTTCGAGGTGCTCGAGATCTCGGCGCTCGTCGAGCGCGCGATGGGCGGCGCAGGCGGCGCCGACGCGGCGCTCCCCGAGCGAGCGGCGGCGTGATGGAGAGCTCCTCGCGCGAGCACGACCCGCTTGCCCGTGCGCTCGCGGCTCGGCTGCGCGACGCCGTGGAGGCTGCCGACCGCATGGCCAGCTTCGCGTTCGACGCCGCCCCTGGCCCCGCGCCGCAGACGGTCCTCTGCGACGGCGAGGAGCTTGCCACCGCGCACGATCTCATCCTCCGTGTCATGCGCGAGACTGGGGACAGCGTGAACTTCCGCATCATGGCGGCGGCGGCTGCGCGCGAGGATGGCGCCTCCACGAAGTCGCTGGCCTTCGACCTCGGGCTCTCGCGGATGGCGCTGATCGAGCGCACGCAGGCCCTGATCCAGGTCGGCCTCGTGGCGCGCGACCTCCAGCGTGACACGATCCGCACCACGCCCGCCGGCGAGGGGATGCTCGAGGTCGTCTCGACGCTGGAGGCCGACGTCGCCGGATGGCTGGCCAAGCGCAGGCGGCGGTGACCGCGTGCCCGTTCTGTCCCGAGCGGGGCGCCCGTGCGGAGGTGCACCGCCACATGGTGGATGCCCACCCCGAGCAGATCGAGGCGTGGACGGATGCGAACACCGGTCGCATGCGCTATCGCGTGGTGTGTCCGGCCTGCGGCGCGGACTACGAGCACCGCGTCAAGCCGCGCAGCACCGACCCGACGTTCCTGACCACCTTCGCCACAGAGGTGCGGATGGTCGGCTTCGACATGTTGCTCAACCACATGACCGCCGAGCACGAGGAGGGATGACGCCGCCATGGCGACCGTGAATCACTGCAACCTGCCCGATGAGCTGCACTATCTGGTGCAGAAGCACGTCTGGGCGCGCCAGGAGGAAGGGCTCGTCGTCGTGGGACTCACCGACGTCGCGCAGAGCCTGGCGAAGTCGATCATCTCCGTGACGCTGAAGAAGACGGGTCGCAAGCTGGCCAAGGGCAAGAGCCTTGGCACCGTCGAGAGCGGCAAGTGGGTCGGCCCTGTGCCGGCGCCGGTGGCGGGCGAGATTGTTGCGGTCAACGAGGCGCTGACCGCCGATCCCGGGCTGCTCAATCGCGACCCCTACGGTGAGGGATGGGTCGCCAAGCTGATTGCCGACGACTGGGAGACCGACTCGGCCGAGCTCGTCACGGGTCAGGCGGGCCTGGACGCCTACAAGGCGTTCATGGATGCAGAGGGCATCTCGTGCCAGGAGGACGAGGGGAAGGCCGACCCGGGGGCCCCGGGCGCCGGCGAGGCCTGAGACGAATGCAGGTCCACCACGGCTGCGCGATCCCCGAGGAGTACCTCTACGACGTCGAGCTGAACACCTGGGTCCGGCTCGAGGAGGATGGCAGCGCGCTGCTCGGGATGACCGACGTGGCGCAGACCATGTGCGGCAAGATCGTCTCGATCAGCTTCAAGCGGGTCGGAGCACAGGTCCAGCGCGGGCGCACGCTGGCGGTGATCGAGAGCGCGAAGTGGGTCGGTCCGTTCCGCAACCCGCTCAGCGGTGAGGTGCTGGCCACCAACGAGGCGAGCTTCGAGGCCGACGGGCTGATCGCCAACCGCGACCCCTACGGCGCGGGCTGGCTCGTGCGCGTCGCGCCGAGCGCGCTGGACGCCGAACGCGAGAACCTGCTCGACGGGCGCGCCGCGTTCCCGCTGTACCAGGAGATCATCGAGCGCGACCAGATCAACTGCATGCGCTGCGCGGACTGATGGCGCCGGCGGTCGCCCTGCTTGTCCGCGACCCGCTCGTGCAGCGGCGCGTCGTGCAGCTCGCCGGACGGCTGGGCCTGGAGGCCCTACAGCTGCGCTCCGCCGACGGCGAGCCCAGCAGCGTGGCGCCCGCCGGACTGCTTGTCGAGCTCGAGCTCGACGGCGCGCTGGATGCACTGCGACGCTGGCGCGAGGCGCACGACCAGCTGATCATCGTCGGCTTTCTGGCGACCCCGGAACCCAGCCTGTGGGTCCAAGCCGAGCAGGCGGGGGCCGACCTGGTGACCACGCGCGGGCGCGCCGACCGCGAGTTCGGCCGCCTCGTCGCCGACCATCTGTCGGGCGCCCGCCGCACCCGGCGCGTGCGCCTGGCTCCCGAGCAGGACTTCGCCGGGCGGCTCGGGTTCGTGGGGCGGGTCGAGGAGACCCCGAGCGGTCCGGTCGCCGTCTACCATCTCGGCGGCAGGCTGTACGCGATCTCGGATGCCTGCCCGCACGCGGGGGCCTCCCTGTGCGAAGGCGAGCTCGACGGCGACATCGTCACGTGCCCGCGCCACGGCAGCCAGTTTCGCGTGACGGACGGCGAGCGCGTCCGCGGGCCGGCCGACGAGGACGTGGCGACCGTACGCGTCCTTGTCGAGGCGGGCGAGGTGTTCCTCGATTTCGAGGCGGCGCGCTGACGGCTGGTCGCCCGCATGTGCTCGTCGTAGGTGCCGGCCCCGGAGGGCTGGCTGCGGCCGTGCGGCTGCGCGAGATCGGCGCCGACGCGGTCGCCGTGACCCTCGTTGCGCGCGACGCCACGGCCACCCACCTGGCGGGAACCGTGCCTGTCCTGCTCGGCGATCGCCGGCCGCAGGACTACGTCGCGACGGTCGCGATCGACCGCGTCCGCTGCCGTGCGGGGGAGGTCAGCGCAATCGATTCCGGCGGCGCGATCGTCGACGGCCGGCGCGTCGATGCCGATGCGGTGATCGCCGCGCCGGGCCTGTGGCCCGATGCCGGCGCGGTGCCCGACTGGCAGCGCGCGCATGTCGCCTGGGACCCCGCGGCGGCCCTGGGCGCGAGCGCCGCGCTGGCGGGAGTGCCGGGCGGGCGGCTGCTGATCGCGGTCTGTGCGCTGCCCTACCGCTGTCCGCCGGCGCCGTACTCGCTGGCGATGGCGCTGGCCGACCGTCACCGGCGCAGCGGGCGCTTCACGAAGGTCTGCGTCGCCACCCCGGAGCCGTTTCCGCTGATGGCGGTCGGGGGCGAGGCGCCGGCCTTCCTGATGGAGGCGTGCGCCGGAGCCGGTGTCGGGTTCGAGGGGCGCTTCGAGGTGGACCTGGACGTCAGCGAGGACGGCATCCTGCGCTCCCGCGACGGGCGCGAGCTCGACTACCAGCACGCCTTGCTGGTGCCCCCGCACCGGCGCTCTCCGGCGCTGGAAGGCCTCGCGGGCGACGGGCCGCTGGTGGCGGTCGACGAGCGCAACGAAAGCGCCAGTCGCGGCCTGTTCGTCGTCGGCGACGCGGCCGCGACCGGGTTGCCGCGCGCCGCCGGTGCTGCCGAGGCGCAGGGGCGCACGGCGGCCGATGCGGTCCTCGCGCACCTCGGTCTGAGCGACGCTCGCGCCCCGCATCTGCCCGAGCCGAGCTGCTACGTCCTGCACGCGGGCGGAGCGGTGAGCAGGATCCGCCTGCGCTATCCGGCCGGCCTACCGCCCGCAGGCGAGCCGCAGGTGGCGATCGACGGGCCGACGCCCGACCTCGCCCACGCGGCCGAGGGCGAACGGCGGCGCTTCCTGCGCGTTGCGACAGACACGTCATGAAAGGATGTGCGTGATGGTCACCGAGGAACAGGTGTGGGAGGCGCTGCACGCGGTCATCGACCCGGAGCTCGGGCTGGACTTCGTCGATCTCGGCCTCGTCTACGCCGTTCGCATCGAAGGGGCCGACGTGCACGTCGATTTCACGCTGACCACGCCGGCCTGCGGAATCGGCCCCGCGGTCGCCGAGGAGATGGACGAGATCGTCGGATCGATGGGCGGCGTTGTCAACGTGTTCCCGCGCATGACATTCGAGCCGCCGTGGACGTCCGACAGGATGTCCGAGGACGCGAAGTTCGCGCTCGGCCTGTGAAAGGACCGGTCGGGGCGCGTTCCAAGCGCCTGAAAGCGGTGGGCGAAGACCCCGACGCCCGCTTCAGCCTGGCCAACGAGCGCACGTTCCTGGCCTGGGTTCGCACCGCGCTCGCGCTGATCGTGGCGGGACTCGCCGTCGCGCAGTTCTTCGAATCGCGCTCCGAGACGACCCGGCTGGCGATCGCGCTTCCCCTGCTGCTGCTTGGCGCGATCGTCGCGTTGCAGAGCTTCGGTCGCTGGGAGGAGAAGGAGCGCGCGATGCGCCTCGGCGAGTCCCTGCCCGGCTCCTCGCTGCCGCGCCTGATCGCGCTGGCGGTCGGGGTCATCGCGATCGTCGCCGCTGTGCTCGCGGTCGTCGACTCATGACGGACCCCGGGCTGGCCGGCGAGCGTACGGTGCTGGGCTGGCAGCGGACCGCGTTCGGACTCCTCGGTGCAGCAGCGCTGCTGCTGCGCTTCGCGGCGCGCGAGTCGGTGCTCGTGCTCGGCGCGGCGGTCGCGGCGGGTGGACTGCTCGCCGCCGGCCTGGCGTGGTGGTACAGCCGTCGCGACCGCCGCACCGACGGGGGCGAGCACGGCGCAGCCGGCCCGCCCCGCCTGCTGTCGCTCGCCGTCGCGGTGGTTGCGAGCGGGTCGGCCGTCACGGTCGTCATCGGTCTGCGCTGACGGCTCGCTCGGCCGCCTGCCGTCCATCTGCGCAGTGGGCGTGTTCAGCCGTACGCCATCGGCAGCGAGAAGCCTGTCGATGCCGGTGCGTCAGTCATGGGCAGCGGGATCGGCCGCTGCGGCGCCAAGGCCACCAGGCGGCGGGCGATGTCGATGATCGCGCGAGCGGCCGGATCCTCCGGCTGCTCCAGGACGAGAGGGGTGCCCGCGTCGGCGTGCTCGCGCAGCGCGATCGTGAGTGGCACCTTGCCGAGCAGCGGCACGTCGAGCTCTTCGGACAGCGCAGCACCGCCGCCCTCGCCGAAGATCGCGTGGCTGCGTCCGGTGTCGTCGATGTAGCCCGACATGTTCTCGATCACGCCGACGACCTCGTGCTCGAGCTTGAGCGCCATCCGTGCCGCTCGCCGCGCGACCTTCTGCGCCGTCGGCTGCGGGGTGGTCACGACCACGAAGCGCGCCTGCGGGAGGAACTCGGCCAGCGACATGGCGACATCGCCGGTGCCGGGCGGGAGGTCGACGACCAGGTAGTCCAGCGCGCCCCAGGCGACATCGGCCAGAAACTGGTTGATCGCCTTGTGCAGCATCGGGCCGCGCCAGACGACCGCCGAGTCCTCCTCGACGAAGAACCCGATCGACATCAGCTTGATCGTCCCGTGCGCGAGTGGTGGCACGATCGTGCGCTCGCTTGAAACCGTCGGGCGTTGGTTGACGCCGAACATCCGGGGGATCGAATAGCCCCACACGTCGGCGTCCAGCACGCCGACGTGCTTGCCCTCGCGCCAGAGGGCGGCGGCCAGGTTGGCGGTCAGCGTCGACTTGCCCACGCCGCCCTTGCCGGAGGCCACGCAGAGCACCGTTCCGACCTGCGCGAGCGAGCCTTCGGGCAGGACGTCGCGGCCAAGCTTCTGCTGCAGGCCCTGCTTCTCACCGGCAGACAGCACGTCGAAGTCGACCTGCACGGCGGTGATGCCGTTCAGCGCCATCAGGGCGGAGCTGACGGCCTGCTCGAAGTGCGACTTGATCGGACAGCCCGGGGTGGTCAGCGAGACGACGACCATCGCTTGGCCGTCGGCGGCGATGTCGATCCGCCGCACCATCCCGAGCTCGACGATCGAACGGCGCAGCTCGGGGTCCATCACCGGCAGGAGGGCCTGAAGGGCCGCTTCGCGCGTGGGGAGCATCAGCAGTCCCGGCTTTCGCTGCTCTGCGCGGGAGCGTGTTCGAGCCGCTGGCGGTCGCGCGCGGGTGGGACGCCCTTGGAGGCGAGCAGCAGGCTCAGCACGTTCTCCCAATTGCGTCGGATCTTCTGACCCATCTCGCAGTTGTCGCCGCGATGCTCGCGGGCCAGTTGCGCGGTCTCCTCGTCGCCGGCGCGCTCGGCGACCTTCTCGAGCAGGTGATAGGTCGCGATCTCCAGATGCTCGAAGACATAGGCGTCGCGTGCGTTGGCGCCGTGGTTCTGGCCGCCTATGCGGCCGATCGTCACACGCGCGAGTGCGCCAGCACGCATCGCGAGTTCCTTGCCGCGCGCCGGGCGCGCGCCGAGGGCGGCGAGGCGGGCGCGCACCTCGCGCTCGTGACGCGCGGTCTCCTCCCGATGCTGCTCGAACGCGTCGAGCATCTTCGCGAGGAGGTCGGCGACCTCGGGCAGGGTCTGCTCGCGGCGGACGGCGTCGAGCATGCCGTCGAACATCTGCAGCGCGCCGACCTGCAGCGCGTGCGCGTGGCGCAGCTGTTCGACGACCATCGGGGCGAGGGCCGCGTCCGTCCTGGCCGCGGAGTCGCGCTCCTCGTCGAGCGCGGGATCGGGCGATGTCGCAGTGGTGGCTGTCATGTCAGGATCCCGCCGCGACAGGCTCGGTCTTCTCGGCCGGGTGGCCTGCACGGATCAGCGCCGGCACACCGCTGGGGGTGACGTGCACGACCTCGGCGGCCCCGAAGCGGGCGATCAGGCTTGCGCCGACCGCGGCACGCTGACCAGAGCCGCAGATGACGGCGATCGGGCGGTCGGGATCCAGTCCGTCAGGCACGCAATCGATGTCGTGGTAGGGCGTGTGCACCGAGCCGGGCAGGTGCCCGGCATCCCACTCGCCGCGCTCGCGGACGTCGAGGATCTGCAGCTCCGAATCGGCCTCGGCGCGGGCCGGCAGGTCCTGGGCGGCAACGCGCTCGATCCGCGCGACCTCGCGGCGCTCCTCGCGCCAGCTCGTCATGCCGCCGTGCAGGAACCCCGCGATCTTGCGGATCCCCACGGCTGTGCACAGCCTCGCGGCGCTCCGAGCGTCCTCGTCGTCGCGGCCGATGAGGACGATCTCCTGTTCGCGGTCCGCGATCCATGCGAGCTTCGTGCCGAAGCCGGCGTTGAGCTTGGTGATGCAGACCGCCCCGGGGACGTGCGCGTCGTCGAACTGCTCGTCGGTGCGGACATCGACGAGCAGCGCGCCGTCCTCACGCTTGAGCTCGACCTGGCGCGGCGTCAGCGGGCCGACCTCCACGCCGGTGGTCAGCAGCGGTCCCCGGTTGAGATCGACGATCGCCTTGAAGTTCGGCGGCTGCGGTCCCAGCTTGGCGATCGACTGCTCGACGAAGCGGTCCTCGTCGTTCTCGCCGAGGACTGGGTTGTGCTCACGCTCGTAGCCGATCGTGGAGGAGACCTTCATGTCCATGCCGGGCCCCCCACACATCGAGCCGCCCAGGTGCCCGGGCCAGACCTCACAGGTGTCGGGCAGGGTGAGGATCTGCTCATGGAGGCTGTGGAAGATCCCGCGCGCGCCCTCGCTCTTGTCGACGGCGAGATCCGGCCGCGCGACATCGCCGACGAACAACGTGTCGCCGCTGAGCACGGCCCACGGCTCGTCGCCGCGCGAGCGGTCGACGAGCGCGAACGCCGTGTGCTCCGGGCGATGACCGGGAGTGTGCAGCGCCCGCACGACCAGGTCGCCGATCTCCAGTTCCCAGCCGTCGTCGAAGGCCTCGTGCTCGTAGTCGGGTTCGGCGAGGCGGTGCACGTAGATCGTCGCGCCGGTGGCGGCAGCAAGACGCCCATGGCCGGAGACGTGGTCGGCATGGTTGTGGGTCTCGAGGATGTGCTCGATGCGGACGTTCATATACCGGGCAAGTGCCAGGTACTCGTCGATCTCGAACCGCGGATCGACGACGGCGGCCACGCCGGCGCGGTTGTCGCCGATGAGGTACGACGCGCAACCGAGGTCGTCATGGGTGATCTGACGGAAGATCATGCGGCAGCCTCCTGAGCGTTGGGGTCTAGGAACGCGCCGAGCCGGCGGTGACGCTCGGTGAGACCACCGCACACCTCCTCGCACAGACGAAAGACGGCAGCGTCGCTGATGTGGTAGAGGGCCTTCGTCCCGACCTTGCGCCGGCCGACGATCTCGGCGCGGTGCAGCACGTTGAGGTGGCGAGACACGTTCGCGTGGCTCGCGTTCAACTCGGCGGCGATCTCCAGCACCGATGTCTCGTCGCAACCCCGCAGATGGTCGAGGATCTTGATTCGCATCGGCTCGGCCAACACTGCGAAGCGCTGAGCGATGAGCTCGACGACTTCGTCCGGGAGGGGATGCTGTAGGCGCTTGTCCATGTCACGGAGTATACAAGTGTACGCTTGAAGATGCAAGGATCGATCGCCGTCCGCGCCAGCGGTCGTCACGCTGCATCGCGTCCGGCCACTTCGACGTGGCCGAGCCGTCGTCACGGCTGCGGCTTACTCCGCCCGGACAGCGAGGATGCTCTCGAGCGCGGCGAGCTGGTCCCGAAGGCCTTCGCAGGCCTGCTCGCACAGCGAGAAGACGGTGTCGTCCGCGATCGCGTAGCGAACGCTCGTGCCGTCTCGAGCGCGGCCGACGAGCAGCGCAGCGACGAACAGCAGCCACGTCGCAGCGTACGAGCGGCCCTCCGCGCGCCGGCGATGCTCTCGCGGAGGCTTGGCGGACCATCGTTCGCCTCCTGCCAGAGCGGTAAGACTCCACCGCTCGCGGCCCGGCTATCAGCGTGCTACAGAGATGTTCGCTGCGATGAGCGTCGCGCCACGCTCGCGCGCAGGCGCCTTACTCCATGCCGAGTGGGCCCTGTGACTCCCCGGCCAGGAACTGGCGCACGAACTGGTTGTCGGACTCAAACAGCTCCGAGGCCGGGCCGGACTCGACGATGCGGCCCTTCCACAGCACGGAGATGTGCTCGGCGACGCGGC
>JBBSLI010000036.1:0-48547 GCA_038255395.1 Solirubrobacterales bacterium
CGATGCTCGCGCCCGCCGGCATCTACGAGCCGGTCTCCGCGTACCCACCCGCCGTGCTGTGGCAGGACCTCAGCGCACATCTCGTGTTCGGGCTCGCCACCGGCATCGCGTTCGCCGCACTCACCGGCCGGCGAACCACGACGTGATGAGCGGCCCGCGGGGGCGCGGATCGGAGCCCCCGCGCGCACCGCCGGCGCGATCACGGCCGCGCGACCCGCGAAGCCGGCGGCCGTCAGCTCGGGCAGGGCGCCGCGCTTGAATCGCGCAGGGAGTCGCGTACGACGCGTGCGTGTCCGGCCGCGTGGCCGGAGTACTCGGTGGCCTCGGCGAGCGATTCGGCGCCGAGCGTGAGCGTTGCCCATCCGACGACGCGCTGGGCGTGACTCGGCAGTTGCGGGAACGTGTTGTTGTCGGGCCGCCACGCCTGGATGCGTGCTGCGAGCGCGTTCCAGCGGGCGCGCGGCTGCGCCCAGCTGCCTCCGAGCACGTCGCGTTCGACGCAGCCGCCGGCCAGCGTCGACGCGAGGCCGGGAGTGCCGTCGTCGGCGGGCAGCAGCCCGACGCTCGCAGGCGCGGCGGTGGCGCTTGCCGGGAAGGCGCTGACGTCGGGCCCGGTGATCAGGCCTCGAGCTCGTGCGGCGGCCGCCTGGGCGTCGGACAGGGTCGACGCGCGCGCCCAATCGCCGACGGCGGCGACGATCGCGTCCGCGCGGACGAGGGCCGTCCGCTGGGCGGCAGATCGCACCGTCGTGGACGGGTTGGAGGCACCGCCGGTTCCGCAGCCGGTGAGGGTCGTCAGCGCCGCAGCCATAAAGGTGACCGCGAGCGTCGACGGTCGTGCTCGGAGACGACGATGACGGCGACGGGGCATCCCGGCAGGATCGACGGTCTGCGCGGGGCGATCAAGAACGGTCTGATGACGTCGTTGGGGAGTGCGCTCGTCCGGGTGCAGTCAGCGTCCGGCCCGATGGTTCAGCGCGGCGACGGCCGCGGGGCACGCGCCCCGCGGCCGTGATCGTCACTGCGCCGCTCGTGCTCGAGGGGACGGGCCTACCAGCGGTAGGAGCTGCTGGCCGCTCCGGTCGCCGACCAATCGACCGTGACACTGTCGTCGTCGCGGCTGTCGATGCGACCGTCGCCGTCGCGGTCCATGCCCCACTTGACGGTCTGTGAGCCGGCCATCCCGGTGTTGTTGACGCGGGCGTGGTACTCGAAGTCCCCAGCGATGCCCTTCTCCTGGTAGCTGCTCTGGAAGCAGCTGTCGTTGCGCCCGTCGCCGTTGAGGTCACGCAGCACGGCGATCGCCGGACCAGCACCATCGGGGTCCGGGCACGCGCTGATGTAGCCGGTGCCGCGCGACTGGAAGGTCGCGCCGATGTTCTTGCCGACCTTGTTGCCGCGGTCGTCCAGGAAGCAGGCGTCGTTGTGGACGTTCTTGTCGCCCGGGTTGCCAGATGCCGCGCTGCTGAACATCTGCATGTCGTATCGATCGGGGCGGAAGCAGCTGCTGTTGGGGTCGACATCGGCATTGACGCCGTTGTCGCCATTGATGTACGAGGCTGCCGCGAGGCCGCCGCGAGAGCCGCCGTCCCAACCGCCATACGAGCCGCCGCCCCAGCCGAAGGCGGCCGGCGCCACTGCGAGGGCGGCGGTCACTGCTGCTGCAACTGTCAGGGACTTCCTCATCTGTGCTTCCTCCAAGAATTTGGTTGCTGTCCAACGGCCTTCGCCACGAGGCGCGTCGAGGTTCACGTGCTGGCGCGAGGACGCTCGACGTCACGCGACGGTCGCAAACCGGGGTCGCGACGGGCGGGGCGGCTCTGGCCTCCAAGCGGCGGTCGCCCGCCGTGCGGTCCAGCGGCGTTGCGCCATGTCGTGAACCTCGCCGGCGCTCGCCCCGTTGTGCTCGATTGTGGCCGTCGCCAGACGAGCACTCCACCGAGAAGCCCGGCTATGTCGCCATGCCCGCCACCGCTACCGACGATCACACCCGCATCCGCGGAGCGATCGCGCACCCCTTCTCACCAGGCCAGCCGCCGGCATCGCGCCAGGAACCCGACCAATGATCGCAACGACCCGCACGCTCCCGGGCATGGCAGTGGGCCATCCAGCCTTGCGATGCCCCGCCGCGCTTAGGGTCCGCGCGATGTCTTTCAGCCAGCAGAGCGCGGCTGACGTCGACGCGCGAGATGCGCAACTGCTTCGGCGCGCCTCTCAAGGCGATCATGAGGCGGCGATGGGTGAGCTGTATGACCGCTACGGCCGACAGTTGTACGGCTATGGGCTGCGCGCCCTACACGATCCGGGTCTGGCCGAAGAACTTGTCCAGGAAACGCTCGTGCGGCTGTGGCGTGGCGCCGGGCGTTTTGATGCGCGCAAGGGCACCGTGCGCGCCCTGCTGTTCACCATCGCGCGCAACGCCGCGATCGATCTGCACCGACGCAGGCCCAAGCACGAGCGCGCCGAGTTCGGCGATCCGGTCGCAGGCGGCGACGCCTTCGAGGCGCTCGTCACAAGCCTCACCGTTCGCGACGCCGTCGACTCCCTGACAGACAGCTTTCGCGAGGTCCTCGAGCTCACCTACGACCATGCGCTGTCCCAGGCGCAGATCGCCGAGCATCTCGACGTTCCGATCGGCACCGTCAAGTCGCGCACCTACTACGCCATGAACGCGCTGAAGACCCAGCTGCAGGTACGAGGTATCCATGGCTGAACCGACCCCACCCCGACATAGCACGCGCGATATCGACGACCTCGACACGCTGCTTCGCGAGATGGCGCCCGCCGCCACCCCGCCGCCCGGCCTTCGCAGCCGCGCGCTCGCGGCGATCGCTGCCGAGGCCGCCGCGCCGGGGCCTCGTTCCCGCCGCGCCGCGTGGAGGCCGCGCCTGCCGCAGCTCGCAATCGGCGGAGCGCTGACGCTCGTCGCCGTGACGCTCGCGATCGTGCTCGCGCCCCGTGGCAGTGTCGTCGACCAGGCCCCGCCCGAGCTGCGAGCGCAGCTCGTCGCGCCCGACGACCCACGGCTGACCGCACAAGCCGACGTGACGAAGACCGGCATCGGTCGCGTCATCAAGTTCGACACGACCAAGCTGCCGATCCTGCCCAAAGGCGAGTACTACGAGCTGTGGTTCGTCGGCCCGGGAGACAGCCCGAGCCGGCCCAACCGCATCTCCGCCGGCACCTTCCACCCCGACGAGCAGGGACGCTCACGAGTGACCTTCGCAGCAGCAGTCGACCCTGCCAAATACCCCGTCCTCAGCGTCACAGCCGAACCCGGCGACGGTGACCCCAGCCCCTCACGGCCCGACATCCTGCGCTCGACGGCAACCGGCTGAATCAACACGCGCGTCGCGAACGCGATCGCACGTGGATGATCCCTACCGCGAGCGTCGCATCTCCGTCGGCCGGCGACGGCTCTACCTCGCGCCACGCTGCGGCGGAGAGCGGCGGCTCAGGGTGCCGTCGCCGCCCGGCTCGCCCGGGCGCGCCGGGCGGTGGCGCTCCCCTCCAGCCGGTCGTAGTGCTCCAGCGCGAGTCCCGAGCCGATCGCGACGCACGTCAGTGCGGTGTCGATGACGTTGGTCACGATCTCGGTCTCGCTCTCGACGAGGTCGACGAGCCCGCGCAGCATCGTGCCGCCGCCGGCGAGCAGGATGCCGTGGCGGTCGATGTCGCTCGCCAGCTCCGGCGGGGTCTCCTCGAGCGTCTCGGTGATCGCGGCGAGGATCTCCCGCAACGGTGCTCGTAGCGCTTCGCGCACCTCCTCGCTGTGCAACAGGACCTCGGTCGGCAGACCGCTGACGAGGTGACGACCGCGCACCGCGAACGTCGACTCCTCCGCGAGCGGGTGCGCCGAACCGATCGCGAGCTTGATCGCCTCCGCGCTGCGCGAGCCGATCGCCAGCTGATGGGCACCGCGCATGTACTGGCTGAGCGCCTCGTCCATCTCATAGCCGCCGACGCGGATCGAGCGCGACACGACGATCCCGCCGAGCGAGATCACCGCCACCTCGCTGGTGCCGCCGCCGATGTCGACGACCATCCGCCCGACCGGCTCCTCGATCGCGATGCCCGCCCCGATCGCCGCGGCGATCGGCTCCTCGATCAGCTGCACACGCCGTGCGCCGGCCGCGAGCGCCGCCTGTTCGACGGCGCGCTGCTCGACCTCGGTCACGCCCGACGGCGCACAGACGATCAGGCGCGGATGCGCCCAGCGCCGGTCCAGGACGCGCGCGATGAAGTAGCGCAGCATCTGCTCGGTGACCTCGAAGTCCGCGATCACCCCGTGGCGCAGCGGGCGGACCGCCGAGATCGTCGCCGGCGTGCGCCCGATCATCCGCTCCGCATCCGCACCGACGGCGTGCACCTGGCCGCTGCCGGTGTCGATCGCGACGACGGAGGGCTCGGCGATGACGATCCCTCGTCCCGCGACGTACACGAGCGTGTTCGCCGTCCCGAGATCGATCGCGATGTCGTTGACGCCGAGCGTCGGGCCCAGCCGCCGTCGCGACGTCGCGCCTCGCGAGTGATCTCTACCAAAGCGCACGGCTACAGCGTGGCAGAGTCGCGCCGCGCGCCGGTGCGCCGAGCCCCGCGGGCTAGTACATCCATCCGCACGTTCTGCGTGTTTCCCGGGCGCCCGAACCGTGCCTGACGCCCGCCGGCGCCCGCCCCCGTGCCACCAGCACGAAGGCGGGTCACCGCCGACCGTCAGATCCCGGCCGGGCATCCCGGGATTCCACGCAGAACTTCCGGACGGCCGTACTAGTCTCAGCGCATGCCGACGAGCCCCGTTGAGAACCAAGCAGGACCGCCGATCGCCCGCGACGAGCACGAGCTCGAGCTCGAGCACGAGGTCCGCGCCGAAGGACGTCCGTACGTGCGCTACCGCGACGGCGTGCTCTTCCGCGCGCTCTCGCTGTCGGCGTCCGCCTCGCCCGTCGAGATCGGTCGCATCGACGCGTGCCCGGTGCGCATCCAGAGCGATCCGCTCGTGTCCCGCCGCCACGCGCAACTCGTGTTCGCAGCCGGCTGGTGGTCGATCGAGGACGCCGCCTCGCACAACGGGACGTTCATCGGCGACACGCGGATTCCCGGCGAGACGATCCTCAAGGACGGCGCCACCTTCCGGGTCGGTGACACCGTGCTGTCGATTCACCTCCCCGAGCCCGGCCCCGACAACGCCACGCTCGAGCAGCCCGCCGCGCCGCGGCTGCTCGATCCCAGCCCGATCCAGCGCGAGATCCTCGTCGCGCTGGCGCGGCCCTGGCTGGCGGGGCACGCGCTCCCGGTCTCTCCCGACGACGCCGACATCGCCCACACCCTCGAGTGCGACGTGACCTCGATCGCGGACGCTCTCGCAGACCTGTGCGAGCAGGCCGGCCTGTCCGGCGACGTCGATCGGCGCAACGGCCTGATCGCGCTTGCGATGCACGAACGCACCGTCACGCCAGACGATCTGCAGCCGGGCGCGGCCACGCCGCGCAAGCTCCGATAGGACTGCACCGACACCGGTCCGCTCGTGGCCGGCGTGTCGGCGGGTGCGATTCAGCGGCCGATCGCCGCCCACACCCGGCTCGGCGTGCAGGGAATGTCGATGTCGACGATGCCCCGGGCGTGGAAGAGCGCGTCGATGACGGCGTTGGCGACGCAGGGCGCTGACCCGACTCCCGGCGACTC
The DNA here is from genome assembly GCA_038255395.1 of Solirubrobacterales bacterium. GTDB lineage: Bacteria > Actinomycetota > Thermoleophilia > Solirubrobacterales > Solirubrobacteraceae > CADCVQ01. Next base: position 5,683 of record JBBSLI010000036.1, read on the forward strand.
GCCGACGCCCTTGGCGCCGATCGGATGGTGCGGACAGGGCGTGACGGTCGAGTCCAGCTCGAACCCGTGCTCCGGGCACTCCAGGGCGGTCGGCAGCAGGTACTCCGACAGCGATGCGTTGAGGCACATGCCCTGCTCGTCGAACGAGATGACCTGCGTGAGCGCCTGGCCGATGCCCTCCGCGAGCCCGCCGCTGATCTGACCGTCGACGATCGTCGGGTTGATCCGCACACCGCAGTCGTCGACCGCGATGAAGCGCCGTACGTGGACCCTGCCGGTGCAGGGGTCGATGTCGACGACCGAGATGTACGCGCCGAACGGGTAGGTGAGGTTCGGCGGGTCGTAGACGGCCTGGGCGTCGAGGCCGCCCTCCAGGCCCTCCGGCAGTCCGACCGCGCTATGGGCGAAGGCGGCGATCGCCTCGATCGGCGCGCCATGGTCGGGGTCGCCCTTGACGTACCAGCGGCCCTTCTCCCACGCCAGGTCCTCGGCGCGGGTCTCGAGCATCAGCGCGGCGAACTGACGCGCCTTGTCGCGCACCCTGCGCGACACGACGGCGGCGGCGCCGCCGGAGACCGGGATCGAGCGGCTGCCGTAGGTGCCCAGACCGTAGGGCGTCTTGTCGCTGTCGCCGTGGCGGACCGTGATGTCGTTGGGGTTGATGCCGAGCTCCTCGGCAACGATCTGGGCGAACGTCGTCTCATGGCCCTGTCCGCTCGTCTGGGCGGAGATGCTGATGACGGCCTTGCCGGACGGGTGCACACGCAGCTCTGCGCCGTCGTTCATCGCCAGGCCGAGGATGTCCATGTGGCGGCGCGGGCCGGCGCCGACACCCTCGGTGAAGAACGCGATGCCGATGCCCATCATCTCGCCCCTGGCCTTCTTCTCCTGCTGCTCGCGGCGCAGCTCGTCGTAGCCGGCGATCTGCATCGCGAGCTTCATGGCCTTGTGGTAATCGCCCGAGTCATAGACCCAGCCGGTCGCCGTCTCGTACGGGAACTGGTCGGAGCGGATGAAGCTGCACATGCGCAGCTCGACCGGATCGACCTGCATCTCGATCGCCAGCGCGTCGACCATCCGCTCGACGACGTAGACGGCCTCGGCGATGCGGAACGAGCAGCGGTAGGCGACACCGCCCGGCGCCTTGTTCGTATAGACGGCCTTGACCTGGCAGTACGCCGCCTGCAGGGCATACGAGCCGGTGACGATGTGGAAGAACCCGGCCGGGAACCGCGTCGGCTGGGCGGTCGAGTCGAACGCGCCGTGATCGGCGACGGCGTTGACGCGCAGACCGGTGATCCGCCCGTCCTTCGCGCAGATCGCCGCACTGCTGGTGTAGTCGCGGGCGAACCCCGAGCTGGCCAGGTTCTCGGCCCGGTTCTCGATCCACTTGATCGGCGCGCCCGTGATGATCGAACCGGCGATCGCGCAGACGTAGCCCGGATAGATCGGCACCTTGTTGCCGAAGCCGCCGCCGATGTCGTTGCAGAGCATGCGGATGTTCTGCTCCGCGAGCCCGGCCACCTGCGCGTACACGGTGCGGTGTGCGTGCGGAGCCTGGTTGCCGTTGTAGATGTTCAGCTGACCGGTCGCCGGGTTCATGTCGGCGACCATCCCGCACGTCTCCAGCGGGCACGGATGCACGCGCGGATGCACGATCTCGCGCGTGACCGTCGTGTCGGCTTCGGCGAACACGCGGTCGCACATCGCCTTGTCGCCCGCCTCCCACAGCGGGCTCGCGAGGTTGTCCTCCTGGCCGACCTTGTCGTCGCGGATCACCGGCGCGTCGGGGTCGAGCGCACGGCGGCAGTTGACGATCGCCGGCAGCAACTCGTACTCGACCTCGATGAACTGCAGCGCGTCCTGCGCCGCGTACGCGTCGGTGGCGATGACGAACGCGACCTCCTGCAGGTGGAAGCGGACCTTGTCGCCCGCGAGCACGGCCTGCGTGTCGTAGGAGATCGTCGGCATCCAGGCCAGACCCAGCGCCTCGAGATCCTTCGCGATGACCACCGCGACCACCTTCGGCTGGGCGAGCGCAGCCGACGTGTCGATCGACCTGATCCGCGCGTGGGCGTACGGCGAGCGCAGGATCGCGCTGTGCAGCATGCCCGGCAGGCGCACGTCGTCGCAGAAGTCACCGAGGCCACGGATGAAGCGCGCGTCCTCCTTGCGCTTCATGTGACCGAAGCCGATCGGCGCGTCGGCCACCGCGCCGAACGCATTGCCGGTGGCATGACCGACCCACCCCGTGTGACGGCCGGGGGTGGTCTCAGCCGATGCCATCGCGGGATCCTTTCAAGGAACTCGCGCTCCTTGTTGAGGATTTACGCGCGAGCACATCGACAGATGCCTTGGGGAGCCCCGACGTCAGTCGATCCACCGACGGCGGAGAGGGGAACCGGTGGTCCCCCTCTCCCCTCTGCGATGGTCCGGCGAGATCGACCTATGCGGGTGTGCTCGCCGGGCGCGTGGCCTGCTCACCGCTACTTCGTGCCTGCCGCGACGATCGGCTCGCGTGTCGGCGCCGGGTGAAAACTAGGCCACCTGCGCCGGTTGAAAACCAGGCCACCGGTCATCGCCGTCGTCGCCTCGCCGATCCAGCCCGCGAGCGTCGGTCCCAAGCGGTGCCAGGCCTCCGCGGCCTGGCGCCACACGCCGGATCGCGCGCCGGCGACCTCGGCCGGACTCGTCGCAGCCCGACGATGCGCATGTACACGAGCGCGTCCGAGCGCGTTCTGACGACGCCGCTGCCGGTCTGCGCGCCACCTGATCGGAGGCTGCCGTCGGCGCCCAGGTGCTTCGCTACGATCGCCGCCACAGGCGACGGGAGGAGCGCAGGGATGACGTTGGGTGCCGGAGATCACGAGCTGTGGCCGACGCCGATCGGCCTGCATCGCTACGCCGACGCCGCCACGCTCAACCCCCTGCTCGTCCGCGTCTTCGAGGAGGGGCGGGCCGCGCAGGAGCGCAAGCGCGGCGAGCAGCGCGGGCTGTTCTTCGCCAGCGACGACGACCTGCTGCACCGCGTCAAGGTCCCCGAGTGGCAGGACTTCGTCCGCTTCCTCGTCGACAGCCTCGGCCAGACGGCCAAGCACGCCAACCGCGAGGCCTGGGCCGGACGCGACCTCGAGCTGAAGGTCGGCATCGAGGGCATGTGGTTCCAATGCAGCCGCGGCGGCGCGTTTCACGATGTCCACACGCACGGCAACTGCTCGTGGTCGTCGGCGTACATCGTCCAGATCGACGAGCCCGAGCAGCGTGTGGAGCATGCGGTCTACGGCCAGGCCAACGGCGTGACCCGGCTCTACGGCCCACACTTCCAGGCGCTCGGCGGCGCCTACGTCGACGTCGGCAACGCGTACCTGCAACCGCCGCACCAGGACATCGAGCCGCTGTCGGGCCAGCTGCTGCTGTTTCCGTCCTGGCTTGCCCACCAGGCGATGCCGTATGACGGCGACAAGGAGCGGATCATCATCTCCTTCAACGCCAGCATCCACGCCGCCCAGGGCGATCAGATGCACGGCTACAGCGCGACCTAGGAAGCGTCCTCAGTCCCAGTCGCCGAGGACTTCGCCGCCGTCCGCACCGCCGGCCGCCGCGGACGTGCGCGCGTTGGCGAGGTTCTTGGCGGTGCTGATGACGTTGGGGTGCTCGGGGCCGAACATCCGCTCGAGGTCGGCGAGCAGCGCTTCGAGGATCGCGACCGCGTCGTCGTGGCGCTCGGCGGCCTGGTAGGCGTTGGCGATGTTGCCACGGGTGCTCATCGTGTTCGGGTGCTCGGCGCCGAGGATCCGCTCGCGATCGGCGAGCAGCGGCTCGAGCAGCGCGATCGCGTCGTCGAGGCGAGCGGTCGCCTGGTAGGCGTTGGCGAGGCTGCCCCTGGTGGCGAGCGTGTCGGGGTGCTCGGCACCGAGGACGCGCTCGAGGTCGGCGAGCAGCGGCTCGAAGATCGCGATCGCGTCCTGCGACAGGCCGGCGGCCTGGTAGGCGTTGGCGAGGCTCGCGCCGCTGCCGAGCGTGTCGGGATGCTCGCCGCCGAGGATGCGATGAAGGTCGGCGAGCAGCGGCTCGAAGATCTTGATCGCGTCCTGGGCGCGGCCGGCGTCCTGGTAGGCGTTGGCGAGGTTGCCGCGGCAGCCGAGCGTGTCGGGGTGCTCGGCACCGAGCGCGCGCTCGAGGTCGGTCAGCAGCGCCTCGAGGATCGTGATCGCGTCGCCCGTGCGGCCGGCGGTCTGGTAGCTGTTGGCGAGGTTGCCGCGGCTGGCGAGCGTGTCGGGATGCTGGGCGCCGAGCGTCCGCTGATGGTCGGCGAGCAGCGGCTCGTAGATCGCGATCGCGTCGTCGGTCCGCCCGAGCACGCGATAGGCGTTGGCGAGGTTGCCGCGGGCGCGCAGGGTGTTGGCGTGCTGGCCGCCGAGGATCCGCTCCAGATCGGGCAGCAGCGGCTCGAGGCTGTCGATCGCGTGCTGCATCCGACCGGCCTCCTGGTAGGCGTTGGCGAGGTTGCTGCGGGTGCTCAGCGTGCTGGCGTGCTCGCTGCCGAGCGTCCGCGCGTTGTCGGCGAGCAGCGCCTCGAGGATCTCGATCGGATCCCGCGTGCGGCCGGCGGCCTGGAACGCGTTGGCGAGGTTGCCGCGCGTGCTCAGCGTGTGCGGGTGCTCGGGGCCGAGGATCCGCTCGAGGTCGGCGAGCAGCGGCTCGTAGATCGCGATCGCGTCCTGGATGCGCCCGGCCGCCTGGTAGGCGTTGGCGAGGCTGCCGCGGCTCGCGAGCGTGTCGGGATCCTCGGCGCCCAGCGCGAGCTCGAGGTCGGCGAGCAGCGGCTCGTAGATCGCGATCGCGTCGTGGCTGCCGCCGGCGGCATGGTAGGCGCCGGCGAGCTTCGTGCGCGTGTTGAGCGTGTTCGGATGGTCGGCGCCGAGGATCCGCTCGAGGTCGGCGACGAGCGGCTCGAGGATCGCGACCGCCTCCGGCATGCGGCCCGCCGACTGCAACGCGCCGGCGAGGTTGTAGCGGCTCGCAAGCGTGTTGGGGTGCTCGGCGCCGAGGACGCGCTCGCTGTCGGCGAGCATCTGCTCGAGCAGTTCGATCGCGTCGCCGGCGCGGCCGGCCGCCTGGTAGGCGCCGGCGAGGCTGCTGCGGGTGCGGATCGTGTTGGGATGCTCGGCGCCGAAGATGCGCTCGCGGTCGGCCAGCAGCGGCGCGTAGATGGCGATCGCCTCGTCGAGGCGACCGGCGGCCTGGTAGGCGTTGGCGAGGTTGCCGCGGCTGGCGAGCGTGTCGGGGTGCTCGGCGCCCAGCGTCTTCTCGCGGTCGGCGAGCACGGGCTCCAGCAGCGCGATGGCGTCCCGGGCGCGCCCGCCGGCCTGCCGCGAGCCGCCGTTGCGTCCACCCTCGGCCTTCGTCATGTTCGCGCTCCCGCGTTCGAGATCAGATCTGCGACGCGAACAACGCTAGCCACCTCGCCGCGACCGTACGTGCCAGATCAGCGCTTGAAGCGGTCGCGCGGGTCGGCGTCGTGCTCGTTGAGCACGCCGTCCTTGTCGCTGTCGAAGCCCGGCGTCCAGAAGGAGGGGTACGGATCCGCGCCGCCGCCGAGCCAGCCGCCGACGATCGCCGCGTTGTTGGCGTCCACGATGCCCGCTGCGGCGGCGTTGAACGGCCCGGGCACGACGGGGATGTGCGGCGCGTCGACGGGGTTGCCGTTGGCGTCGACCCAGGTCATCCCGAGATCGGTCGGTCCGCCGATGGTCGTGCTGCCGCCGAGGTCGGGGCTGCCGCCGACGAACCCGTTGGCGCTCAGGTCCGGGCTGCCTCCGATCGTGCCGCCGGCGCTGAGGTCCGGCGCGCCGCCGACCCAGCTGCCGGTGTCAGTGCTGCCGCCGACGGTCGACGGGCCGAGCAGCGTGCCGGAGCTGAGCGGTGCCTCGGCGACGGGCTGGGCCTCGGGGACGGCGACCGGGCTGGGCGCGGGGGCTTCGAAGACGGGCGCCGGTGCGGCGGGAGCGGCGGCGACCGGCGCGGGCGGCTCGGCCGGGAAGGTCATCTCGGGGGCCGGCGCGACGGGCGCGGGCGGCTCGAACGCGGGCAGCGGAGCAGGCTCGGGAGCGCAGACCGGCGCGGGCTCGGGGACCGGCTGGCAGACGTTGGTGTCCTCGTAGATCTCCATGCTGAACCGCTCCTTCGGTCGTGGTCCGCGCTCCTCGCGCAGAAACCGTGATGTCCTGAAGGACGCAGCGGGCCACGCGAAAGGTTCCACGACGTCGCTGGCACCCGATCGCGGCGGTCGCCCATAGACTCGGGCCGCGAATGACGGCCGAACCGCAGGACCCCGTGCCGCGCTGGCTGTCCACCGGCGCGGCGATCGCATGGCGTGTCCTCGCGATCGCCGCGGCGGTCGCGGTGACGGCGTACGCGCTCGCCTACCTGCGCGTCGTCGTGGTGCCGCTGATCGTCGCGCTGCTGATCAGCACGGCGCTGCGCCCGCCGACGCGCTGGCTCACGCGCCATCGCTTCTCCGACGCCGCCGCGGCGGGCACCGTGATGGTCGCCATGGTGGCGCTGCTCGCCGGCGCGCTGACGCTGGCCGGCGCCGCCGTCGGGCGGCAGTTCTCCGATCTCGCCGACAGCATCGAAGACGGCATCCGCGAGGCCGGCGACGTGCTCGCCGAGCCGCCCTTCGACCTCAGCCCCGCGGACATCGATCAGCGCATCGACGATGCGATGGCGCAGCTCAGCGACTCGGGCGGGTCGCTGACGGGCGGCGTCCTGCACGGCGCGGTCGTCGTCGGCGAGGTCATCACGGGCCTGATCATCACGCTGCTGCTGCTGTTCTTCTTCCTCAAGGACGGACCCGTGCTCTGGCGCTGGGTCGTCGAGACGTTCGGCGGGCGCAAGCGGGCCCAGCTCGACGAGGTCGCCAGGCGCGCGTACACCGCGCTGTCGGGCTATGTGCGCGGCCTGGCGATCGTCGGCGTCGCCGACGCCACGATGATCGGCGCCGGCCTGGCGATCCTCGGCATCCCGCTCGTGCTGCCGCTCATGCTGCTGACGTTCCTGGGCGCGTTCGTGCCGCTGATCGGGGCCTTCTCCGCGGGTCTCGCCGCGGTCCTGATCGCGCTCGTCGCCGGCGGCGTCGTGAAGGCCCTGATCGTGCTCGGGCTCGTGATCGCCGTGCAGCAGGTCGAGGGGCACCTGCTCTACCCGCTGATCATGGGCCGGACGGTCAACGTCCATCCGATCGCCGTGATCCTCGCGCTCGCCTCGGGCGGCATCCTCGCCGGCATCATCGGCATCTTCATCGCGGTCCCGATCCTCACGGTCGCGGCGACGGTGCTCAGCTACGTCCGCGAGCAGCGTGAGCCGCCGGCGCCGCCCGACCCGGCGACTGCCGCGGCCGCCTGAGGGGATATATGACGTCCAGATGAGCGCAGACGAACCGCTACAGGAGATCGACGAGCCGACCGAGCCGACCGCGGTCCTGCTGATCGGCGACGGCGACCTGACCGACGAGACGGCGCGCGCGCTCGAGGCGTCGCATGCGCGCGTCGTCCGGTTGCACGAGCCCGAGGAGCAGGAGGTCCGCGCCGCGCTCGAGGACGAGGAGATCGCCCACGTCGCGGTCGTCGCGCTGAGCGACGCGATCGTGCTGCGGATCGCGCTCATGGTGCGCTCGGTCTCCGACGAGGTCCCGCTGCTGCTGACGGTCTTCGACCCGAACATGGTCGAGCAGGTGGCGAAGATGGTCCCGCGGACGCAGCTCACCTCGCTTGCGGACATCGTCGCCCCATCGCTCGCCGGGCCCTGTGTCGACGAGCGCTACACCGCCGTGGCGATCGAGAACGGCACGCCCGTCGGGATCGTCGAGCAGGACGGCGGCGTGGTCGAGGAGCCGATCGAGCTGTTCCGCCCGCGTCGCATCGAGGGCTTCGCCCGCGCCCTGTTCACGCCCTACGACAAGAGCGCCGGGATGCTGTTGTTCGGCGCGCTCGGGCTGATCGCGATCTTCGCGATCGAGACGGTCACGGCGGTGTTCACGCTCGATCAGAACGTCATCGACGCGACGTACGGCTCGGCGAAGACGCTCGTGACCGTCGATCCCAACCCGGATGTCTCCAAGGGACCCGGCTGGTACAAGCTCTTCACCTCGGCGACGATGATCATCGCGCTCGGCTTCGCGGCCGCGTTCACGGCCGGGCTCGTCAACCGCGTCGTCGAGCGGCGGCTCACCGGCCTGTTCGGCCTCCGCGCCGTGCCGCGCCGCGACCACGTCGTCGTGGTGGGCCTCGGTCAGGTCGGCATGCGCCTGTGCATGCTGCTGCGGGCGTGCAACATCCCCCTCGTCGCGGTCGAGTCCGACGAGGACGGCGAGAGCGTCGGCATCGCGAAGGAGCTCGGGCTGCCCGTCGTGATCGGGCGCGGCGCCGATCCGTCGGTCATGCGCCGCCTGTCGCTGCCGCGTGCGCGCGCCGTCGCGGCGGTCACCTCGGACGACCTCGAGAACATCTCGGTCGCGATGACGGCGCGCGGCATCCACCAGGACATCCGCACGGTGCTGCGCGTCGGCGACGGCAACGTCGCCAACGAGACGCGCTCGCTGCTCGCGCTGGGCCTCGTCCGCGACGTCAACCGGCTCGCCGCCACGCTGCTGGCGGCCAAGATCCTCGGTGAGGACGCCGAGAGCGTCGTCTGCGTCGACGACCGTGCGCACCTGCGCTATCCGGACGGCCGGCTGGAGCCCGCCCGGATCGACGCGCTCGCCGGCTGACTGCGGTCCTGCGCAGGTGACCGGCCGCGGACGTCGCGCCATGGTCGCCGTGCATGGGGCGTGCGTGCCGCCGGCGCTGCGCTGAGCGGTCAGCGCAGCGAGATCGCGACCGCCTCGAGCAGGTCCATGCCCTCCTGCATGCCGCCCTCCATACCGGAGTCGATGATGATGTCGCGGATCTCCCTGCTCGGCACCTCGGTGAGGAGCGTGAGCGTCGTGCGGCCGCCGGTCTCGGTGAAGGTGACCGTGTTCATCGCCGGTGGGCTGTCGCCGTCGGGCGTGCCCTCGAAGATCTCGGTCTGGACGATCCGCTCGTCGGGCTCGATCTCGAGGAACTCGCCGTGGAAGCCGACCTCGAAGCCACCCTGGGCGATCATCACGTAGCGCCAGGCGCCGCCGACACGAAGGTCGATCTCCGCGAGCGTCATCTCGCCGCGCTTGCCGCTCCACCAGCGCTTGACCAGCTCAGGCGTCGTGTAGGCCTTGTAGACCAGGTGCCTGGGCGCGTCGAACTCGCGCGTGATGAGGATCTGCTCATCGGTCGGGAGCGTCACCGTCGCCGAATTGCTGCTCGTCACCGTCTCCATCTCCTTCTCCTTTTTCCTTGAGTTCTCGCAGGTCACTGCGGCGCTCGCCGCAGTCATCCCGTCGCCCACTCGTCAAGGGATGCGCGTCGAGCCCCGGCTGCCGTGGCGAGACCGCGGGCGCCGGCGCGGAGGGGGTCAAACGCGGGTGCGGGGCCCTGCACGCGGACGAGGACGCAGCGGTTGGCGGTGTCCTCCCGGACGCGCAGCTCGAGCGCCGCGCGCAGGTCCCGTTCACCATCTGAGTTGACGATCACAGTCTACGCGCGCATTTTGGAGCCGCCGCATCGCCGTCGATGACGGCGAGGAACTCCTCGATCTCGAACGGCTTGGTCAGATAGTCGTCGGCACCGGCGTCGCGCAGGCGCGCGATCTGCACGGGCGTGGCGTCGGCGCTGACGACGACGACCCTGATGCCGGCGGTGCGCGCGTCGTCGCGGATCCGGCGCAGAACCTCCTCGCCGGAGATGTCGGGCAGGTTGAGATCGAGGACCACGAGCGCCGGGCGATGTTCGATGGCGAGCTCTGCGCCCAGATCGCCCAGTGTCGCGACGAGCAGCGAGACCTCGGGGCGCCGTCTGACGATCCGCTTGACGAGCTTGATATTCGAGGGGTTGTCCTCGATATAGAGCACGGTGCGCGCGGGGCCGCAGGTTGCGACCGCCGGCGGTTCGGCGTCCTCGGTCGCGAGTCGCGCCTCGGGCGCCGCGATCACCGGCAGCTCGAGCCAGAACGTCGTTCCGACACCAGGCACGCTGTCGACGCCGATGGCACCTCCCATCGCCTGGACCAGTTGCCTGGTCAGGGCCAGCCCCAGCCCGGTTCCCTCGATGTCGGTCGCCTCGGCTCCAAGGCGCTCGAACGGCGTGAAGACGCGTGCCATCTCACCGGCCGCGATCCCGACGCCGGTGTCGACCACCTCGATCCGGGCGGTCGCCGAGCCGGCGCGCGCGCGGCGAGGACACGCACGTCGCCGCCCTCGCGGTTGTACTTCACGGCGTTCCAGACCAGATTGAGGAGGGCCTGCTTGAGTCGCTGGCGATCGGCGAGGACATGGAAGGCGAGGTCGCCGGCGTCCGGCGAGCGAAGCGTCACCGAGCGGGTTGTGGCCAGCGGCGCGACCATCGCCAGCGATTCGCTGATCACCTCCCCGACGTCGACTGGCTCGAGCGACAGCTTGAGGTCACCACGCTCGATCGCCGAGATGTCGAGTACCTCGTCGATCAGGAAGAGCAGATGGCGGCCCCCTTTCGTGATCTGCTCGACGGCGTCGAGCTGTTCGGGCCGAAGATTCTCGTCCTCGAGGAGTTCGCCGAAGCCGAGGATCGCGTGCAGCGGCGTGCGCAGCTCGTGACTCACGCGCGAGAGGAACTCGCTCTTGGCGCTGTTGGCCTCCTCGGCCTCTCGCTTGGCCCGGCGGAGGGCGGATGCGGCTCGCCTCTGCTCCCCGACGTCTCGCGCGGTGGTGTGGAGCTCGATGACCTCGCCGCTGGCCGGGTCGCGCACCGTGTGTGACTTGGCCTCCATCCACACGTAGCTGCCGTCCTTGCGCCTGACCCGGTACACGTTGGTGACCTCGTCGGGCCGGGCGCCGCGGCTCGCGACCTCGTCGCGCAACGCCGGCAGATCCTCGGGATGGATGAACTCCCAGCCGGGACGGCCGATCAGCTCCTCCGGCTCGTACCCGTACAGTCTCCGGCAGGCAGGCGACACGTACCGCAGGACCGCATCGGGCGACGCGCGCGAGATCACATCGGTGGAGTTCTCTGCCAAGCGACGAAAGCGCTCCTCGCTGTCACGCAGCGCCTCGCGCAATTCCCGCTCCTCGGTCACGTCCTCGGCCATGGACACCCAGCGCGCCGCCTCGCCGCGTTCGGACTTGACTGGCTCGATTCGCGCGCGCAGCCAGCGCGTCTCGCCGTCCGGGCGCACGATCCGGAACTCGACGTCCGCGGCCGCCGCGATGACGTCGCGCTGGGCGGCCACGTGCTCGCGGTCATCGGGGTGGATCAGCGAGCGCAGCGCCATCGGGCCGCCCTCGTAGATGGTCTTGCGATCGATGCCGAAGATCCGCTCGGTGGCGGGGCTCGCGTAGAGCACGCGTGGCGGTTCGAGGGTGCTCAGCACGAAGGCCTGCTGCAGCGTGTCCGCGATCTGGCGCAGGCGCTCCTCGCTCTCGCGCAGCCGCGCCTGAAGTCCGCGGTGCTCGGTCATGTCATGAAACTGGCTGACGAGACATGCCTCGCCGTCGAGCTCCAACCGCAGGATCGACCCAAGTGTCAGCCGCGTGTCGCCGAGCTTCGTTGTCACCTCGACCTCGAGGTCGCGCAGGCCGCCGTCGTGGCGCATCCGCTCGAGGACCTCCGCACGGCGTTCGGGGCCGTACACGCCGACCTCGATGACCGTTCGCCCGACCAACTCCGACTCCTGCCATCCGAGCATGTCGACGCAGGCCTGATTGACGAAGCGGATCGTGCCGTCGGACTGCCGGGTGATCATGGTGGGCAGCTGCGATCCGCTGAATGCCGCTTCGACCCGCTCGGTGGCGTAGCGCTCGGCCGCCGCTTCGGATGGCCCGGAACCGCCCGCGTCGGAGGTCATGAACCCGACGATGTGTCGAGCAGCTCGCGCATCTTGCGCTGCAGCTCGGCGCCGGAGAACGGCTTCTCGATGAACGCCGACAAGGCATCCCGCTCGAGCGTCTCGCGGGTCAGCACTGGTTCACCGATGTGCCAACCCCAGCGTCGGTCTCCAGGCTCGACAAACTGATCCTGCTCGGCGAGATGACGCTCGCTCACGTCGCGCACCGCCACGAGCGCGATGCGCGCATCTCGACCGGGAGCCGACAAGCTGCGCGTGCGTCCAGCCGAACAGGTTCTCCGCCTGCTGGTTGGCCACGACGATGATGCCTTGCGGCTCCACGATCGCATCCGGCGCGAACTCGAGTAGCTGCTCGAACGATGACCCACCGTCATTGATTCGCACTGATGGACTCTGTCCCATGACCGGTGTGCGCTCGAACGTACACCGATCGCCCGGGAATAGCGAACACTCTCGGGAGCGCGCGCCGGTGTCCCACGCGTGAACACCGAGGTGGTTTGAACGGTGATGCCGTACGCGTCATGCTCTGTTCACGGTCCGATCACTGCCAACCCGCGTTGAAGCAGCGAGTTCCCGCGGGGACGTGTGAGGGCGACCTCGAAAGCGCGCGATGCGCGCCTGCTGATCGTCGATGACGAGGAGGCGAATCTGCGCCTGATCGCACGCCTTCTGACGCAGGCCGGCTACCGCGACGTGACGATCACGACGGACGCCCCGCAGGCCGTGATGATGTGTCACGAACACCCCCCCGACGTGCTCGTGCTGGACCTCTGGATGCCCGAGCTCGACGGGTTCGGCGTGCTCGCGGCGCTGGCGGGCCTACGCGTGGGCGCCGATCATTTCCCGGTGCTCGTATTGACGGGCGACGTTGCGATCCAGACGCGACGCGCGGCCCTGGCGGCGGGCGCCGATGACTTTCTCACCAAGCCGGTCGATCGGCTCGAGGCAGTGTTGCGGGTCGGCAACCTCATCGCCACCCACCATGTACAGCAGACGCTACGCGATGAGAAGGCACTCCTGGAGGATGCGGTCCAGGAGCGCACGGTCGAGCTCGAGCTCGCGCGAAGCGAGGCCCTTGCCCGTCTGGCACTCGCTTCGGAGTACCGCGACGACATCACGCACGAGCACGCCCAACGGATCGGCCGGACATGTCGACAGTTGGCGGACGCTGCACGAGCCGGCCGGGCACTGATCGACTTGATCGACCGGGCGGCTGCGTTGCACGACATCGGCAAGCTCGCCGTTCCCGACGCGGTTCTCCTCAAGCCCGGCCCACTCGACGCCGACGAGTTCGCGCTCATGCAGACGCACACGACGATCGGGGCCGAGATCCTCGGTGGCACCCGCTCCCCGTTGCTGCAAATCGGAGCCGAGATCGCGCTGACCCACCACGAGCGCTGGGACGGCACCGGTTACCCCGGTGGCCTCGTGGGCGAGAAGATTCCCCTCTGCGGCCGGATCGTCGCGGTGGCCGACGTCTTTGACGCGCTGACCCACGCACGGCCCTACAAGGACGCGTGGTCGGTGTCCAAGGCGGTCGGCGCGATCCTCGGCGGTGGCGCCACCCACTTCGATCCCGATGTTCTCGATGCGTTCGCCGGGCTCGACCACGACGCGCTTCAGGCACCGATCGGCTCTAATGGGTCGACCACAAACGTTTGACCCGGAACCCCGGGCGCCGATCACCGCCTGGCGGCGTCCTCGGACGCTCGATGTGGCAGAGCCACACCTTCGGGGCGGGCGGGGATCGGGTCTTGCCACGCGGCGCCGGCATCCCGGGTTACCGGTCAAACGTTCCTGGTCGACCACTAGTCGATGAGCCCGAGACGCATCGCCTTGGCGACAGCCGCTGCCCGGTCTGACACGTCGAGCTTCTGATAGGCGTTCTGCAGATGGGTGCGAATCGTGGGGACGCTCAGATACAGGTCTGCGGCGATCTCGGCTGCTGATCGCCCCGCGGCGGTCAGGCGGAGGATCTCCCGCTCACGGTCGGTGAGAAATGGGCGTTCAGCCTGTTGCTCACGCGCGCGAATGTCCTGGGCAAGCGCACCATGCAGTTCCGGCGAGAACACGACGTCGCCACGCGCCACCGCCGAGATCGCGTCACAGATCTCAGCGTGATCGGAGGTCTTCAGCAGATATCCCGAAACGCCGGCGGCCAAGGCCTTGTAGAGCCGTTCCGGATCCTCCGAACCGCTGAGCAGCAGGACAGCGGTCGCCAGCCCACGGGTCCTGAGAGCCTTTGTGACCTCGATGCCGTCGAGGCCGGGCATTCTGATGTCGAGCAGTGCGACGTCCGGCTCCAGCGTCGCGATCGCCTCCAGCGCCGCCCGGCCATCGCCCGCCTCCGCGACCAACTCGAGGTCGGCCCGCGCGGCGATCGCCCGCACGAGACCACTTCGGTACACCGGATGGTCATCGGCGAGGAGGACGCGTGTATGGGGTTGCGAGATCCGAGACATAAGTGACGCCTAAGCCCAGTACTAGTACACCCATCCGCAACGTTCTGCGGGAAAACCCCATCAGAGCTTCCGGCCGGGTGTCCCAGCACGTTTTGATGGTGGCGTGACCATGGCCCGTCAACCTGAGGAGTACTGGTGCGGAGGGCTGTTGCGGTCCGTTGCTGGACCGAGGCGTGTGGCGCGCTGACAGGCGCCCTCATCTGTATGCCGTAGGTGCGCCTCATCGGCACGCTCATCAATGCCGACCTGCTGCGCCGCAGTGTGGATGCCGACACCCACAACATGGCCACGCACGTGAACGAACCGCTCGTCGACGCCGAGCCCGTGCCCCGCGTGGTCATCAACGCACAGTGGGAGATCGTCGACGCCAATCGCGGCGCCGAGCTCCTGCTGGGAGTGGATCCCCGCGGAACGGACATTCGCGGCGTGTTCGACGGGGCCGAGCCTGCGGCGCTGGCCGCCGCGCTCGCCGCACCGATTGCGGCCCGGGTGACAGGCGACCGGGTGATCGGGCACCTCGCGCCGGGCGGGGGCGCGACCCGGGACGTGTTCGTCGAGCCGCGGCCCGAGGATTCGCGCTACCACGCGCTCGTCCAGGCCGCCGCTGTCGCGATCGTCGGATCAGACGGCGATGGAACGATCGTGTTCGTCAACCCGCACGCGGAATCGCTGTTCGGCTATCACGCCGGCGAGCTGCTCGGACTGCCTGTGGAGACGCTGATCCCGCAAGGGCTGCGCGAGCGCCACCACGGGCACCGCGCACGCTACGCGACTGCGCCGCAGGAGCGCCCGATGGGTGCAGGGCGTGTTCTGCACGCGGCGCACAAGGACGGCACGACGCTCGCCGTCGAGATCTCGCTCGGGATCGCAGCGACGCCGTCCGGGCCGCTGTACCAGGCGATCATCATCGACGTTTCCGCCCGCGAGTCGGCGCACGCTGCGCTCGCGCAGCAGATGTCGCGTCAGGCGGCCCTCGCGGAGCTCGGGACGCTGGGCCTGTCGGCGACCCCGCAAGGGCTCATGGACGCGGCGGTCGTGACGATCGCGCGGTGCCTGCGCGCCGACATGGCGGCGGTCTGCGAGCTGGCTCGCAACGAAAGCTCGATACGCGTGCGATCCGCCGCAGGCCGCGGCACCGACGGTCTGAAGGGCATCGAGTTCGCCGTGACAGCCGACACCGCAGCCGGCTATGTCCTGTCACGGGCGCAACCGGTCCTCGACGAGGAGCTCGTCCGCGCCGGCTGCTTCGAAGGGTCCCCGCAGCACCTGCTCGGCATGACCAACGGTGCGGCCCTGCGCATCGACCGAGCCGGCGCTCGACCCTACGGAATCCTCCACGTCCACGTCGTCGGGCAGCGCACCTTCGGAGAGGACGAGCTCGCGTTCTTGCGTTCGGTCGGCTCCGTGCTGGCAGTGGCCATCGACCGCGCTCACCACGATGCGCTCTTCGAGCTGTCGGCTGACCTGCTCGCCGTCGCCGAGAGTGCCGACGGATACCTCGTGCGGGCCAACGCGTCCTGCAAGCGGACGCTTGGCTGGAGCGAGGAGGAGATGTACGCGCGCCCGGTCGCTGCGCTCGTTCATCCCCGTGATCGCGCGAGGTTCCTCGCAGCCTACGCCGAGCTCTCACGCGGGAACGCCGCCGTCGTCGACTTCGAGGGCAGCTTCCTCACGAAGGCCGGCACCTACCGACACCTGCTCGCGAGCGCTCGTGCCGACGCCGATGGTCGCTTCATCTACGTCGTGGCGAAGGACATCACCGAGCGCCGCGAGCGCGAATCGGCGCTCGCCCAGAGCGCGGCCGAGAACGAGCTGATCCTGCGATCGGCGGGCGCGGGCATCCTTCGCATGGATACCGCCGGCACGATCACCTACGTCAATCACACGGCAGCGCTGCTGCTCGGCTGGGAGGCCGAAACGCTCGTCGGTCGCGACGCTCACGCCAGGATGCATCACACGCGCGCTGACGGCGCGCCGTACCCCTGGGACGACTGCCCCAACCGCGCCGCGATCGCGTCCGGCGAGGACGCCCTGGTGCTCGACGAGGTCTTCTGGCGCGCGGACGGCACGAGCTTCCCCGTCGAATACACCTCCGCGGCGCTCCGCGACGACGGGCGCATCGTTGGCGCCGTCGTGGTCTTCAGTGACATCACCGGCCGCAGACACCTCGAGGCCGAGGCGGAGCTGAAGCGCGCCGCAGAGCAGGCGAACCTCGCAAAGAACCAGTTCATGTCGCGCATGAGCCACGAGTTGCGCACCCCGCTCAACGCGATCCTCGGCTTCGGGCAGTTGCTCGAGCGCTCGCCGCTGGACGAGCGCGAGCAGCGCTACACCGGCCACATCCTCGCCGGCGGCCGCCATCTGCTGACGCTCATCGACGAGGTGCTGGAGATCGCTCGCATCGAGTCCGGTGACCTTGGGCTGTCACCTCAGCCGGTGCCCGTCGGTGCGACCGTGCACGAGGCGCTGAACCTCATCGAGCCGATCGCCGAGGGCCACGGCGTCAGCGTCGAGGTCGACCTCGGGGACCAGGCAGCCGCCTACGTCCTGGCGGACTGCCAGCGCATGAAGCAGGTGTTGCTCAACCTCCTCTCCAACGCGGTGAAGTACAACCGGCCCGGGGGCATCGTCGGCGTCAGCGCGATCGCGGAGGGCGAGACCCTCGTACTGGCGGTGACCGACACCGGTATCGGGATCGCATCGGCCAAGCTCCCTCGGCTCTTCAGCCCGTTCGACCGCCTCGGCGCCGAAGCATCAGGCGTGCAGGGCACCGGTCTGGGCCTCGCGCTCTCGCGCCGCCTGGCCGAGGCGATGCACGGCTCGATCACGGCGGCCAGCGAGATCGGCGTCGGATCGACGTTCGCGCTGCGTCTGCCGCTCACCGCGCCGCCCGAGACGACGACGCTTCGCCCGCCATCGCGTGCCGAGCCTTCGGCCACGGCCGCCTCCCACGTGCTCTACATCGAGAACGACCTCGCCAGCCTGCGCCTGATCGAGGCGGTGCTGGCCGACGACGACGTGCGCGTGACGCCCGCCGCC
This sequence comes from Solirubrobacterales bacterium, assembly GCA_038255395.1. Lineage (GTDB taxonomy): Bacteria > Actinomycetota > Thermoleophilia > Solirubrobacterales > Solirubrobacteraceae > CADCVQ01. Next base: position 23,139 of record JBBSLI010000036.1, read on the forward strand.
ACAGGCCGGCTGGGCATCGACATCGCCACAAGCATGCGGCCCGACGTCGTGCTGCTCGCCCTCCATCTGCCCGACATGGCTGGGTGGGATGTCCTGAGCGAGTTGCGCGCACGTCCTGAGACCGCGGCGGTGCCCGTCATCGTCGTGACCGCCGACGCGACCAGCGCGCAGCACACCCGCATGCTCGATGCCGGAGCCGTCGCGCTTCTCACGAAGCCGCTGGAAGTCGATGGGCTCAGGTCGGCGCTGGCCGCCGCGCGTCCGTTTCGGGGGACTGGTGATGGAGCCCTTTGACGTGACACGCGATATGCACGTCCTCGTCGTCGACGACGAGCCCGTCAACGTCGAACTGCTCGCGGAGATCCTCACGACCGCCGGATTCACCGACGTCGAGACGACCACCAGCGGGGCACATGCGGTATCAAGCTGCGACCGCCGCGTTCCCGACATCATCCTGCTGGACCTGCACATGCCAGAGATGGACGGGTACGCCGTCATGCACGCCCTCGGCCCTGCCATCAGGACGACCGACGGGCCACCGATCCTCGTACTCACCGCCGACGCCACGCCCGCCGCCCGCCGCCGCGCGTTCGATGCTGGGGCGCGGGACTTCATCTCCAAGCCCTTCGACCAGGATGAGGTCCTGCTGCGGGTGCGCAACCTTCTGGAGCTGCGCTCCAGCGAGCACGTGGTCGCCCGTCACAGCGAGCTGCTCGAACGCGAGGTGCGCGAGCGGACGGCGCAGCTCGAGGCAAGCCGGCTGGAGGTGCTCGATCGTCTCGCACTCGTCGCCGAGTATCGCGACGACGAGACCAACGTCCATGCGCGGCGGATCGGGCGGTCGTCGCTCGCGCTCGCGCGGCGACTTGCCGCGCCGCCGCAGCTGCTCGCGCACTTGGAGCCCGCTGCGGCGCTGCACGACATCGGCAAGGTCGCGGTTCCCGACGCGATCCTGAACAAGCCCGGGCGGTTGACCGCCGACGAGTTCGCCGCGATGCGCGCCCACACGACGATCGGTGGTCGAATGCTCGCCGCCAGCCAATCTCCGGTGCTGCAGCTGGCCGAGCAGATTGCGCTGACCCATCACGAGCGCTGGGACGGGACCGGCTACCCGAACGGACTCGCGGGCGAGCTGATTCCCCTCGAGGGCCGGATCGTCGCCGTCGCCGATGTGTTCGACGCGCTGACGCACGATCGGCCCTACAAGGCTGCGTGGAGCGCGGCAGATGCTGCCGCGGAGATCCGCGCCTGCTCGGGGACCCACTTCGACCCGGCTGTCGTCGCGGCCTTCGCGTCACTCGACTCCGAGACGCTCGTCGATCCACCGCTCGCCCGCACCGGCATGGACCTCGACGTGCTCGGGGCCGAGACGCCGGACGCGATCGAGGCGCCGGATGCGATCGAGGCGCCGGACGCGATCGAGGCGCCGGTTGTGGACGTGCGGTCGCGACGGGCCGTGTTGCGGCGGATGGAGCTGTCGGGAGAGCGAACGTCCACGGGCAGGCGCTCGCGGCTGGATCGTCACGCGCTGGACCTCGCGCTGGACAACGCCGGCGCCGGGAGGGAACGTGTCCTCGTGTCGATCAGTGCGTCGTCGTTGTGTGAGGGTGTCGCTGCGGCGGTGCTCGGCGCGCGGCCGCCGGCAGCAGACTCCATCGTCGTGGCGATCAGCGATCCGGGCAGCGCTGGACGTGACGAGCTCGTCGCGCGCGTCGGCGAGCTGCGCGAGCTCGGCTGCCAGGTCGCGCTGGAGGACTTCGGCCATGCGTCGCTGCAGCTGGCGTGCGCGTGTCGCCTGGAGTACCTCATCCTCTGTCCGGGGCTGTGGGACCGCGTCGAGGTCAGCCCCCAGCAGCAGCTGTGCGTTCGCACGCTCACGGGCCTAGCGGACGGCCTCGGCGCACGACTCGTGGCCGGCCCCGTCCGCACTCCCGCACAACTCGAGACGCTGACGATGCTCGGTGTCGACGTGGCCTGGGGTCCGGCGCTCGCGCCGGACTCCCAGCCATCGCCTGCAGCGGCGGTCTCCCACCCTGAGGCAGGCGGCTGATGTCCGGTCGCGGCGTCTGCGGCCTGCCGTCGCGACGTGCATCCGATGCCGACTGGAGCGTCGTCGCACGGCGCTTCGGTGACGCGCTGCGCACCGCCGACGGCCGCCATGCCCAGGCCACGGCTCGCCAGGCGCTTGCCGGCGGCCTGTCCGTCGCCGGGGTTCACGCCCGGGTGATCACGCCCGCGATGCACTGGATCGGCCGGCTATGGGAGCAGCAGGCGATCACCATCGCCGACGAGCACCTCGCCTCGGCGATCTCCCATCGCGTGCTCGCGTCCCTGTACACCGCGCTTGACGGTGACGCGCCCGCCCGGAACGCCACCGTGGTCCTCGCGGCCCCTGCGGGCCAGCATCACGGACTCGGCCTGCAGATGGCCGCCGATGTGCTGGAAGACGCGGGCTACCGGGTCATCCACCTCGGTATAGACGTCCCGACCGACGCGCTGGCCGCGACGGTCGCCGAGCACGAGCCGGCGGTCGCGGGCCTCTCGCTGACGATGCCGCTGGGGACGAGGAAACTCGAGGAGGCGATGGCCGCGATCGCGGACGTGCGTCCTGACACGCACATCCTGCTCGGCGGGCAGGGCGTGCCACGACGGCTCATCGACGACGGCATCCCGTACGTTCCGAGCGTCGAGTCGCTCGTGCGGGAGGTGCAGCGACTGACCGAAGGTGACGTGCGGCCGGCGACCGCCTGTCCGCGCGCCGCGCCGGTGTTGCAGGCTCCCGTCACGAGCGGCGAGGCACAGGGGATCGGCACCGCGGAGGACCGGATGCTGCACGCGACCATCGAGATGGGCGACGTCGTTCGCGACCAGGCGCGCTTGACCGCCCATTTCCGCAGCCTGGCGTTCCACGATCACCTCTCCGGGTTGCCCAATCGCCGAGCCTTCGATGACCGTTTCGCCGAGCTGAGCGCCGGCGACGCAGCGCCGCGGCTCGCGGTGATCATGCTGGATCTCGACGGGTTCAAGCAGATCAACGACCGCTTCGGTCATGACGAGGGTGACAAGGCACTGATCATCGTCTCCGACGCGTTGCGACGCGTTCTGCGAGCCGGCGATTTCCCGGCGCGGTTCGGCGGCGACGAGTTCGCCGCGCTGCTGCCGGCGATCGAGCCCGATTCGGCGCGACGTGTCGCGGCACGTCTGCAGCACGAGGCGCTGGCGCTGTCGGGCCCATTGGAGCTGAAGCTCAGCGTCGGAATCGCCTGGTTTGACGGCGACCACCGCCGCACGTTGCTGCGCGCTGACGGCGCGCTGTACGAGGCCAAGACCCGTGGCCGAAATCTCGTCTGCCTCGCTGAGGCCGGCGACTCGACCGACGCCTGACCTCCCTCAGCGGCGGGCAGGTCCACCGGGGTCTCGACGGTTGCGTTGCGTGGCGCGCGACCGATGAGTCAGGCGTCCGCCGGAGGTCATCGCACGTAGTAGGTGCGGACAACCGAACCCCCGAACGCGTGGCTCCCCCTCTGGGTCGGGCCGCGGGAGGCTGGCACGCTCGACGACATGGCCGATGTGATCCTGCACCTGATCGAGGACATCGTCTCCTCCCCCTGGATCTACCTGGTCCTGTTCGCCGTCGCCGCCGTCGACGGCTTCTTCCCGATCGTCCCCAGTGAAGCGTCCGTCCTGACGGCCGGCGTGTTCGCCGCCTCCGGCGAGACCTCGCTGCCGCTCGTGATCCTGGCGGCCGTGCTCGGCGCGTTCGCCGGCGACCAGGTCTCCTACGCGTTCGGTCATCTCGCCGGCCCGCGCGTGGAGCGCCGCGCCGGCACCGCCGGTCGGCGCCGCGCGGCGCTCGACAAGGCGCGCTCGGCGCTCGCCGCCCGCGGCGGCATGATCATCATCGTCTCGCGCTACTTCCCGGGCGCCCGCACCGCCGTCACGCTCACCGCCGGCGCCGTCGGCTACCGCTGGCAGCGCTTCGCGGGTTACGGCGCGATCGCCGCGGTCACCTGGGGCACGTACTCGGCGCTGATCGGCTACGTCGGCGGCACCGCCTTCGAGCACGAGCCGCTCAAGGGCCTGCTGCTCGGCTTCGGGCTCGCGGCCGCCGTCACCGTGACGGCCGAGCTCGGGCGCCATCTCGTGCAGCGCCGGCGGCGCGTGCCGGTCCCCGCGCGCGGCGACGCGCTCGCGCTGAACGTCCGCTGAGACCGGGCCGGTCGGTCGCAGCACCGGCGCCTGAGCGACGAGGATTCGTCACAGCGACGACGGGTGCTTGCCCTGCGGCAGGCCCGGCCCCTTGCGCTGGAAGACCTCGAGCAGCTCGTTCTCGTGCGCGACGCGTCCCTGCGCGCCGTCGAGCTCGCGGAAGGCGGCCTTGAGGATGGCGACGCCCTGGGGCGAGTGCGCGGCGACATGCGCGGCCAGCCGCAGGGCGGCGGCCTCCGCCTCCTCGGGCGCGACCGTATCGTGCACGAAGCCGATCATCGCCGCCTCCTCGGCGTCGACGACGCGGCCGGTGAAGATCAGCTCCTTGGCCCGCGCCACACCGACGAGCGGCGTCAGCCGCGCCGGGCCGACGGGCACACCGAGCCGCGCGCCCGCCCACGCGAGCTTGAGGTTCTCGCCGGCGATCCGCAGATCGCAGCCGGCGACGAGCTCGGCGCCGCCGCCGACGCAGTTGCCCACGCACACGGCGACCGTCGGAACGGGGAACGCCTCGAGCGCCGCGAGGAACTGCGAGAAGGACTTCATCCGCGCCACGCCGCCGGCGTGGTCGAGCTCCTCGGTGACGTCGACGCCGGAGCACAGCGCCCGCGTGGACGTCGTCGAGAAGACGAGCACGTGCAGCTCGTCGTCGATCGAAAGGCGTTCGAGCGCGTCGACGAGCTCGATCAGCAGGCCCGAGTCGAGCGCGTTGCGGCGCTGCGGGCGGTCGAGACGCAGAATGGCGATGCCCGGCTCAGGGCGTTCGTACTGGAGCGATGGCACGCCCCCTATGCAACTCGATCTGGCATTTCCGCCGCGTTTCGGCTCGTCGCGGTGCGCGGCGTCAGGCCTCGGTGCCGTCCTCGATGCAGCCGGGATCCTGCGCCGTGTCGATCAGCCCGTCGCCATCGTTGTCCTTGCCGTCGCTGCACTGCGCGGGCGCGCGCCGCGTGCTCTTGGTCTTGCCGCTCTCGGTCTTGCCGGCGACGCAGTCGGGGTCCTGGGCGGTGTCCGTCAGCCCGTCGCCGTCGTTGTCGCGCCCGTCGGCGCAGTCGTCGTTGGCCGCGGCCGCCGACGGTGGCGGTGGCGGGGGCGGCGGCGCCGCCGGGACACCCGCCTCGTTGCCGGACGCGCAGTCGGGGTCCTGCTCGGAGTCGGTGAGGCCGTCGCCGTCGTTGTCGCGGTTGTCGGCACAGTCGCCGGGGGCGGCCGGGTCGAGGTCCTCGCCGGCGTCGGCGTCGAGGTCCTCGTCGGACGCAGCGGGCGGCGGCGGGGCCGGTGCGCGCGGCTCGCGGTCGAACGTCGCGGTGAGCGAGCGTTCCTCGTCGAGCATGATCGAGCACGAGCCGGTGCCGTCACACGAATCGCCCCAGCCCTCGAACGTCGACCCGCTCGCGGCGGTCGCCGTCACGGTGACGCGCGTGTCGGTGTCGTAACGGCGCTCGCAGGAGCGCTCGCACGTGCTGTCGCCCGGCGCGATCTGGATCTCGCCCCTGCCGCTGCCGCGCAGCGTGACGACGAGCTTGACGCGTTGGGGGGGCTCACCCGCCGCCGCCGGCCGCGCGCCGACGTCGCTGGCGGAGACGGCCCCGCCGCCGTCGCCGCCCCCGAAGCCGCCGAACAGGGCGATCAGCGTGATCGCGATGAGCGCGGCTGCGCCCAGCGCGCCGAGGAGCACCGGGGGCGCTCCTCCACTCCACGGGCCTTCCGTGTCCCCGCGTCTGCCGCCGGCTGCCGGTCCGGCGATCGAATCGCTCACAAAGACCCTCCCAGATCCGCGATGGCTGGCGCGGTGACCCTTGCAGATCGCGGCGCAGGCAGCAACTTGGACGCACTCGCACGTCCGGATCGATGTACTAGCGTCGAAGCCGATGCCCGAACGCCCCGATCCCACCGGCGTCACGATTCGCCCGCTGCTGGCGCTGGACGTCGCCGCCGCCACGCGGGCGGCGTTCACCGCGCTGGAGGAGCTGTACCCCGAGGACGTCAGCCCGCAGGAGGCGGAGATCCGGGCGATCTCGGGTCCGGCGCGGGTCGCGCACCTGCAGCGCACCGACCCCGGCGGCTGCTGGGTCGCCGAGCACGACGGCGAGATCGTCGGCAGCGCGATCGGGCTGATCCGCGAGGACGTCTGGGGCTTCAGCCTGTTCGGGCTGCTGCCCGCCTACCAGGGGCTGGGAATCGGCAGCCGCCTCTATGCCCCGGCGCTGGAGTACGGCGCGGGCGCGCGCGGCGGGATCATCCTCTCGTCCTCGCATCCGGCGGCGCTGCGCCGCTACGCGCGCAGCGCGGGCTACCGGCTGGTCCCGACGGTCGCGCTGACGGGGTCGTGGGACCCGCGCCGGGTGCCGGCCGGGCTGCGTTGCCGGCCCGGCGATCTCGACGCCGACGCCGAGACGATCGCGGCCGCCTCGCGCCACGTCCGCGGCGCCTCGCACCTGCCCGACCTCGCGACGCTGCTGGACCGCCCGGGCAGCGCCCTGCTCGTGATCGACGGCGACGGCTTCGCCTGCGCGCGCGACGGCACCGTCACGCTCCTGGCGGCGCGCACGGAGCAGGCGGCCACGGACCTGCTGTGGGGCGCGATGACGAGCGGCACGCGCGGCGGCGCGATCTGCGTCGAGTTCGTGTCGGCCGACAACGGCTGGGCGATCGACGTCGGGCTCGAGGCCGGCCTCGCGCTCGGCAGCTGCGGCCCGATGTTCGTGCGCGGGCAGACCGGCGCGCTGGCGCCGTTTCTTCCCAACAGCGCCTATCTGTGAGCCTGATCGACAGGCTCGCCGACCGCTTGTCAGGGACCCGCGCCACCCGCCCTGCGCTCAAGCGTTCCCGCGCGGACGCCGATAGCTCCCGCAGGGGATGCCGTTGCGATTCACACGTCCAATCCGCGCAGTCGTGCCGGTCGCCGTCCTCGTCGTCGCGCTGACGCTCGCCTCACCGGCGCCCGGCGCGTCCGCCGCGAGCTTCAACTGCGAGGCGAGCGCGGTCCGCGGCACCGTCCTTCAGACCGCGACGATCGAGCCCGCCGTCGCCAACCGCGGGACGCCCGCGTGCCGGACAGCCGCGGCCGGCCTGAACGCGCCGCTGCCGGTGCTCCTCAGTACGAGCGCCGTCAGTGCCAACACGCAGTTCGGCGGCGCCACCGGCCAGGAGCGCGCGCTCGCCGCCGGCGGCCTCGCCGACCTGCGCGTCCTCGCCCTCCCCCAGCTTCCGATCACGCTTCCGACCGCGCAGATCTCCGACGCGCTGGGCAGCGTGACCGTTCCGATCAGCGGACTGCTGCAGACGCTGCTCGGCGGCCTCGTGAACATCTCGATCGATCTGCGCCCGGCGCTGCAGGCGCTGGCGCCCAACGGGCAGCTTCCGACGGCCGAACTGCTGCGCGTCCAGGGCGCGATGGCGTATGCGGGCGCGACCTGCGCCGTGGGCGGCACGCCGCAGCTGTCGGGCACCTCGAGCGTCACCGGCATCTCGGTGCTGGGCCAGGACCTGCCGACCGGCCAGCTGCTCGACCAGGTCCTGACGCTGATCAACACGGGCAGCATCGATCCTTCGAACGTCAACCTCGCGCAGGTCGTGCTGCCGCTCGGGCTGAGCTTCGGCGCCCCCATCGTCGGTCCGCTGCTGCAGACCGCTGTGCAGTCGGTGCTCGACGCCCTGCCGACGATCACGATCCCGGCGACGCTCGCTCAGGTCCGCGTCACGCCCGGCGGGCAGACGCGCAGCGGCGACACGCTGCGCCAGCAGGCCCTGCGCGTGCAGATCGCGGTCGCCGGCCAGAGCCTCGTCGACCTCACCGTCGGGGAGGCGATCGTGCGCGCCTCGGGAGCCTGCGGCGCCGCGGTCGATCCTGGCCAGCAGGCCGCCACCGACCTCGTGCTCGGCTGCACGACGCGCCGCCTCGTGCTGACCGACGTGCAGGAGCGCGGCGGCCGCGTGCGGCTGCTCGGCGTCGCCGACCGCAGCCTCGCCGGCCAGACCGTGAGCCTGCGCTTCCGGCACGACAACACGGTCGTCGCACGGGCGACGGTCGGAGCGGCCGGCAACTTCAGCGCGAGCGCCGCGCTGCCCGCCCGCCGCCTGCGGGGAACGAACCGCGCCCGCTACGAGGCGCGCGTCGGTCGCGAGCGCTCGCTCGCGCTCAAGCTGCGCCGCCGCATGGTGATCAGCGCCGCGCGCAGCGCCGACGGCAAGGTGATCCTGTCGGGTCGCGTCGTGAGGCCGCTGGGCCGGCCCGTCGCGAAGATCGTCGTCAGCCGCCGCGTCTCCTGCCGCCGCAGCGAGGTGGTGCGGCGCGTGAAGCCCGACCGCAACGGCCGCTTCCGCATCAGGGTGGACGCCCCCGAGGGCGAGCTCGCCGCCGTCTACCGGCTGTCGACACGCGTGCGCAAGTCGACGAGCAACCGCAAGACGTTCCCGACGTTCACGCTGCCGCGCGCGATCTCGCTGACCTGAGCGAGCGTCCGCGTTCTACGGTGTGGCCGCATGGCCCACTTCACGTCGTCACTCGCCGAGGTGCTCGCGCCCGATGTGCTCGCGCGCCTGGACCGATACGTGCGCATCGACACCCAGGCCGCGCGCGACCGCACCGCCTGCCCGAGCACGCGCGGTCAGCTCGAGCTCGCCCGCCTGCTCGCGCAGGAGCTCGCGCAGATCGGCCTCGCCGACGCCGCCGTCGACGCCAACGGCTACGTCACCGCGACGCTGCCCGCCGCCGGCGGCGGTGACCCCGACGTCGTCGTCGGCCTGATCTCGCACGTCGACACGAGCCCCGACGCGGCGGGCGCCGGCGTGGTCCCGATCGTGCACCGCGACTACGACGGCGGCGTGATCACGCTGCCGCGCAACGGCACGATGCTCGACCCCGCGACCGAGCCGCAGCTCGCCTCCCGCGCCGGCCACGACATCGTGACCGCCTCCGGCGACACGCTGCTCGGCGCCGACGACAAGGCCGGCGTCGCGGAGATCATGGCCGCCGTCGCGTACCTGCACGGCCAGCCCGAGCTGCCACGGCCGACGATCCGCATCTGCTTCACGCCCGACGAGGAGATCGGCGAGGGCGCGACGCTGTTCGACGTCGATGCGTTCGGCGCGCGCTGCGCCTACACGATCGACGGCTCGTCGGCCGGCGAGATCCAGGACGAGACGTTCTCGGCGCTCGAGGCGACGATCACCATAACCGGCGTCGACGTCCATCCGGGCCTCGCGACCGGCATCCTCGTCAATGCCGCCCGCGTCGCCGCCCGCATCGTCGCCGCGCTGCCACAGGACCGCCTGACGCCGGAGACGACGTCCGGTCGCGAGGGCTTCATCCACGTCTACGAGCTCGGCGGCGACGCTGGGCGGGCACGGATACGGGCGATCCTGCGCGACTTCGACGACGACCTGCTCGCCGGCCACGCCGACCTGCTGCGTCAAATCGCCCAGGCGGTCGTCGACGCCACGCCCGGCGCGGCGCTCGAGATCGAGATCGTCGAGCAGTACCCGAACATGCGCGCCCACCTGGAGCCGTTCCCGGAGGTCGTCGAGCACGCGATCGCGGCGGTCCGCGCCGAGGGACTCGAGCCGCTGCGCGCGCCGATCCGGGGCGGCACCGACGGCTCGCGCCTGAGCGCGATGGGGCTGCCGACGCCGAACATCTTCACCGGCGGACACGCCTACCACTCCGTCCGCGAATGGGCGTCCCTGCAGGACATGGCCGCGGCCGCGGCCGTCATCGTTCACCTCGCGGCGCTGTGGGCGGCGGCGTGAGCTCGGCCTGACGCCACCGAGATCGCGCGCTAGCTGCCGTTGTTCTGCGCTGCGACGGTGCCCTTGCGCTTCTCGGCGTACTCCGCGATGCACGTCACCGCGCGATCGTCCTGCTCGTCCCAGCTCTTCTTGTTCGGGACGAAGTACAGGATCTCGTCCTCGGAATCGGGCGCCTGGCGAGACAGGCGCGCCAAGCAGCCGCGCTCGGCCTTGCCGGCGACGAACGCATTGCCCGGGAAGTCGCCGTCGCCGAGGTCGATCTCCGTGTAGACCTCGCCGTCGTGCGCCTGCGTGCACGGCACGGCCTCCAGATCCTCCTGCTCACCGGTCTTCGAGGCGATGTTGATGAGACAGTCGCCGACGCGCAGGTCGAACACGCTGAGCTTGCCCTGCGACGCGACCCGCCCGCTGTCGTCGCGCTCGGCGTCGTCCCTGAGCAGGAAGCCGGCGATGCCGGCTGCGACGACGAGACCGACCACGACGAGTGCGATGCGCTTGATCACCGCGCTTGTATACCGGCGCCGCGCAGCAAGAGCAAACCGGCGTTAACGGTGAACTTCCGGCGAGTTGGGATCTCGCGCACCAGTGCGCGAGGTCAGCTCAGCTCGCCCAGGAGCGCGCGCTCGGCCTCGGCGAAGGCCGACCGCAGCGCGGCGATGGCCGGGGCGCCCGGCACCTCGTCGCCGCCGGCGGTGATCGCCTCGATCCGCGCGAGCGCGGCCTCGACGCGATATGCGCCGGCCAGACTGCAGGATCCGCGCATCGCGTGCGCCGAGTGCCACGCCGCAACCGCGTCGCGGGCGCTCGCGGCCGCCTCGAGCGCCTCGATGCGCGCCGCGGTGTCGGCGACGAACAGCTCGACGAACTCCCGCAGCGCGCCCTCCTCGGCGTACAGGCGGCGCAGCTTCGCCACGCGCTCCAGGCGCAGCGCGCCGGTCGCGTCGGTGTCGGTGTCGGCGGCGGCGACCGCAGGCGCCGCCGCGGTCTGGCCGTCGATGACGGCGAGAAAGTCCTCGATGTCAAACGGCTTGGTCAGGTAGTGGTCGGCGCCCGCGCGCAGCAGGCGGTCGACCTGGCCGGGCGTGGCGTCGGCGCTCAGCACGACGATGTTGATCTTCGCCGTGCGGTCGTCGCTGCGCAGCCGGCGCAGGACCTCCTCACCCGAGATGTCGGGCAGGTTGAGGTCGAGCAGGATGACCGCGGGGCGGTGCTCGCGCGCGAGCTCGAGTCCGAGCCCGCCCTGCGTGGCGACGAGCAGGCTCACCTCGGGCCGGCGGGCGAGGATCGCCTCGGCGAGCATGATGTTCGAGGGGTTGTCCTCGATGTAGAGCACCGTGCGGGCGGCCTGCGCGCCCGCCCCGATCGCCGCCGCCGGCGCGGCGACCGCGTCCTGCCGTATCTGCGGCGCCTCGGCCGCGGGCAGCGTGATCCACAGCCTCGTGCCGCGGCCGACCTCGCTCTCGATGCCGATGGTGCCGCTCATCGCCTCGATCAGGCGCTTGCTCAGCGTCAGCCCGAGGCCGGTCCCCTCGACGTCGGTCGTCTCCGCGCCGATGCGGTCAAACGCCGCGAAGACCCGGCTGAGGTTCTCGGGCGCGATCCCGATGCCGGTATCGGCCACCTCGATGCGCACCTGGCCGGCGTTGCATGCACCCACGCCCACGCGCACCTCGCCGCCGGGGCGGGTGTACTTCACGGCGTTGGAGAGCAGGTTCAGCAGGATCTGCTTGAGGCGGTGGCGGTCGGCGAGCACGTGGCGGTCGAGCTCGTCCTCGGCGGGCGTCGGCAGCTCGATCGTGCCGGCCGTCGCGAGCGGAACGATCATCTCCAGCGCCTCGGAGATCAGCATCCCGACGTGGACGGGCTCGAGCGACATCCGCAGCTCGCCACGATCGATCGAGGCGATGTCGAGCACCTCGTTGATGAGCTCGAGCAGATGGCGGCCGCCCTTCGTGATCTGCGCGAGTCCCTCGCGCACCGACGGCTTGAGCTCGTCCTGCGCGAGCAGTTCGCCGAAGCCGAGGATCGCGTGCAGCGGCGTACGTAGCTCGTGGCTCATGCGCGAGAGGAACTCGTTCTTGGCGAGGTTCGCCCGCACGGCCTCCTCGCGGGCGCGGCTGATCACCGCCTCGGCCTGCTTGCGCTCGGTGATGTCGCGCACCGACGTGTGCAACTCGGTGACCGCGTTGTCAGGGCCGCGCAGCGCGTGCGTCTTGGCCTCGACCCATACGTAGCCGCCATCGCGGTGACGCACGCGATAGACGTGCGTCACGTCGTCGGGCTGCTCGTCGAGCGAGGTGACGTTCGCGCGCAGTGCGGCCAGGTCGTCGGGATGCAGGAACTCCGACCCGGTGCGGCCGACCATCTCATCGGGCTCATAGCCGTACAGCTTCCGGCTGGCCGGCGAGATGTAGCGGATCCTCGAGTCCGGGCCGGAGCGCGCGATCACGTCCGTCGAGTTCTCGGCCAGAAGCCGGAAGCGCTCCTCGCTCAGAAGCAGCGCCTCACGCAGTTCTCGCTCCTCGGTGATGTCCTCGCTGACGGATGCCAGACGCGTCATCCGGCCGCCCCGCATCCTCACCGGATGGGCGCGCGAGCGGATCCAGCGCGTCGCCCCGTCGGGCCTCACGATCCGGAACTCGAAGTCGGTGGCGTCGGTCATCGCGTCACGACGGGTCGCCACGCGCTCGCGATCGCCTGGATGGATGAGGTTCATGATCGCTCCCACGTCGCCGTACAGCGTGCCGAGCGGGACGCCGAACATCCGCTCGAGCGCCGGGCTGGCGTACAGCACCCGGGGCGGGTCCGTGTCGCGCAGCAGGAACCCCTGCTCGAGCGTCTCGGTGACCTGCCGGAAGCGCTCCTCGCTCTCGCGCAGCTGGTCCTCGAGGTTGCGCGCCCGCGTGACGTCGTGGACGTGGCCGACGAGGCACTCCTCGCCGTCGAGCATCACCGGCGAGATCGACGTCAGCGCGACGATCGTCTTGCCCGCTCGCGTCGTGATCGTCTGCTCGAGGTTGCGGACGGCGCCCGTGCTCTGCAGGCGCTGGAGCATCGCCGCGCGGTCCTCCGGCGCCGTCCAGAAGCCGGCCTCGACCATCGTGCGGCCGACGACCTCGGCCTCCGTCCAGCCCAACATGCGCAGGATCGCCCGGTTGACGAACAGGATCTTGCCGTCACGCCGACGCGTCACCGCACTCGGAACCGACGATTCGTCGAACACCGCCCGCCACGGATCTGCGGTCAGGTCGCCGGGTGACCGCTCGTGGTCGGGCGCCATCTGGCAGTCAATGTAACGGCGTTGCGCCGTACGTCACGAGCGATCCACCGAATGCCGGTGTTCCAGCGCGAGGACGGCTCCGTTTCACGTCACCAGGGTGCGGGCTCGTAGTCCTTCAGGAAGCAGCCGAACAGATCCTCGCCGGCCTCGCCTCGCACGATCGGGTCATAGACGCGCGCGGCGCCGTCGACGAGGTCCAGCGGCGCGTGAAAGCCCTCCCCCGCGAGGCGGACCCGGGTCGGCTGCGGGCGCTCGTCGGTGATCCAGCCCGTGTCGACGCTCGTCATCAGGATCCCGTCGCTGCGCAGCTCCTCGGCGCTCGTGCGCGTCAGCATGTTCAGGGCGGCCTTGGCCATGTTCGTGTGCGGGTGGCCGGGCCCCTTGTAGCCGCGATGAAACTGCCCCTCGATCGCGGACACGTTGACGATGTACGCGCGGCGCGCGGGCGAGGCGGCGAGCGCCGGGCGCAGGCGGCCGGCGAGGATGAACGGCGCGGTCACGTTGCACAGCTGGACCTCGAGCAGCTCGATCGGATCGACCTCGTCGAAACGCTGGATCCAGCTGTTGACCGCGTGCGGGTCGGGCACGAGGCCGCCGGCGTCGACGGCGCTGCCCGCGGCGATCCGCTCCGGCGAGGCCGAGCCCGCGGTCAGCGCCAGCTCGGCGAGCGCCTGCGGCGTCGGGGTCCAGTGCGGGCGATCGCCCTCGGTCAGATGCGCGGGAGCGCCGATCGAGGGCCCGGGCGTGAGGATCTGCGGCAGCGGCGCGTCGGGCAGCGGCGCGGCCTCGGCGGCGGCGAGCAGCGCATATGCCGCGGCCGAGCGGCGCACGGTCTGGGCGGCGTTGTTGATGAGGATGTCCAGCGGCCCGCGCGCCGCGACGCCGTCGGCGAGCGCGACGACCTGGCCGGGGTCGCGCAGGTCGATGCCCACGATCTGCAGGCGGTCGAGCCAGTCGGCGCTGTCGTCCATCGCGGCGAAGCGCCGCGCGGCGTCGCGCGGAAAGCGCGTCGTGATCGTCAGCTGGGCGCCGTCGCGCAGCAGGCGCAGCGCGATGTACATCCCGATCTTCGCGCGCCCGCCGGTCAGCAGCGCGCGGCGGCCGGTCAGGTCGGTCCGCGCGTCGCGGCGCACGCGGTTGTGCTGCGCGCAGCGCGGACAGAGCTGGTGGTAGAAGGCGTCGACCTCGGTGTAGCGCTGCTTGCAGACGTAGCAGCCGCGGGCCTGCAGGAGCGTGCCCGCGCCGTTGCCGTCGGCGTTGCCGTCGGCGCTCGGGAGGAGCGGCAGGCCGCGCGTCTCGTCGTCGATGCGCCCCGGCGCCCCGGTCGCGGTCGCGGCGGTGACGGCCGCGTCGTTGGCGAGGATCGCGGCGCGCCGCTCCGCGCGGCGGCGCAGCTTGACGGTCTTGAACACGCCCGCCGTCGCCTCGCGCAGCGCAACCGCGTCGGGATGCTCGATCGGCAGCTCGCCGAGTTCTGCGAGCACGCGCAGTGCGGTCCGCAGGTCCGCGGGATCGATGCCGCTGTCGGGGCCTGACGACATGCCCTGAGTCTAGGTCTCGTCGAGCAGCCGCAGGTGGCCCTGCCCGCGTGTGGCGCGTCCCTCGAGCCCGTCGAAGCTCGCTACGAACCAACGTACGTCACAAACGTGTATAGGCTGCATGTGGCAAGTGAACGACGTGCTCACATCGCGCTCGGTCGCCACGCGCGACGGGCCGCAGGACGGAGCCGTGCTCGGCCCGCGCGCGCTCAACCGTGCGTTGCTGGAGCGTCAGCTGCTGCTGCGACGCCACGATCTCTCGGCCCCGGTCGCGCTCGAGCATCTCGTCGGCATGCCCGCGCAGAATCCCAGCGCGCCGTATCTCGGCCTGTGGTCGCGGCTGACCGACTTCCAGCCCGACGAGCTCGCCTCGATGGTGCAGGCGCGCAAGGTCGTGCGGATCGCGCTCATGCGCTGGACGCTGCACGCCGTCACGGCGGCGGACTGCATCGCGCTGCGGCCCGTCCTGCAGCCGGTCATGGAGCGCAGGATGCAGGCGTGCTTCGGGCGCCACCTGCAGGGCGTCGACCTGCAGTTGCTGGCGCAGCGCGGCCGCATGCTCGTCGAGCAGGAGCCGCGTTCGCTCGGCGACATCGGCGGCCTGCTCGCCGACGACTGGCCCGGCCACGAGCCGCGCGCGCTCGGCAACGCGCTGGCCGCGCTCGAGCCGCTCGTCCACATCCCTCCGCGCGGCGTCTGGGGTCGCAACGGCCGCGCGGTGCAGACGACGGCGCAGCGCTGGCTCGGCAAGCCGCTGGCCCGCGAGACCGACCCCGACGCGCTGATCCGGCGCTACCTGGCGGCCTACGGGCCGGCGACCGTCGCCGACGTCAAGGCGTGGTCGGGGTTGACGGGGGTGCGCGAGGCGATCGAGCGGCTGCGGCCCGAGCTGCGCGGTTTCCGCGACGAGCACGGCCGCGAACTGCTCGACGTCGCCGACGGCGCCCTGCCCGATCCGGAGACCCCGGCGCCACCCCGTTTCCTGCCGGACTTCGACAACGCCGCGCTCGCCCACGCCGATCGTACGCGCATCGACGCCGGCGTGCCGCGCCGGCGCAGCCTGTCGCCGAAGACGTTCCTCATCGACGGTTTCGTGCGCGGCGCCTGGCGGATCATCCGCGGGCGCAGCCTCGTGGCGCTCGAGATCTCACCGTTCGTGCCGATGGCCCGCGACGATCGCTGTGCCCTCGCCGAGGAGGGCATGCGGCTGCTGAGCTTCCTCACCGCCGACGGCGGCGACGAGGTGCGCGTCGGCGTGCGGTTCCTGACCGATTAGTACACCCGGCCGGATGCGCCGCGACTGACCAGGTGGACGAGCCGCCGGGGTGCGCGCCGACGGCGTCCCGCGAGCTCAGCCTGAGTCCACCCTCAGTCCAGCGAGAACGTCATTCGCACGCGCACGCCGGGCGACGCGTCCCCGTTCTCGATCCGCAGCGCGTCGGCGACCGTGCCGATGAGGGCCAGGCCCAGGCCCAGGCCGGGGCTCGGGCCCCGGCGCGTCATGCCGTTGCCGTCGTCGCAGACGGAGACCTGGAGGGCGTTGCCGTGTATCCAGGCGTCGACCCACACGTCGCCGGGTTCGTCGTGGCCGTCGTAGGCGTGGACGACGACGTTGCTCAGCGCCTCGGAGACCGCCAGCGCCACGTCCTCGCGCCGGCGCTCGGATACGCCGCCGTCGGCCGCGTACTGGACGACGGACCGTCGCAGTGCGGTGATGTTCTCGGGCCGTGCCGGAAGTCGCTGCTCCAGGCGGGATCTGTGGCTGACCGGCACACCTTCGGGCTACCCCGTGCCCGCCGCCGGAACACCCCCTGGCGCGCAACGGGCCGGGAACTCGCTCCCGGCCCGCGTCAGACAACTGCTGCGTGCGCGCTACATCACCCGCTTGGCGGCTTCACGCTCCTTGTCCATGTTGAGGTTGTCGATGTGCTCCTGGGCCGCCCTGATCTTCTGGCTGGCATCGTCGGGAACCTCCGGCTCGGCCTCGGCGGCGGTCCCGTCGGAGACGGCGGCCTGGATGTCGACAGCCTCGGCGAGGCCGGCGTCGCCGCCCTCGCCCGCGGTCTCGGCGGTGGGCTCCTCGGTGGCCTGGGCCTGATCGACCTGATCCTCTTGCATGGCTCGCTCCAGTGTGGTCGGGTGACGATTGCCTACCCGATAGCGCCCGCAAATCACCCGTTCGGCCGACGCGTCGCGCGAACGCGGCCGGCACGGACAACTCGGTGCGGTCGTCCCACTCCCTCACGGGGTCGTAGTCTCGAACGGTGATCTCCAAGGTGCTCATGCTCGGCGGTGCCGGCGCCACGCTGCTCTCGGCGCTGCTGCCGTGGGTGACGATCAGCGGCCCGTCGCTGTCGCTCGATCTCGGCCTCGTCGGCGCCGAGGCGCGCACCGGCGACCGCACCGTCGCCGGACTCGACACGTCGCTGTGGCCGGTCCTCCTCGGCGTCGCGGTGATCGTCGCCGCCCTCGCGCTGCTGGGCATCGCGCGGCGCGTCCTGCTGGTGCTCGGGTTGCTCGTGACCGCCGCGGGCGCGCTGCTGCTCGTGTACATGGCGAACGTCGTCGACATCGAGACGAAGGACTCGGGCGACCTCGGGCAGGCCGCGGCCGACGCGCTGCTGATGAGCTCGATCGGGCCGGGCACCCCGGTGCTGCTGGCAGGCGGGATCGCGATCATCGCGGGCGCGCTGCTGGCACGCCCCTGAGCCTGGGCACCGCTGCGGCGTGCCGTTCGTCCGCGGCGCGGCGAGCCCGACTACCCTGGCCCTGACCGATGAGACTCACGTGACCGCAGGTCTGAGAACACTCGACGACCTCGGCGACGTCGCCGGGCAGCGCGTGCTGGTGCGTGTCGACTTCAACGTTCCGCTGCAAGACGGCGCGATCACCGACGACACGCGCATCCGGCTCGCGATCCCGACGCTGCAGGCGCTGCGCGAGCGCGGCGCACGGCTGCTGCTCGTCTCGCACCTCGGCCGCCCCGAGGGACCCGACCCGCGGTGGTCGCTGAAGCCGATCGCCGAGCACCTCGCGCGGCTGCTCGGCGAGGACGTCGTGCTGGCGCCCAGCCTCGACGCGGTCCCCGACGGCGAGCTCGTGATGCTCGAGAACATCCGCTTCGAGCCGGGCGAGACGAAGAACGACCCGGCGCTCGCCGCGCGCCTCGCCGCGCTCGCCGACGCCTACGTCAACGACGCGTTCGGCTCGGCCCATCGCGCGCACGCGTCGACGGAGGGGATCGTGCACCGCGTCGAGCGCTCCGTCGCGGGGCTGCTCTTCGCGCGCGAGGTGCTGACGTTGGAGCGGCTGCTCGACGAGCCCGAGCGCCCGCTCGTGGCGGTGCTCGGCGGCGCCAAGGCGGCCGACAAGATCGGCGTCATCAACCGCTTCCTCGAGATCGCCGACACGGTGCTGCTCGGCGGCGGGATGAGCTACCCGTTCTTCTCCGTGCAGGGCAGGCGGATCGGCCGCTCGCTGTGCGACGAGGCGGGCCTCGCGGCGGCGCGCGAGGTCCTCTCCCGGCCCGGGACGGAGGACCGCCTGCGGCTGCCGGTCGATCTCATGATCGCCGACGACTTCTCAGCCGCTGCCGAGCTGCGCGTGGCGGACCCGATCGACGTCGACGACGACTGGGAGGCGATCGACGTCGGGCCGCGCACCCGCGAGCTCTACGCCGGCATCATCCGCGCGGCCGGCACCGTCTTCTGGAACGGGCCGGTCGGCGCCTTCGAGATCGAGCCGTTCGCCGAGGGAACGCACGCGATCGCCCGCGCCGTCGCCGAGACGGACGCGATCACCGTCGTCGGCGGCGGCGACTCCGGCGCGGCGATCACGCGCTTCGGGCTGCAGGATCGCGTGACGCACCTGTCCACGGGCGGCGGCGCCGCCCTGGAGCTGATCGAGGGTCGCGTGCTACCGGGCGTGGCGGCGCTGACGGACTCGTAGTCTGGCCGGCGCTCGTGCTTGGCCGGCGGGTTGCGTCGGCCCGGCCGGTGCTCAGGCAGACAGCGTACGCGGCGCTCGACGTCAGCCGGGGTCGCCGGCGCCCGAGCCAGCGCGGCACGGATACGCTGCCGCGATGCCGAAACCCATGCGCAGCACCGGGCGGCTGCGGACGATCGACGACCTCGGCGACCTGACGGGCGCCCGGGTGCTGCTGCGGGCGGAGTTCAACGTCCCGCTGCACGCCGACGGCACGGTCGCCGACGACACCCGGCTGCGACTCACGATGCCCACGATCGCCGCGCTGCGCGCGCGCGGCGCGCGCGTGCTGGTCGTCGCCCACCTCGGCCGCCCGCGCGACCGCGAGCCGTCGCTCTCGCTGCGGCCGGTGGCCGCGCGGCTGTCGCAGCTGCTCGGCGCGGACGTGCCGCTCGCGCCCGATCTCGAGCAGATTCCCGACGGCGACGTCGTGATGCTCGAGAACATCCGCTTCGAGCGCGGCGAGACCGGCGACGACCCGGCGCTGGCGGCGCGGCTGGCCGCGCTCGCCGACGCCTACGTCAACGACGCGTTCGGCAGCGCGCATCGCGCGAACGCCTCGACGCACGGCGTCGCGCGCCTCGTCGACCGCTGCGCAGCGGGGCTGCTGTTCGCGCGCGAGATCGAGATGCTGGAGTCGATCATGCGCGCCCCCGAACGGCCGCTCGTCGCCGTGCTCGGGGGCTCGAAGGTGACCGACAAGATCGGTGTCATCGAGCGCTTCCTGCAGCTCGCCGACGCGGTCCTGATCGGCGGCGCGATGAGCTTCCCGTTCCTCGCCGCCCAGGGGCACGGCGTCGGTGACTCGCTGTGCGAGCGCGAGGGCATCGCGGTCGCGCGGGAGCTGCTCGCCCACGCCGGCGACCGCCTGCAGCTCCCGCTCGACGTCGTCGTCGGCGACCGCTTCGCCGCCGACGCCGTGCGGCGCGTCGTCGACGCCGACGGCATCGAGGACGGCTGGATGGGACTCGACATCGGGCCGCGTACGGGAGCGCGGTACGCGACGGTCGTCGAGTCCGCCGGGACCGCGTTCTGGAACGGCCCGCTGGGAGCGTTCGAGCTCGAGCCCTTCGCGGCGGGCTCGCGTGCGGTCGCCGAGGCGATGGCGCGCACGCAGGCCGCGACGATCGTCGGCGGCGGCGATCTCGTCGCCGCGCTGAACCGCTTCGGTCTCGCCGACCGTGTGACGCACATCTGCACGGGCGGCGGCGCCGGCCTGCAGTTCATCGAGGGCCGCGTGCTGCCGGCGTACGCGGCCCTCGCCCGCTGAGGGCCGCAGTGCCTAGGCCGCGATCCTCTTCTGCGCGGCCTCGGCCTCGCGCTTCTCGCGCGCGATCTCCTTTTCGGGCCGCGGCGGGCGCGGCAGGCGCTTGGTCATGTGCTTGCGCCACCCGCCGATCAGGCCGAGCTTCCAGAAGTAGTAGCCCGTCTTGCCCGGGATCGCCGAGAAGTCGAGCTTGACGAGGTGGCTGAGGGCACGCCGCGAGAGGTACATCCCGCGCAGCAGGCTGCCCAGGCGGGGGTACAGCCGCTGCTCCTCGGTGCTCGCCTTGACGTGCTTGAGCAGGAACTTCCACAGCCACTCCGGCGGGCGCCACATCGTCAGCGTGTAGAGCATGAGGTTGTTCAGCCGCGGCGGGATCGACATGAACGTCGCCGAGATCTCCTCGATGTCGACGCCACGCTCCTTCATCAGTCGCTCGAGCTCGGTGTTCGGGATCACCTTCAGCGAGTAGATGAACAGCGTGTACGGGCGCGACATGTCGTACAGGAGCTGGAGCGTCTCCCTGATGTCCTCGCGCGACTCGATCGGGTTGTCGGTGATGATGTCGTAGGCCGGTGGGATGTGGTACGTCGGCGCGAACGACGCGTTGACCTCACCCGCGGCGAGGATCTTCTCCGGCGGCGAGGGACGCTTGTAGAACTCCAGCGTGTTGCGGCTGCCCGACTGGATGCCCATCCGGATGCGGTTCATCCCGGCCCACGTGAGCAGCTCGAACTTGTCGCGCTTGACGTAGTTGGGGATCACGCCGTAGACGGCGAACGGGAGGTCGAGCTCGGCCTTCCACAGCTCGGCGAACTCCTCGATCTCGCGGTACGGGATCGCCATGAAGCTGTCGTCGTGGAACGAGACGTGGCTGAGGTGCGGGAAGCGCGCCCGCGCGGTCTTGACCTCGTCGACGATGTAGCGCGCGCTCGGGTGGCGGATGCGCTTGTACTTCGCGTCGTTGGAGATGAACTTCGTGTTGCCGCAGTACGTGCAATGAAACGGACAGCCGATCGACCACAGCGTCGTGTACGAGAGGCCGTCGTTCTCGATGTAGTGATGCTTGTCCATCGGGCGGAAGCCCTCGCCCGTCTCGTAGATCGTCTCCCCGTCGCCGTACTGCGGGAACGGCAGCGACTCCATCTGCTCGACGCTCATCAGCGGCAGGAAGTGGTTCTTGATGATGGCGCCGTCGGGCTCCTTGAACCAGAAGTTCTTGACCTGGCGGTGGTCGCGGCCCTCGCCCAGGAGCTGGTGCAACTCCTCGAAGGCGAACTCGCCCTCGCCGGTGCAGATCGCGTCGACGTCGGCGAGGATCGCGTCCTCGGGCTGGATGATCGCGTGGATCCCGCCCCAGATGACGAACGTGGAGGGGTCGAGCTCCTTGACGCGCGTGATGAGCCGGCGCGTGAGCTCCGCGTAGCCGGTCATCGAGGAGAACCCGACGACGTCGGCCTCGATCAGGTGACGCGCGGCGAGATCGATGTCCTCGTCCTCGAGCGAGCCCGCGCTGCCGAGCGTGCCGCGCAGTCCGTTGCGAATGTTGCGGTACCGGTTCGTCGAGACGTAGCAGGACTCCGTGTCCTCGTTGATTCGCGCGACGAACGCGGCCATCTTTCGAAAGCCGCAGGAGGTGATTCCATCCTCCAGCGACACCATCTTGATGCGCAAGGCAACTCCCCCGCTTCCGTGGCTGAGGCCAGATCGTACCGCGCAACATCTGGCGCGTCGCAATCGTGGACTGTACGGCGGTCGAGGGTGCATGCGCTGACCGACGGCGCGCCGAGGTCGGCGTGCGGCCGCTGCCGCGGCGAGCGATCGACCGCTGCGCACTACCGTCTTGGCGATGACAGGAGCCGCCGTGACGCGGGACGGGCTCGTAGCCGGGGCCGTCGCCGCCGTCGTCAGCGGCGCGCCGTCGACGCTGCACGCGCTCGCGACGCGCTCGAGCCCGCTCGAGGCGACGCTCGCGGCGGGCACGCTGCTGCTGCCACGCGAGCGGCGGGCGCTGCCCCTGGTGCTCGCCGCCACGCCCGTCCACGTCGCGCTGTCGCTGGGCTGGGCGCTCGTACTCGCCGCGCTGCTGCCGCGCCGGCGCACGATCGCCTGGGCGACGCTCGCCGGCCTGGCGATCGCCGCGCTCGACCTCGGCGTCGTCGGCCGCCGCTGCCCGCGCATCCGCGCGCTGCCGCAGCTGCCGCAGTGGCTCGACCACGTCGCCTACGGCGCGACGGTCGGCGCGGTGCTCAGCCGGCGGCGGCGGTGACGAGCGTCGCGTTCAGTGCGTCGAGGACCGGCTCGATCGGGGTGAAGCACATGCGCGCCTGGGCGCCGACGACGAGCGTCGTGATCCCGACCGCGTAGACCGTTCCGTCGCGCCGCGCCGCCGTGTACACCGGCCCGCCGCTGTCGCCCTCGCGCGCCCTGATCGTCGTGCAGCGCACGCGCGTGCCGGCGAAGCTGCTCAGCAGCAGCTCGGCGCGGCGCCGGCTCGAATCGACGATCTGGCCGCACTGGTCGACGCCGCTCGTACGGCCGGTGAAGCAGACGCGGCGCCCCGAGGTCGCCTTGCCGACGCCGGCGACGAACCACGGCGGGCGCGACACGCCGCGGTCGACGATCGCCGCCGACGGGCGGCCGCTACCCGACGGGACGGGCACGACGAGCGCATCGAGCGGGCGCGTACGCGCGAGGTTGCGCTGCACGCGGCCGACGACGATGCCCGGCTGCGGCGGGCGCCGCAGCGCGGCGTTGCGCCGGTGCGTCGTGCCGTCCTTGCGCGTGCCGCCGCAGTGCGCGGCGCTGAGGCCGCCGGGATGCCCGCCGAGGCGGATCAGGAACGCCGACGTGCACACCGCGGCGCCGCGCGGCGGCGGCCTGCCGCCGACGAGCCGGCCGCGTGCGAAGAGCAGCTCGCGGCCGGCGGCCCAGCCGTCGATGTCCGGCGCCGTGCCGTTGCGGCGGATCCGCAGGGAGGCGCGGCCGCGGATCGCGATCAGGTCGTACTGCCGGCGGTTGTCGGTCTCCGCCGCCCGCACAGGCGTCCAGCCGGCGCCGCGCAGTGCGACCTCGCTGCGGTCGGCGGGCTCGGTCGCGAGCGCGGTCGCGACCGCGCGCGCGTCGTCGCAGCTGGCGACCGCGACCTCGACGAGCGCCGCGTCGCCCGCGCTCTCGCACGGCGTGTACTCGGCCTGCGCGCTCGCGCTCGAAGCGGTGGCGAGCAGAGCGGCGACGGCGATCATCGCGGTCTTGAGCGTGGCTTCCATGCGCATGCGATCGTCTCAGACGTCGCTCGTCTGAGCGCCGGTCGTGCGGGCCGCGGTCAGCTCGGCGAGCGTGGCATCGAGCGCGTCGGCGTCGACCGCGCCCGGCAGGCCGATCACGACGAGCTGCGACCCGGGCGCGTCGCCGCTCCAGGGGCGGTCGACCGTGACGCTGAAGCGCCGCCCGACGACCTGCAGCACGTAGCGGCTGGCCGGATCCTCGCGCAGGTGCAGCAGGCCCTTCGCGCGCACGATCCCGTCGGGCAGTTGCTTCAGCGCCTCGACGAGCCCGGTGCCGCTGATCGCCGCCGCCCCGCTCCAGCTCCAGGTCTCGAAGCTCGGGTGCTGGTGGTCGTGGTCGTCGTGGTCGTGGTGGTCGTGCGGCGCGAGCGCGGGCCGGTCGGCCGCCTGCACGCCGAGCACGACGTCGATCGGGACCTCGCCGAACGACGTCTCGACGATCGCCGTCGAGGGGCCCGCGATCTCGCGCAGCCACGCTCGCGCCTGCGCGAGCTGCTCGGCGTCGACGAGGTCGGTCTTGTTGAGCACGAGCAGGTCGGCGGCGCGCAGCTGGCCGATGACGTGATGCCCGGTGGCCTCGTCGGCGGCGCGCGCGCGGACGGTCTCGGCGTCGGCGACGACGACGGCCGCGTCCTTGCGGTAGCCGGGCAGGCTGCCGAGCACGACGATCTGCCCGGGGTCGGCGACCCCGCTGGCCTCGACGACGACATGCGCCGGCGGATCGGGCCGGTCGCGCAGCAGCGCAAGCTCGCCGATGAAGTCGCCGGCCACGCCGCAGCAGATGCAGCCGTTGGTCAGGCGCACCATCTCCCCCTCGCGCGACTGCACGAGCTCGGCGTCGATGTTGATCGCGCCGAAGTCGTTGACGAGCACCGCGAGGCGGCGGTCGCCGGCGTCACGCAGCAGCCGGTTGAGCAGCGTCGTCTTGCCGGCGCCGAGGAAGCCGCCGATGACGGTCAGCTGGATCGGCTCGCGGGGCGCCATATGCGGAGGCTAGTGCTCCGCCGCGACGCGCCGAGCGACGATCGCGCCGACCCCGCGCGGCCCGCCGGAACGCTCGGCGACGCCCTCGAAGTGGTCGACGACCTGCAGGCGCGCGAACGCGCGTGCCAACTCGCCGTCCTCGAGCAGGTACGCCGGGTTGAAGCTGCGCCCGAGCTCGACGACGTGCGCCTGCCCGAGCGTCTCGTAGAGCAGCAGCCCGCCGGGCGCGAGCGCGTCGTGGAGCGGGTCGAACAGGTCGCGCTGGAGGAAGTTCATCGTCACGATGACGTCATACGGGCCCGGCGGCAGCGGCTCGCGCTCGAGGTCGACGACGCGTGCCGTGACGTCGAGGCCGCGCTCGATCGCCGCCTCGCGCAGCGCGGCGACCGCCACGTCGGACGCGTCGATCGCGTCGACCGCATAGCCCAGTTCGGCGAGATAGCGCGCGTTGCGCCCGTCGCCGCAGGCGACGTCGAGCGCGCGTCCGCCGCCCGTCAGCAGGTCGCGGTGGGCGACGAGCCAGGGCGCCGGTGCGTCCGGGAACGGGTGCAGGCCCTGCGCGTAGCGCTCGTTCCAGCGTTCGCCCGCGCTCATCGCAGCAGTGTGACGACTCATGCGCCGCGCGCCTGCTGGGTACGCCAGGTGAAAGCGCAATGCAGCAACAGGAGGAGGCGCAGACATGGCTGAGCAGGATCCGAGGAGCTACCGCGGTGGCGTTCATGAGCCGGCTGACGCGAAGGGCGGCGAGCAGTCGTGGGCCGACAACGAGGGCATCGTGCCGCGTGAGGAGCTCGACGACCCCGGCGCGCCGCCGCCCGAGCGCGACCAGTCCCAGGCGCTGGGCGACGCGGCGCTGGGCGAGGTCACCGACCGCAGCGATCCGAGCCAGGACAACATCGACCGTGAGGGCGGCGACCAGGCCGACGCGACGTCCACGGGCACCGGCGCCGACCACTAGTGGCCCCTGGTGAGCCGCTAGTACATCCATCCGCAAGTTCTGCGCGTTTCCCGGGCGCCCGAACCGTGCCTGACGCCCGCCGGCGCCCGCCCCGTGCCACCAGCACGAAGGCGGGTCACCGCCGACCGTCAGATCCCGGCCGGGCATCCCGGGA
>JBBSLI010000037.1:0-46190 GCA_038255395.1 Solirubrobacterales bacterium
ACGACGAGGCGCTCGCGCTGCCGACCGAGGAGGCCGCGCGGATCGCCCTCAGAACGCAGCAGATCATCGCCCACGAGACCGGCGTCACGAACACGATCGACCCGCTCGGCGGCGCGTACTTCGTCGAGGCGCTGACCGACCAGCTCGAGCGCGAGGCCTACGACTACTTCAGCCGCATCGACGAGCTCGGCGGCATGGTCGACGCCGTCAAGCTCAACTTCCCCCAGAAGGAGATCGCCGACGCCGCCTTCGAGCTGCAGTGCGAGTACGACGGCCGCGACCGGATCCTCGTCGGCGTCAACGACTACGTCGACGCGGGCGATCCCGAGATCCCGATCCTGCGCATCGACCCCGAGCTCGAGCGCAAGCAGCGCGGCCGCTTGCAGGCCGTCCGTGCGCGCCGCGACGGCGCGGATGTCGAGCGTACGCTGACGGCGCTGCGCGCCGAGGCCGCGACCGAACGGGCGAACCTCATGCCGGCGCTGCTGGACTGCGCCCGCGCGCACGCCAGCGAGGGCGAGATCGTGCGCGCGCTGCAGGACGTGTTCGGCACGTACACCGAGACGCCCGTCTTCTGACGACCGCCGCACCGTGCCGGCGGCGGCGCTCAGGGCGCCGGCGTCACTGGAACTCGATGCCCTTCAGATGCTCCTTGAGCTGCGTGTGCGTCAGCGGCGCGCTACGCCGCAGCGCGTGCGCCTCGGCACGCGTGAGTCCTGGCCCCTGGGCATCGGGTCGACCGCCGTCGATGCAGATCAGCCTGGGCGAAGTCACGTCGGAGGCTCTCGGTCGCTTGCGCGCCACGATCGGCCCCTTTCCGGTATCGGGGAAAGCCGTCCGATTCCACGGCTCGCACCACGGCCCTCGACCGGCTCTTGCCATCCGAACGCTATAGCGACTGTCAACGACGACCTGCAATCCTCAAAGGCAGATGAACGACCGCCTGTCCTCGGGCTCGGACCACGCTGCGAGCCAGGCGGCGCTCGAGCTCACGGTCGGCTGCACGTTCGGACTGCGGTCCGTCCAGCAGGCGACGGCGATCATGCAGGTGGCCCCGCGCCTGGACCAGGGCGTCAGCATCCGCAGCGAGCGCTGGGACACCGGCGCCGAGCACCACGCCTACGTCGACGGCTTCGGCAACCGCTGCGAGCGCTTCGCGCTGGCGGCCGGCGAGACGCACGTCTCCTACGAGGCGCAGCTCACGCTCGCCCACCCGGCCGACGTGATCGTGCCCGGCGCGCCGGAGATCGCGGTCGGGTCGTTGCCCGACGATGTCTTCAACTACGTCATGCCCAGCCGCTTCTGCCTCCCCGACGAGCTCGGCCACGAGGCGTGGCAGCGTTTCGGCGAGCTCGAGCCGGGCTGGGGCCGCGTGCAGGCGATCGTCGATTACGTCCACGAGCACCTGGAGTGGGTCGAGGGCGCGTCGAACCCGTGGACCACCGCGGCCGACGCCTACCGCGCCGGTCAGGGCGTCTGCCGCGACTTCGCCCATCTGGCGATCACGTTCTGCCGCGCGCTGAACATTCCCGCCCGGTACGTGTTCGGCTACATCCCGGCGATCGGCGTCCCGCCGCCGCCGGAGGGGATGGACTTCGCGGCCTGGTTCGAGGCCTACCTCGACGGTCGCTGGCACACGTTCGACGCGCGCAACAACATGCCGCGCATCGGTCGGGTCGTCGTCGGCCGTGGGCGCGACGCGGTCGACGTCGCGCTGATCACCTCGTTCGGGCCCTTGACGCTGACGGACTTCGTGGTCCGCGCCGAGCGGCCCGTATAGGCTCCGTCCGGATGGCGCGCAGATCCCTCCTGCTCGGTCTGGGCGTCCTTGTGATCGCTGCGCTGGTCGCGTCGGCGAGCGGCCAGGCGCAGTCCAACGAGGAGCTCTGCGCCGACCACCAGCGCGGGGTCGTCAACTGCGGGCCGGGCAACAACCGCCAGGCGCCGGGCGGCGGCAGCGGCGAGGACAAGAAGGTGCCGCACGACAACGGCCTCAACTCCAAGCGGGGGCAGCGCGCGACGCGCGTCTGGCCGAAGCTCAGCGGAGTGCTGTGGCACGTCCTCGACGGCAAGGGCCGCACGAAGAAGGGCGGCCCGCGCAACGACGAGCTGCTCGGCCATCATGGATCCGACGTCCTGCTCGGCGCCGGTGGCCACGACATCCTCTGGGGCGACTGGGATCCGAAGAACAACAGCACGGCGCAGCGCGACATCCTCAGCGGCGGTCCCGGCAACGACTGGCTGTATCCCAGCCACGGGCGCTCGATCGTCCGCGGCGGCCCCGGCGCCGACTACGTCTGGGCGTACTACGGCAAGGGCACGATCGACTGCGGGCCGGGGAAGGACATGGCGCGGATCCGTACGAACGGCGCGTTCAAGACGCGCAACTGCGAGCAGATCCGGCACTTCTGCGCGCACGGCGAGAACGCCGCGGGCCTGTGCCTGTCGCCGACCGGCCGCCCGGTCCCGGCCGCGCGCCGGCGCTGACGCCTCGCAATCCGCGCGCGATCGCGCGGGCCAATATGATCGGCGCGGTGAGCGGGCACCCATGACCACCGAGTCTGCACCCACCGGTAAGAAGATCCGCGTCGTCGTGGCCAAGCCAGGCCTCGACGGGCATGACCGCGGCGCGAAGATCATCGCCCGCGCCCTGCGCGACGCCGGCATGGAGGTCATCTACACGGGACTGCACCAGACCCCGGAGCAGATCGTCGAGACGGTCATCCAGGAGGACGCCCACGCGGTCGGCCTGTCGGTCCTCTCGGGCGCGCACATGACGCTCGTGCCCCGCATCGTCGCGCTGCTGGAGGCGCAGGGCATCGACGATGTCGTCGTCATCGTCGGCGGCACGATCCCGGGCGACGACATCCCCGAACTGAAGCGGCTGGGCGTGGCCGAGGTCTTCACGCCCGGATCGAGCACGGAAGCGATCATCGACTTCATCCGCGCGGCGGTCCCGGCGTAGCCGCCGCAGGCAGGTACACGACGCGATTGACTGGTCAGTCAATCGGCTAATCTGACTCCATGTCCCGTTCTGAAGGAGGCTCCAGTTGAAGATCTGCGTCCTGGTGAAGGAGGTTCCCGACGCTGCCGTCGAGAAGCGGATCAACCCGTCGACGGGCCGCATGGACCGCGGTGGGGAGCGCAACCTCAACCCGTATGACACGCATGCGATCGAGGCCGCGATGCAGGTCAAGGAGGGTGGCGAGGTCGAGGTCGAGGAGATCATCGCCGTCACCATGGGCCCGGACACCGCCGTCCGCGCACTGCACAAGGCCGTCTCGCTCGGTGCCGACCGCTCGGTCCACCTGAGCGACGAGAGCCTCGCCGGCTCCGACGTCGTCGCCACCGGCTACGCGCTCGCCAAGGTGCTCGAGCGCGAGAGCCCCGACCTCGTCCTGCTCGGCCAGCAGTCCGACGACGGCGAGTGCTACACGATCGGGGCGGTCGTCGCCGACTACCTGCAGATGCCGTCGCTGACGCAGGTCATCAAGATGGACGTCACCGCGGGCAAGCTGCGCGCCGAGCGCCAGGCCGAGTACGGCTACGACACGGTCGAGATCACGCTGCCCGCCGTCATCTCCGTCGGCGACGCCATCAACGAGCCGCGCTACCCCTCGCTGAAGGCGATCATGGGCGCCAAGAAGAAGCCGCTGGACGCCGTCGGCATCGGCGACGTCGGGATCGAGGCCGACCGCGTCGGCGAGGCCGGCTCGAAGGTCGTCTGCGGCGACTTCAAGGCCCCGCCGCAGAAGGCCGCCGGCGAGATCATCGAGGACGAGGACACCAACGAGACGGTCGAGAAGATCATCGCCTGGCTGGACGAGAGGAAGCTTCTGTCATGAGCGGGATCCTGGCGTACGCGCTGCACTACGAGGGCGCCTTCAACAAGAACTCGCTCGGTGGCGTCTCCGAGGCCGCCAAGCTTGCCGGCGAGCTGGGCTGCGAGGCCCACGCCGTCGTCATCGGCGACGTCAGCGACGACCTCGCCGCCTCGCTGGGCAACTACGGCGTGAAGAAGGTCTTCCGCGCCAAGGACGTGCCCGAGGGGCTGGCCCAGCCGGTCGTCGACGTCATGGCGCAGGTCATGGACGCCAACGGCCACGACTACGCGCTCTTCGGCGGCGGCCTGCTCGGCTTCGAGATCGGCGCCGGCCTCGCCGCGCGCCTGAACGCCGGCGTGACGATGGAGGTCACGCAGGTCAACGTCGCCGACGGCAAGCTCACGGCGGAGCGCCCGATCCACGGCGACTCGTCGATCTCGACGTCGTCCTACAAGGACCGCGGGATCATCATCGGGCGCCTCAACGCCTTCGAGACCGCGGCGCCGAGCGACGCCACGGCCGAGGTCGAGGACGTCGACGTCGAGCTGTCGGAGTCGTCCAAGCGGCTGACGATGGTGCAGCGCGGCGAGCAGCGCGGCGCGGACATCGACATCGAGGGCGCGAACATCCTCGTCGCCGGCGGTCGCGGACTCGGCAAGCCGGAGGGCTTCGAGCTGTGCGAGGCGCTGGCGGACGCGCTCGGTGGCGCGGTCGCCGCGACGCGCGCGGTCGTCGACGCGGGCTGGTACCCGTACTCGACGCAGATCGGCCAGACCGGCAAGACCGTCTCGCCGAAGCTCTACCTGGCGGCCGGCATCTCCGGCGCGATCCAGCACAAGGTGGGCTTTCAGTCCTCCGAGAACATCGTGGCGATCAACAAGGACTCCAACGCCCCGATCTTCGAGTACTCCGACCTGGGCATCGTCGGCGATCTCAACAAGATCCTGCCGAAGCTGACCGAGGCCGTGAAGGCGAAGAAGGGCTAACGGGAACGGCATGTCCAGCGGTACCAAGAACGGAGCAATGCCGGCACCGGCCCAGTTCCCGCCCCCGGTCGATCCGCAGGGCGAGTTCATCAAGCGCGGCCTCGACGACGAGGACGAGCTGATCGAGGTCGGCGTCGCGATCGTCGGCGGCGGCACGGCTGGCCTGGCCGCCGCCAACCGCCTCCTGCAGCTGCTGGCCGGCGACGAGGAGCTGCTCGAGTCGCTCGGCGAGGTGCCGGTCGCCGTGATCGAGAAGGCCAAGACGTGCGGCGGCCACAACCTCTCGGGCGCGGTCATGCGCCCGGGCCCGCTGGAGGAGCTGCTGTCGGGCCTCACCCGCGAGGACTGGCGCAGGGAGGGCTTCGCCTTCGGCGCCGTCGAGAAGGAAGCCGTCTACATGATGCCCTCGGCCACGAAGGCCGTGAAGATCCCGACGCCGCCGCCGTTTCGCAACCACGGCAACGAGGTGATCTCGGTCGCGGCGCTGGCGCGCTATCAGCAGCGCATCGCCGAGGAGGCGGGCGCCTACATCCTCACGGAGACCGCGGCGACGCAGCTGATCGTGCAGGACGGCGCCGTCGTCGGCGTGCGCTCGGGCGACAAGGGCCGCGGCAGGGACGGCGAAAAGCTGCGCAACTTCGAGCCGGGCACGGACGTCAAGGCGAAGTTCACCGTGCTCGCCGAGGGCTGCTGGGGCCACCTGACCGGCGCCGCGATCCGCGAGTTCGATCTCGCCGCGGGGCGCGAGCCGCAGGTCTGGGAGCTCGGCGTCAAGGAGGTCTGGAAGGTTCCGCGGCCGCTGGATCGCCTGATCCACACGATCGGCCCGTGGCCGCTGAAGCTCAAGGCGAAGTACGGCCAGATCGGCGGCACCTGGCTGTACCCGATGAAGGACTCCAAGACCGGCGACGACCTCGTCTCGATCGGCTTCGTCGTCGACCTCGAGTACGCCGACGCGACGACCTCCGCCCACGACCTGTTGCAGCAGTTCAAGCTGCACCCGCTCGTCAGGGAGATCCTCGAGGGCGGCGAGCGCGTGTCGTGGGGCGCCAAGGCGCTGCCGGCCGGCGGCTGGTGGTCGATGCCCAAGCTCTCGATGCCGGGCGCGCTGCTCGTCGGCGACTCGGCGGGCATGGTCGACACGGTCGCGCTGAAGGGCGTGCACCACTCGGTGTTGTCGGGCAAGCTCGCGGGCGAGGCGATCTTCGCGGCGCTCAAGCGCGGCGACAACGACGTGTCCTCCTACGAGGACGCCGTCGACACATCGTCGATCGCCGAGGAGCTCTACGAGGTCCGCAACACGCGCCAGCCGTTCCAGAAGGGCTTCCTGCGCGGCGGGCCGATCGTCAATCTCATGATCATGACCAAGGGCCGCTTCCCGGGCGGTCGCTGGAAGTGGCATCGCAACGACGAGCGCAGGATGTTCATCGGCGACACGAAGGACGGCTATCCCAAGCCGGACGGCAAGTACACCTTCGACAAGCTCTCGTCGGTCTTCATCACGGGCAACGCCACCCGCGACGACGCGCCCAACCACATCCGGGTGCAGAAGCGCGTGCCACGCGAGGTCGCCGAGACGTGGGCCTGGATGTGCCCGGCCGGCGTCTACGAGATCCCCGACGACGCGCCCGCCAGCGGGCCCGTCGACGTGATCGTCAACTACACCAACTGCGTGCAGTGCGGGGCGATCACCGCCAAGGGCGGGCGGCTGACGACGCCCGAGGGCGGCGACGGCCCGCTGTACCAGAACCTCTGAGCGTGGATTCAGGCTGAGCACAACTCGCGTCCACGCCCGCAACTCGGGCGGCGCCGAGTTGTCCCTACCTCGGCGATGCGACGCCCACTGCTGCCCGCCATTCTCGCCGTCCTCGGCGCGGCGGCCCCCGGCGCGTTCGCCGCGTCGACCACGCCGCCGCCGCTGAAGGCCACGCTCGAGTCCTGCCTGACGAGCGGGCTGCCGGTCGAGCGCGTCGCGACGTTCGTCGGCTCGATGCCCGCACGCGCGGGCGCGAGTCGCATGCGCGTGCGCTTCGACCTCGAGCGGCGCAGGCCCGGCGAGCGCGTCTGGCGGCGTATCAAGGCGCCGGGCTTCGGCACGTGGCAGCGCTCCAAGCGCGGCGTCGCGGGCTTCGTCTTTCGCAAGCGCGTCAACGGGCTGTGGGTGCCGGCGAGCTACCGCGCGCGCGTGCGCTTCCAGTGGCTGGCGGGCGACGGCTCGATCGTACGGCGCGCGCACCGGCGCACGCCGGCGTGCGTGCAGCCCGATCTGCGCCCGAACCTCGTCCCCGGGCCGCTGACCGCGGTGCTCGACGACCAGCCGGGCATCGCGATCTACACGCTGCTCGTGCGCAACACCGGCCGCTCGGCGGCGGGCGCGTTCGCAGCCAGCGTCGGCGCGAGCGGGGCGGAGGTCGGCCCGCTCGGGCCCGGCGAGCAGCGCTCGGTCATCGTGATCGCGGCGGCCTGCGCCGCTGGCGAGACGATCGTGGCGCGCGTGGACGCCGACGGTCGCGTCGAGGAATCCGCCGAGCGCGGCAACTCCACGCGCCGGCGCTGCCCGCTCCCGCTCGGGTGAACGACCGTCCAGCCGCGCGGTTACCCCTCGGTAGACTGAACGGCACTATGAAGACCGACATCCATCCCGAGTACGTCGCCGCGCACGTCCGCTGTACGTGTGGCAACGAGTTCATGACGCGCTCGACCCAGGGCGAGATCCACGTCGAGATCTGCTCCAACTGCCATCCGTTCTACACGGGCCGCCAGAAGCTCGTCGACACCGGTGGCCGCGTCGATCGCTTCAAGCGCCGCGCCGCCAGGCGCCAGGCCCCTTCGAAGTAATCCGCTCCGCAAGGCATGGACGCCTCGCAGCCACACTCTGACCGGCAGCCGTCGCCGGGGGCGCTCGTCGCCTCCGGCGACCTGCCCGTCGGTGGCCAGGCGGTGCTCGAGGGCGTGATGATGCGCGGCGTCTCGACGTGGGCGGTCGCCGTCCGCGTCGACGGCGACATCCGGGTGCAGACCTTCCCGCTCGTATCCGCGCTACGGCGCCATCGCTGGCTGCGCTGGCCCCTGATCCGCGGCGTCGTCGCGCTCGGCGAGTCGCTGAAGATCGGCCTCGACGCGCTGAACATCGCCGTTAACGCGCAGGTTCCCGACGGCGAGAAGCAGCTCTCGAGGCGCGGGTGGGCGGGCACCGTCGCGCTGGCGCTGGCCTTCTCGATCACGCTGTTCTTCCTGCTGCCGGTCACGCTCACGGGCCTGCTGCGCGACGTCCTGCCGAACTCGATCGCGTTCGTGCTCGTCGAGAAGCTCATCCGGATCACGATCTTCCTGTCGTACATCTGGGCCGTCTCACGCCTGCGGCGCCTGCAGCGCGTGTTCGAGTACCACGGCGCCGAGCACAAGACGATCTCCTGCTACGAGGCCGGCCTGCCGCTCACGCCCGACAACGCGCAGCGCTTCAGCCGCCTGCATCCGCGCTGCGGCACGAGCTTCCTGCTGATCGTGATGGTCGTCGCGGTGATCGTGTTCGCGCCGCTCGGCACGCCCGCCTGGTACTGGCTGCTGATCTCGCGCGTCGTCGGCATCCCGCTCGTCGCCGGCATCGCGTTCGAGGCCATCAAGTGGTTCGGGCGCAACCGCACCAAGCGCTGGGCGCAGATCCTCATGACGCCGGGGATGAAGCTGCAGCTGTTCACGACGCGCGAGCCCGATCTCGCGCAGCTCGCGGTCGCGATCGCCGCGCTCGAGGCCGTGCTCGCCGTCGAGTCGCCGGCCGACGCCGACGAGGACGACCGCGTCGGGATGGAGGTCGTGGCCTAGCGGTCGACCACAGACGTCTGACGCACGAGCGCTATCCGCGCTCGCGCTTGCGGCGCTGCATCACGAGATGGCCGGTCACGGCGACCGCGAGCACCGCCAGCGCCAGCAGCAGCACCGCCCACCGGCTCGGGTTGCGCGCCATCGCGAAGATCAGGCCCAGCCCGATGATCACCGCGCCGGAGATCACGACGGCGGGCCGGCGGACCCACGCGCGCATCCGCTCGAGCGCCTCTTCGATCTCGGGGTCGCGCTCGTACTCACGCTCGGCTCGCGGCACGCGGCCGCGCAGGATCAGCAGCGTCAGGGCGATGCAGCCCAGCAGGACGACGGCGGCGATGATCGGCACGCTGCAGAAACTATCCGCTACGCGCTCGGGTACTTACGCGCTGAGCCGCAGATCGCTGCGGCTGGGCATGTCGGCCTCGTAGCTGACGACCCGGTTGCGGCCCTGGTCCTTGGCGCCGTAGAGCGCCTGATCGGCGCAGCGCAGCAGGTCGTCGGCCGACTGCCCGGCGACGAGGCCGGCGACCCCGGCCGACAGCGTCACGCCGTGGCGGCGGGCGAGCGAGGAGTCGGCGCTGATCGCGTCGAGCATGCGCTGGGCGACGAGCGCCGCCTGCTGGGCCCGGCAGTCGGGCAGGATCATCGCCATCTCGTCGCCGCCGATGCGCGCGAGCAGGTCGCCGCCGCGCATCACCGAGCGCAGGCTGTCGGCGAGGTTGACGAGCACCTTGTCGCCGGTCGCGTGGCCGTAGCGGTCGTTGATCGTCTTGAAGTGGTCGACGTCGACGAGCATCACCGACAGCGCGCGCGTGTGGCGGTCGGCGCGCTCGGTCTCGTCGGCGAGGCGCTCGTCGAACGCGCGGCGGTTGGCGAGGCCGGTCAGCGGATCGGTGCGCGCCAGCGTCGCAAGCGCCTCGTGGGCGTGCGCGTTGGCGACGGCGACGCTCGAGAGCTGGGCGAAGCGCACGAGCCGCTTCTCGTCCTCGCGGCGAAACTCGGTCGAATCGCGCAGCGCGCAGACCATGCCCCACGCGCGCCCGTCGACGAGCACGGGCGCGGCGATGCGGTGCACGAAGCCGAGTGCATCGCGGCCCGGCTCGACGGCGCAGCGGCGGGCGCTGCGGCCGCGCCGCAGCATCGCGCAGATGCCGTCGGGCAGGTGCTTGGCGACCGCGCCGGGCGGCAGCAGGCGCTCCTCGTCGCGCGCCCACGAGCCGATGTTGCAATAGCGGTCCTCGTCCTCGAAGCGCAGGACGTAGCCGGCGTCCGCCTTCAGCAGGCGGGCGACCTGCTCGGCCACGAGCGAGAAGAGGATCTCCGGGTCGGTCTCGCCCGCGACCTGCGTCGCGACGCGCTGCAGTGCGGTCTGCTCGCGTGCCAGCGACTGCGCGCGGGCCGCATTGCGGCGCAGGGCCTCGGCGCCGTCGATCTGCTCGATCGCCAGGCGCGCGAGATGTACGGAGCGATCGATCACGACGCGGTCGCGCTCGTCGGGCGTGCGCTTCGTGCGGTAGTAGATCGTGAAGGTCCCGAGCACGGAGCCGTTGCGCGACAGGATCGGCGTCGACCAGCCGGCGCGCAGGTCGTGAGCGGCGGCGAGATCGACGAACCACGGGCTGAGCTCGGCATCGGCGATGTCGGTGATGACGACCGGCTCGCGGCGGGACGCCGCCGTCCCGCTGATGCTGCTGCCGTCGACGACGGCGACGCCGTCGAGCGCGCTCGTGAATCCGCGCGGGAGCCCGTGGCCGGCGACGACCCGCAGCTGGTCGTGGGCGCCGCGGACGTGCTCGACGCGGGTGATCGCGGCCAGCATCCCCGGCGCGTGCGTCTCGGCTGCGCCGAGCAGCTCGCCGAGCGTGCGCGACAGCGGCGCGCGCGCCGCGATCAGCTCGAGGACGGCCTGCTGGCGGTCGCTCCAGTGCTTCTCGCGCTCGGTCTCGGCGCGCGCGGCCTGCAGATCGAGCTCGGTCATCGCAGAGGAGGTCAGCTCGTTGAGCAGCTCGACGTCCTGGATCGTCCATGCGCGCGGGCGATCGTCCATGACGCAGAAGCTGCCGATGCCGATGCCGGCGCCGTCGGCGTCGAGCAGCGGCGCGCCGAGCAGCGCGACGCCGGCGTCGTCGCCGATCGCGTGCGGCTGGCCGGAGCCCAGGACCTGGCGCTGGAACTCGCGCAGCTGCGCGTTCGCGAGCGTCGCGTCCGGGCCGGTGTGGCTCGCGACGACGTCGTGCTCGCCGTTGCTGAGCGTGACCACCGCGACCGGGGCCCGTAGAGCCTTCGCGGCCCAGCGCGTCAGGCGATCGAGGACCGCCGACGCATGGACATCGAGCCGGGAAGAGGACTCGTCGTCCCCCGCCCCCGCCCTTGGATCGCCGCTTGCGGACTGCACGCAGCCTTCATCGGTCATTCGGTGTGCGAGCTTGAGCACATAAGCGGCCGGAACCTGTGCACGACGGATGTTCTAGCGCTTGCCTCGTCTACCCTCGGATGTTGTGATCGAGCGACTCGTCGACCAGATCGAGGCCCGCTTTGCGGACGCCCAGCGCGAGATGTCGGACCCCGACATCTTCGCCGATCGCGCGCGCGCGGCGGCGGCGGGGCGCAACTACCGCCAGCTCGAGACCGCGGCGAAGCTCGCCGAGGCGTGGCGGCGCGCGGTCGACGACGAGGCGGGCGCGCGCGAGCTGCTCGCCGAGGACGAGGACGCCGAGGTCCGCGAGATGCTCGCGTCCGCGCGTGCGCAGATCGAGCGCATCGAGCAGGAGATCCGCCTCGCGCTCGTCGAGCGCGACCCCAACGACGACAAGAACGTCATCGTCGAGATCCGCGGGGCCGCCGGCGGCGACGAGGCCGGCATCTGGGCGGGCGACCTGTACCGGATGCTCACGAAGTACGCCGAGCGGCTGCGCTTCACCGTCGAGCCGCTGCAGCTCGGCGACGGCGCCTACACGTTCGCGATCAAGGGTGACGCCGCGTTCTCGATCTTCAAGTTCGAGGGTGGGCCGCACAAGGTCCAGCGCGTTCCGGTGACCGAGTCGCAGGGCCGCATCCACACCTCGTTGGCGACCATCGCCGTCCTTCCCGAGGCCGAGGACGTCGACGTCGAGATCAACCAGAACGACCTGCAGATCGACGTCTACCGCTCCTCCGGGCCCGGCGGTCAGTCCGTCAACACGACCGACTCCGCAGTCCGGATCACGCATAAGCCGAGCGGCATCGTCGTCTCGATGCAGGACGAGAAGTCTCAGCTGCAGAACCGCGAGCGGGCGATGCGCGTGCTGCGCGCGCGGATCTACGACGCGGCACTCGCCGAGCAGCAGGCCGGCGTCGCCGCGGACCGGCGCTCGCAGGTCGGGACGGGCGAGCGGTCAGAGCGAATCCGCACGTACAACTACGCCGAGCGGCGCGTCAAGGACCACCGCATCAACCTGCTCGTGCACAACCTCGAAGAGGTCCTCGAGGGCGCGCTGGAGGAGTTCACGGCCGCGCTGCAGGCCGACGAGAAGCGGCGTGCGCTGGAGCTTCAGGCCACGGCCTGAGCGATGAACGCGTTCGGCGGGGCGTCGGTCCGCGACGCGCTCGACTCGGCCGTGATCGCGATCGCGGCGGCGGGCTCGGACACGCCGCGGCTGGATGCCGAGGTGCTGCTGGCGGCGGCGATGGGCCTGGACCGCACCGCGCTGTACATGGATCCCGCGCGCGAGGTGACGGGGCCCGCGGTGCGCGCCTTCCAGGATGCGGTGCGGCGGCGCTCGGCGGGGCGCGAGCCGGTCGCGTACATCACGGGCACGCGCGGCTTCCGGCACATCGAGCTGGCCGTCGATGCGCGCGTGCTCGTGCCGCGGCCCGAGACCGAGCTGCTCGTCGAGATCGGCGTGGAGCTCGTGCCCGAGGGGGCGCGCGTGGCCGACGTCGGGACCGGCAGCGGGGCGATCGCGCTCGCGCTCGCGAGCGAGCGGCCGGACCTGCGCGTCGTCGCGACCGACCTCAGCGCCGACGCGCTCGCGGTGGCGCGCGCGAACGCGGCGCGGCTGGCGCTCGGCGAGCGCGTCGGATTCGTCCACGGCGACCTGCTCGCCGGGGTGGGGGAGGTCGACGCGGTGCTCTCCAACCCGCCCTACGTCGCCGAGGGTGAGCGCGCGTCGCTGGCGCCGGAGATCACGCGCCACGAGCCGCCGGGAGCGCTGTTCGCAGGCGCCGACGGTCTCGACGTGATCCGCCGGCTCGTTCCGGCGGCCGCGGCGGCGGGGGCGCGGCTGCTCGCGATCGAGCTGGGGGAGGGCCAGGCGCCGGCGGTGGCCGAGCTCGTGCGCGCGGCGGGCTTCGAGGACGTCGAGGCGCGCCGCGACCTGGCCGGCATCGAGCGCGTGGTGGTGGGGCGGCGGCCGTGAGGATGTTCGAGGATTGCATCGCCGCGGGCGGCGTCGCGCTGTTCCCGGCCGACACGGTCTACGGCCTCGCCTGCGACCCCGCCTCTGACGCTGCGGTCGCGCGCCTGTACGAGCTGAAGCGGCGGCCCGCCGACAAGCCCGCCGCGGTCATGTTCTTCTCGCTCGAGCCCGCGCTCGCCGCGCTGCCCGAGCTGACGCCGCGCCTGCGCGCCGCGCTGCAGGCGCTGCTGCCCGGGCCGGTCACACTGCTGCTGCCCAACCCGCTCGCGCGCTGGCCGCTGGCCTGCGGCCCGGATCCGTGGACGCTCGGCCTGCGCGTGCCCGCGCCCGGCGCGCTCGCCGATGTCAGCGTGCCGGTCCTGCAGTCGAGCGCGAACGTCTCCGGCGGCGACGATCCGCGCGCGCTCGAGGACGTCGACACGGCGCTGCGCGCCGGTGCCGACCTCGCGGTCGACGGCGGCCCGCTGCCGGGAACGCCGTCGACGGTCGTGGACCTGCGTGCCTACGAGCGTGAGGGCGCGTGGGCGGTCGTGCGCGAGGGCGCGTTGCCCCGCGTCGCGATCAGCGCGGCGCTCGCGCCGTGCGAATAGCTCGGATTCCCAGACAGGGATCGGCACGTGGTATGTGGTGAGGAGAACCGGAGGCGTAGCGGGGTGGCCGTCCCACGAGAGGATCTCGCAGCCTGGTGGTGCGGCGAGCTGGACGTGGTCGAGGCGCATGTCGGGTCTGAGATTGCGACGCGGTGATGCGGGGTGCAACGTGTCGTCCTCGTGGGGCGCGGGGGTCGCGATCACCGGTGCGGGGCAGAACGGCGGCTTTGAAGGGGTGGGTGGGCGTGCTCGCCGGGTACCGGCGGGGCGCTTGGCCGGTGTGCGCGGGGGTGGATCGATCCGTCACATCTGCGCGCGCCGTGCCGTCGTGGTGGCGGTTTTCTGTCGGCATAGGGCACGAATCCGCCACCACGCCACTGCGGGGCCGGACCACGCCCGGGCGCCGGCGCCACGCGAGCCCCTGTCGGCGACCGCGCGCTCGGAGACCGGGCAGGGCCTCTTGCGCGTGCTGAACCTCACCGACGTCTGGGAGTTGTGCACGCTGGTGGGCATGGCAGGTCGCCTGGAGGAGTCGAACCTCCGGCTGGCCGGCCTGCGCGCGCGTTACGTCCTGGCGCCGCGCACGGGCCGACCGGTGCCCCTCCGCGGGGCGACGAACATGTGGGTCGGTCGGTGGGT
Source organism: Solirubrobacterales bacterium (assembly GCA_038255395.1). Lineage (GTDB taxonomy): Bacteria > Actinomycetota > Thermoleophilia > Solirubrobacterales > Solirubrobacteraceae > CADCVQ01. The sequence continues at coordinate 14,259 of JBBSLI010000037.1, forward strand.
GCGCGTCATGGCGTCCCCAGACGGTGGCCGAGCACGGGTCAGATCGCCAGCCGGACGGCGCGCGTAGGATGGCTCGTATGCGCATCGCCATCGCTTCAGACCACGCAGGGTTCGAGCTCAAGGAGCACGTCAAGGCGCAGCTGCAGAGCGCCGGCCACGACGTCGTCGACGTCGGTCCCCAGACCGACGAGTCGACCGACTACCCGCGCTACGCACGCCCCGCCGCGCAGCTCGTCGCCGAGGGCGACGCCGAGCGCGGCGTGCTCGTCTGCGGCTCCGGCGTCGGCGTCTCGATCGTCGCCAACAAGGTCCCGGGCGTGCGCGCGGTCAACGCCCACGACGCCGAGGAGGCGCAGCTCTCGCGCCAGCACAACGACGTCAACGTCGTGACGCTCTCGGGCCGGCGCCTCGACGCGGCAGCCGCCGACGCGATCGTGAACGCCTTCCTCGAGACCGACTTCGAGGGCGGGCGCCACAGCCGCCGCGTCGCGCTCATCGAAGGGGACTAGCGCGACCGGCTGAAACGGCCGCTGCGGCGGATACAGTCGCAGTCGTGCTCGACGAGCTCGACGCGCTGGCGGCATTCGCGATCGCCCTCGTGGCGACGGCCGCGCTGACGCCGCTGACGATGCGCTTCGCCCGCAGGATCGGGGCGCTCGATCGTGCCCGCGGGCGCGGCCTGGCGCCGGGCGGGACGCCGCTGCTCGGCGGGCTGGCGATCTTCGCCGGCGGCACGATCGCGGGCGCGCTGATGCTGCCCGGCAGCGACGAACTGCACGGCATCCTCGCGGCCGCCGCGGTGATCACCGTCGTCGGCGCGATCGACGACCGCTGGGAGCTGTCGGCGGCGTGGAAGCTGGCGGGGCAGATCGCGGCCGCGACGATCGCGGTGCAGGCCGGCGTGAGCGTCGACAACGTCACGATCCCGTTCGTCGGCGCGGTCGACTTCGGCGACTTCGGCGGGCCGCTGACGGTGCTCGGGCTCGTCGCGGTGATGAACGTCGTCAACCTCTCCGACGGCGTCGACGGCCTGGCGGCGGGCGTCTGCGCGCTGAGCGCCGCCGCGCTGGCGGTCATCGCCTTCGACCTGCAGCGCAACTCGGCCGGCGTGCTCGCGGCGATCGTCGCCGGCGCCGCGCTCGGCTTCCTGATCCACAACTTCCACCCGGCCTCGGTCTACATGGGCGACTGCGGGTCCAACCTGCTCGGGCTGATGCTCGGTTGCATCGCCGTGCTCGGGTCGGTCAAGACGAACGCCGTGCTCGCGCTGATCTTCCCGCTGATCGTGCTCGCGGTGCCGTTCCTCGACACGACGTTCGTCGTGCTCAAGCGGATGAAGTACCACCGCCCCGTCTACGCCGCCGACACCGAGCACTTCCACCACCGCATGGACCGGATCGGCTTCTCGACGCGGCGCACGGTGCTCTACCTCTACGCCTGGACGCTGATGCTCGCGCTGCTCGCGATGGCGCTGCGCTTCGTGCCGTACTCCGACAACGGCGGCTCGTACCACACCGGCTGGTCGGTCGTGATGGGCGGCCTGCTGCTGGCCGCGCTCGTCGCGTCGGTCTACCTCGTCTACGTGCTCGAGATCCTGAAGTTCAAGCGCCTGGACACGATCCGGCTGCGGCGCCTGAAGCCCGACGTGCCCGAGGAGGAGATCGACGCCGACGTGGCGGCGCGCCTGGAGACGGGCGAGTTCGAGGCGGTGCGGCGCGAGACCGAGGAGTTCGAGCGGCTGAAGTCCTAGGAGGCTCCTAGGCGCGGCCGTAGACCGTCGCGACCCACACGCCAGCGAGCGCGCCGACGAGTTCGTCGTCGCGGGCGCCGTCGTCCTGTACGAGCATCTGGTGCAGCGTGCGCTCGGTCATCCACACGAGCGCGAACGCCGTCGCCTCGGCGCTCGGCGTGTCGAGCTCGGAGGAGATCCGTCCCGCGCTGGCCTCGACGAAGCGCCCCACCAGCGCCTGCCAGAACGGGCCGACGACCTCGTCGTACGTCGACAGCTCGACGATCGCGCAGACGAGCGGGCCGTGCGCGCGGTACAGGGCGGCGATCTTCGCGAGCGCCGTGGTGAGCTGCTCGGGACCGTCGCCGGCGCCCGACCACCACGCGTCGGCCTCGTGGTAGAGGTCGTCGGAGAGCTTCGCCGCCAGGCGCATGAGCAGCTCACGCTTGTCGGCGAAGTAGAAGTAGAAGGCGGTGCGCGAGATGCCCGCGCGGCGGGCGATTCGCTCGACGCTCAGCGTCGCGTAGGTCGCGCCCTCGCCGAGCAGGTCCTCCATCGCCTGCAGGACGGCGACCTCGATCGCTTGGCGCTTCTCGGTCGGCGACTCGGGTCGCCGGGACAGCGTCTGGACCTTCATCACCGCGCAGCGTAGTCCTCAACGGCGCGGTGGGTCTTCGCCACCCAATACCGTTGCAGCCGATGCACGTCTCCCAGCTCGACCGCGCCGAAGCGTTCGTGACGCTCGACGGCTCGACGATTCGCGAACTGGCGGGCCGCGTGTCGCTGCCGACGGACAACCAGTCGCTCGCCGAGGCGACCGTGCCCGTCGGCGGCGCGACCGCCGAGCACTACCACGTCGTCAGCGAGGAGCTGTACTTCTTCACCGCCGGCAGCGGGCATCTGCGCGTCGGCGACGAATACCGTGACGTGCGCGCGGGGGAATGTGTCGTCATCGCACCCGGCGCCGTCCACAAGCTCACGAACACCGCCGACGAGCCGCTCAAGCTGCTGTGCTGCTGCGCCCCGCCCTACAGCAACGACGACACCGTCCTGACGGGCGGCTGACCGGCGTGCCGCGCCGCCACCGCGCAGCGCCGCCGTCGCTGATGGCCGTCGGCGCGGCGATCGCGCTCGTGCTCGCGTTCGGCGTCTGTGCCGCGGGCGCCTCGGAGATCCCGCCGCAGGCCGGTGTCGCGCGGGCGGCGCCCGGCGTCGAGGTCGGAATCGCCGACCAGAAGGCCGACATGTTCGCCGACCCGCGCTTCGGGACGCTGGGCATCACCCGCGCACGGCTGGCGATCGGCTGGGATGCGCTGACCAAGCCGCGCGACGTCGCCGAGATCGATGCCTGGCTACTGGGCGCGCAGGCGGCCGGCGTCGAGCCGCTGATCTCCTTCATGCACTCGCGCTCGCAGCGGCGCAAGGTCCCGACGCCCGAGCGGCTGAAGTACGAGTTCCGGCGCTTTCGCCAGCAGTGGCCCTGGGTCACGACGTTCGCGACCTGGAACGAGGCCAACCACTGCGGCGAGCCGCTCTGTCACCGCCCGCAGCTGGCGGCGGCCTACTACCGCGCGCTGCGCAAGGAGTGCCCGAGCTGCACGATCCTCGCGCCCGAGGTGCTCGACGTGCCGAACATGCGCAGCTGGGTGCGCGCCTTCAACCGCAAGCTCGGCTTCTCGCCGAAGATCTGGGGCCTGCACAACTACGTCGAGGCGAACCGCTTCAAGATGCGGCGCCTGCGTCAGCTGCTGCGCGCCGCGCCGCGTTCGCAGGTCTGGCTGACCGAGACCGGCGGCCTCGTTCGCCGCGACAACGGCAGCAGGACGAAGATCCCCGAGGGACCCCGCCACGCCGGCGAGGTGACGCGCTACATCTTCGATCGGATCCTGCCGAGCAACCCGCGCGTGACACGGGTCTACCTGTATCACTGGAATTCCGCGTCGGCGACGGACACGTGGGACTCGGCGCTGATCACGCCCGGCGGGAACGAACGCAGCGCGCTGTTCGTGCTCGCCCGCGTGCTGCGCTTCGGGCTGCGTCCCAACATGAGCTTCCGCTCGAGCACGCTGTCGTCGCGGGTACCCTCCGCAGGTGCTCGTCGACTGCGCCCACTACAAGGACGGGGTACGCCAGGACAAGCCGCCGCTGTCGGTTGACGAGGCCGCCGCGCGGTGCGACGAGGACGGCTTCGTGTGGCTCGTCCTGCACGATCCGGACGCCGGTGAGCTGCGCGACGTCGCCGATCGGTTCGACCTCCCGGAGCTCGCGGTCGAGGATGCGATGCAGGCCCACCAGCGGCCGAAGCTCGAGGATTACGGCGACGGCTACTTCCTCGTCCTGCACACGGCCCGCTACCTCGACGACGTCGAGGCGGTCGAATTCGGCGAGGTGCACGTCTTCGCCGGGCCCGGCCACGTCGTCGCCGTCCGTCACGGCAAGGCGAGCGAGCTCGGGTCGGCGCTCGAGCACCTGGAGGACAGTCCCGAGCTGCTGCGCGAGGGGCCGGCGGCCGCGGTCTGGGCGATCATGGACAAGATCGTCGACGACTACGAGCCCGTCATGGCCGGACTGGAGAACGACGTCGAGGAGGTCGAGGTCGAGGTCTTCGGCGAGCGCGACGACCAGACCAAGCGGATCTACTTCCTGCGACGTGAGCTCGCGGAGTTCTACCGCGCCGTCCATCCCGTCCTGCAGCCGCTGGACCTGCTCGTGTCGGAGGAGTATCCCGACGTGTCACCGAAGCTCGCCGAGCACCTGCGCGACGTCGCCGACCACGTCACGCGCATCGAGGACGCGATCACCACGCAGCGCGAGCTGCTGACGAGCATCCTGCAGGCGAACCTCGCCGTCATCTCGCTGCAGCAGAACGACGTCGTCAAGAAGATCTCCAGCTGGGCGGCGATCATCACCGTCCCGACGCTGCTGGCGAGCATCTACGGGATGAACTTCAGGCACATGCCCGAGCTCACCTGGCAATACGGCTATCCGGCCGTCCTCGCGACGATGCTCGTGATCGGCTACACGTTGCACCGCGTCCTGCGCCGAGCCGGCTGGCTGTAGCAAGATCCCGCGATGGGACACGAGGGGAGCCTGATCCTGGCCGCGGGCACACTGCTCGCGTTCGGTCTTGCGGCGTCGCTGCTCGCCGGGCGCCTGCGGGTTCCCGGCCTCGTGCTCTTCCTCGGCGTCGGCATGCTCGTCGGCTCCGACGTTCTCGGCCTGATCTCGTTCACGGACTTCGAGCTGGCGCGGACGATCGGGGTCATCGCGCTGGCCCTGATCCTGTTCGAGGGCGGCCTCGCGGCGGGGTTCGGGGAGATCCGGCCGGTGCTGGGATCGGCGATCAGCCTGGCGACGCTGGGGACGCTCATCACCGCCATGGTCACGGGGCTGGCGGCGGCCTGGCTGCTGGACCTGACGCTGCTGCAGGGGATGCTCGTCGGGGCGATCGTGTCGGCGACCGACGGCGCGGCGATCTTCGCGCTGCTGCGCGGCTCGACGCTCAAGCGCCGGCTGGCGCGCACGCTCGAGGGCGAGGCCGGCATGAACGACCCCGTCGCGGTGCTGCTCGTGCTCGGCTTCATCGAGTGGATCACGCACCCCGACTACGGCATCGAGGACCTCGTGCTGCTGTTCGTTCAGCAGCTCGGGACGGGTGCGCTCGTCGGCATCTGCGTCGGCTGGCTGGCCGTGCAGGCATTTCGCCGCGCGCGCCTGGCGACGGGCGGGCTGTACCCGGTCGCGTCGATCGCCGTCGTCGCGATCGCGTTCGGCGCCGCCGACGTGCTGCACGGCTCGGGCTTTCTGGCGTGCTACCTCTCCGGCCTCGCGATGGGCTCGGCGAACCTGCCCGCGCGCCAGACCGTGCACGCGTTCCACGACGGCCTCGCCTGGGTCGCCCAGCTGACGATGTTCCTCGCGCTCGGGCTGCTCGTCTTCCCGACGCAGCTGGGCGACATCGCGTGGAAGGGGACGCTGATCGCGATCGTGCTCGTCTTCGTGGCGCGACCGCTGGCGGTCCTGGTGGCGACCGCGTTCTCCCCACTGAGCGTCAGCGACCGGCTCGTGCTCGGCTGGGCGGGCCTGCGCGGCGCGGTCCCGGTGGTGCTCGCGACGTTCCCCGTCATCAAGGGCGTCGAGGGCAGCCTCACGTTCTTCAACATCGCGTTCTTCGCCGTGCTCGTGTCGACGCTCCTGCAGGGCACGACGTTCGAGCCGCTCGCGCGCTGGCTCGGCGCGACGACGGAGGAGCCCGCGCTGCCGCGCCCGCTCGTCGAGGTCGGCTCGATCCGGCAACTGGGCGCGGACGTCGTCGAGGTGCCGATCGCCGAGGGCGATGCCGCGATCGGCGTGCGCGTGCGCGACCTCGGCCTGCCGCGCGACGCGCTCGTCAACGTGCTCGTGCGCAACGACGAGGCGCTGCCGCCGCGCGGGTCGACGCGGCTGGAGGCCGGCGACCTGCTGTACATCGTCGCGCGGCAGACGGCGGTCGCCGCGCTGGAGGACGCGCGCGAGCGCTGGCGCGTGGGTCCCGTCGGCCCGGCGCCGCGCGCGCAGCGCACCCCGCCGACCGGCGCGCCGATCTTCACGACCCGCCCGTGGGGCGAGGCCGACGGCGACCCCGACGCGCCCGTCACGGTGCTCGGGTTGAAGGTCGTCGAGCGGCTCAACACGCGCTGGGACGTGCCCGGCGCGCTCGTCGTGCTCGCGGACGGGCGCTACGCGGTGACCGGGCCACACATCTTGGTGGGGGCGCGCGAGCAGGTGCAGTGGCATGCGCGGCGGCGGCTGAAGACGGCGAAGACCGATGCCGAGCGGGCGTGGTGGCAGGAGGTCATCGGCGCGTCGGCGTTGTAGGCGTGGGGCGCGGGCGGCGTGGTGATCGCCGTCGCGCCGGCAGGGCGGCATGCGTGGTGATCGCCGTCGCGCCGGCAGGACTGCATCGATGAGGGGCGTGTGAGTTCGCTCGCTGCGGGCGCTCGCGCCGGGGTCGGCGGGGTGGCTGCCGTGTCGCGAAAATGTTCCGTGCGAACCCATTCGCGACACGGCTCGGGCCGCGCCGACGCGGCGACCGCGACGAGGGGGACCATCTCCACCCCGGCGAACCCATCCTTCGATGACGCAGTTCTGCCTGCGGCGCCCGCGGCTATCGCGAAGACCGGCCACCCGACGGAGCGCCCGACTCGATCTGCACCAACGGCTGCCACGACTCGTGGTCCACCTGGAGTGTCGTGTGACGGATCCCGAACCGCTCGTGCAGCACCGTCTGCAGCTCGCGGCGGCGCAGATGGCAGTCGTCGTCGGGCGCCACCATCACGTGCGCGGCGATCGCGACGAATCCCGACGTCACCTCCCAGACGTGCAGGTCGTGGATCTCGATGATCCCCGGCAGCGCGGCCAGCGTGCGGCCGACCTCGTCGGGATCGATGCCGCGCGGCGCCGCCTCGAGCAGGACGCGCGCCGACGCCCGCAGCAGCGACCACCCCGACCGCAGCATCAGCGCCGCGACGGTCAACGCCGCCAGCGCATCCACCTGCGCCGGCCCGCCGGCGGCGATGACCGTGCCCGCGACCACAGCCGCCACGGAGCCGTACAGGTCGGCGAGCACGTGCGCGCGCGCGCCCGCGACGTTCAACGACTGGCGCTCCGAGCGCGACAGCGCCCAGAAGGCCGCGATGTTCACGGCCGCGCCCACGACGCCGACGACGACGACGACGGGCCCGTCGACATCCGGCGGTGACCCGAGACGGCGCACGCCCTCGAACGCGATCACGCCGGCGAGCACGAACAGCGCGGCGCCGTTGATCTGCGCCGACAGGATCTCGGCGCGGCCGAAGCCGAACGTGAACGCCCCCTTCGCCGGCCGCGCCGCCAATCCGGCCGCGAACAGCGCCAGCGCGATCGACGCCGCGTCGGTGAGCATGTGCGCCGCGTCGGACAGCAGCGCGAGCGATCCCGCGAGCAGGCCCGCGACGACCTCGACCGCCATGAAGCCGGCGATCAGCGCCAGCGCGAGCTTCAGCCAGCGCCGGTCCGCATGTGCAGACGGCGCATGTGAGTGTCCGCCGTGTGGATCCCCGTGGGAATGGTCGTGCGGGGCGTGCATGGCGCCGATCGTACGCGCGGCGACGCGCATGGGTCATTCGCCAGGCATTGAACGACACATAGACAGACCCTTCAGCGCGCCAGCCGTGGTGCCTGCTGTCACAAAGTTGTTACAAAGTCCGCGAGAGCGATATGCTGCGCGAGCCAGACGAACCGGACCCCAGAAGTAGCCGCGCCTCCTGCGCGGCCGTGCTGTCTGTAGGGTCCGCGACCTTCCGTGCCCGTACCCGTTCTCAGCCCTCTCGTCGCCATGACCGCCCCTGAACGCAAGCCGATCGCCCGCGGCGCCGTCGCGGGCCTGATGCTGCTCGCCTCGCTGCTGCTGTGCGGCGCGATCGGCGGCATCCTGGGGGCCGTCGTCGGGTCGGTCGGCATCTTCCTCGCCCTCGGCATCTTCGTCGGCTTCGTCGCCGGCATCGCCGCCGTCCGCGCCCGCTTCCCGGACCTGTAGAGATGATCGCCCTGCGCTACGTCGATCTGGTCCTTCTCTGGCTCACGGTGCCGCTCGCGCTCGCGCTCGGCGCGCCGCAGTTCGGCGTCGTCCTCGCCGCCGTCGTCTGGACCGCGCAGCGGATCGCCGCCCTGAAGATGGACGAGCGTGCCCGCGGTCGCGACGCGCGTCAGGCGATCGGCCTGAACATGGTCACGATGATCGTGCGGATGTGGCTCGTCGCCACGACCGTCGTCGTCGCCGGCATCGCCGGATCGCGTGAGGACGGCGTCGCCGCCGCGGTCGTGCTGCTCATCACCTTCACCGTCTCCTTCGCGGCGACGCTGCTGAACCGCTCGCTCACCCGCCCCGGATCTCGGACAGGAAACCCCACGCACGCATGACCAAGAAAGCGAAGATCTTCACGGGGCTCGGCGTCTACGTCCTCGCGATCGTGCTGCTCGTCATCGTTGCCGGCAGCGACGGCAAGAACGAGGCGTTCCAGCCGCAGAACGAGTTCAAGCTCGAGCCCTGGATCGACCTGCCGGGCCCGTTCGACATCAACAAGGCCGTCGCCTACGTGATCGTCGCCGCCGCGCTGACGGTCTTCGGGATGATCTACATCGCGCGCCGCATGCAGGAGCGGCCCAACCGCGTGCAGACCCTGGTGGAGACGCTGTTCAACGTCATGCGCGACAACATCACGCGCAACAACATGGACGCGAAGATGGCGGCGAAGTGGTTTCCCTTCATCGCGACGCTCTTTCTCTTCATCTGGATCTCGAACCTGATCGGCTACATCCCGGTGCCGACGAACACCGAGCATCCGATCCACGTCTTCGGCCTCGACATCCCGGCCTTCGCGATCTACGCCGCGACGGCGAACCTGTCGGTCCCGCTGATCCTGGCGCTCGTCGTCTTCATCGGCTTCACCGTCGAGGGCGTCCGCGCGAAGGGCCCGATCGGCTACCTCAAGGGCCTGATCCCCAGCGGCGTGACCGGCGGCATGGCGGTCTTCATCTTCATCCTGGAGCTGTTCTCGAACATCCTGCGGCTCATCTCGCTGAGCGTCCGACTGTTCGCGAACATCCTCGCCGGCCATCTCATCATCCTGTTCATGGCAGGCGGCATCGCCGTCCTGCTGGGAATCTCGGCGATCGGCCTGTTGACGTTGCCGCTCGGCGTGATCCTGTTCGTCTTCGAGGTCGGGCTGGTCGCGACGCTGCAGGCCTTCATCTTCGCCACGCTGGCCTCGATCTACTTCGGCGGCGCCGTCGCCCATGACCACTGATCACCTGAACACAAGGAGCAATTCGTGAGCGTTCTGATGGGACTCATCGCTGAAGCCTCGAGCGCGGCGGACGCGCTGGCAGAGGCGGAGGCCAACGGCGCCAGCGCCGGCGGCAAGATCGCCCTCGGCGTCGGCGGCGGACTCGGTGCCGCAGGCGCCGGCATCGGCATCGGCTACATCTTCGGCAACGTGATCCAGGCGGTCACGCGTCAGCCTGAGATGAAGGACGAGATCACCTCGATCCAGTGGCTCGGCTTCGCCCTCACCGAGGCCTGCGTGTTCTACGGCCTCGTCGCCGGCCTGCTGGCCTTCTTCCTCTAGCTCGCGATGCTCGACTCAGCGTTCATTCTGGCGGCCGAGGCCGCAGCCGAGGATGAGGGTGGCAGCTTCCTCGTACAGCCCGACATCGGGCTCATGGTGTGGACGCTGCTCGTCTTCGCGATCTCCGGCTGGCTGCTGAAGAAGTACGCCTTCCCGCAGATCGCCGAGGCCCTCGACAAGCGCCAGCGCATCATCGAGGACTCGCTCGACACGGCCGCCAAGACGCGGGCCGAGGCCGAGACGCTGCTCGAGGAGTACCGCGAGCGGCTCGCCGCCGCCCGCGAGCAGGCCGAGGCGATCCTCGCCCGCGCCCGCAAGGCCGCCGACACGACCGAGCACGAAGCGGTCGCGGATGCCAAGCAGCGCAGCGAGGAGTTGATGGCGCAGGCCAAGCGCGACATCGAGGACGCGACGCGCCGGGCGATCCAGGACATCCGCAACGAGGTCGCCGACCTGACGATCCTCGCGACGGAGAAGATCACCCGCAAGACGCTGACCGAGGCCGACCAGCGCAAGCTCGTCGAGGAGACGCTCGCCGAGCTCGACTTCTCGGCGCTCGCCGGCGAGGGAAGCAGGAACTAGTGCCCCGTCCTGCCGAGACGGAGGGGCGGTAGCCATGGAGGAGATCGCCGAGGTCTACGGCCGCTCCCTGTACGAGGTCGCCGCAGAGCGAAAGATCTCCGACGAGATCCGCGAGCAGCTCGGCCAGTTCGCCGCGGCGCTGGACGCCAACCGCGACCTCGCGGTCTACTTCTTCTCGCCCTACTTCTCCACCCAGGAGAAGAAGGAGGGACTGGTCAAGCTGCTCGACGGAGCCGACGAAGCGCTCGTCAACTTCCTCGAACTGCTGATCGAGAAGCACCGCATGCCCGTGATCTTCCGGATCCGGCGCCACTACGACTCGCTCTGGGAGCAGGCGCATCAGATCCTGCCCGTCCAGATCGCCACCGCGATCGCCCTCGACGAGGGCGTCGCGAAGCAGCTGGGAGAGCAGATCGAGCAGACCACCGGCCAGACGATCGAGCTCACGCAGACCGTCGACCCGGACATCATCGGCGGCATCGTCCTGCGGGTCGGCAACTCGATCCTCGACGCATCGATCCGCAACCGACTCGAAAACCTGAGAAAGGCCGTCGCGCGCGGCGCGGCCTAGGTCCGAAAGGCATCCATGCAGATCAAGCCTGACGAAATCACCTCCATCCTCAAGAGCCGCATCGAGGGGCTGGGCGCCGGATCGGCCGAGCTGACCGAGGTCGGCACCGTCCTCTCCGTCGGCGACGGCATCGCCCGCGTGCACGGGCTCGAGAACTGCATGTCGTTCGAGATGCTCGAGCTTCCGCACGACGTCACCGGCCTGGCGCTGAACCTCGAGTCCGACAACGTCGGCGTCGTGCTGTTCGGCAACTGGCAGCAGATCAAGGAGGGCGACACGGTCAAGCGGACCGGCTCGCTGCTGGAGATCCCCGTCGGCGAGGAGATGCTGGGGCGGATCGTCGACCCGCTCGGCAACCCGCTCGACGGCAAGGGCGACATCACCACGTCGACGAGGCGCCCGGCCGAGTTCAAGGCCCCGGGCGTCGTCCAGCGCCAGCCGGTGGTGGAGCCGATGCAGACCGGCATCAAGGCGATCGACGCGATGATCCCGATCGGCCGCGGCCAGCGCGAGCTGATCATCGGCGACCGTCAGACCGGCAAGACCGCGATCGCGCTCGACACGATCATCAACAACAAGGGCACCGGGGTCATCTCCGTCTACGTCGCGATCGGCCAGCGCATGGCGACCGTCGTCGCGATCGCCGAGACGCTGCGCGAGTACGGCGCGATGGAGAACACGATCATCGTCGCCGCCGCCGCCGACGAGGCCGCGCCCGTGAAGTTCCTCGCGCCGTACGCCGGCTGCGCGATGGCCGAGCACTTCCTCTACGACGGCAAGGCCGCGCTGTGCGTCTACGACGACCTCACCAAGCACGCGTTCGCCTACCGCCAGATGTCGCTGCTGCTGCGCCGCCCGCCGGGTCGCGAGGCCTACCCCGGCGACGTCTTCTACCTGCACAGCCGCCTGCTCGAGCGCGCCGTGAAGCTCAACGACGATCTCGGCGGCGGCTCGATGACCGCCCTGCCGATCATCGAGACGCAGGCCGGGGATGTCTCGGCATACATCCCCACGAACGTCATCTCGATCACCGACGGGCAGATCTTCCTCGAGCCGAAGCTGTTCTTCTCGGGCGTGCGCCCGGCGATCAACGTCGGCATCTCGGTGTCGCGGGTCGGCGGCAACGCGCAGATCAAGCCGATGAAGAAGGTCGCCGGACGGCTGAAGCTCGAGCTGTCGCAGTACCGCGACCTCGAGGCGTTCGCGCAGTTCGGCTCGGACCTCGACGCCGACACGCAGGCGACGCTGGCGCGCGGTGAGCGGCTCGTGAAGACGCTCAACCAGAACGAGCGCTCGCCGATGGCCGTCGAGGACCAGGTCGTCGTCATCTTCGCGGCGACGAACGGCTTCCTGGATCGCATCAGCGTCGACCGCGTGCCCGAGTTCCACGAGGCGCTCGTCTCGCGGATGCATGCCGAGCACGCCGATGTGCTCGAGAAGATCGAGGGCGGCGACTGGAGCGACGAGACCGAGAAGGCCGTGCGCGGGGCCGTCGCCGAGTTCGCCGACGACTTCGGTCAGGACCTCGACGAGGACGGTGTCGCGGTCGAGGGCGGCTCGGATTCGACGAGCTCCAGCGCGACCGACGACGACGACGAAGAGGTCGCCGCCGAGGAGCCCGAGGAGGAGGCCGTACCCGCGTGACATCGCGCCGTCGCCCGACAACAGCCAGTCCGGATTCCCGTCGCAGGTCCTCGCGATGAGCGCCTCGCAGCGTGACGTCAAGAACCGCATCGGTTCGGTCAAGAACATCCAGAAGATCACCCGCGCCATGGAGATGGTCGCGGCCGCTCGCCTGCGCCGCGCCGAGCAGCGCATCGAGGCGCTGCGGCCGTACGCGGGCGCGATCCGGCGCATGACGCGCCAGGCCGCAGAGGCGGCCGGGAGCGAGATGTCCGGTGTGCCGATCCTGTCAGAGCACGAGGCCGAGAACACCGTCGCGCTGCTGCTCGTCACCGGTGACCGCGGACTCGCGGGCGCCTTCAACTCGCAGATCATCCGCGCCGGCCTGCGCGCGGCGCGCGAGCATGAGGGCGGCGGGCGCGCGGTGCTCTACAGCGCCGTCGGCCGCCGCGGCGTCTCGACGCTGAACTTCCGCGGCAAGGACCCGGTCGGTCGCTACGTCGGCTTCACCGACCGCCCGTCGTACGCCGACGCGCGCGAGATCGCCGAGGAGTTGATCGCCGCCTACGTCGACGGCAGGGCCGACCGCGTCGAGATCTTCTACAACGGCTACATCTCGCCGCTGACCCAGGAGGTCCGCCGCGAGACGCTGCTGCCGTTGCAGCAGGCGACGATCCTCGAAGGCACCGAGCGCGACAGCGAAGGGGTCGACGAGGGGGAGGCCAGCTCCGGCCGGCATGCGCTCGTCGAGTACGAGCCCGACCCCGAGGAGATCCTCGCCCGCCTGATCCCCGACTACGTCGAGATCTCCGTCTACCGCGCCCTCTTGGAATCAACCGCCTCCGAGCACGGCGCGCGGATGACCGCGATGCGCAACGCCTCCGAGAACGCCGGCGAGCTGATCGAGGATCTGACACTTGAAATGAACCGTGCCCGCCAGGCCGAGATCACCCAGGAGATCATGGAAGTGGTGGCCGGTGCGGAGAGCCTCACTTAACCCTTAGGAGAACTCATGGCCACCACTGAAACAGCAGGCAGCAGCACCACCGACAAGGGCGCCGTCGGCCGGATCGAGGAGATCCAGGGCGTCGTCATCGAGGCGACGTTCGCCGAGGGCGAGCTGCCCGCGATCTACAACGCGATCACGATCGACCGCGGCGACGGCGCGACGCTCGTCTGCGAGGTCCAGCAGCACCTCGGCGACGACCGCGTCCGCGCGGTCGCGATGGACACGACCGACGGCCTGGCGCGCGGCACCGAGGTCGTCGACACCGGCGGCCCGATCACGGTGCCGGTCGGCGAGGGGACGCTGGGGCGGATCTTCAACCTGCTCGGCGAGCCGATCGACGAGGGCGGCCCGGTCGAGTTCACCGAGCGCTGGCCGATCCACCGCCCGGCGCCGAACGTCGAGAACCTGATGCCGACGACGGAGATGTTCGAGACCGGCATCAAGGTCGTCGACCTGCTCGCGCCGTACGCCAAGGGCGGCAAGGTCGGCCTGTTCGGCGGCGCCGGCGTCGGCAAGACCGTGCTGATCCAGGAGCTCATCAACAACCTCGCCCAGGAGCACGGCGGCCTGTCGGCCTTCTGCGGCGTCGGCGAGCGCTCGCGCGAGGGCAACGACCTCTGGCTGGAGATGAAGGAGTCGGGCGTCATCGACAAGACGATGCTCGTCTTCGGCCAGATGAACGAGCCGCCCGGCGCGCGCATGCGCGTCGCGCTCTCGGGCCTGACGATGGCGGAGTACTTCCGCGAGCAGGGCGGCCAGGACGTGCTGCTGTTCATCGACAACATCTTCCGCTTCGTGCAGGCCGGCTCGGAGGTCTCGGCGCTGCTGGGCCGGATGCCGTCGCAGGTCGGCTACCAGCCCACGCTGGAGACGGAGATGGGCCAGCTGCAGGAGCGGATCACGTCCACGCGCGAGGGCTCGGTCACGTCGGTGCAGGCGATCTACGTCCCCGCCGACGACCTCACCGACCCGGCGCCCGCGTCCGTGTTCGCGCACCTGAACGCCACGACGGTGCTCTCGCGGGCGATCTCCGAGAAGGGCATCTATCCGGCCGTCGATCCGCTGGACTCGACCTCGACGATCCTCAAGCCCGACATCGTCGGCGAGGAGCACTTCACGGTCGCCAACCGCGTCAAGGAGATCCTGCAGCGCTACAAGGAGCTGCAGGACATCATCGCGATCCTCGGCATCGACGAGCTGTCTGACGAGGACAAGCTCATCGTCGGCCGGGCGCGCCGCGTCGAGCGCTTCCTGTCACAGCCGTTCTTCGTCGCGACGGCGTTCACCGGCGTCGACGGCGCGTACGTCCCGATCGCCGAGACGATCCGCGGCTTCAAGGAGATCATCGACGGCCAGCACGACGACGTGCCGGAGTCGGCGTTCTTCCTGAAGGGCACGATCGACGCCGTCATCGAGGCCGCCGGCGGCAAGAAGTCGGACTAGGCGCGGCACATGGCCAAGACCCCATTTCGCACCGAGGTGCTGACGCCCGAAGGCTCGTGCTTCGACGACGAGGTCACCCAGATCTCGACACGGACGAAGACGGGCTCGATCGGCATCCTGGCCCGCCACCAGCCGCTGCTGGGCATCCTCGAGCCGACCGAGCTGCGGCTGTACCGCGGTGACTCCGAGAGCGACATCGTGCGGTTTGCGCAGGGCGAGGGCTACGTCCAGGTCTCGGCCGATGGCGTGCTGATCCTCGTCGAGGAGGCGCACAAGCCCGAATCGCTCGACGCCGGCGACCTGCGCGACAAGCTCAAGCGCGCCGAGGAGGCGTACGGGTCGGCGGAGGCGGGCACCGAGGAGCAGCGCCGCGCGGCGCGCGACAAGCGCCGCTGGGAGGCGTTCATCCAGATCGCGGAGGGCGGCAGCTCGAAGTAGGGGGGACGGGTGGCACCTGAGGTGCCCTATCCGCCCCTGCGGTGCCACACCCGGGATCGCGCGCGGTCGCCGCCGCCTCCTCCTCCGTCGCCGCTTCCCTCCGTCGCCGCCAGCCTGCGGGCGCGACGCACGCCGGTATGCAAGCCTGCAGCGCAATGCTCGACCGCCTGCGCGTCGCCTTCCCCTACATCGTCGCCGTCGCGCTTCCGCTCGCGGGGGTCGTCATCGCGGTCGTGCGCCACACCCAGGGCGAGCGTGACGACGCCCTGAGGATCGCGGTCGCGGCGCTGCTGGGCATGTTCCTCTACGGCCTCTTCGTCTTCTAGGTCTCGCTGAGACCCAGTCGCGCGTGCAACCGCGCGAGCGGGCGCGGCGCCCACCAGTTGCGCTCGCCCAGCAGTTTCATGAGCGCGGGCACGAGCAGCGCGCGCACGATCGTCGCGTCGATCGCGACGGCGGCGGCCGTGCCGAGGCCGAGTTGCTTGATGAACACGATCTCCGACGTCGCGAACGCGCCGATCGCGACGACGAGCAGCAGCGCGGCCGCCGTGACGATCCGGCCCGTGCGCTGGATCCCGATCGCGACCGCCTCGTCGTTGGAGGCGCCGGCGTCGCGCGCCTCCTTGATCCGCGTCAGCAGGAACACCCCGTAGTCGGTGCTCAGCCCGAACGCGATCGCCAGCAGCACGAGCGGCTGCGTGATCTCCAGCCCGCCCTGGCTGGTGTAGTCGAGCAGTCCCTCCAGCCGGCCGTCCTGGAAGACGAACACCAGCAGGCCGAACGTCGCGCTCAACCCAAGCGCGTTCATGACGAGCGCCTTGACCGGCAGCACGACCGAGCCCGTCATCACGAAGAGGATCACGAGCGTCGTGATCGCCAGCACGGCGATCGCCCAGGGCAGCCGGTCGGCGAGCCCGGCGCGCTGGTCGACGAAGCGTGCCGCCTCGCCGGCGACCCGCACCGGGTGGGCGGGATCCGCCTGCCCCGCGCGCACCGATTCGACGAGCTTCAGCGTCGGCTTCTCCAGCGCGCCCGCGGTCGGGACGGCGCTGATCAGCCACAGGCCGGGGGCGACGACCCGCGGCGGATCGACCTCCGCGACGTCCGCGCGCGCCTCGAGTCGCTCGGCATAGGCACGGACCTCGCCGCCGGCAGCGGATGGCGCGGTCAGCGCGATGTGCAGCGGCGACGTGCGGCCCGCCGGGAAGTCCTCGCGTAATGCCGTGTCGACCTGCTTGGGCTCTGAGCTGTCGGGCAGCACGCTCGCGTCGACGCCCGTGAACTCGATCCGCAAAAACGGCGTGCCGGCGGCGATCAGCACGGTCGCGGTCGTGACCGCGACGAGCACCGGCCGGCGCATGACCATGTGCGACAGGCGATACCAGAAGCCGCTGCGCGGATCGCCCTCGCGGTGGCGCCAGCGCTTGGGCGCGAACGCGTCGACGCGCGGGCCGAGCACCATCAGCAGGGCCGGCAGCGCGGTCAGCGAGATGAGCCCCGCGCCGAGCGCCGTGATCGAGCCGCTGATCGCCATCGAGTACAGGAAGCGCTGCGGGAAGACGAGCAGCGAGAGCATCGCCGCGGCGACCGTCAGCGAGCTGAAGACGACCGTCCGTCCGGCGGTCCGCAGCGTGCGCAACAGCGCCTCGCGGCCGGGACCGTCGCGCGACATCTCCTCGCGATAGCGCGACAGGATGAACAGCGAGTAGTCGATCGAGAGGCCCAGCCCGAGGCCGATCGCGAGGTTCAGCGCGAAGATCGACAGCGCCGTCGCCTCGTCGAAGAGCCGCAGGCCCAGGAACGTGGTCATGATCGTCAGCAGGCCGACGAACAGCGGCAGCAGCGCCGCGATCGCACCGCGGAACACGATCAGCGACAGCACGAACAGCAGCGGGAAGGCGAGCATCTCGGCCCGCGCGAGGTCCTCGGAGACCTGATCGCCGACCGCAGGCCCGGCGACGGCGAGGCCGCCGACCTTCACGCCCGGCTCGTCGCCGACGGCCGTGTCGATGCGCAGCCCCGTCTGCTCGCCGTCGCGGCCCGCGCGCACGTAGACCGCGACGAAGCTCGCGCTGCCGTCGCGCGAGACGAAGGGGCTGCGCGGCCGCGGATCGCTCAGCGCCGAGGCCGTCCTGCCGACGCCGGGGTCGGCCTCGATCCGCTCCACGACGTCGCGCAGCTTCGCCGCTCCCCGCACGCCGCGGACGGGTCCGCTGGAGGAGACGAGCACGACGATCCCGGGGCTCAGCCCGCGGCCGACGGCCTCGCGCAGCTGCTCGTAGGTGACGTTGCTCTCGGCCTGCGGGTCGACGAAGTCGAGGTCGGGGTCGACCGACAGCCTGCTCGCCACGGGGGCGCCGACGCCGATCGCCACCACGAGCAAGACGACGGTCGCGATCAGCACGCGGCGCGGCTGGGCGGTGACGAGGCGGGAAAGTGGCGCAAGCACGCTGGCCGCTACCGTAAGTGATCACTCACTCACGTGTCAAGAGCGCGCGGCTGGCGCGGTCCCGTCACGTGCGGCGCGCGATGCCGGCCGCGGCGACGCCTGCCTCGAGCGCGTCGAGGCCGAACGCGTCGACCGGTCCGAGCGCGCCCGCGCCGCGCAGGGCGCCGCCCGCGGCGGCGATCGCGCCCCAGGCCAGCAGCGCGCCCGTGAAGTCGTACGGGTTGTCGCCCTCGAGGCGAACCTCGGCCAGCGGGACGCCGGCCGCGTCGGAGGCCAGCGCGACGATGAACGAGCGTGCCTGCGCGCGCGCCGCGGCGTCGGGGCCGCCGGTCGAGCCCTTCACGAGCCGGCCCGCCGTCGCCTCGATCGCGCCGCGCACGCCGGGCAGCCGCGTCGCCAGCGACGTCGCCGCGGAGATCGCCTGCAGCGGGCGCGAGGCCGGGCCGAACCAGCCCAGCCAGACGCGCACGTCGCGCAGACCGGGGTGCACGCGCGGGAGCGCGAACTGCTCGGTCGCGCCGATCGAGACCGCCGGCCGGCCGTCGAAGGAGTGCACGCGACGGGCCGTGCGCTCGGTCACCAGCCGCCCGCCCGCGAAGGCGTAGGCCGGCTCGGCGAGCATCCCGGCCGCCGAAGCGCGGGTGCCGCCGCTGGGTGCCGCACCAGCGCTGACGAAGTAGCCGATGTCGACGCTGACCGCGCGCTCGCCCGCATCGCGCAGCGCCAGCGCGCCGGCGAGGTTGCCGGGCACGTAGTCGTAGCCGAACGCGGTCAGCAGCCCGGCGCCGGCGTCCTGCGCCGCTGCGTCGTGGTCCTCGAAGACCGTGCGGATGAACGGCGGCTCGCCGGTGGAGTCGATGTAGTGCGCGCCGGCGTCGATCGCCGCGTCGAGGGCGGCGCGGCCCCAGCGCACGAACGGGCCGACGGTCGAGACGAGCACGTCGCCGGGCTCCAGGAGTGCGCGGATCGTCTCCGGCCGGCCGACGTCGGCGACCGCCGGCTCGAGGCCGCCGAGCTCGGCGGCGAGCGCCTCGACGCGCTCGCGCGAGCGTCCCGCGAGCACCGGTGCGCCACCGCGTGCGACGAGCGCGCGGGCGGTCAGCTCGCCGGTGTAGCCGGTGGCCCCGAACAGGACGATGCGGCCCGCCATCGCAGACACGCTACCCGCAACGACGAACGGCGCGGCCTCTGGAGATGACCGCGCCGTTCGCGCTGGGTGCTGGCGCTGTGTCCGCCGGGCGCCTACCTGCGCTTGGCCCCCGCGGCGCGCTTGACGCGCACCTGCCTGTAGGCGGCATCGCCGTAGCCGCCGGTCCTGCTCTTCAGGCGCGTCTCCACCCGGTACAGGCCGGGCGTCAGGGCCCGGCGGACGGCGCGCTCGTTGAGCTTGCGCTTGTAGACGCCGGGCGCCGGCGTCGACCGCTTCACCGTCGCGACGCGCTTGTAGGAGACCCGCTTCTTGGAGGCGGCCCGTGCCGGGCCCGTGCGCTGGACGACCCGGAAGATCCGGAAGCGCGCGTGCTCCGTGCCCGCGTCGGCCGTGAACGTCACCGGCAGGCCGGCCCGCAGCACCGACGCCCGCGTCACCGTGGCCGGCACGACCGTGTTCGCGGAGTTGGCGAACACGAGCGTGAAGTCCCGCGACGCCTGGGAGACGTTGCCGAACGTGTCCGTCGCGACGACGGTCAGCGTGTGCTGGCCCGGGCCGAGATTGGCACCGTTGACCGTCGCACAGGGCTGCAGCGGGCGGGCGTCGTAGCGGCACTCCAGCGTCGCCGCCTCGTTGGTCGTGATCGTGAACGTCGGCGCGACCAGGAACCCCGTGCCCTGCTGGACGATCGTGATGACCGGCCCGTCACCGTCCACCGTCCACGTCCGCGTGCCGATCGGCCCGGCGTTGCCGGCGCTGTCGGTCGCCTGCACCGTGAACGTGTGCGGACCGTTCTGCAGCCCGCTCACGGCGATCTCCCCGTCGCACTCGGGCAGCGCCACCGGCGTGCCGTCGCGCGTCAGGGTGCAGGCGAGCGTGTTCGTCTCGCCGGCGCCGATCGTCGTCGGATCGATGTGCGACCGCAGGGTCGTGGCGCGGCCGGTCGTCTCGTTCGGCGCGGGTGCGTCGACGAGGGCGACAGGCGCGCTCGTGTCCACGCGGATCGTGCGCGACGCGTTGGGGCTGACGTTGCGGTGCGGGTCTGAGGCGTGCACCTGGAAGTGGTGCTCGCTCACCGTCAGGTCGCGGTAGGTCACCGCGATGCTGCCGTCCGCGAGGTTCTCGACCGCGTACGGCCGGCCCGCTCCGCCTGCGTCCGACGGACCGTCGCAGCGCGTGAACGTCACGCCGTCCAGGCGGCAGCCGTACGTCGTGCCCGTGGCCGACGAGGCCTTGAACACGAAGCGCGCCTCGGTGCCGGTGACCTGCCCCTCCGCCGGGGAGGAGATCGTCACGGTCGGGATCTCCGCGTCAGCGTTGAAGCTGAACGTGGGGGAGACGGCGCTCTGGTTGCCGGCCTTGTCGATCGCCCTGATCGTCATCGTGTTGGCGCCGCTGCGCACCGCCGGGGTCCCGCCGAGCGGGAACGTCCGGCCCGGGCGGCAGGGGTTCTTCGTCGTGCCGTTGAGCACGCACGAGTAGCCGGCACCGTTCTCACCCGCGAAGGTGAAGTACGGCGCGGCGCTCGTGATGTTGTCGGCTGCCCTGGGCTGCACGTCGGTGACGCTGGGCCGGGCGGGCGCCACCGTGTCGACGGTGAAGCGCTTCGTCACCGGGACGTAGCGCGTCGTCTCGTCGATGTTCGCGGGCGTCGAGCCGGCGGTGGAGCGCACCGTCAGCTGGTAGTCGCCGTCGGCCAGCGACGCGGTCGTGATCGACGTGCCGTCGCACGCCTGCCAGACCGGTGGCGCCGTCGAGTTCGCCGGGCGCACCCAGCACTGGCGCGGCGTGTCGCCGGCAAGCCCGAACGCGGGCGTCGGGCTCGACGTGTACGCCGGGTCCAGGGCGTCGTCGCCCGGATCTGACGGACCGCTCGTGATGCGGGCGGCCGGGTTGCCGACCTGGTACATCACGCCCAGCGCCGGCGGCTCCGCCGGATCGAGCAGCGCGCGGTCGTCGACGACGAGGATGCGCCCGTCGTTGCGCAGGCCGATGCCGCCGACCATGCTGAAGCCGCTGATCGCGTCGCCGACCGGCGCCATCGTCGTGGGGTCGACGCGCAGCAGGCGGTCGCTGCCGGGGTTGGTCCCGATCTCGTTGCCCGCCGCGTCCGTGACGATCGCCTCGGCGGTGCCCACGTACAGCAGGTCGCGCCTGAGGTCGAACGCCAGGGCGCTCGCGTTCGTCACCGTCGCGATCGCGACGGTGCTCGCCGCCAGGGTCGCCGGGGCGTCGGGCTCACCCTCGATCCGCGGATCGTCGAGCCGTCCGACGCCGTTCTGGTCGACGAGATAGATGACCGGATGCTGCTCACCGTTCGCGGTGCGCCGGCCGACGGCCAGCACCTCGGCACGGTCGCCGCCGTCGCTGACGTGGCCGGCGACGTGGACGCTGGGGTCGTCGGACGCCGGCTGGTCGACGCGGCCGATGTACGTGTCGCGCTTGCTGACGAAGAACACCGAGGGCTGCTTGGGCCCGTCGATGCCGTCCGGGTCGGGACCGACCTGCGTCGTCACGGGGCGCGGACGATCCTGGACGGGACGGTCGATGGCGGGCACGGTGATCTGGTCGAGGTACTCGAACAGCTCCGTGCCCGGGTCCCAGCGCAGGCGCACGAGGAAGTTGCTCCCCGCGAAGCCGTCGGCGATCAGGACGACCTCGTCGCCGTTGCCGGGCCGCTTGGGCGTCGGGTCGACGAACGTCGGCGGGCCGGGGGCGTCGGCGCCGGGGCCGGCGTCGGGCAGCAGGCCGCCGAGGCAGGTCCGCGCCTCCGTGCGCGGCCGGTTGGGGAGCTCGGGATGCTCGATGCGGCCGGCTGCGTCGATCGTCGGGTCGGTCATGCGGCAGAAGCCGGCGTTGTGGTCGGTGACCCAGATGCGTCCGGCCGGATCCTCCATCGCGCCGGTCGAGACGTGCAGCCCCTCGCCGTAGACCACGGCGGAGGTCGGGTGCGTCATGTCCGCGTAGTCGCCGGGGGTGCTGTCGCCCGCAGCGGGGTCGATGCCGACGTTGTAGGTCGTCGGCTCGGCGCCGGAGCTGAGCGCGTTCTCGTCGACCTCCGTCGTCGCGGGGTCATCGGCGACGGTCGGGGCGCTGTCGGACTGCACGGTGCCGACGTTGCCGGCGCCGTCGACGAGCTTGATCTGCAGCGTGTGCTCGCCGTCTGCGGCCGGCGAGTCGGCGAGACCCTCCTCGCAGGGGGCGTACGCGGCGCCGTCGATCCGGCACTGGTAGCCGAGCTCGGCCTCGGCCGGGTCGTCGTTGTCGAACGAGAAGCGCGGCGCGCGCAGGTGGTTGCTGTCCGGCTTGGGGTTGAGGATCAGCGGCGTCGCCGACGGCGCGACGGTGTCGACCGTGAAGGTGCGCGTGTCGGCGCGACCGATGCGCGTCCCGTCGACCGAGCGCACGGCGAAGCGGTAGCGGCCGTCGGCCAGACCGCCGCCGGCAGCGGGGCCGGAGGCGGTGTACGTTGTCTCGTCGCAGCTCTGCCAGACGTTCGTGGTGGCGTCGGCGGGCGTCAGCGAGCACTGGCGGGCGAACTCGCCGGCGTACGTGAACGTCGGCGTGGCGTCGGCCGTGTACTCGGGATCGAGCGCGGGCTGACCCTCAGGGGTCGACGGGCCGCCGGCGATCTGGGTGAACGGCTCGCCGATGACGAACGCCCGCCCGCGGCCGAGCGGCTCGGTCTCCATCGCGAGGGCGGGATCGTCGAAGGCGAACAGCGCGCCGTCGGCCGGGCGGATCGCCAAGCCGCCGATCGTGCTGAAGCCGGTCGCGACGACCACGGGGGCGTCGCCGGACTGCAGCCGCAGGAGGCGGTCGGGGCCGGGCAGGACGAGCGGCGCCGCGGCCTCGGCGGTGCCGGCGAAGAGCCGTCCCTGGCCGCTGACCGCGTCCGTCGCCTCGTAGGCGAGCGTGCCGACCACGACGCCCGGCGCGCCGGCGCTGAACGGCGACGGGCTCGTGGTGGTCGCGGCGTCTCCGAGCACGCCGGCGATCTGACGCACGCCCGTGCCCTCTGCGACGTAGACCGTGGGCGGGGCCATCGGACCCAGGGGGCCGTAGCCCGCGGCGATGGCCGCCGTGCCGACGCCGTCGGCGGTGTGGCCGACGAGCTCGACGCGCGGGGTCGTGCTGTCGGGAGCGACGATGCGCTGGATCGAAGAGGAACGCTGGAAGACGACGTACGCGTTGCCGTCGGGGGCGACGCTGACGGCGGTCGGTCGCGGGCGGTCCTCGCCGGTGTCCGCGTTCATCGCGATGACGTCGTTCTCGGGATCGGCCTCGAAGAGGCGCGTGTGCGGATTCCAGCGCGCGCGCCAGACGTCCATGCTCGGAGAAGCGCCGTCCGGGATCAGGGCGAGCTCGTCGCCGCTGCCGGGAAGCTCGGGGGTGGGGTCTGAGAACGCGGGCTGGCCGGCTGCGTCCGGTCCGGGTGCGGCGTCGGGCAGCAGGCCGCCGAGGCACGTGCGCGGGACGCTCGCGGGCTCGCCCGGGGTCGAGGGATGCTCGATCGTGCCGGGGCCGCGGTCGTCCGGAGCGCCGACGCGACAGAAGCCGCCGTTGTGGTCGGACACCCAGACGCGATTGTCGGGATCGACGAGTCCGCCGGCCGGCACGTGCAGGCCGTTGGCGTAGATGGCAGGTCCGGGCGCGGCGTGCGCAGAGCCGGCGCCGAGTCCGAGCAGCAGCGATAGTGCGGCTCCCGCCAGGGCGATGCGGGCGCGCGGCAGGCCGTTTCTGGCAGGTGTGCTCATGAACTTCCCCTCCGTGTGTGAACGCCGATGGGCACGTCGTCCCTGACGCACCGGGCCGGATCGCCCGTATTGGTTCTGCGGATCCTGGGCCACGGATGCGCCGGCCACACCCCCGAGCAGTGACGGATCGACGTGCGGGATCTCGCAACCTCGACGCGAGAGCGCGCACCGGCCGGTGCCCGCAATGGCCCCGGGACGACGAGGGTGACCCTCGACTCGAGGCTGAGGTCAGGCGTTTGCGGGCCGAGTCGATTAAGCTGCCTGCCAGCGATGGACGAACGGGTCCTGGCCGAGAGGCTGATCACCTACGACACGTCCACCAGCGATGGCCTGCGCGCAGCGGTCGGCTTCGTGAAGGGTTGGCTCGAAGCCCGCGAGGTCCCGGTGACGGGGCGCGAGTTCGGCGGTCTGCCGGTGGTGCTGGCCGACGTCGGCCCGGTGGATGGCCCCTGCGTGATTCTCCACGGCCACGTCGACGTCGTGCCCGCGCACGCGCACCAGTTCCAGCCGCGCATCGAGGGCGACCGCCTGATCGGCCGCGGCGCCTACGACATGAAGGGCGGGCTGGCGGCGATGATGTGCGCCGTCCACGACATCGCCGCCAACGGCAAGGTCCGGGTGCGCTTCATCTGCGTGCCCGACGAGGAGTCCGACAACCTCGACTTCCGCTGCACAGAAGCGCTCGTCGAGGAGGGCCTGCGCGGCGACTTCGCCATCACGGGCGAGCCGACGGACCTGCACATCGGCGTCCAGGCGAAGGGGGTTCTGGCGATCCGCGTCGAAGTCAGCGGAACCGCCGCCCACGGGTCCACGCCCTGGCTCGGCGACAACGCGATCCTCAAGGCCTACGACATGTTCCGTCGCATCGAGACCCTACGCTTCAGCCGCGAGTCGTCAGACCTCTTCGACCGGCCGTCGATCAACATCGCGCGGATCGTCGGCGGAGACGCCTTCAACAAGGTGCCCGACCGCTGCACGATGGACGTCGACATCCGCTTCCTACCCGGTCAGGACCCCGGCGAGATCCTCGCCGACATCCGCGCGCTCGGTGACGACGTGCGGATCGTCAAGACCTTCCAGCGCGCGCCGGCGAAGGTGTCGCGCTCCAACCCGTACGTGCGCGCCCTGCGCGATGCGGTCTCCAACTCGCTCGACGACGAGGCCGTGTCGGTCGGCCGCGACGGCGCCTCGGACGCGATCTCGTTCCTCGAGGCGGGCGTTCCCGCGGTCGAGTTCGGGCCCACCGGCGGCGGCCATCACGGCCCCGAGGAGTGGGTCTCGATCGAGTCGCTCGCCCGCTACCGCCAGGCGCTGCGCGACTTCGTGCTCGGACTGCCCCAATGGCTCGAGCGCGACGAGCGCGTGTCCGGCCGCCCGCCGCTGCGCGCCGTCGACGGAGGGCTGACCGCGTGAGCGTCTACGAGGGCGAGGCGGGGTCGGGGCTCAGCTGGGGGATGTGGAAGAAGTTCCTGCTCGGAGCGGTGCTCGTGATCGCGCTGTCGGCGACGGCGGTCGCGAGCGCCGTGCTGCTGCAGGTGCACGAGACGATCGAGGTCTTCCAGCGCAACTCGACGCCGATCCCCGGCATCGAGAACGAGCTCGACGAGGTGCAGCCCGGCGGCCCGCAGACGATCCTCGTGCTCGGCTCGGACCGCCGCTACGGCCAGACCAAGGGTGAGCCGCCGCGCTCGGACACGATCATCGTCGTGCGCCTGGATCCCGACAAGGAGGCGACGGCGGTGATGTCGATCCCGCGCGACCTGAAGGTCGCGATCCCCGGCTTCGGCACGAACAAGATCAATACCGCCTACGCGCTCGGCGGGCCCAAGCTCACCGTGCGCACGGTCAAGAGCCTGCTCAACATCCCGATCAGCCACGTCGTCAACGTGAACTTCAACGGCTTCCAGCGCGCGGTCAACCGCCTGGGCTGCGTCTTCGTCGACATCGACCGGCGCTACTTCAACGATCGCGGCGGCCCGAGCGGCTACGCGACGATCGATCTCAAGCCCGGCTATCAGAAGCTCTGCGGCTCGGACTCGCTGGACTACGTGCGCTACCGCCACACCGACGACGACTTCGTCCGCGCCGCGCGCCAGCAGGACTTCCTGCGCCAGGCAAAGGACCAGATCGGGCTGGGCAAGGTCTTCGGCGACCGCAACGAGCTGCTGAAGATCTTCGGCCGCTACACCGACACCGACATCGCGCGCGACAACGACGCGGCGATCCTGCGGCTCATCAAGCTCGCCTACGAGTCCTCGAAGAACCCGATCCACGAGGTGAAGTTCCGCGCCGGCCAGGGCTCGGACCCGGAGTTCGTCGAGATCTCCAACGACAACCTGATCAAGACCGTCGACGAGTTCATCGACGTCGGCATCGGCTCTGCGGCGAAGGCCGCCGCCGAGCAGCAGCAGAAGCGCAAGAAGCCCAAGCAGATCAAGTCCAAGAAGTCGCTGGCGCCGGGGCTCGTGCTGCGCAAGGAGGCGGGCGAGAACCACGTCCTGACGCTGGCGAGCAAGCAGCGCACGCTGCCGATCTACTTCCCCAAGGCGATCATCGGCCGCGGCGGCTACCAGCGCGACAGCCCGCGCCTGTATGACATCTACGACCGCGGCCGCCACAAGTACCGCGCCTACCGGCTCGTGCTCTCGCAGGGCGATAACGGCCAGTACTACGGTGTGCAGGGCATGACCTGGAAGGCGCCACCGATCCTCGACAACCCCACCGACGAGGTGCGCATGCGCAAGCGCACGTACAAGCGCTACTTCGACGGACGCAGGATCCGGATCATCGCGTGGGAGACGCCGAAGGCCGTCTACTGGGTCTCCAACACGCTCTCGCACAGCCTCAGCAACGCGCAGATGATGGACATCGCCCGCTCCCTGCAGAGGGTCGGTCAGTAGCCTGCTGCGCCGCCGTCGCGACGACCGCGCCGACGATCCGCCACGGCCCGGGCGCGCGATGGGAAGGCGCTTCGCGCTCGGCGGCCTGCTCGTGGTCGCGCTGACGGTCGGCGGCTTCGTCGGCGTCTGGATATCGATCCTCGACAAGGAGCTCGGGCTGCGTCCTGCGCCCCCCGACGGAGGCGACATCGGAGCGGTCCTCCGCGACGTCGCGCCCGACCGGGCACAGTCGATCCTCGTCCTGGGGACCGACCGGCGCTACGGCGACCAGAAGGCCGGGCTGCCGATCCGCTCGGACACGATGATGGTCGTCCACCTCGACCCCGATCGCGGCACCGCGGTGATGTCGCTGCCGCGCGACCTCGTCGTGCCGATCCCCGGCCACGGGCGCGGGCGGATCAACGGCGCCTACGCCACGGGCGGGGCGAAGCTCGCCGTCCAGACGGTCAACGGCATGGGCTTCGACGTCAGCCACGTGGTCGGTGTCAACTTCGGCGGCTTCCGGCGCGCCGTCAACCGCCTGGGCTGCGTCTACGTCGACGTCGACCGGCGCTACTTCAACGACAACGACCCGCCGGTGCAGAGCACCGAGAACTACGCGACGATCGACCTCGCGCCCGGCTACCAGCGGGTGTGCGGCTCAGACGCGCTGGACTACGTGCGCTTCCGTCATCTCGACGACGACTTCGTGCGCGCGTCGCGCCAGCAGGACTTCCTGCGCCAGGCGAAGGGCCAGATCGCGGTGTCGCAGGCGATCGGGGATCGCGAGGCGCTGCTGAAGATCTTCGCCGACTACTCCGAGAGCGATCTCGCCGACGCCAGCAACGCGAAGATCTTCGGCCTGCTGAAGCTCGTGTACGCGTCGTCGCGGCACCCGGTGCAGGAGGTGCCGTTCCCGGCCACCGAGCGCCGCTCCGACGAGTCGCTCGTGGTGTCGTCGCAACGCCTGCGGCGGGCGATCAGGCAGGTCAAGCAGGCTCGCGCGCCCGCTCCGCGCAAGCGCACGGGCGGCGCGAGACGCGACCGCGGCGCCGGGCCGTCGTCGGCGCGGGGCGTCGTCAGCGACCGCGTCGGCGGCGAGAACCACGTCCTGCCGATCGCCGCCAAGCTCGGTACGGGGCTGCCGGTCGTCTACCCGCGCACGCGGCTGTCGCAAGGCGGTTACGTGCGCGAGAGCCCGCGCGCCTACGACATCGAGCACAACGGCGGCGGCTCGCACCGCGCCTACCGGATCGTGCTCTCGCAGGGCGACAGCGGCCAGTACTACGGCGTCCAGGGCACGACATGGCGCTCGCCGCCGATCCTCAAGGGGCCGCGCACGACGCGGCGCATGCGCGGGCGCACGTACAGCGTCTACAGCGACGGCGGGCGCATCCGGATCGTCGCGTGGCGCACCAGACGCGCCGTGTACTGGGTCTCCAACACCCTCTCGGGCCGCCTGTCGAACGCTCAGATGCTGGCCGTGGCACGGTCGCTGGTCCGCGTCGGCCAGTAACCTGCCCGGCCTCATGAGCGACGATCGTCAGCCCATCGGCGTCATCGGGACCGGCTACGTCGGCCTGGTCACCGCCGCCGGCTTCGCGCACCTCGGCAGCGACGTCCACTGCATCGACATCGACGCCGACAAGGTCGCGCGCCTCGAGGCGGGGGAGATCCCGATCTACGAGCCCGGCCTGGCCGAGATGGTCGCCGACAACCGCGCGCGGCTGCACTTCTCGACCGACATCGCCGACGCGCTCGAGCACGCGCGGCTGCTGTTCATCGCCGTCGGCACGCCGCCGACGTACTCGGGCGACGCCGACCTGTCGGCGGTCCACGCGGTCGTCGAGGCGATCCCCGCGTCGGACCGCCATGCGCTCGTGATGAAGTCGACCGTGCCCGCGGGCACGGGCGCCTCGATCAAGCGCGTCCTCGCCGAGAACGGCAAGACGGGCCTCTCCTACGTCTCCTGTCCCGAGTTCCTCAAGGAGGGCTCGGCGGTGAAGGACTTCCTCGACCCCGACCGCGTCGTCGTCGGCGACGACGGCGACTGGGCCGGCGACGCCGTCGTCGACCTGTACGCACCGCTCGACGCTGCGCTCGTGCGCACCGACATCGCGTCGGCGGAGATGGTCAAGCTCGCCTCCAACGCCTTCCTCGCCACGAAGATCTCGTTCATCAACGAGATCGCCAACGTCTGCGAGGAGACCGGCGCCGACGTCATCGAGGTCGCGCGCGGGATGGGGCTCGACGACCGGATCGGGCAGAAGTTCCTGCAGGCCGGCATCGGCTTTGGCGGATCCTGTTTTCCCAAGGACGTCAACGCCCTCAAGCAGCTCGCCGGCAACTCGGGCTATCACTTCCAGCTGCTCAATGCCGTCATCGAGGTCAACGAGCTGCAGAAGCGGCGCGTGATCAGCAAGCTGCAGAAGCACCTCGGCTCGCTCGTCGGCACGACCATCGCGCTGCTCGGGCTGGCCTTCAAGCCCAACACCGACGACATGCGCGAGGCGTCGTCGCTCGTGCTGAGCGCGCGGCTGCAGGCCGACGGCGCGAAGGTCCGCGTCTACGATCCCGTCGCCGAGCAGGAGGCGCGGCGGCTGATCCGCGGCGTGCACTTCGCCTCCGGCGCGCTGGACGCGATCGAGGGCGCCGACGCCGTCGTGATCGTCACGGAGTGGGAGGAGTTCGTCGGCCTGGACTGGAACCTCGTCGCCGACCGGATGGCCGGGACGCTCGTGCTCGACGGCCGCAACGCGCTCGATCGCGAGGCGGTCGCCGCGGCGGGATTGACCTACGAGGGCATCGGTCGCGGAACGCTGACATCCTTGAGCTGATGACGCTCCGAGCTGCGATCACATGCAGGCGGTGATCCTCGTGGGCGGAGAGGGAACCCGGCTGCGGCCGCTCACCTCGACACTGCCCAAGCCGGTCGTCTCGCTCGTCGATCGCCCGATGATGGTCTACATGCTGCAGTGGCTGCGCGGCCACGGCATCGACGACGTGATCATGTCCTGTGGCTTCAAGGCGACGAAGGTTCGTGAGGTGCTCGGTGACGGCTCGCAATTCGGGATCCGGCTGCGCTTCGTCGAGGAGCCCGATCCGCGCGGCACGGCGGGCGCGCTGAAGTTCGCCGAGGACCTGCTCGACGGCCGCTTTCTCATGCTCAACGGCGATGTCCTCACCGACATCGATCTCACCGCCCAGATCGAACAGCACGAGCAGACAGGCGCCACCGGCACGCTCGCCCTCGTCCCCGTCCCCGACCCCTCGAGCTACGGCCTCGTCAAGCTGCGCGAGGACGGCGCCGTCGACGAGTTCCTCGAGAAGCCGTCCGCCGACGCGGTGCTCGACACGAACCTCATCTCGGCGGGCGCCTACGTCCTCGAGCGCTCGGTGCTCGACCTGATCGCGCCCGACAGGAACGTCTCGATCGAGCGCGAGGTCTGGCCGGCGCTCGTCGACCACGGCCTCTACGGCTTCGTCGACGACGCCGCCTACTGGATCGACGTCGGCACGCCCGAGCGCTACCTGCAGGCCACGTTCGACATCCTCGCGGGCAACGTCCGCACCGGCGTCGCCGAGAAGCTCGGCGGCGGCCACCTGTATGTCGACCCGTCCGCGCACGTCGCCGGCCGCGCGGTCCCGCCGGCGATCGTCGGCGCCGGCGCGCACGTCGCCGCCGGCGCGCACGTCGGCAGCCTGACCGTGCTCGGCGACGACGTCGTCGTCGGCGAGAACTCGATCGTCGAGCGCGCGGTCGTCCTGCGCGGGGCCCAGATCGGCGCGGGCTGCGTGCTGCGCGACTGCATCGTGGGCCCCGGCGCGCGGATCGGCGATCGCAGCCAGGTCATCGGAGGTGCGATGCTGGGTGAGAACGTCGTGCTCGGCTCTGACAACGTCGTCGCGCGTGGTGCGCGCCTGTTTCCCGGCATGGAGGTACCCGATGGCGGCCTCGCCTTCTGAATCGACCGATCTACGGCTGGACCCCGAGGCGATCGCCGCGGTCGACGTCTCGGACATGCTCGGCGACATCGTCGACCTGCCCGAGCACCTGCGCGACGCGTTGTGGAAGGCGGAGTCGGCCAACCTGCAGCCGTGGGACTCGCCCGGTGGCCTCATCGTCGCGGGCATGGGCGGATCGGCGGTCGGCGGTGCGCTCGCCCGCGCGATGCTCGGCGACCACGCCTCACGCCCGATCCTCGCCTCGCGCGCCTACGGCCTGCCGGCCTGGACGACGCCCGAGACGACCGTGCTGTGCGCCTCCTACTCGGGCGAGACCGAGGAGACGCTCGCCTGCTACGAGGCGGCCGGCGCGCTCGGCGCCAAGCGCGTGGCGGTCACGAGCGGCGGCAAGCTCGCCGAGATCGCGCGCGCCGACGGCGTGCCGGTGATCCCGGTCGCGGGCGGCTTCCAGCCGCGCGCCGCGGTCGCGTACATGACCGTCGCCGCACTCGAGGCCGCGCGGCTGTGCGGCGCCGGCCCCCGCATGGGCTCGGAGATCGACGTCGCCGCCGACCACCTCGAACAGCTCGTCGTCGAGTGGGGCGCCAAGGGCGACGAGGACTCCGAGGCCAAGACGCTCGCGCGCGCGCTCTACGACAGCGTGCCCGTGATCGCCGGCGCCGGCCTGACGTCGCCGATCGCGTACCGCTGGAAGACGCAGTTCAACGAGAACGCGAAGATCCCCGCGTTCGAGCACGAGCTGCCCGAGCTGTGCCACAACGAGGTCGTCGGCTGGACCGACGCGCCGTCGCTCGGGCGCTTCGCCGCGATCTTCCTCGACGACAGCGACACGCACCCGCGCATCAAGGAGCGCATCGCGCTGAGCTGCGAGCTGATCGGCGACAACGCGACCGGGACCCACGTCGTGCAGTCGCGCGGCGATACGACGGTCCAGCGCGTGCTCTCGCTCGTCCTGCTCGGCGACCTCGTGTCGCTCTACGTCGCGGTGCTGCGCGGAACCGACCCGACGCCGGTCGACGTCCTCGTGACGCTGAAGGAGCGTCTGGCGGGAAGCTAGTACGGCCGTCCGGAAGTTCTGCGTGGAATCCCGGGATGCCCGGCCGGGATCTGACGGTCGGCGGTGACCCGCCTTCGTGCTGGTGGCACGGGGCGGGCGCCGGCGGGCGTCAGGCACGGTTCGGGCGCCCGG
>JBBSLI010000038.1:0-45639 GCA_038255395.1 Solirubrobacterales bacterium
AAGGGTCCGGTCGTGAAGTGCAACGTTCCGGTCCGCGGTTGGCAGAGCGGCGTCGGCGGTTGCCCGAACGTGGGTGGCATCTGCATGGCGTGCACGATGCCGGGCTTCCCCGACAAGTACATGCCGTTCATGGACGAGGACCCGAAGGCGAAGCTCTCGTCCAACGGTGCCAAGTTCACGTATGGCCCGCTGCTGCGCTACTTCCGGAACAACTCGATCAACCGGGTCGGGGACAAGGAGCCTGAGTGGCGCCATCCCCGTAACGAGATCACCACCGGCTACACGCCGCACTGGCAGTAAGGGAGAGACAAGACACATGGCGACACTTCAAACACCGACCTCGACCTCCGGGGTCGTAGTCAAGGAGATGGCGTGGGACCCGATCACCCGTATCGTCGGGTCGCTCGGCATCCACACGGAGATCGACTTCACGAACCGCAAGGTCAACAAGTGCTACAGCACTTCGATGATCTTCCGTGGATTCGACATCTTCATGAAGGGCATCGATCCGCGTGATACGCACTTCATCACGAGTCGTATCTGCGGGATCTGCGGAGACAACCACTGTACGGTCTCCTGTCTGAACCAGAACATGGCGTATGGCGTCAAGCCGCCGAAGCTCGGCGACTACGCGTTCAACCTCGCCGAGACCGCGGACTACATGTTCGACCACGCGATCTTCAACGATTGCATGGCCAACGTGGACTTCTGCGAGCAGATGGTCAAGGAGACCAACCCGTCCGTCCTGGCGAAGGCTGAGAACACCTCGGCCCCGCACTCGGACATCCACGGCTACAAGACGATCGCGGACATCATGCGCGCGCTGAACCCGTTCACGGGTTCGTTCTACCTGGAGACGCTCGGCGTCGCCCGGTACACGCGTGAGATGTACTGCCTCTTCGGCGGCCGGCACACGCACCCCTCGACGATCCTGCCGGGTGGCTGCAGCGCGGACATCACGCATCAGACGATGACCGACTACTACGTGCGGCTGATGCGCTACATGGACTACATCAAGCGCACGGTCCCGATGCACGACGACCTGTATGACTTCTTCTACGAGGCCATGCCCGGGTACGAGCGCGTCGGATACCGCGACACGGACATCATCTGCTGGGGCGCCTTCGACGACCCGGAGTACGTGACGTACGAGTACAAGACCATGACGGACTGGGGCCGCAAGCGTTTCATCACGCCTGGCCTCGTCTTCAAGGGCGAGCTGATCACGACCGACCTGGTCGAGATCAACCTCGCGATGCGCATCCTCCTGGGCCACTCGTACTTCGACGATTGGGATCAGGAAGAGACGTTCGTCACGCACGATCCGCTTGGGAACCCGGTGGACAAGCGCCACCCGTGGAACAAGCAGACCCTGCCGCGTCCGCAGAAGCGCGATTTCAACGACAAGTACTCGTGGGTCGCTGCCCCGCGTATGTACGACAAGCGCAACGACATCTACGTTGCGACCGACACCGGTGGCGGCCCGTTCGCGCGCAACTGGTGCACGGCCAAGGCCGGGCTCGTCGATCTCGGGTACCTCAAGGCGACGGGTCACAGCATCCAGATGGTGCTGCCGAAGTCGCTGAACATGCCCGAGATGGAGCTCGAGTGGAAGATCCCGCCGTGGTCCAACGCCATCGAGCGTGACCGGGCCCGTACGTACCATCAGCCGATTTCCGCGCTGATCGGTCTGTACAACCTGGAGAAGGCCCTCGTCGAGGTCCGTGCCGGGCGCACCAAGTCCTGGAACAGCTTCACCGTTCCGGAGGAGGCCGTCTCGTGCGGGTTCCATGAGGCCGCTCGCGGCGTCATCAGCCACCACATGGTCATTCGCAAGGGCAAGGTCGCGAATTACCAGCCCTATCCCCCGACCCCGTGGAACGGGAACCCGCGCGACAAGTTCGGGACCCCGGGACCCTACGAGGACGCTGTCCAGAACACCCCGATCTTCGAGGAGAACGGGCCGGACAACTTCAAGGGGATCGACATCATGCGCGCTGTGCGCTCCTTCGACCCGTGCCTTCCGTGCGGTGTGCACATGTACACCGGCAAGGGCCGCGTCAAGAAGGTGCAGCACACGCCGACGGGGATGTGCTGAGGGCCTAGTGGCTACTGAGCACCAAGCTCCTGAAGAGCTGGTCGAGCGGGTCCAGGAACTCCTGGGCTCGCTCGACGAGATCGCCGACCCTGTCGCGCAGAATCGCGTACAGGAGCTCATCGGCGCAGTTCTCGAGTTGTACGGAGCTGGTCTGGAGCGGATCCTCGGCGTCCTTGCGGACGCCGGGGAGCCCGCCCTCCCGATCCGCGAAGCACTGCTCGATGACGGTGTCGTATCGAGCCTGCTGCTGATCCACGGCCTGTTCCCGGTGCCGCTGGAGGAGCGTGTCCTGCAGGGCCTGGAGAACATCCGGCCCTTCCTCGCCGGCCACGGCGGCAACGTCGAGCTGGTGAGCGTCGAGAACGGCATCGCGCGGCTGAGGCTGCAGGGCAGCTGCGATGGCTGTCCGGCATCCGCGTCGACGCTGGAGAACGCGTTGCGTGATGCGATCGACGAGGTCGCACCAGATCTCCTGGGGCTCGAGGTCGAAGGCGTCGTCGGACTGGCCGAGGAGCAGGCGACGGGTGGTCCCGCGGGACTCTCGCTGCCGATGGTCCAGGTCGGCGGTACGAGCCTGCCGATGGCCGATGCGCCGTACACCGAGTGTCCCTCGGGCGTGGGTACGTGACCGCCAGCGGTCGTCTGCCCTCCACTCTCGTGTCGGGTTTGGGCCGCCTAGCGCGGCCCGCGCCTGTAAAGGACACCGAGAAGTGCGAGCTGTGCGGGATGCCGGTGTCAGACGAGCACCGCCACCTGCTCGAACTCAACGAGCGGCGCATCCTCTGCGCCTGCGAGCCGTGCCTGGCGATGAAGTCCGGCCTGGAGAACTACTGCCCGGTCGGCAACCGCACGCTGTGGCTCGACGACTTCGTCTTCCCCGACGAGCTGTGGGCTGCGTTCCAGCTGCCCGTGGGCCTCGCGTTCTTCATGCGCTCGACGGGCACGAACACCGTCGTGGCGCTGTATCCGAGCCCGGCCGGCGCGACCGAGTGTGAGCTGCACCTCGAGAGCTGGGACAAGCTCGTCGAGCTCAACCCGATCCTGCGCGACCTCGAGGCCGACGCCGAGGCGCTCGTCGTCAACCGCATGGTCGGCGCGCACACCCACGCGATCGTGCCGATCGACGAGTGCTACCGCCTCGTCGGCCTGATCAAGTCGACCTGGGAGGGCATCTCCGGCGGCAACGCGATCTCCGATGCCGTCCCGAAGTTCTTCGAGTACGTTCGCCACAAGGCTGGAGTTGTCGCATGACCCTGACGCCCGACTCACTCAAGCCGCCGGAGGATGCGCGCGACTACGGCCCCGAGGTGACGTTCGAGGTCCTCGGCGTCGCCCACGAGCCGTTCGCCGCGCAGCCCACGCTGCGCTTCGAGCTGAGCGTGTTCGAGCCGACCGAGCGCCCGATCTACGCGATCTCGGTCACGGCGCAGATCAACTTCGATCCCGCACGGCGCGACTACGACGCCAAGACCAAGGAGGAGCTCTTCGAGATCTTCGGCGCTCCCGAGCGCTGGCCGTCGACGACGCGCAGCTTCCTGTGGACGCACGCCAGCACGATCGTGCACTCGTTCACCGGCGCCATCACGTTCGGCCTCGAGGTGCCGTGCACGGCCGACCTCGAGCAGGTCGCCGCGCGCTACGTCTCCGCGCTGCCCGACGGCGACGTTCCGCTGACGTTCCACTTCACCGGCCGCGTCATGTACCAGGGCCCGGCGCGCCAGGTCCAGGTGCTGCATCTGCCGTGGCACACCTCGGCGCAGTACCGGATGCCGGTCTCCGCCTGGAAGAACATGATCAAGCACCACCACGGCGAGTCGGGCTTCGTGAACCTGCACAACGACACGATCGACGGGCTGAAGACGTACAAGCGCGTACACGGGCTGCACAGCTTCGACGCGGTCGTCCTCGACATGCTCGAGCGTGCGCCGGCCGACGGGTCCCAAGGAGCAAGCGCATGACCAACGGCATCGAGCCGATCACGCCGGAGACGCCTTCGGACGTCGGCATCACCTCCTCGAAGTCGCACCTCGAACGGCTCGTCGACTCGCTGCTCTTCGAGGGCTACGCGCTGTATCCGTACACGCCCGGCGCGACGAAGAACGCGACCCCGACGCCGTTCGGGATCGTCTATCCGGCCGACTACGCCAAGCACCAGACGCACGCCTTCGACCGCATGCAGATGCAGGGCATCGTCGGCGACGCCGACGCGCTCGTCACCGGTGAGGTGCGCTTCCTGCAGCCGTCCGGCGAGCAGCACCGCGCCGTCGAGCGGCGCGTGCAGCTCGGCGCGGCGCCGTCGACCGTGAACTTCGAGTACGACGAGCTCGAGGGCCGCGCCGAGCTGTTCATCGACCGCCTGCCCGACGGCCGCGGGCGCGTGACGCTGCAGGTCGAGAACGTCACCCCGCTGACCGAGGAGGAGGCGACCGCCGACCGCAAGGACGCGCTGCTGAAGAGCATGCTGTCCACGCATCTGCTGATGCGCGTCGAGGGCAACTGCTTCATCTCCCCGCTTGAGCGCGGCGACGACGGCGTCGCGGGCTGCTGCCAGGTGAACACCTGGCCGGTGCTCGCGACCCCGAACGACGACGCGCTGCTGGGGCCGACGATCATGCTGCCCGAGCATCCCGAGATCGCTCCGGAGTCCGTCAACGACTTCTTCGACGGCACCGAGATCGAGGAGGCGCTCGTCCTGCACATCCAGGCGCTCTCCGACCAGGAGCGCGAGGAGATCGCCGCGCAGGACCCGAAGGTGCGCGAGATGCTCGCGCGCGCCGACGCGACGACGCCGCAGCAGCTCATGGACCTCCATGGCCGCGTGCGCCTCGAGGACCCGCCGGGCGAGCGCACGGTGACCTTCGACGGCGTCACGTACAAGCGCGGCGACAAGGTCATCCTGCATCCGCCGCAGGACGCAGACGTGTACGACAAGATGCTCAACGGCCGCACTGCCACGATCCATCGGCTCTTCATGCGTGTCGACGAGCGCCTGCACCTCGGCGTCACGATCGACGACGATCCGATGCAGGAGATCCTCGGTGAGAGCGGCCGCTTTCTGTTCTTCTTTGCCGAGGAAGTGGAGCTGGTGCAATGACCGAGGAATCCGAGCGCGACCGCGAGACGCTCGTGCCGCCGACGGACACGTGGCGGCCGCCCGCTCCCGACGCGCCGCTGGAACTGCACGAGCCCGATGTCACCAAGCGCCCCAAGCAGGTGCTGATCGCCGGCATCGGCAACGCGTGGCAGCGTGACGACGGCTTTGGCAGCGAGGTCGCGCGCCGCCTGGAGGGCCGCGAGCTGCCCGAGGGCATCGCGGTCATCGACTTCGGCACCGGCGGCCTGGACCTCGCCTACCAGGTCATGTACGGCTACGACGGCCTGCTGATGATCGACGTCAGCCGCCAGGGCGGATCGCCGGGCACGCTGTACGTGATGGAGGTCGACGAGGACGAGGTCCCCGGCGGCTCGGTCGAGGACGGCGAGGTCCTCAACCCGCACGCGATGGATCCCGAGACGGTCCTGCGCTTCATCAAGATCACCGGCGGCTGGCCCGGCAAGGTCGTCATCGTCGCGTGTGAGCCCGAGACGGTCGAGGAGATGGGCGTGGGACTCACGCCCGTCGTCGAGGAGGCCGTCGAGCGCGCGGTCGAGCTCGTCCTCGAGACCGCCAAGGAGCTGCTCACCGACGAGGCCTACGCCGTCGACGACGCGAAGTAGACCGTGCACGAGTTCGATCTGTCCAGCGCGATCGTCCAGACGGTCAACAAGCACGCCCACGGACGGCAGGTCACGCACATCACGCTGCAGGTCGGGCGGTTGCGCCAGGTCGTCAAGGACACGCTGCTGTTCTACCTGGCGATCGTCGGCAAGGACACGCCGTGCGAGGGCGCTACTCTCGAGATCATCGACGTGCCCGCGGTGCTGCACTGCAAGACCTGCCAGTACGAGTGGGAGATCGAGATCCCGGCGTTCATCTGCCCCACCTGCGGTCCGGGTGCGGTCGAGGTGAAGACGGGCGAGGAATTCATGGTCGAGTCGATCGAGGTCGAGGACGAGGAGGAGGCGGCATGCACCGCACCAAGGTGAGGGTCGTCGAGGACGCCCTCGACGCCAACAACACGATCGCCTCGGCGAACCGCGGCGACTTCGATCGCGCGAACGTCACCGTGGTCAACCTCATGAGCGCCCCGGGCGCCGGCAAGACGACGCTGCTGGAGAGCGCGCTCAACGGCATCGCCGACGAAGGCACGCGTGTCGGCGTGCTCGAGGGCGACGTCCAGGGCAGCTTCGACGCCGACCGCCTGTCGGCGCTCGACATCCCGGTCGTGCAGCTCAACACCGACAACGGCTTCGGCGGTGAGTGCCATCTCGACGCGAACATGGTGCGCTCCGCGCTGCCCGCCGTCGCGCTCGACGACATGGACGTGCTGATCGTCGAGAACGTCGGCAACCTCGTCTGCCCGGCCGAGTTTCGCATCGGCGAGGACTCGCGGATCATGGTCTGCTCCGTGACCGAGGGCGAGGACAAGCCGCTGAAGTACCCGCTCATGTTCCGCGCCTGCGAGCTCGTCGTCATCAACAAGGTCGACCTGCTGCAACACCTCGACTTCGATGTCGATCGCCTCGAGGCGAACATCAGGCAGGTCAACCACGACGCGGCGGTCATGCGCGTGAGCGCCAAGACCGGCGAGGGCGTCGACGAGTTTCGCCAGTGGCTCAAGGACCTTCCGGCGCGCGTCGCGGCCGAGGCGGCCCATGAACATGAGCACGGCCACGACCACGATCACGATCACGGGCACGACCACCACGAACACGAGCACGCGGCGACGTGAGCCACTCGGCGCTCATCGGCGCCGAGCGGGTCGAGGCTCTGCTTCGCGACCGCAGCGAAGCCAACGCGCAGTTCTTCACCGCTGAGGCCGAGCGTCTCGCCCGTCTGTGCCACAAGATGGCCGAGCGCTTCGCGCGCGAGGGCCGTCTCGTGGCCTTCGGCGCGACACCGGCCGACCGCTCCGACGCGCGCCACGTCGCCGTCGAGTTCGTCCATCCGGTGATCGTCGGCAAGAGCGCGTTGCCCGCGCTCGGCATCGCCGGCGAGGGCGGCAGCGTCGCTGCCCAGGTCGCGCTCGAGGCCGAGGGCGAGGACATCGCGATGGGCTTCGGCGACAACCCCGACACGTTCGCCGCGCTCGCCGCGGCGCGCGCGCGCGGCTGCCTGACGATCGCCTTCGCGCCCGGCTCGGGCGCCGAGTGGGAGTTCGACCTCTCCGGCGTCGCCGACCCGTTCATCCGCCAGGAGATCGTCGAGACGCTCTACCACCTGCTGTGGGAGCTCGTCCACATCTTCCTCGACCACCGCGGGCTGCTCGAGGGCCGCGCCGCCAAGCCGGTCCACGACCCGGGCGCGTCGAGCTTCCTGTATCCGTTCCTGACGCAGCAGGAGCACAACCTCGACGACATCCTCGACGACGTGCGCAAGTCGATGCTGCTCAAGGCCGACGAGGTGATCGCGCTGCGCACGCAGTCGCTCACCGAGGGCTGCGACACGATGCTCACCGCCGCGCGCGTGCTGCGCGAGCGCCTCGACGCGGGCGGCCGGCTGCTCGCGATCGGCAACGGCGGCTCGGCGACGGACGCGATGGACGTCGTCGCCGACTTCCACACGCCGCTGTACGGCGGCCCGCCGCGGCGCGCGCTGGACCTCACCGAGGACACGGGGATCATCACCGCCGTCGCCAACGACATCGGCACGGAAGAGATCTTCCAGCGCCAGGTGATCGCCTACGGCCGCGAGGGCGACGTCCTGCTCGCGCTGTCGACGAGCGGCAACTCGCTGAGCATCCTCGAGGCGCTGCGCGAGGCGCGCCGGCGCAAGCTCGTGACGATCGCCTGCGTCGGCTACGACGGCGGCAACGTGCTCGCCGACAACCTCGCCGACCACATCATCGTCACGCGCTCGCAGAACATCCCGCGCATCCAGGAGGCGCAAGCGAGCATCTACCACGTGCTGCGCGAGCTCGTCGAGCTGGCCGACCCCGACAGCTCGCAGCCGGCGTCGTGAGCACGCAATCGGAGGGGGCGATGCGGCGCGTCCGCGCCCGGGTCGACGGCACGGTGCAGGGGGTCGGCTATCGGCCGTTCGTATATCGCCTCGCGGGCGAGCTGGGGATCGCCGGGTGGGTGCTCAACGACGAGCGCGGGGTGCTCGTCGAGGCCGAGGGCCCGCCCGACGCCGTCCACGTCTTCCTCGCGCGGCTGAGCGCCGACGCGCCGCCGCTCGCCGAGGTGCGCGGGGTCGAGGCGCAGGACGTCCCCGTCGAAGGCGCTGCGGGCTTCGAGATCGTCGCCAGCGCCCGCGGCGGTGCGGCGACCGCGCCCGTCACGCCCGACTCGGCGACCTGCGACGACTGCCTGCAGGAGCTCGCCGATCCCGCCGACCGCCGCTATCGCTATCCGTTTGCGAACTGCACGAACTGCGGCCCGCGCTTCACGATCGTGCGCGCGATCCCCTACGACCGTCCGCTGACGACGATGGCGGACTTCGAGATGTGCGACGCCTGCCAGGCCGAGTACGACGATCCCGCCGACCGCCGGTTCCACGCACAGCCCAACGCCTGCCCGGTCTGCGGACCGCAGGTCTCGCTGCTCGAGCGCGACGGCACGCCGGTCGAAGGCGTCGAGGATGCGGTGCTCGTGGCCGCCGACGACCTGCTCGGCGGCAAGATCCTGGCGGTCAAGGGCCTGGGCGGCTACCACCTCGCCTGCCGCGCCGACAGCGAGCAGGCGGTCGCCGCGCTGCGCTCGCGCAAGCGCCGCGAGGACCGCCCGTTCGCGCTGCTCGTCGCAGACGTCGACACCGCCCGCGGCCTCGTCGAGCTCGGCCCCGTCGAGGAGCAGCTGCTGACCTCGCGCGAGCGCCCGATCGTGCTCGCACGCCGCCTGGCGGACGCCGCTGTGGCGCCGTCCGTGGCGCCCGACGCGCCGGACCTCGGGCTCATGCTGCCCTACACGCCGCTGCACGAGTTGCTCGTGGGCGACGCCGGCGTCCCGCTCGTGATGACGAGCGGCAACCTGTCCGACGAGCCGATCGCCTTCTCCGACGACGATGCGCGCGAGCGCCTGCGCGCGATCGCCGACCGCTTCCTCGTGCACAACCGGCCGATCGCGACGCGCACCGACGACTCCGTCGTGCGCGTCGTGCGCGAGCGCCCGCTGATGCTGCGCCGTTCGCGTGGCTACGTCCCGGCCGGCCTGGACCTGCCGATCCCGGCGTCGCTGCAGCTGCTCGGGGTCGGCGCCGAGCAGAAGAACGCGTTCTGCGTCGCCAAGGGCGACCGCGCCTGGTGCAGCCACCACATCGGCGACCTGAAGAACTACGAGACGCTGCAGTCGCTGCAGGACGGCATCGAGCACTTCCAGACGCTCTTCGAGGTCACCCCCGAGCTGGTCGTCCACGACCTGCACCCCGACTACCTGTCAACGCGCTACGCGCTCGGCCGCGAGGACGTGCGGCTGTTCTCCGTGCAGCACCACCACGCCCACCTCGCGGCGACGCTCGCCGAGCACGGCGAGACGGGTCTTGCCGTCGGGGCGATCTTCGACGGCACCGGCTACGGGACGGACGGCACGATCTGGGGCGGTGAGCTGCTCGTCGGCGGCCTCGACCGGATCGAGCGCTGCGGCCGGATCCGGCCGATTCGGATGCCCGGCGGCGAGCGCGCGATCGCCGAGCCATGGCGGATGGCCGCGGCGTGGCTGACGGACATGAGCGTGCCATTGCCGCCGGCCTTCGCGGACATCGCGCAGCCGCGCTGGAACATGGTCGCGCGGATGTCGATCAACGGCATGGGCTCCCCGTTCACGTCCAGCGCGGGCCGGCTGTTCGACGCCGTCGCCGCGTTGTGCGGCGTGCGCCTGGAGGTCACCTACGAGGGTCAGGCGGCGATCGAGTTCGAGGCGCTCGCCGACCGCAGCGCCGTCGACCCCTACCCGCTCGAGCTCGAGCACCGCGGTAGCGCCCTGGCGCTCGACGTGCGCCCGACGATCCTCGCGGTGCTCGGTGACCTTGGCGCCGGCGTGCCGGTGAGCACGATCTCGGCGCGCTTCCATGCCGGGCTGGCACGGGCGACCGTCGAGGCGCTCGTGCTCATCGCCGGGCGCCGGGAGCTCGACCTGGCGGTCCTCGCGGGCGGCGTCTTCCAGAACCGGCTGCTGCTCGAGCTCACGGTCGCCGGCCTCGACGAGGCCGGTCTGCGTGTGCTCGTGCCCGAGAAGCTGCCGCCCAACGACGGCCAGATCGCCTTCGGTCAGGTCGCCATCGGCGCGGCCAGGCTTGCAGCGGGCTAAGTGCTGCCAAAGCCGTCATCCACCGATCCTCGCGGCGATGCATCCACGATTTCCGGTGGATCCCGGCTGGCCGTATGCTCTGCCCGGGATGGACAGCTTCGCGCTGAGTGAGCGCTGGAACGGCTGGCTGCGCCTGGACGCGATGGTCGAGGCCGCGCGGGCGGCGATCGCTGCCGGACCGCTGGATCCGCTTGTCTGCGAGGTGACGCTCGAGGGGGACGAGGACACGCACACGCTCGACAGCCTCGACCAGCTGCAGGCGCTGCTGGCCGCCGGCGAGGAGCCGCTGTCGATCGACATCTACGTCGCGCACGTCGCCGAGGCCGAGGCCAGCCTGACGCTCGTCTTCAACGGCCGCTGGCTGCAGCTCAACGGCGCCGGAACGGACTGGTTGCGCGCGCGGCAGGCCTACGACGCCGCCCAGGTCGAGCTCGCGCTCGTGTACGGCATCACGACGTTCCGGCTGCCCGAGCTGCCGGCGGACACCGTCGCCGAGGTGCGCAGGCGCCACGGCGTCAAGGACCAGGATCCCGGCCGGGAGCCCGAGCCCGATCCGGAGCCTGAATCGCCGGGGTCTGCGTCTTAGGGAACGCTTGGGCCGGCGCCGCCCTCGGCCGCGGGCAGCTCGCCGGAGCCGCCGGGCCCCGGGCCGAACCACTCGGGGATCTTCAGCGTGCCGTCCGGGTCGCCCGTGATCCCGTCCGGCGGCCAGCGCTGCGCATAGGGCGGGCGCTTCCAGACCCACTGCTCGCCGCAGTAGGCGTAGTGGAAGCGGATCGACTTCAGCAGGGCTCGGCGGTGCTCCGGGCAGGCGTAGCGGCGTGGGCCGAGCAGGCCGCCGGCGTGCCACACGAGCCACTTGCCGGGCATCGCGTCGATCAGCTCGCCGAAGAGGTCCTCCCGCGTCGACGCGCCGATCGCGTTGCGCGTGGCGTCGTCGGGCAGGCAGCCGCAGAAGTCGCATCTGAACCAGTAGCGGACGGGCATCGAGCCCACAGCGTAAGCCCGCTTGCCGCAGATGCCAAAGCGACGTTCGCCGGCCGCCGCGCCCGCCTGCATCTGCGCCACCTCCCAGCCGTTGTTGATTGCGACCTTGTGGCAATAGCGGTAGGTTGGCTGGCACGAGCCCGATGCCCGAACGCGTCCGCAACCTGCCGGTGCTGTGCCTCGTCCTGTCGCTCGGGCTCGTCGTCGCGGGCTGCGGCAGCGACGATCCCGAGGCCGGGTCGACGGACGCGAGCGGGCTGCGGATCGGGACGACCGTGGCGCCGATCACGAGCATCGTGTCGAACATCGGCGGCGATCGCGTGCAGATCACGGGCATCGTCCCGGAGGGCACCAACTCGCACACGTTCGAGCCCAGGCCGAGCGTCGCCGAGCTGCTGTCGGGCCTGGACGTGCTCTACGTCAACGGCCTCAAGCTCGAGGAGCCGACGAGGCAGCTCGCCGAGGAGACCCTCGCCGGCGACGGAGCGATCGTCGAGCTCGGCACGAAGTCGATCGCCCCCGGCGAGTACGCCTACGACTTCTCGTTCCCGCGTTCCGGCGGCAGACCCAACCCGCACCTGTGGACCGACCCGACCTACGCGCTGAAGTACGCCACGATCGTGCGCGACGACCTGTCCCGGCGCGACCCCGGCAACGCCGGCTACTTCGCCGCCAACTACGCCAGGTTCAAGACGAAGGTGGGCGAGTTCGACAAGGCGATGCGCACCGCGTTCGACACGATCCCGCGCGCGAAGCGCAAGCTGCTGACCTACCACGACGCCTACGCGTACTTCGCCAGGACCTACGGCTGGGACGTGATCGGCGCGATCCAGGTCTCCGACTTCGAGGATCCGACGGCGAAGGACGTCGCGCGCCTGATCGACCAGGTCCGCGAGACGAAGGTGCCCGCGATCTTCGGCTCGGAGGTCTTCCCCAGTCCCGTGCTCGAGCAGATCGGCAGGGAGGCCGGCGTGACGTACGTCGACGTGCTGCGCGACGACGACCTGCCCGGCAGGCCCGGCGCCGCCGCGCACTCGTGGATGGGCCTGCTGCACTTCGACTACGTGACGATGACCGAGGCGATGGGCGGCGACGCGAGCGCGCTGAAGGCGTTCAC
Organism: Solirubrobacterales bacterium; assembly: GCA_038255395.1. Taxonomy (GTDB): domain Bacteria; phylum Actinomycetota; class Thermoleophilia; order Solirubrobacterales; family Solirubrobacteraceae; genus CADCVQ01. Next base: position 12,549 of record JBBSLI010000038.1, read on the forward strand.
ACCGGCCAACGTCGCTCCCGACAAGGCGGACTATCCGCAATGAGCGAGCGCCGCGAGCTGCTGGCTCTACGGGGCGTGACGTGCGGCTACGTGGACGACGCGGTCCTCGTCGACATCGACCTCACGATCTGCGAGCGCGAGTTCGTCGGCATCGTCGGGCCGTCGGGCGCGGGCAAGACGACGGCGCTGCGCGTCCTGGCGGGCAGCATGCGCCCGGCGCACGGCTCGGTCACGCGACGGGCCGCGCTGCGGATGTCCTACGTGCCGCAGGTCGAGACGATCAACTGGAGCTTCCCCGTGACGGTGCGGGAGTGCGTGATGATGGCGCGAGTGACCGGCCGGCGCCTGCCGTGGGCCAGCCGCGCCGAGCGCGCGCAGGTGGCGGAGGTGCTCGGCCGGCTGGACATCGGCGACCTCGCCGACCGCCACATCCGCGAGCTGTCGGGCGGCCAGCAGCAGCGCGTGTTCATCGCGCGCGCGCTGCTCGGCGAGCCGGATCTGCTGCTCTTGGACGAGCCGACGTCGGGCGTCGACGTGCGCCTGCGCCACGAGATCATGCACCTGCTCGAGGACCTCAACGCACGGGGCCTGGCGATCGTCCTGTCGACGCACGACCTCAACGGGATCGCCGCGCACCTGCCGCGCATCGTCTGCCTGAACCGCAGCATCATCGGCGACGGGGCGCCGCACGACGTGCTCAACGCCGGCGTCCTCGAGCGCACGTACGGCGCCAGCATGGAGGTGCTCGAGCACGGCGGGATGCCGGTCGTCGTCGACCGCTACCGGCCCGCGCATGCACCGCATGCACCGCACGGACCGCATGCGCCCCACGCACCGCATGCGCACGCTCACGCGGAGAGCAGCACGTGATCGACGAGCTCCTGCGGCCGCTGGACTTCGAGTTCTTTCGCAACGGCCTGCTCGTCGCGACGATGGCGGGCGCGCTGTGCGGCGCGATCGGCACCTACGTCGTGCTGAAGGGCATGAGCTACATCGGCCACGGCCTCTCGCACGCGCTGTTCGGCGGCTTCGCCGCGAGCTCCCTGCTGGGCGTGAACTTCCTGCTCGGCGCGGGCGTCTGGGGGATCGCCTCGGCGCTCATGATCAACACCGTGACGCGGCGGCGCGTGATCGGCTCGGACGCCGCGATCGGCGTCATCACGACGGCCTCGTTCGCGCTCGGGCTGGCGCTGTTCGCGCTGTTCGGCACCGCTGGGCGCAGCTTCGACGCGGCGCTGTTCGGCAGCATCCTCGGCGTCGGCAGCGACGACGTCATCGCGATCCTCGTGGTCTGCGTGCTGGCGTTCGCGCTGATCTTCCTGCGCTACCGCGCGCTGCTGTTCACGACGTTCGATCCCGAGGTGGCCGATGTCGCCGGCGTCGACACGGCGCGCATGGACGCGCTGCTGATGGTCGTGCTCGCCTGCTCGATCCTCGCGACGATGCAGGTGCTCGGCGTGACGCTCGTCGCGGCGGTGCTCGTCATCCCTGCGGCGATCGCGCGCATGCTGACGAACTCGTTCGCGCGCATGCTGCAGTACGCGACGGTGATCGGCGCGGTCTGCGGCTTCGTCGGGATGAACCTCAGCTACCACCTTGACGTGCAGTCGGGCCCGACGATCGTGCTCGTCGCCGCGACGCTGTTCGCGATCGTCTTCGCCGCGACCGGCATCACCGGCCGGCGCCGCGCGGCCGCGATCAGCGCCGGGGCGTCGCTCGCCGCGCGCTAGTGGCCCGTCTCGCAACAGTCCACCCGAAACCCCGGGCGCCGATCACCTCCTGGCGGCGTCCTCGGACACTCGATGGCCCAGGGGGCCACCCTCGGTCCTGCGTCCTTGCCAGCCGGCGCCGGCATCCCGGGGTTACGGGCGTCTGTTACGAGACGGACCACTGGCCCCTCTGCGCTTCTTCGCGCACTGCGCGCAGAGCCCGACGATCGGGAAGTGCGAGAACCGCGCCTCGAAGCCCGACAGGTCGCGGACGGCATCGCGGACGTTGTCGAGGGCAGCGGGTTCGACCGATTCGAGCTTTCCGCAGGACTCGCACGCGAGGTACTCGCGATCGCCGAAGCCCTCCAGCACGTACCGGCCGGGCCCGTGGCCGGCGTGGAAGTGGCGCACGAGGCCGAGCGACCCGAGCGTCTCGAGGTTGCGGTAGACCGAGGCGATATCGGACTGCGTCATCGTGCCGCCGAGACCGTCGGCGATGTCCTCTGCGGAGATCGGCGCGCGCGCGGAGAGCAGCGCCTCGAGCACGAGCCGGCGCGCGGAGGTCAGGCGCAGCCCGCTCGCCCGGACGACCTCGATGGCCTCGTCGAGGTCGGATACGACAACTGGTTGGCGGTCATGGGAAACGGTCACGCAAGCGCAACCTAGTACATCCATCCGCAAGTTCTGCGCGTTTCCCGGTCGCCCGATCCGTGCCTGACGGCCGTCGGCGCCCGCCCCCGTGCCACCAGCACGAAGGCGGGTCACCGCCGACCGTCAGACCCGGCCGTGGATCCCGGGATTCCACGCAGAACTTCCCGACGGAAGTACTGGTACATCAGTCCTGCGGTGGCGGATGGCGCAGCGCGCCGACGATGCCGCTGGCGAACATGGCGAGCACGAGCAGCGCGACGGGCGTCAGGACGGTGATGCCGGAGGTCACCGCGACGTACACCGTGAGCGCGCCGAGCAGCCCGATGAACAGCAGCGCCAGCCCGAGGATCACGTGGCGCGGGCTCAGGCTAATACACGGGGTACTTCGGCGGGACCGTGTAGTCCTTCGAGCGGCTGGCGAACAGCTTGATCAGCAGCAGGCCGAAGACGAAGCCGCCGATGTGCGCGAAGTACGCGACGCCCCCGCCACCGCCCGCGGCGGGGGTGGAGACCTCGAGCGCGCCGTAGCCGAGCTGCAACACAAACCACAGCCCGAGGACCACCATCGCCGGCAACTCGACGATCGTGAAGAAGAAGATGATGAAGATCAGCGTGATCACGCGGGCGCGCGGATGGAGCAGGATGTAGCCGCCGAGGACCGCGGCGACCGCGCCGGACGCGCCGATCGTGGGGATCGCCGAATCGACGTCGATCAGGGTCTGCGCGAGGAGCGCCGCGATCCCGCCCAGCAGGTAGAAGATGACGAACTTCACGTGGCCCATCGAGTCCTCGACGTTGTTGCCGAAGATCCAGAGGAAGAGCATGTTGCCGCCGATGTGCAGGAGGCTGCCGTGCATGAACATCGACGTGAACGCTGTCAGGATCGCCGGCGGGCCGTCGACGCCGTCGCCGCACGCGACCGCGGTCCCGCTCTGGACGATCTCGCACTGCTCGCCGGGGTGCGTGATCTCGTAGGGGATCGCGCCGTAGTCGAAGACGCCGCTGTCGCTGGGTCCGCTGAGGATGCCGCCCCGCTGCAGCAGGAAGTACGCGATCACGTTGATCACGATCAGCGCGATCGTGACGTACGGCGTGCGATCGGTGGGGATGTTGTCCTTGAGCGGGAACACGCGTGCTTGGCGCGGACCCTACCCTGCGCGCCTGTTCACCAACGGCGGATCGCCCGCGATCAGGGGCGGGCGATCTGCAACTGCACCGTGGCCATCAGGTCGCTCGGCACGGCGTCAGGGTCGATCAGCCGTTCCAGCGCGATGCCGTTGGCAAGCGCGAGCGTCACCATCGCCCAGCGTTCTGAGCCGAGCGCGCTGTCCTGCGGACCGAGCTCGGCAAGGCTGTCGCGGAAGCGGCGGTAGCGCGCGGAGAACTCCTCCAGGACGGTCGGCTCGCGTGCCGCGTGCGTCCAGAACTCGATCGCCAGCAAGAGAAACTGCGTGTTGCGATCGTCGACCGGGCGGTTGCCAAGCGCCCGGAAGCGGGCCTCGTCGCCGTCGTGCGGCGCGAGCAGCACGCGCAGCTCCGCCAGCCGCCGCTCCGTGACCTCGTCGAAGAGGGCCAGAAACAGCCCGGCCTTGCTCTTGAAGGTCGAGTAGACCGCGCCCTTCGTGTAGCCCGCCTCGTCGGCGATGTCGTCGAGCGTCGTGCCGTGGTAGCCGTGGACGAAGAATCGCCGCTCGGCGGCCGCGAGCAGCTCGCTGCGGGTCTGCGCGCTGCGTTGGGCGCGGGTCGGCACGCGTCAGAGGCTCGAGCGCATGAGCATCGCCACCTGTGCCGCGGCGCGGGACACGGGCGGCGTCGCAGCGCCGGCTGCGGGCTCGTCGTGTGCTGCGCGCAACGGTGCCATCCACTCCTCGGGGACGATCGGGCCCAGGTGCCCAACGTAGTCCGGTGCGACACGGCGCGCAAGCGCGGCCGCCGGCCGCCCCTCGATGAACGGGCGAAAGTCGTCGGACAGCATCAGCGCCGACACGTTGACGGCGACCTGGAAGTCGGCGGCGTTGAGCTCGGGGCCGTTGAGCACGCCGTCCGCGATCCAGGCGTCGATCTGGTCCAGGCGCTCGGGCAGCAGCTCGATGTCCTCGCGGCCGGCATCGTCGGTGGCGCGATGCACGCCCGTCGCCAGGCGCAGGATGACGGGCGCGAACATGCGGATGCCGGTGCGCCCGATCGGCCCGCGGCCGGAGCCGAGGACGCTCATGAAGGCCGCCCGGTCGCGCCGTCCCGCGCAGTAGAAGATCCGCCGGACGGCGTTCTGCAGTTCCTCGCCCCAGCGCTCGGCGTTCTGCACGGCGCGGCGGGCAGCCGGATCGGCCGGAAACAGGGGCTTCTCCGGGTGCAACTCGTCCAGCGCGCGCGCGATCCAGCGCGTGCCCTGCACCCTGCGGCCATCGATCTTCAGCGCGGGCGCGCCCATCGTCGGGAAGCCGCGCAGCAGCAGGATGACGGCGTGCGCCGCCGGCGGCAGCTTGACGAAGTCGTACTCGATGCCCTTGTGCTCGAGCATGAGCCGACCGGTGTAGACCGAGTTTGAGCCCGTGAAGCCATAGAACTTGACCTTGCGCGACAAGTGGATCTCCTCTTCCCCGTCGCGAACCTCTCCGTTCGGTTCGCGTACCCGCGGTATTGTGATACCGACGGTATCTGAAGTCAAGGAACAGCTGCTGCGAGCGGCCCGCTGCCGGGCTCGTCCTGCGGGATGTGCTGGTCGGCGTGGTAGCTGGAGCGCACGAGCGGACCGGCGGCGATGTGATCGAAGCCGAGCGCGTAGGCGGCCACCTCGAGCGCCTTGAACTCGTCCGGATGCCAGTAGCGCACGACCGGCAGGTGGCGCTCGGTCGGGCGTAGGTACTGACCGACGGTGAGCACCTGGACACCGTGCTCGCGCAGGATGCTGAACGTGGAGACCATCTCGTCGTGCGTCTCGCCGAGCCCGACCATCAGGCCGGACTTCGTCGTCACTTCGTCGCCGCCCATCTCCTTGGCGTTGCGCAGGACGCGGCAGGAGCGCTCGAAGCGCGAGCCGCGGCGGGCGACCGGATACAGCCGCGGCACGACCTCGACGTTGTGGTTGAACACGTCGGGGCGCTCGGCGATCACCTTCGCCAGCGGCATCTCCTGGCCGCGGAAGTCGGGCGTCAGCACCTCGACCTTGCAGCGCGGCGCCTGCGCGCGGATCTGGCGGATGACGCCGACGAAGGCGCTCGCGCCGTAATCCGGCAGGTCGTCGCGGTCGACGGACGTGATGACGGCGTGGCGCAGGCCCATCTTCGCGATCGAGCGTGCGACGCGGGCGGGCTCGAGCGGGTCATTCCAGGTCGGCTTGCCGGTACGCACGTTGCAGAAGCCGCAGCGCCGCGTGCACGTGTCGCCGAGGATCATGAACGTCGCGGTGCCGCGCTCCCAGCACTCGCCGACGTTCGGGCAGGCGGCCTCCTGGCAGACCGTGTGCAGGTTCTCGTCCTTGATCAGCTGCGTCAGCTCGCGGTAGCGCTCGCCGCCCGGCGCCGGCACCTTGAACCACGGCGGCTTGCGCTCGCGCATCGGGCGCACGTCGGGCCCGAGCACGCTGAGGACGTCCATCCCGCCGGGGTTGGCGCGCGAGCGTGTGGAGAGGCGGCGTTCCTCGGTGGCCATCAGCTCCTTCGAGGGTAGCGGCCGGTCAGGGCCGGCAGACGAAGATCAGGTCGCTCGCGTTGAGCCGGTACTGCGCCGCCTCGTCGCCGAGCTCGGCGACCGTGTCGATCACCTCGACCTGGAAGCCGGCCGCGCGCAGGCGGTCGGCGATGTCGGGCGCGTACAGGCGCACATGGTCGTGCTGCAAAAACGCGCGCTCGCGGTCGGCGGGCTCGACGATCGAGCGATCCTCATAGGTCTGGGTGCGGTTGGGATCGATCGGGACCATCACGAGGCACCACCCGCCCGGCGCCGTGACGCGGCGCAACTCGCGCATCGCGGCCGCGTCGTCGGGGACGTGCTCGAGCACGTGCGAGCAGACGATCGCGTCGAAGGCATCGTCGGGCAGGTCGAGCGCGGTGACGTCGAGGCGCTCGTCGACGGTCTGGAGCGGGTCGATGTCGCTCGTCACGTAGCGCAGCCCGGGCTGGCGGGTCAGACGCTCGCGCAGGCACCACTCGGGCGAAAGATGCAGGAGCGACGCGATGTCGCGCAGCAGCTCGGGGCGGCGCTCGAACAGCAGCCACTGCGCGCGGTGGCGCTCGTGCGACCCGCAGCGCCAGCACAGCGCGTCGGGCCGGTTCCAGTCGTCCTTGAAGCGGTCGAAGCCGTTGTCGCACAGCGGGCAGCGCACCGCCGTCCCGCGGTGGCGCGCCGTCACGGCGCGCACGCGGACGGCGTCGCGCAGGCGGTTCATGCGGCCGCCGCGATCGCGGCGTCGACCTGCTCCAGCGAGACGGCCCGCGGCGTACGCCCGAACGCCGCGGCGAAGCGCCGCGCCATGCTCGCGCGGACGTCGGCGAGCGGCAGCGTCTCCCCGCTCGCGCCGGTCTCCTTGATGACCGACGTCATCTGCACGTCGTCGAGACCGCAGGCGACGACCCAGCTGAACGGTTGCAGATCGTTCTGGACGTTGATCGCGAAGCCGTGCGTCGTCACCGCGCGCGCGACGTGGACGCCGATCGAGGCGATCTTGCGATCGGCGGCGGTCCAGACGCCGGTGAAGTCCGGCCCGTCGTCGGGACGCGCGTGGGCGGCGATGCCGGCGTCGGCGAGCGCCGCGACGATCGCCTGCTCGATCGTGCGCAGGTAGGCGATGACGTCGTCGATGCGCATGATCGGGTAGCCGACGAGCTGCCCCGGCCCGTGGTAGGTGAGCTTGCCGCCGCGATCGGTGTCGACGATGTCGATGCCCTGGGCGCGATACCAGTCCTCGCCCATCGGCAGCTCGCGGACGTCCGAGCGCCGGCCGCGCGTGTAGACGGGCGGGTGCTCGAGCAGCAGCAGGGTGTCGCAGATGAGGTCCTGCTGGCGCGCGGCGCGGACGCGCTCCTGCAGCGCGAGCGCCTCGCGGTAGTCGATCGCCGGCAGGTCGCAGACCCAGAGCTCGCGCGCGGAGATCATCGATCGATGATCGCATGCTGCGGCACGTGCTCGAAGACCCTGTGCGTCAGCGCGAGGAAGGCCTGCGCTGCGGGCGAGTGGCGGCGCTGGGCGCGGGAGGCAAGCGTCACGTCGCGCGTCAGCGCGGGCTCTGTCAGGCGTGCGACGGCGACCGGCGCGCCGGCGCCGACCGCGTCTGAGCGCGGCAGGATCGCCACGCCGAGGCCGCTGGAGACGAGGCTGCGGATCCGCCGGCTCTCGTTGGACTCGAGCGTGATGCGCGGCTCGAAGCCGGCCGAGGAGGCGGCCCACTCCAGCAGCTCGCGCAGGCGCGAGCCGGCGCGGAAGCTGATGAACGAATCCGTCGCCAGCTCGGCCAGCGTCAGGCCGTCGCGGCCGGCCAGCGGGTGGTGGGTCGGCAGCACGACGACGAGCTCCTCGGTCACGAGACGGCGCAGCTGCAGGCCGCGGCTCTGGATGTTCTCGGTGACCGACAGGAACGCGAGGTCGATCTCGTCGTCGCGCAGCATCTCGGCGAGCTCCTCGCTGGACTGCTCGCGCACGGTCAGCTCGACGGCGGGATGGTTGCGATGAAAGGACGCCAGCAGCAGCGAGAGGTCGACGGGACCCATCGTGTGCAGCGCGCCGACGGCCAGCCGCCCGCCCTTCACGCCGGCGAGCGTGGCGAGCTCGGCCTGCGCGTCGTCGACCTCGGCGAGGATCCGCCGCGCGCGGGCGACGAGCAGCTCGCCGGCGTCGGTCATGGCGACGCTGCGTGTCGTGCGCTCGACGAGCGCGAGCCCGACCTCGGTCTCCAGGCGCCGGATCTGCTGGGAGAGGGCCGGCTGCGCGATGTGCTCGCGGGCGGCCGCGCGGGTGAAGTGGCGCTCCTCGGCAAGCGTGACGAGGTAGCGCAGCTGGCGCAGTTCCATACGCACAGCTTATAAGTCCCATCAGGAACTGGTATTGGACATATGGATCGGGGTTGGGCACGATGGTCGAGCCACTCACACCGCGCACCGCCGCCAGGTCGACCTCTCCTCCCGCTTCGTCGGCCTGGCAGGTGCGCTGTCTCTCCTCACAAGCAGTGCGAAGGGCGCGCCGATCTTCCTCCCGGCGCGCCCTTCGTGGTTGTGGGTTCGGGCGGTTAGGCTCGCGTCGACCGTGCGCTACTGCGATCCGTTCCGCGAGGCCGGCCGTCCCGAGACGACGGATCACGATTTCCTGCTGACGTGCTCCTGCGGCACCGAGCAGCGCCTCGACGAGATGACGCTCGACGAGACCGGGCTGGTCACGCTGTATGACTGCAAGCGGTGCACGAAGAGCATCGTCGGCGTGCTGACCGACGACCCCGACCTGGAGTTGGCCGCCCCACAGGCCATGACGCGCTGGGAGGAGAAGGCCGGCCATCACCTGCGCGGCTACATCGTCGGCGCGCGCGTCGATGTCGCGCTGCGACCGGAGGGCGACGAGAAGGACATGCTCATGATCCCGGCGACGCGCTACTTCTTCACGCAGTACCTCAACCTGTAGTGCCCGTCTCGTGACAGTCCACCCGAAACCCGGGGCGGCGACACGGCCGGCCCGGGGGTGCCGTGTCGCGAAGGTGTTCGATGCGAACACGTTCGCGACACGGCACCCGGCGGGGCGCGCGGTCTGATCTGAGCCGTGGTGGCGCATGCGTGCGTCATGCCAGCACAAACGCACCACCACGACGGCGAGCGGCATGCAGATGTGACGGAGCAACCGGCGCTCGCGCACGCGCCGTCAACAGTGCACGCATGGTGCGGCAGACACGACGGATCGCGATGCGCGCACGAACGTCGCGTCACATCTGCACGGTCGACGAGCACGGGTGCGCCGATCAGCCCGCGCCGCGCCCAGCCGCCAGCCGGCGCGAGCGTCAGCCCCAGCAGGATTCGGGCCTGCCGGTGCAGCTCATCCCATCGCACGCTGGCAGCCTGTGCCATCGCGCGACCCTACCGCTCAGGCCTCGTAGCTCTCCACGCGCTTCTTGACGCTCGCGAGGAAGCGGGCCGCCAGCGCTCCGTCCAGCGCGCGGTGATCCCAGGACAGGCCGAGGATGACCATCGGGCGGATCGCGATCGCGTCCTCGCCGAAGGCGTCGGTGACGACGACCGGGCGCTTGATGATCGCCTCGACATCGAGGATCGCGACCTGTGGCTGCGCGATCACGGGCGTCGCCATCATCGAGCCGAACTGGCCGGGGTTCGTGATCGTGAACGTCGCGCCGCGGACGTCGTCGGGGCTGAGCTGGCGGGCGCGGGCGCGGCGCGCGAGGTCGCGGATGCGCCGCCCCAGACCCTCCGGCGAGAGGTCCTGGGCGCCGCGGACGACCGGCACGATGAGGCCGTCCTCGCCGAGCGCGACAGCGATTCCGAGGTTGACCTGCTCGTGCACGGTGTGCGCCTCGTCCTCCAGCCAGGCGTTGAGCAGCGGGTACTCGACGAGCGCGCCGATCGTGCAGCGCGCGATCAGCGGCAGCGCGGTGATGCCGAGCTGCTTGCGCGCGATCTCGATCCGCGAGACGTCGACCTCGATCCACGTCGTGCACGTCGCGGCCGTCTCCTGCGAGCGCTTCATGTGCTCGCCGATCTGCTGGCGCATGCGCGACAGCGGGCGGCTCTCGGGCGCGACGTAGGGACCGCTCAGCGACGAGCCGGCGCCGGCGCGGTAGGGCGATTCGATGTGGATCGTCGGCTCGTCGGCCGGCTGCGGGTGCGCGCCGCCGCCACGGGCGTTGACATAGGCCATCACGTCCTTCTTCTGCACGCGCCCTTCACGGCCGCTGCCCTCGACCTCGTCGAGGTCGACGCCCTGCTCGTCGGCGATCCGCTGCACGACGGGCGAATAGCGGCGCGCGGCGGCACCGCGGGCTGCGGGCCCTCCCGCCCCGCGCGCCGCCGCGGCGGGCTCACGCGCAGGCGGCGGCGAACCGGCCGCGGCGCCGTCGGCGGGCGGGGCGGCGGCGGCTGGCGCGGGCGCGGCCGGCCGGTCGTTCTCGGAGCTGTGCGGCTCGCCGGGGCGGGCGTCGGTGGCGATCCGCGCAAGCGTCGTGCCGACGTCGACCGTCACGCCGACCTGGACGAGCACCTCGATCAGCCGGCCGCTCGCGGGCGACGGCACCTCGGTGTCGATCTTGTCGGTCGAGATCTCGCAGATCGTCTCGTCGGCCTCGACCCAGTCGCCGCGCTGCTTGCGCCACTCGATGACGGTCCCCTCCGCGACGGAGACCCCCATCTGCGGCATCGTCACGTCGACGACGGTCGCCGGATCAGTACTCGAGGAGCTGACGGCAGGCCTCCCTCACGCGCTCGACGGATGGCAGGACGGCCGCCTCGAGCGGCGGCGAGAACGGGATCGGCACGTCGGGCGAGGCGACCCGCAGGACGGGCCCGTCGAGGTCCTCGAAGCCGCGCTCGGCGATCAGCGCCGACACCTGCGCGCCGGCCGCGCACGTGTAGTTCGCCTCGTCGACGACGACGACCTTCGAGCAGTGGTGCACGGCGCCGAGGATCGCCTCCTCGTCCAGGGGCACGAGCGAGCGCAGGTCGAGCACCATGATCGACGCCCCGTCGAGGTCGGCGGTGGCCTCCAGGGCGGTGTGCACCATCGCGCCGTACGTGATGACCACGAGGTCGTCGCCCTCGCGCGCGACGCGCGCATTGAACGGCGTCTCGTAGGAGCCCTCCGGCACCTCGCCCTTCTCGCGCCTGTAGAGGTTCTTGTGCTCCATGTAGATGACGGGGTTGGGGTCGCGGATGCTCGCGATGATCAGCCCCTTGGCGTCCTCCGCCGTGCTCGGCGCGACGACCTTCAGCCCCGGCGAGTGCATGAACCACGCCTCCGGGTTCTGCGAGTGAAACGGGCCGCCGGAGAAGCCGCCGCCGCTGGGCAGGCGGACCGTGATGTTCACCGGTAGGCCCTGGCGGTACAGCATCTTGCCGGCGACGTTGATGATCTGATCGAAGCCGCACGAGACGAAGTCGGCGAACTGCATCTCGCAGACCGGCCGCATCCCGACGACGGCGGCGCCGACGGCGGTGCCGACGATCCCCGACTCGGCCAGCGGCGTGTCCATGACGCGGTCGGCCCCGAACTCCTCGATGAAGCCGTCCGTGACCTTGAACGCGCCGCCGTAGACGCCGATGTCCTCGCCCATCAGCAGGACGCGCTCGTCGTCGCGCATCTCCGTGCGCAGGCCGTCGGAGATCGCGCGCAGGTAGGTCATCTCGGTCATGGCTTGGCGCCCCCGAAGCCGCTCCATGGCGCGGCGCCGTCCTCGAGCAGGACCTCGTCGGCCTCGCGCGGATGAAAGAGGCGGTCGGTCGCGGTCGCCGGGTCGGGCATCGCGCCGGCGAGCGCCTTCTTCGCCGCCGCGTCGACCTCTGCGCGGACCTCCTTGACGAGCGCCTCGACGTCGACGCCGAGTCCCTTCAGGCGCGCGCTCTGGCGGTCGATCGGATCCTTCTGGCGCCATTCCTCGACGAGCGCCTTGGGCACGTACTTCATGTCGTCGTGCGCGCCGTGGCCGTGCATCCGCATCGTGACGGCCTCGATCAGCGTCGGCCCGCCACCCGAGATCGCGCGCTCGCGTGCGATCCGCGTGGCCTCGAACATCGCCTCGGCGTCGTTGCCGTCGACCGAGACGCCGGGGAAGCCGTAGGCGGCGGCGCGCTCGACGGGGTTGACCGCGAACTGCTGCTTGATCGGCGTCGAGTAGGCGAACTGGTTGTTCTCGAGCACGAAGATCACCGGCAGGTGCTGGACGCCGGCCCAGTTCATCGCCTCGTGGAAGTCGCCGCGCGAGGTTGACCCGTCGCCGAACCAGGTCAGCGCGCAGCGCGCCTCGCCGCGCAGCTTGAAGGCCATCGCCATACCCGCCGCCACGAGCATCATGTCGGGCAGCATCGAGACCATGCCGACGCAGCCGGTGCGGTGGTCGCCGAAGTGGACGTTGCCGTCGCGGCCGCTCGTGATGCCGGCCGCGCGGCCCATGTACTGCGCCAGGATGGTGGCGGGCTCGACGCCGCGCACGAGGTGCGCGCCGAGGTCGCGGTGCAGGACGCACAGCCGGTCGGCGGGGGCCATCGCCCACGTCGCGCCGACCGAGACGGCCTCCTGGCCGAAGCCGTCATAGAACGAGCCGGGCACCTTGCCCTGCCGGTAGAGGTTCATCGCGCGCTCCTCGATCGCGCGCATGAGGAGCATCGCGCGCAGCAGCCCGACCCGGTCGTCCACGGTCAGATGCGCGGACGGGTTCTCCTGGGCGGGGGTGCTGGGACCGGTTGGGACATCCGTACTGCTGGTCGCCATCTTCGCCTTTCGTCAGGGCGGTCGAGAACGGGATCTCCGCCGTCGACCTTTTCGGCGTCCTGTCGGGATCTCCGCGCGGGACGCGAACCGTCATCGCGGAGAGTACCGCCAAACTACGCTGGTCGTAATGGCGGACGCGGCACGAGGACGGCGCGAGCAGGGCCTGCGGCGCATGCGCTGGCGCCTGCGCGGGGCCTGGCTGTGGCCGGCGTTCGTCCTCGCCACGCTCGCCGAGATGTGTCTCCTGCACTGGTTGCCGGTCGCGGGCGAGGGCAGCGGGTTCGTCGCCGGACTGCTGCTCGCAGGCAGTTTCAACGTCATCGCGATCGCGGTGGTCGGCGGGATCGGAGGGGTCCTCCTGCGCCGCAGGCGCGGCGACCTGCCGAAGGTCGTCGCCGACAACTACGCGGGCATGGGCGCGCTTGCGCTCGTCGGCAGCGCGTTCCTCGTCGCGGGGCTCGTGCACCGCCCCGAGCTCGCCGCCGAGCGAGCCGCGTTCGGGGAGCAGTCGCGGGCCGTGCGGCTGTGGGTGCAGGCCAACGGCGACGACTTCGCGCGAGCGCATGTGGACTCCGCCGACACGGTCATGGTCGACACCGATCTGTACCGCACCTGCGTGCCGGGACCGGACCCCAAGCGCTGGCTGTGCCTCGTCGTCGACACGTCGCACAGCCCGCCGCGCGTCAAGCGCGACGTCAGCCGGGAATCAAACGCCTCGCAGAATCCGCGCGGGGTCTACAGGTAAGGGCCCGAACTGCCGATAGAGAACCAGGATGGCGGGAACCAGGGCACTCTTCACGTCGGTCGGCGCCGGCGTCACGCTGGTGGCAGCGGCGGCGTTGTCGCTGCTGACGATCAGCGCCGTCTTCGCGTTCGGCGGCTGGTCGGACGCCATGTCGCAGTCCGTCACGAAGCCCGCGCTCGTCTTCGCCGGCGCGAACTCCTCCGATCCGGACGCCGCTGGGATGGTCGCCGCGGCGAACACGGCGCAGCTCGTCGCCCCCGCGCCGCCGTCCCGGCCGGAGCCCCGCCGGGCACGCCCCGCAGCGGACCGCAACACCGCCAGCGCGACCGCGCCGGCCACGACGAGCGTGTCCGCGCCCGGCAGCGCAACCGCGCCGGAACTCGATCTCCCCGTCGGTCGTCGCCCGGTGAACCCGCCCGCGGCTGCGGCGCCCACCACCCAGAAGTCCGGCGACCGCGTGCGCAAGGCCGGCGACTCGCTCAGCGCGACCGTGCAGAACGCCGGCACTGCGCTGTCGGAGGCGACCGCGCCGCTCGGCCCGCCCGTCAGCGTGGCCGTCCAGCAGGTGCTCAACCTCGTCGCCGAGATCGTGCGCCGCACGACCGACGGCCTGGGCGGCACGCTCGACACGCTGCTGCCCAAGCAGTAGAGCGCGTCAGAACGCGAGCGCCAGCGGGCGCTCGAGCAACTCGCGCACGCGGGCGAGGAACTCCGCCGCCTGCGCGCCGTAGAGGATGCGGTGATCGCACGCCAGGGTGACGTTCATCGTGTGGCGGGCGACGAGCTGCCCATCTCTGACGACCGCTCGCGGGGCGAGCGCGCCGACCGCGAGGATCGCCGCCTGCGGCGGGTTGATGACCGCGGTGAAGTCCGTCACGCCGTACATGCCGAGGTTCGAGACGGTGAAGGTGCCGCCGCTGAGCTCCGGCGGGGTGATCGCGCCGGCGCGAACGCGCTCGGCGAGCGCGCGCGTCTCACGGGCGATCTCACGCAGCGACTTCGTATCGGCGTCGAAGACCGTCGGCACGACGAGCGCGTCGTCCGCCGCCACGGCGACGCCGACGTTGATGGCGCTGTAGAGCTCGAAGCGGGCGTCGCGGTAGCTGCCGTTCGCGCGCGGGAACTCGCGCAGCGCCAGGGCGCAGGCCTTGACGACCATGTCGTTGTAGGACGGGGCGGCGCCCGCCGCCCCGTCGCCGCCGAGCGCCTTGAGCTCGGCGCGCAGCGCGACGGCCGCCTCCATGTCGATCTCCATGCGCAGCTCGAACGACGGGATCGTCGCGCGCGACTCGGCCATCCGGCGCGCGATCAGGCCCTGGATGCGGGTCAGCTCGTGCACCGTGACGTCGCCCTTGGCGGTGCCGGTCTCGGAGACCGTGGCGGGCGGCGGCGGTGGCGGAGGGGTGGCGGCCGGCTCGGGCTCGGGTGCGGCGACGGCGGGCGCGGCCGGCGGCGGCGACGTGGCGGCCAGCTCGACGTCGTCCTTGACGATGCGCCCGCCCGGGCCGGTGCCGGTGACGAGGTGCAGGTCGACCCCGTGCTCGCGAGCCAGGCGCTTCGCGACCGGCGAGGCCTTGACGCGGCCACCGCGGGCTGCGGGCGCGGGCGTGGCGGGCGCCTGCGGCGGTGGTGCCACGGACTGTGGAGCCGGCGCGTCCGGCTCGGCGGGCGCGGCCTGCGTCGCGGACTCCTCGGCCTGCGGCGCCTGCGCCGGCGGCGCGCTCGCGCCGTTGCCGGAATCCAGCCGCGCGATGACGCTGCCGATCGGCAGCGTCTCCCCGGCGGGCGCGACGATCGTCAGCACGCCGGCGGCGTCGGACTCGTAGGTCAGCGTCGCCTTGTCGGTCTCGATCTCGGCCAGCGGCTCGCCGCGGGCGACGGACTCGCCGTCGGCCTTCAGCCACTTAAGGATCGTGCCCTCCTCCATCGAGTCCGACAGCCGCGGCATGACGATCTCGCTCATGGCTACCGGCGGTCCCGGATCGTCGCGAGCACCGCGTCGATGACCTGCGGCTCGTGCGGGAAGGCGATCTGCTCCAGCGGCTTGGAGTACGGCATCGGCACGTCGGCGCCGGTGACCCGCTGGATCGGCGCGTCGAGGTCGTCGAAGGCCTGCTCCTGGATGAGCGCGGCGAGGTTCGCGCCGACGCCGCCGTGCGGCCAGCCCTCCTCGACGATCACGCAGCGGTTGCACTTGCGGACCGACGCGAGGATCGTGTCGAGGTCCAGCGGGCGCAGCGTGCGCGGGTCGATCACCTCGGCCTCGATGCCGTGCTCGTCGCTGAGCGTCTTCGCCGCGCGGGCGGCGGTCAGCGCCATCCGCGAGATGCCGACGATCGTCACGTCGGAGCCCTCGCGGCGGATCGCGGCCTCGCCGAAGTTCACGATGTGGTCCTCGTCGTCGGGCACCTCGCCGCGCTGGCCGTAGAGGTACTCGTGTTCGATGAAGACGACCGGGTTGTCGTCGCGGATCGCGGCCTTCAGCAGGCCCTTGGCGTCGGCCGCCGTCGTCGGCACGGCGACGAGCAGGCCGGGCACGTGCAGGAAGAGCGCCTCCCACGAGTGCGAGTGCGTCGGGCCGAGCTGGTGGCCGGCGCCCTGCGGCATCCGTACCACGAGCGGGACC
Organism: Solirubrobacterales bacterium; assembly: GCA_038255395.1. Lineage (GTDB taxonomy): Bacteria > Actinomycetota > Thermoleophilia > Solirubrobacterales > Solirubrobacteraceae > CADCVQ01. The sequence goes on from JBBSLI010000038.1 coordinate 28,690, forward strand.
TTGACCTGGCCGCCGAACATGTAGCGGATCGAGGCGGCATGGTTGACGATCTGGTCCATCGCCAGCAGCGAGAAGTTGATCGTCATCAGCTCGACCACGGGGCGCAGGCCGGTCATCGCGGCGCCGACGCCCATGCCGACGATCGTGTTCTCGGAGATCGGCGTGTCGCGCACGCGCTTCTCCCCGAACTCGTCGAGCAGGCCGGCGGTGACCTTGAACGCGCCGTTGAAGACGCCGATGTCCTCACCCATGAGCATGACGTTCGGGTCGCGCTGCATCTCCTCGCGCAGCGCCGCGTTGAGCGCCTCGCGGTAGCGCATGACCGCCACGGGCTCAGTGCTCCCCGCGCTGGGCGTCGTCGGCGGGCTGCGGCGTGACCGCGCCGGCGTGCTCGGCGGCGTGCGGCAGGTCGGCGCGATCCATGCCGCTCTCGTCCTCGCCGCGGTGCGGTGTCGGCGTGCGCTCGTCGACGGAGTACCAGCCGCGGACCTGGTCGCCGAGGACGTAGATGTCGTCGTAGAGGTCGTTGGGCGAGGGGTGCGGCGAGGCGTCGGCGAATGCGACGGCGGCGTCGATGCGCTCGATCGTCTCGCGGTCCATCGTTGCGCGCTCGTCGGCGGAGAGGATCCCGGCCGCGACGAGCTGGTCGCCGAAGACCGCGAGCGGGTCGCGCTTGCGCCACTCGTCGACCTGCTCCTTCGTGCGGTACTCCTCGGGGTCGGCCATCGAGTGGCCGCGGAAGCGGTAGGTGACGGCCTCGACGAGGATCGGCCGGCGCTCCTCGCGGGCGATCCGCAGCGCCTCGGTCGTCACCGTGTGGGTGTCGACGATGTCCATCCCGTCGCAGCGCATGCCGGGCACGCCGAAGCCCTCGCCCTTGCGCAGCAGGTCGGTCATCGCCGAGTGGCGCTCCAGGGCCGTGCCCATGCCGAACTGGTTGTTCGTGATCATGAAGACGACCGGCAGGCTCCACAGCGCGGCGAGGTTCATCGTCTCGCCGAACGTGCCCTGGTTGGAGGCACCGTCGCCGAACTGGCACAGCGTCACCTCGTCGCGGCCGGCGTAGTCCGAGGCGAGCGCGAAGCCGGCGGCCAGCGGGAGGTTGCCGCCGACGATCCCGTAGCCGCCCATGAAGCGCCGCTCGAGGTCGAACATGTGCATCGATCCGCCGCGGCCGCGGCACAACCCGTCGACGCGGCCGAACAGCTCGGCCATGACGCGGTCGGGATCGCTGCCGCGCGCGAGCGTGTGGCCGTGCGAGCGGTACGTCGAGATGAGGTAGTCCTGGTCGCGCAGCGCGCGCGTCGAGCCGACGATCGTCGCCTCTTCGCCGATCGCGAGGTGCAGGAAGCCGCCGACCTTCGCCTTGGCGTACATCTCGCCCGCGCGCTCCTCGAAGCGGCGGATGAGCATCATCGTCTGCAGCCACTCACGCGCGACGTCGGGCTCGGGGAGCCCGGCCTGCTCGGCGGGGTGCGCGACGCGTTCTGCCATGCGGTACGGGTCAGAGTACCGGCCGTGTGCGGCCGCGAGATCGCGATGATCTGAACGTCTGCGTTTGACAACGGGGGCGCGATCCGCGGGATCGTCCGGCGATGGGCGATGAGGGACGCATCAGCCGCCGTCGTTTCGTCGCCGGCGCCGCGGCGGCCGCGGCGGCGGGTGGCGCGAGCGCTGCCGGCGCCGATGGTGCCACGGGCAAGGCGAGGAAGGCGGCCCGCAGGCGGATCCGAGGCTGCTGCTCGACACGCATGTCGTGCTCTGGGAGCTGGAAGGCACGCGCACCGTCGGTCCCGGCGCGCAGGACGCGATCGCGGGCGCGACAGAACTGCTGTTCAGCGTCGTGTCGTTTGCCGAGATCGGACTCAAGGCGGCGATCGGGAAGCTCACGATTCCCGCGGACATCCACGAGCACATCACGCGAAGCGGCGTGCGCATCCAAGCGCTGGCGCCCGATCACGGCCTTGCGGTGGCCGACCTGCCGATGCACCATCGAGACCCGTTCGACCGGCTGCTCGTCGCGCAGGCCCGCTGTGAGGGTTTGACTCTCGTGACGGCCGACGCGCGGATCGCGCACTATGACGTCGCGCTGATCGATGCGGATCGATGACGCGACCCCCCGATGCTGCCGACCGACCATCTCCTCGCGTTCGTCCTCGTCGCCGCCGTGCTCATCCTCGTGCCCGGGCCGAGCGTGCTGTTCGTCGTCGCGCGCTCGCTGACGCTCGGGCCCAGGGCCGGCATCGCGACGGTCGTCGGCAACGCGGCCGGCGTCTACGTGCAGGTCGTCGCCGTCGCGTTCGGCCTCGGCACGCTCGTGCAGGAGTCGATCACGGTCTACACGATCATGAAGTTCGCCGGCGCCGCCTACCTCGTCCACCTCGGCGTGCAGACCTTCCGCCGTCGCCGTTGCCTCGCGGCGGCACTCGACGCGCCGGTCGCGCCGAAGGCGCTGCGGCGGATCCTCGGCGACGCCTTCCTCGTCGGCGTCTTCAACCCGAAGGTGATCGTGTTCTTCATCGCGGTGCTGCCGCAGTTCGTCGACCGCTCTGCCGGCGGGGTGCCCGTCCAGCTGCTGGCGCTGGGAGCGATCTTCTGCGCGATCGCGCTGCTGTGCGACAGCAGCTGGGCGCTGCTCGCGGGCGCCGCACGCTCGTGGCTCGTCGCGTCGCCGCGCCGGCTGTCGGCGATCGGCGGCGCGGGCGGCCTCGTGATCGTCGGCCTGGGCGCCGGCGTCGCGGTCAGCGGGCGGCCGGAGCGCTGAGCCCGAGCAGCCCACGCGCGTCGAGCAGGCGCTCGAGCGCGTCCAGCCAGGCCGAGTAGTACGCCGTCGCAGCGGTCTCGCCGTGCTGCGGCGCGCGGGCCGCGATCGCGGCGACGAGGTGCTCGCGGAAGTCCTCCCACGAGGCGCCGGAGCGCTGCAGCGCGACGACGCCCATCCCCAGCGCCCGCCCCTGCCACGGCTCCTCGAACACGAGCTCGCCGTTGTCGCGCGGCAGCGCCGCCGCCGCGCCCAGTCCGGCGTCGACCGCCGCCAGCGCGCTCACGGCAGCGCGGTCCCGATCATGCAGTCGCGCGTCACGAGCGTCGCGAGCTCGTCCTCGCCGAGATCCTCGCTGCCCGGCGGGCGCAGCGGCAGCACGAGGTAGCGCACCTCGGCGCTGGAGTCCCACACGCGGACCTCGACGTCGCCGGCGAGCTCGAGGCCGAACTCGCGCAGTACCGCGCGCGGCTCGGCGACCACGCGGGCGCGGTAGGGCTCGCTCTTGTACCAGCTCGGCGGCAGCCCGAGCACGGGCCACGGATAGCAGGAGCACAGCGTGCAGACGACGACGTTGTGCACCGTCTCGGAGTTCGCGACGACGGCCATGTTGTGGCCCTCCATCCCACCGAAGCCGAGCTCGTCGAGCGCCGCCTCGGGATGCTCGAGCAGGCGCTCGCGGTAGGCGTCGTCGACCCAGGCGCGCGCGACCACGCGGGCGCCGTTCTGCGGCCCGACGTCCTGCTCGTAGTACGTCACGACCGCGTCGATGGCGTCCGTCGAGACGAGCCCCTTCTCGGCGAGCAGCGCCTCGAGCGCCTGCGCGCGCAGCGCGGCCGCGGAGGCCGGCCGCTCGTGGTGATGATGCTCGGTGCTCATGCCGGCTCCAGGTAGCTGTCCCAGAGGTCGAGCAGGATCGTGAACGGCGGCTCCCGGCTCGGCCCCCAGACGTCGTCGGATGCGAAGCGCACGGCGTAGACGGGCTCCGGTTGCGCCGGCGCGCCGTACGTCGTCAGGTCGGGCAGCCTGTCGGCGCCACGGACGACCTCGATCGTGCCGGCGACGCCGCGGACGTAGCGCGGGCAGCGCGTGTGGCCGTCGGGTCGCATGCGCCTGACGCGCACGCGCTCGCCGGGGCCGAAGCGAGCGTCGGCGGGCGGCGGGTCCATCGGCGCGCGGCGCTGGAGGCGGCCGATCATCCGCTCGGCCATCGCGGGGTCGGCGTGCACGGGCACCTGCTCGCCCGCCGCGAGGCGCTCCATCATCGCCTCGACCTCGCCATGCGCGATCGTGCCCTTACGCAGCATCCGCTGCTCGGCGCTCCACGTCCAGCGCTCGAAGTAGGACGCCGCGAGGTAGCTCGCCGGATCCATCTCCTCGCGGGTCTGGCGCCCGCCGGGCCCGGCGCCCAGGCCCTCGAAGCCGGTCAGCAGGTGCAGCGCGAAGACGCGCGGCTCCCAGTCCTCGTGGTAGGGCAGCTCGCCGCCGGGTTGGGCGACGGTGCCGAACCCGTGCATCCCGCCCATGTCGTGGGCGCCGTCCATGGCGTGAAGTCTAACCGCGTGTGGAGATCGGGTTGAGGTCAGCTCGCCCAGCGCTCGACGAACGCGACATCGTCGAGCGTCGAGAGGTCCTCGCGCAGCCGGCGGGCGTACCTGGCGGCCTCCGCTGCGGGCAGATCCCAGAACAGGACGACCTCGCCGGAGGCGATCTCGACGACCTCGAGGTGGTCGATCCGCGTCGGGGCAAGGCTTGCGGGGCGCCGGCTGGAGCGCGTGTGCAGCAGGCGGTAGCTGCGGTTGGCGCGCATGCGCGCCGAAGCTACGCGATCAGCGCACGGACCGCGCCGTCAAGCGCGTCGTCGCCGTGGAAGACGCGCCCGTCGGGCAGCCACACGGCCGGGACGTCGCGCACGCCGCGCTCTGCGGCGAGCGCGGTGGCGTCGTCGAGCGCGCGTGCGACGGAGCCCAGCGCCGCGCCCTTGGTCACCGCGCGCGGGTGGATCTCGCAGGCTGCCGCGGCGATCAGCACGTTGTCGGCCACGCCGAGGTCGCGGCCGCCCGCAAACGCCTGGCGAAACGCCGCCAGCGAGAACGCGACGGCGCGGCCGATCTGGCAGGCGTACGTCGCGACGCGCAGCGCGTAGGCGGAGTCGCAGGGAAACGGGTCGGGCCAGCGCAGCTCCTGCAGGCCGCGCCGCGCCGCGAGGCGCTCGATGCGGTCCAGGAACGCGTCGCGATCGGTCGCGCAGCGAAAGCCGTCGAGCGTGTCGGCGCCGGGCAGGTCGATCGCCGAGACCGGGATCCACTCGGCCGCGGGCAGCAGCGTGATGATGCGTTCGGCGGCGAGGTAGGCCTCCGGGCTGAAGAGGTCGTAGTAGAAGATTGCGCGCATGGCGCGGGGCGTTCGCCGATCAGCCGTGGATGATCCAGCCATCGGCGTCGCGAGCGGCCTCCATGACCGCCTCCGACAGCGTCGGATGGCCGTGGACCATGCGTGCGACCTCGCCGTAGCCGCCCTCGAGCGCGCGCACGTTGACGAGCTCCTGGATCAGGTCGGTCGCCTTCGTGCCGATGATGTGGCCGCCCAGCAGCTCGCCGTAGGTGCGGTCGCCGACGATCTTCACGAGGCCGGTGCGGTCGCCGTAGACGGTGCCCGCGCCGACCGCGCCGAAGCCGATCTTGCCGACGACGACGTCGTGGCCGGCGTCGCGCGCCTGCTGCTCGGTGAGGCCGAAGCTCGCGACGTTCGGGTGGCAGAACGTCGCGCGCGGGATGTCGACGTGCACGAGCGGGTGGGTCGTCAGGCCGGCGGCGTCCTCGGCGGCGATGATGCCCTCGTCGGAGGCCTTGTGCGCGAGCGCCGGGCCGGCGACGAGATCGCCGATCGCGTAGACGCCGGCCAGCGACGTGCGCAGCGCGCCGTCGACGGCGATCAGACCGTCGGCGGCGAGCTCGATCCCGGCCTCCTCGAGGCCGAGTCCTTCGACGTCGGGCGCGCGGCCGGCGGCGATCACGAGCCACTCGGCGGACTGCGGCTCGCCCGCGACGGTGAACGTGACGCCGTCGGCGGTCGTCTGCACGTCCTCGACGAAGACGCCCGTGCGAACGCTGATGCCCTGCTTCTTGAAGCCGCGCTCGGCGATCTTGGAGATGTCGGCGTCCTCGGTCGGCAGCACGCGGTCCAGGCCCTCGTAGAGCGTCACGTCGCTGCCGAGGCGGGCGTAGGCGGAGGCGATCTCGGTGCCGGATGCGCCCGCGCCGACGACGGCGAGCGTCCTGGGCAGCGCCTCGAGCGCCCACGCCTCCTCGGTGCCGATGACGTGGCCGCCGAACTGCGTGCCCGGCAGCGCCTTCTTCACCGAGCCGGTCGCGAGGATCACGAACTTCGCCTGGATCTCGGTGCCGTCGAAGTTGCCGCCGACCTTGACGTTGGCGTCGTCGGTGACCGACCCGTGGCCCTCGATGACGTCGATGGCGTTCTTCTTCATGAGCCCCGCGACGCCGCCGGTCAGCGTCTTGACGACCTTCTCGCGCCGTGCGCTGACGGCGGCGAAGTCGACGGTCGGTTCGCTGACGGTGATCCCGTAGGCGTCGGCCTCGCGGATCTCGCCGAGCACGTCGGCCACGCGCAGGACGGCCTTGGCGGGGATGCAGGCGTAGTTCAGGCAGCGTCCGCCGACGCGGTCGGACTCGACCACCGCGGTCTTCATGCCGAGCTGGGCGGCGCGGATCGCGGCCACGTAACCGCCTGGGCCCGAGCCGATGACGATGCAGTCGTAGGAGCTCTCAGCCATGGTGAATCGAGCCTACCGACTCGTGTTCGCTGCGCCTGGGCATCCACGACCTGGCCCAACACGCCACGAATTGATTCGCGGGCCCTCGGTGTCAGTCCAGCGCGCCGGCAGGAAGCACGAAGCGCGACGTCGTCCGCGGGGCGGAGTCGCTGATCCCGTGCAGGCCCTGGCGGCTGGACGCGCGCTCGACGGCCGCCTCGGCAACGGCGCCGTGGGCCATGATCCAGGTCATCACGTCCGTCGCGCCCGCGCCCTCGGCCATGATCTGCGCGCGCTCGATGACGCTGCCGCCGGACGGATGTGCTCGTGCCAGGCGGGTCACGAGGACCTTGATCGCGTCGTCATCCACGGCGTACACGGTAGACGCTCGGGGCGGATCGAGCTAGTCGGCCGGCCGCTTGGGCATCTGCAATTGCGCCATCGGGCGCACGAGCTTCCAGAACAGCCAGCCCAGCAGCCCGATCGCGACGACCGGGATGATCGCGTGCCAGAGCTTCTGCACGCCGATGAGGTACAGCGAGAAGAACACGATCTGGATGCCGAGGATCGTCTGAAAGCCCAGGACGGCCCAGTACTGGCGGGCGAGCATGCCCAGGCCGGCGACAAGCAGCACGGCGGTCGTGACGGCCGTCGCGACGGAGGGATCGCCGCTGGCCGTCGAGATGTCGTTGCCGGTCAGCGCGGTGACGGCGTTGGCGATCGCGAAGACGAAGGCGACGATCGCGGCGATCGTGACGACGCGCGGCCGCTCGCCGGGTGCGAGCGGCGGGAGGTTCGCGCGGACCTCGTCGTCGCGCGCGCGGCCGCGGGCGTAACCGCGGCTCATGCCGTCCGCCGGCGGCGGCGCAGGTGCGGCCGCGGTCGCGGGCGGCGGCGTCTGCTCGGCGGCGGCGCTGCCCGAGCGCTTGCGCTTGCGCGGCGTCGCGTCGCTCACAGCGCCGTCCCGGCCGGCAGCGCCGCGCGCAGGTGCTCGGCCGCCGCGCGCGGGTCGGCGGCCTCGGCGATCGCGCGGACGATCGCGATCCGGTCCGCGCCGGCGGTCACGACCTCGTCGACGTTGCTCGCGTCGATCCCGCCGATCGCGAAGAACGGGACGGGCGCGTGGAACGCCGCGAAGCGCACGAGCTCGACGCCGACGGGATGGCGGCCGGGCTTCGTCGGCGTCGCATACACCGGTCCGACGCCGATGTAGTCGACCTCGGTCGCGCCGTCGACCTCGTCGGGAAAGTGCGTCGACTGCCCGACGAGCGCATCGACACCGGCGCGTTCGCGCGCGGCCGCGGGCTCCATGTCGTCCTGGCCGACGTGGCAGCCGTCGGCGTTCGCCGCCTGCACGAGCTCGGGATGGTCGTTGAGGATCAGCAGCGCGCCGGCCGCGTCGCACAGCCCGCGGGCGATCTGCGCGGCCGCGACGAGCTGCTCGGACGAGGCGCCCTTGTCGCGCAGCTGGACGATGTCGACACCGCCGGCGAGCGCCGGCCCGAGCACGTCCGCGAGCGGGCGGCCGCCCGGATCGAGGTCGCAGACGAGGTACAGGCGGGCGTCCTGCAGGCGCGCGCGGCGAGCGTCGAGAACGGTCATCGGCGCTCATTGTCGCGAACCCGCGGAGGTACAGTGCAGGTGTGACACCAGAGGTTCGTCACATGACTGCGCAGCAACTGCTCCGATATCGCAACGAGCCGTACCGGCAGGAGCTGATTGCCGGCAGGCTCTACGAGATGGAGCCACCTGGAGCAGAGCACGGCGCGATTGCGATGCGAATCGGAAGGATGCTCGGAAACCATGTCGAGGAGCATGGCCTCGGTGAGACCTTCGGCGCCGAGACGGGATTTCAGCTCGCGCGCGATCCCGACACGGTGCGCGCCCCCGACGCCGCCTTCGTCACACGCGAGCGGATGGAGGCGACCGGCCTGCCGCGTGGGTACTGGCCCGGCCCGCCCGACGTCGCGGTGGAGGTCATCTCGCCCAGCGACCGCCGCGCGCAGGTCCGTGCGAAGGCGCGGGACTGGCTGGACGCGGGGACGCGCGCCGTCGTGGTGCTCGATCCGCCGTCGCGCACGGCCACCGTCTACCGCGCGCGCAGCGACGTCCGGGTCCTGTCCGGCGACGATCCGCTGGATCTCGACGACGTCGTCGCCGGCTTCGCGCCACCGGTCGATGCGGTGTTCGTCTGAGGAGCGTCGACTAGTGGGTCGACCAGGAACGTCTGACCGGTAACGCGCCCGGGGTTCCGGGTCAAACGTTGCGGTCGACCCACTAGCATTGACGCCATACGGGAGCCCGCGCGTGCGGGCTGAGAGGGCGACCACGCCGACCGTCAACAGCTGATCCGGGTCATGCCGGCGAAGCGAGGTGTCATGCCGCAGGACCCAACCGCAACGAGCGACGTCGCCGTCATCGGCGGCGGCATCATCGGGCTCACGATCGCCTGGCGCGCCGCGCAGCGCGGCCTCACGGTCTGCGTGCTCGAGCGCGGCGAGCTGGGCGCCGGCACCTCGCACGTCGCCGCGGGCATGCTGGCCCCGGTCACCGAGGCCGATCCCGGCGAGCTGGCGCTGCTCGAGCTGGGGCTGCGCAGCGCGCGCGCCTGGCCGGCGTTCGCGCGTGAGCTCAGCGACGCCGCGGGCGTCGACGCCGGCGTTCGCGCCAGCGGCGCGCTCGTCGTCGCGCGCGACGACGACGAGGCACTCGCGCTCGAGCGCGAACTTGCGCTGCGGCTGCACCTCGGCCTCGAGGTACGGCGCCTGCTGCCCAGCGCCGCGCGCCGCCTCGAGCCGGCGCTCGCGCCGACGGTGCGCCTCGCGCTCGAGGTGCCCGGCGATCACTGCGTCGATCCGCGTGCCGTCGTGCTTGCGCTCGCGCAGGCCGCGCGGGGCGCGGGCGTCACGCTGCGCACGGGCAGCGTCGTCGAGCGCGCCGAGCAGCGCGGCGGTCGCGTGACCGGCGTCGGGCTCGCCGGCGGCGAGCTCGTGCGGGCGCGCCATGTCGTCGTCGCGGCGGGTGTCTGGAGCGGCGCGATCGAGGGACTCCCGCGGATCGCGCTGCGTCCCGTCAAGGGGCAGATCATGCGCCTGCGCGATCCCGCGGGCCCCGGCCTGCTCGAGCGGATCGTGCGCTTCGAGGGCGGCTACCTCGTCCCGCGCGGCGACGGGCGCTACGTGCTCGGCGCGACGATGGAGGAGCGCGGCTTCGACACGACCGTGACCGCGGGCGGCCTCTACGAGCTGCTGCGCGACGCCGGCGAGCTCGTCCCCGGCGTGCACGAGCTCGTGATCGAGGAGATGTCGGCGGGGCTGCGCCCGGCGACGCCCGACAACGCGCCGCTGCTCGGCCCCGCCGCCGGCCTGAAGGGCCTGCACTGGGCGACCGGTCATCACCGCAACGGGATCCTGCTCGCGCCCGTCAGCGCCGAGCTCGTCGTCGACGGCATCGACATCGCCGCCGCCGCCCAGGTTCCCGCCGCCTTCGCCGCCGGGCGCTTCGCCGAGGTCCACGCATGACGATCTTCGTCAACGGCGAGCCCCTCGAGGCCGGCGGCGCGCCGACGATCAGCGACGTGCTCGTCGCGCGCGGGATCGATCCGGACGCGGCGGGGATCGCCGTCGCCGTCGACGCCGAGGTCGCGCGCCGCGGCGTCTGGCAGACGCGCACGCTGCGCGACGGCGCGCGCGTCGAGATCGTGCGGGCGGTGCAGGGCGGATGACGCGCTCGGCGTCGCTGCAGATCGCCGGGCGCAGCTTCACCTCCCGCCTGCTGCTCGGGACGGGCGGCTTCACCCGCATGGAGACGCTCGGCGACGCGATCGACGCCAGCGAGACCGAGCTCGTGACCGTCGCGATGCGGCGCATCGATCCCGGCGCCGAGGGCTCGCTGCTGGACGTCATCACCGCCAAGGGCGTCGACGTGCTGCCCAACACGGCCGGCTGCTTCACCGCTCGCGACGCCGTGCTCACCGCGCAGCTCGGCCGCGAGGCGCTGCAGACCGATTGGGTCAAGCTCGAGGTCATCGGCGACGAGCGCACGTTGCTGCCCGACGCGCCTGAGCTGCTCGCCGCCGCCGAGCAGCTCGTCGACGACGGCTTCGTCGTGCTGCCCTACACGAGCGACGACCCGGTGCTCGCGCGGCGCCTGGAGGACGTCGGCTGCGCGGCGGTGATGCCGCTCGGCTCGCCGATCGGCAGCGGGCAGGGGATCGCCAACCCGGCGAACCTCACGCTGATCGTCGAGGCCGCTGGCGTGCCGGTGATCCTCGACGCCGGCGTCGGTACGGCCTCCGATGCGGCGCTCGCGATGGAGCTCGGCTGCGACGCCGTGCTGTGCGCCAGCGCGATCTCGCGCGCGACCGATCCGGTCGCGATGGCGCACGCGATCCGCCACGCGGTGCTCGCGGGCGTGCTCGCCCGCGACGCCGGACGCATCCCGCGCCGCACGCACGCCCGCGCGAGCTCGCCCGTCGACGGCGTGCCGGAGTTCGCCGAGTGAGCTCCGCCGAGAGATCCGCGCTGGCGCTCGTCCAGCGCTTCGAGGCCGCGTGGTCGGCGACCGACATCGTCGGGGAGTTCGCCGACACATGCTCGGCGGACCTGCACTACGAGGATCCGCTGACGTTCAAGGGACCGCTGCACGGGCCCGGCGCGCTCGCCGAGCACGCGGCGCGGCTGCGCACCGCCGCCCCCGACGCGCGCGTCGAGGCGACCGGCCCGCGGCTGAGCGACGGGCGTTTCGTCGCCGCGCCCGTGCGGGTGCTGGGCACCCACACCGGCGAGCTCGAGGCCTTCCCGCCGACCGGCCACGCGCTCGTCGTGCAGGCGATCTTCTACTGCGAGCTCGACGAGACCCGGACGCGCATCTGGCGCGTCCGGGCGTTCTTCGATCTCTACGACGCGTCGATCCAGCTCGGGGTCCTGCCGAAGCCGGGCTCCGTCGGCCAGCGCGCGCTCATGCTGCTGCGCGGCTTCGGCCTGCGCGGCACCTGACTACTGCGTCACCTCGATCTCGCCGTTCTGCCCGCTGTGGATCGTGCAGACGTACTTGATCGTGCCGGCCTTCGTCGGCGTGTACTCGTAGGTGTCGTTCTGCTGCAGCGTCTCCGATTCGAAGTCCGCTCCGTCGGTCGCCGTGACGTTGTGCGGGATCGCCTCGTTGTTCGTCCAGACGATCTTCTGACCGACCTTCGCGGTGATGTTGTCGGGGACGAACTTGATGTCCTTCATCCCGACGCTGACGGCGTCGCCCGACGCGCTGGTCTCCGTCTCGGGCGCGGCGGGATCTGTGGCCGCAGGCGGCGGGGGTGAGGACGACGAGCTGTCCTCGTCATCACCGCATCCGGCGACGAAGGCGAGCGCGAGACACGCGAGGCCGACGATGAGCAAGCGGTGCATGGTTCTCCTGAAGTTCGGGGGTGAAGCGAGATTAGCTGCCCGCGCCGCGCGATCGCGGCAGCACGGTGACGATGACGGCCGCATGGTCCGAGAGCGCGCCGCGGGCGGGCAACTCAGGCGCGCCGACGACGCTGAAGCCGCGAGCGAGGATGTGGTCGACGCGGTGACCGCCGAGGTACTCCAAGCCCGGCGCGATCGGCGCGCGCACGTTGAGATCGCCGCCGAGCAGCGCGGGTCCGTCGCCCGCCCACGACAGGGTCGCCGCCGCGGCGCGGGCGATGTCGGCCTGGGCACCGTCCTCGGTGTGTACCTGCGCGTGGAGGTTCGCCACCCAGGCGCCGCCGGACAGCCGCACCGCATGGCAGACGCGCCGCTCGGGTCGGCGGCGCAGCACGACGCTGCGGTGCGCGGCGATCGATCCCGCCCGCCCGCGCACGAGGATCGCGTTCGCGCCGCCGCCGTTTGACCTGATCAGGTCGGGGACGCGCCGCGCGAGCAGGCGACGCACGGGCAGCAGCGCGTTGCGCGAGGTCAGGACCGTGCGCTGCTGCGCGGCACATGCGCGCGCGAGCGCCGGCGGCCACCACGGCGGAACCTCCTGCAACAGCGCCACATCCCAGGCCCAGCCCGCGAGCGCGGCGGCGAACTCGGCCTCGAGCTCGCGCCCGGCGCCCGGGACCGCGCGGCCGTGGAAGAGGTTCCAGGTCAGGACTCGCATCGTCCACGTACACTGCCCGACTTGACGCGCCACCTGCTCACGGGGACCGAGCTTGCTCGCGACGAGCTGTTCGCGCTGCTCGATCGCGCCGACGCGCTGAAGGGAGCGCCGCTGTCGTCACGTGCGCTCGAGGGCCGCAGCATCGCGCTCATCTTCGAGAAGCACTCGACGCGCACACGGCTGTCGTTCGAGGCCGGCATCTTCGAGCTCGGCGGCCAGCCGATCGTGCTGCGCCGCGACGAGCTGCATCTGTCCCGCGGCGAGTCGGTCGGCGATACGGCGCGGGTGCTCTCCCGACACGTCGCGGCGATCGGCATCCGTACCGGCCCCGACGCGCTGATCGAGGAGCTGGCGGAGGTCTCCGAGGTGCCGGTCTTCAACATGCTCACCGCCGGGCACCACCCCTGCCAGGCACTCGCCGACCTGATGACGCTGCGCGAGCAGTTCGGCCGCCTCGAGGGGCTGAAGCTCGCCTTCGTCGGCGACGGCAACAACGTCGCGCGCTCGCTGGCGCTCGTCGGCGCGATCGCCGGCGTCGAGGTCGCGATCGCCTCGCCGGAGGGCTACGCGCTGGCCGGTGACAGCGCCGGCGCGCACCTCACCGACGACCCCGCAGAGGCGGTCGCCGGGGCGCACGCGGTCTACGCCGACGTCTGGGTCAGCATGGGCGACGAGGAGACCGCCGACGCGCGCCGCGCCGCGCTTGAGCCCTACCGCATCGACGACGCGCTGCTCGACCTCGCCGCGCCCGACGCGATCGCCCTGCACTGCCTGCCCGCGCACCCCGGCGAGGAGATCACCGCCGAGGTGCTGTACGGCCCGCGCCAGCGCATCTGGGACCAGGCCGAGAATCGCCGCCACGCGCAGAAAGCGCTGCTGGAGCTGCTGGTCCGCTAGCGTCCGCCGCACCGGGAGATCGACGTTCAGGAGAGCTCCATGCCGCAGCCGAAGAAGTCGGGCTCGTCAGCCCGCAAGCCCGCGTCGCGCAAGCCCGCGGCGCGCAAGCCCGCCGCCTCGAAGGGCGGTCGCAAGGGACCCCCGCCCAAGCAGGCGCCGCGCGCGCGGCAGTCCGCAGCGGGCGAGCCGAGCGCGGCCGAGGCGCGTGCAGCGGAGCAGCGCGAGGATCAGCTGCAGGCGGCGATCTCGTCGCTGCGCGAGACGCTCTCGAGGGGCATCGTCATCACGAGCGAGCGCCTCCAGGAGACTGTCGACGAGGCCGTCAAGCGGGGTCGCATGACCGCCCAGGACGCCGAGGAGCTCGTCCAGAACCTCGTCGCGATCGGCCGGCGCCAGACGCAGGACTCGCTGGCCGAGCTCGAGCGCCTCGTCGAGCGCTCCGCGAGCCAGACGCGGCGCCAGGCCCGCGCGCGGGTCAAGGGCGTCGGCGCCGCCGCGCGCCGTGCCCCCGGCACCGACCGTGCGCTGCGCACCGTCGACCGCGTGCGCCGCGCCGCCGGCCTCGGGCACGCGTTCCCGATCATCGGCTACGAGGACCTCACGACCGCGCAGGTCAAGCAGCGCCTCGCCGACCTCGTTCCCGCCGAGCTGCGCAAGGTCCGCGATCACGAGCGCCGCAACGCGAACCGCAAGTCGGTCCTGACGGCGATCGAGCGCAAGCTGCAGTAAGGACGGCTGACCACTCATCTAGGTTGCGAAGGGCATGAGCGAGATCGCGACCCTTCAGTACCACGCGTCGCTGCTCGCCGACGAGGATCGCGTCGACCGCCTGCGCGACGCGATCCACGAGGTCGTGCGGCCCGGCGACGTCGTCGTCGACATCGGGACGGGCACCGGCCTGCTGGCGTACTACGCCTGCCAGGCGGGGGCCGCGCGCGTCTTCGCGATCGACGACGGCCCGGTCATCGACCTCGCCCGCGAGCTCGCGCTGCTCAACGACTTCGCCGACCGCGTCGAGTTCTTCCACGACCTCTCCTACCGCGTCGAACTGCCCGAGCGCGCCGACGTGCTCATCACCGAGACGCTGTGGAACTTCGGCCTCGGCGAGGGCATGGTCGGCTTCGTCGCCGACGCGCGCCGGCGGCTGCTCAAGCCGGGCGCGCGGATCATCCCGGGCGCCGTCGACCTGCACGTGGCGCCCGTCCAGGCCGATCGGCTCTACGCGCTGCTGCACGACAACCCGCCCGATCGCCACGGCCTCGACCTGTCGCCGATCCGCCACTACCTGCTCAGCAACGTCCACATGCCGCATCTGGACCGCACGGGCTTTCTGTCCGCGTCGGCGCTGCTGCTCAGCACCGAGCTCGACGAGGCCGCGACGCCCGACTTCGAGGCCGTCGCCAGGGTGAGAGTCTCGAAGGCCGGTGCGCTGCATGGCGTCTGCGGCTGGTTTCGCTCGCGCCTGTCGCCGAGCGTCGTGCTGCACAACGAGCCGCCGTCGGGGCGCTCGAGCTGGGCGCACGCGTTCTTTCCGGTGCAGACCCCGGTCGCGGTGCTGGTCGGCGACGAGATCGCGATCCACATGGAGACGACGCAGGACAGCACGGTCTGGCGCTGGCGCATCGACGTCCAGCGCGCCGGCAGGGCGATCGCCTCATACGACCAGACGTCGTCGGGCGGCTTTCCCGCCGCCGCGGCGCTCGCGGCGCCGACGACGTCGCTGCGCGGCGAGGTCGTCGCCTGGGTCCTGGCGCAGATGGACGGCACGCGCAGCGCCGAAGCGCTCGAGGCCCACGTGCGCGAGCGCTTCGGCGCCAGCTTCCCGCAGCCCGAGGAGGCCGTGCGGATCGCGCGCGACGCGATCAGGAACTGGGGCTGAGCGGCGGCCCACCTATCCTGGGTGGCCTATGGAGTCCTCCACGTTCATCCGCCCCGAGAAGGGCGCCGAGCTCGACCTCAGCATCGACGCGCTCGCCTATGGCGGCAACGGCGTCGCGCGCCTGGAGGGCTACGTCGTCTTCGTCTCCGGCGCCGTGCCGGGCGACCGCGTGCGCGCGGTCGTCACCAAGCGCAAGCGCGCCTACGCCGAGGCGCGCACGCTGGCGGTGCTCGAGCCGAGCCCCGAGCGGATCGCGCCCGTCGCCGATCACCCGGGCGCGCCGTGGCAGGTGCTGCCCTACGAGCGCCAGCTCGCCGTCAAGCAGGAGCAGGTCGGCGAGGCGCTGACGCGGATCGGCCATCTCGACGGCTACGTGCTCGACGACATCGTGCCCGCGGTGCAGCAGTGGCGCTATCGCAACAAGCTCGAGTACTCCTTCGGCAGCGGCGACGACGGCGCGCTCGTGTGCGGCTTCCACGCGCCCGGCTCCTGGCACGAGATCGTCCCGGTCCGCGACTGCATGCTCGCCTCGGAGCGCTCCAACGCCGCGCGCGACCAGGTGCTCGGATGGTGTCTGCAGCAGGGCCTGGAGCCGTTTGACCGCCGCACGCACACGGGCTTTCTGCGCAACCTCGTCGTGCGCGAGGGGCGGCGCACCGGCGAGCTGCAGGTGCGGCTCGTCACCGGCCCCGGCGAGCTGGACGGGATGAGCCTCGCCGCCGCCGTCGACTGCCAGGGCCTGATGTGGACGCGCACCGACGCGCTCGCGGAGACGACGCAGGGCGGCGTCACCGAGATCGTCGCGGGCAGCAAGTCGCTGCAGGAGGAGCTCTGCGGCCTGCAGTTCTCGATCTCTCCGCACGCGTTCTTTCAGACGAACACCGAGATGGCCGAGGTGCTGTACGGGATCGCCGCCGAGCGCGCGGACCTCAAGGGCTGGGAGCGCGTCTTCGACCTGTACTGCGGGATCGGCACCGTCGGCCTGAGCCTGGCCACGCGCGCGGGCGAGGTGTGGGGCGTCGAGATCATCGAGCAGGCCGTCGCCGACGCGATCTCCAACGCGCGCCGCAACGGGGTCAAGAACGCGAAGTTCTTCGCCGGCGACGTGCGCCTGGCGCTGCGCGAGCTCGTCGAGCAGGCCAGCCGCCCGGACGTCATGGTCGTCGACCCGCCGCGCGCGGGCCTGTCGCAGAAGATCGTGCGGCGCGTCATCGAGGCCAACCCGCGGCGGATCGTCTACATCTCCTGCAACCCGACGACGCTCGCGCCGAACGCCGCGCAGCTCGTCGAGGCCGGCTACGCGCTGAAGCGCGTCTCGCCGGTCGACATGTTCCCGCAGACGCCGCACATCGAGTGCGTCGCGCTGCTCGAACGCGCGGGCTAGTACGGCCGTCCGGAAGTTCTGCGTGGAATCCCGGGATGCCCGGCCGGGATCTGACGGTCGGCGGTGACCCGCCTTCGTGCTGGTGGCACGGGGCGGGCGCCGGCGGGCGTCAGGCACGGTTCGGGCGCCCGGGA
>JBBSLI010000039.1:0-44476 GCA_038255395.1 Solirubrobacterales bacterium
AACGGCCGGCGTATCGGCAGCCGCAGGCGCAGCCTCGGCCGCGACCGCAGTGTCCGCCGCGGGCGCGTCAACGGCCGGCGTATCGGCAGCCGCAGGCGCAGCCTCGGCCGCGACCGCAGTGTCCGCCGCGGGCGCGTCAACTGCGGCTGGAGCGCCGGCGGCGGGGTCGGAGCCCGCATCCGCGGCGCCGGCCTCGGGTGCGGCGGCCGCGCCGTCCGCGGCAGTCGCGTCGGCGGCCGGCGTCTCCGCGCCCGCCTCCGCAGCCGTTGCCTCAGAACTCGCTCCAGCCGCGGACTGCTCGCTCGTCTCCCGCGCGGGCTCGGCACCGGCGCCGGACGCGCTTGCGGGCTCCTCGCCCGACTTGGCCTCGGTGCCATCCGTGCTGCCGTCGGCTTGCGTACCGGCCGCCGCTGCTGCGCTGTCAGCGCCAGCGGGCGGCTCGCCGGCCGCAGCCTGCCCGCCGCCGGTCTGCGCCGTCGCATCGGCCGGCGCGTCGGAGCCGGCGGCCTGCGCCTCGGCTCCGGCGCCGGCCTGCTCCGCGGTATCCCCCACGTCCTTTGCATCGGCGGGCCGATCACCCGCCGCGCCCTCGGTCTTGTCGTCGTCGCCGCCCCCGAAGAGACTGTCGCCGAGACCGTCCAGGAAGCCCTTGTCCTTGTCGTCGTCGGTCATCTCATGCCTGCATCATCGTCATGCCGCCGTGGGCCACCTCGAGCTCTTCGCCCGCGACGGCGCCGCCGCCGGCCGTCAGCACCGGCCCGGTCCAGCGGATCGGAAACGCGTCCGCGAAGGACCAGGCCCGCACGGCCGTACCCGCCGAGTCGAGGAACGTCACCGTCAGCGCGTGCCGCTCGGCCCCGAGCCGCGTCTGTGCGAACCACTCCTCGACCGCGCGGCTCGTCACGCCACCCGAGAGCACGAGGTTCGGGTAGCTGAGCTGGCCGGGCAGACGATGGACGAGGTCGTTGATCCCGCCCTCGCGGTATTCGAGGATGTCGACCTGCGCCTCGAGGCCGCGGATCCCGGCGAACGTCCCGAGCGTCCGCCCGAGCACCTCGGCGGTGAACGCCATCGACGCATGCGCGGTGGTCTCCTGCATGGCCTGCGACGGGGGCACGCTATGTCGCCTCGGTGGTCATCGTCAGTGGGAGTCGTCCAGAAGGAAGCCGAGCCGCTCGCGGCCGTCGCGCAACTCGCCGCGCAGGCGCTCGAGCACGTAGTCCGCGAGCGCTTCGAGGTCTGGTGCTGCCGGCGACGACTGCGCCGACGAGCGGTTGCTGTTCGGCGCCGAGGAGACCGCCGTCTCCACGCGTGACAACGTCACCGGCGCCGACATCGGCGCCACCATGAGCGGCACCGGCGCCGGCGGCGCGACGGCGGGTGCCGGCAGCGCGGCGGCGCCGGCCGCCGGCCGCGTCGCGGACTGGAACGCGGCCAGCACCGCGGTCCGGCTCGGCGCCGGGCGGCCCGGCACCGCCGTCGGCGCGGGCTCCGGTGCCGGCGCGGCGGCCGGAGCGGACGGCGCCGGTGCCGGTACGGCCGCGATCGCGGGTGCCGGACCGATCGCCGGCGCGATCCACGTCGCGACGGCCGGCGCGGGTGTGGACACCGCGACGGTCGCGCGCGCCGACGTCCCGCCGGGGTCGGCACCGGTCTCGACGAGTGGCGGCGGCGCCTGCGGCTTCGGTGCATCGACGGCGGACACGCGCGTGAGCCGTGTCGCGCGCGGCAGGTCCGAGCCCGGGTCGGGGACGTTGCGGTGCAGGTCGCGCACGGTCACCGGGCCGGCCGACCGTTCGGCGGCAGCCGCCGGAGCGGGTGCAGTGTGGGCTGCGGCGGGCGCAGCGACCGGGCGCGGCTCGGGCTCTGGCACCGCGGCGGTTGCGGCGATCACCGGCGCGGGCGACGGGGCCGGCGCGGGTGCAGCGGCGACGACGGGAACCGGCGCGGCCGGTCGTTGGGCCGGCGCCGGCACTGCCACGGCGGGAGCGGGCCGCTGCGCCGGCGTGGTCGACCCGGTGTGGGGCGCGCGGGGCGTGGCCAGCGCGGCGTCGGGAGCGGTCCAGACCGGCCGCGCCGCGGGCGGCGAGCCGGGTGCGGACGGCGAGCCGGGTGCGGACGGCGAGCCGGGTGCGAACGGCGAGCCGGGTGCGAACGGCGAGCCGGGTGCGAACGGCGAGCCGGGTGCGAACGGCGAGCCGGGTGCGGGCGGCGAAGGGGTCGGTGCGGTCGGCGCCGCTTGCCTGGGGACAGTCGGCCGCGCGGCTGCCGGCGCAGGTGTCGGCGCCTGCGCCGGCTGCGGAGCGCCACCCTGCGGCCGTGCGTCCGGCGGCGTCATGGCGGCCGTGGTCTGTGACGGCGGCGCGACAACCGGCTGTCGCGGCGAGGGCTCGGTCGTGCGCGCGACCTCCGCGCTCGGGGCCTGCGCGGCCGCCGTCCGCACAACGGGTGTCTGCGCGACCGGCGCTGCCGGCACGACGCCCGCAGGCCGCACATGCGCAGCGTGCGTGGAAGCAGCAGCGGGTGCGGGCTTGGACTGCGCCGCCGGGGGGTCGGCCGGGACCGGCACGTCCGGCACCGCTCGCTGCACGACCTCCGCGGCGGGCGTGGTGTCAGCCGCACGCGGCTGGTCGGCGCGCTGCGCTGCGACGGGCGCAGGAGCGGCAGGCGCCGATGGCTGCGGCGGCGTGTCCGCGGGCTGAGCGACGGGCGCGGGCGTCCTGACGGCGTCCGGTGGCGGGGCCGCACCCGGCGTGACGGCGGGCACAGCCGCTGGCATGGCGGCGCGCGGGACGACCCTGACCCGCGCCGGCGCCGCGGGCCGGTGCACGACCGGCACCTGCGGCCGCGCCGGCGCCGGCGCCGCGGTGCGAGGCGGCGACGCAGGCACGGGGACGGACGCCTGCGCCATGGGCGGCGCAGGCGCAGGCGCAGGAACCGCGGGCGCCGTCGGCGGCGCGGACGCGGGGGACGGAGGAACCACCGGCGTAGCCGCGAGCCCAGGCGCGGCCGCCTGAGGGACTGCCGGGGCCGCGGGGTCAGCAACCACCGGCGCGCGCGCGGGCTCAGGCGCGCCGGCTTGCCCCACCGGCTCGGGTTGCGGCGCTGCGGTGTTCGCAACGACCAGATCGGGCGCAGGCGCGGCCGCTGCGACCACCGGATCGGGCGTCGACGCGGCGGCTTGCTCGCTCAGCGGCCGCTCCTTCACCGGCCGCTCGCTGACCGGCCGCGGCTGCTCGCTGACCGACTTCGGCGCTGAAACCGGCGGCGCGGGCGCAGCCGCAGCCACGCTCGCCGGCGAAGCGGCCGGCGAGGCCGCCGCCACGACGACCTCCGCAACCGGCGGCGCGGGCTGTGGCGCCGGCACGGCCGGCGTCTGTGGAGCCGGCGTCGACGGCACCGCCGCGCCGGACTCCGGCGGAGCAGGCGGCACAGGCCCTGGTGCGGACGCAACGGGGTCCTGCCCAGCAGGCGGTGCCGGCGTCCGTGAAGGCGCAACGGAGTCCTGCCCAGCAGGCGGTGCCGGCGTCCGTGAAAGCGCAACGGAGTCCTGCGGAGCAGGCGAAGCGATGGGCTGCGCTGCCTCACGCGGCGCCTGCGGCGGCGGCACGCTCGGCGATGCCGCGGGCGCAGGAGCCGGGCTCCGCGCCGCCACCTCGTCGCGCTGCGAGGGACGCGGGCTCAGATCGTCAAACCCGCGACGCGGGCCGACCGACGGGTCATCCGCATCGTCGAGTGGCGCATCTTGACGGCTGAGCCGTCGAAATTCGCCACTCAGCGCGGGACCGGCTTGCGGTGGCGGGGCGGGCGCCGCGGGCGGGATCGTTGCCGCCGGCGCCGCGGTTGGGTGGACGTCGGGCGTGGGTGGCAGCGAGCTGATGCGGACGGGGCGCGTGCGTTCGCCCGCGGGCGGCCGTCCGCCCTCTTCGATGCGCGTGCGCCGCGGCCCGCTGGGGCGCTTGGGGGTACGCGTCGGCATGATCGGGACCGAGGACACGTCGATGCCGTGCGTCCGCGCCACGAGGTAGCGCCAGACCTCCTCGCTGATATGGCTCGGGCGGGGAGCGATGACGAGCCCGCTCGTGTCGCCGACGAGCTCCGGTCCTGGGTCCGGCGCAGCGGCCGGTGGTGGCGTCGGCGCGGCCTCCGCGACCTCGACCGCTGCTGCGGGCGGCTGCGGCGATGCAACCGGGGCCGCCGGGGCAACCGGTGCCGCCGCGGCAACCGCGGCAACCGGCGGCGCCGCGGGTTGCGCTGCGACCGCAGGATGGGACGCCGGCCGCGGCGCAGCCACAGCCGCAACCGCGTCCGATCGCGAAACCACCGCAGGCCGCTCCGGCGCCGCCACGTGCTCGGGAGCATCCGGACTCGTCCACTCCTCGACCGCCACAGGAGCGCCGGCAACGGCAGCCGGCGCCACAGGAACGCGCGCAGGAGCAGGCGCACCCTGCGCCAGCGCCGCCGCCGCCGCATGCGCAGCCCCCTCGCCGACCGCCGCCGCCGCCGGCAGCACCGGCAGCCACACGCCGCCCGAAGCGGTCGGCGGCAGCACCGGCGCGGCGAGCCGCAGCGGCGCGCCCGCCCGCTTGGGCGTGCGCCGCATCGCCGGAGCCGCGAAGCGCGCGATCTCCCGCTCGCGCGCCACGAGGCGCGCCAGCGCCAGGGGCGTGGCGCGCAACCCGATTGGGACGCGGGCAGGGCGGTCGGGGCGGTCCGGGCTCATCGCTCGTCGGAGCCGGAGACGAGCACACCGCCGGCGGCAGCCAGCAGCAGCCGCCGGTCGCGATGCTCGAGATCCAGCGCGTCGTCCAGCGACCACGCGTACCGGCGGGCGAGCTCGGCCGCCTCAGCAAACAGCTCCTGCTGAGACGGCCTCGTCATCCCCCCAGCCCACCATCCTCCAGGCCGGCGAGATCGATCTCGAAGGCGGAGGCGCACGTCGGGCACGTCACCGTGCCGACCACCTCCTCGCTCGAGTTGACCCGCTCGTAGAGGCGCTGCAGGTGGTCGAAGTCGACCGCGTACAGATCCTGGATCAGGTCCGGCGTCAGCTGCTCGGGCCCCAGCTCGCCCAAGCGCGTCACCGTCCTGGACAGCAGCAGCACGCTGAGGTACGCGCCGTTGGAGCGCACCGAGGCATCCCGCAGGGGCTCGATCTCGTCACGCGCGGTGGCGAGTCGCATGACGCCGTCGCGGTGGACATGTCCGGCCGCGTCGGCGTAACCCTGCGGGAGCGTGAACGGGACCTCGGTGCGCACGCGCGGCTACTTCGTCCGCTCGATCTTGTCGCAGTCGAACGTCGCCTGGAGGTCGAGGTGACCGCCGTGCTCGACGCCGATCGTGTTCACGGTCAGCCCGGTGATCACGGCCTGCGTCAGGTTCCACGTCGCGACCGCGGTGTTCGCCGCGTTGAACAGCGTCAGCGTTCCGTCCTTCATGTTGCCTTCCAGGCCCTTGTCGGCGACGGCCTTGATCCAGGTGTCGAGGCCGAGGTCGGCGGTCGCGCCCGCAGAGCAGGTGATCGAGCCGTACTCGACCGCGCTCGCGGTGCGCTGGCGAATCGGCTGTCCCATCGCGTCGGTCGTCGCCGACGTGTGCAGTGGGACGCTGACCGACACGCCCTGGACGTCCTTGAACTGCGCGTTGATGCCGGGGAACTGCAGATCGAAGTACTTCGCGTCCAGCGGAGGCGGAGGTACTGCCATGGTGATTGATCCTCTCTATCTCGTTCTCAGATGAAGTCGGGCTCGGCGAGGCGCGGCGCGCTACTCGCCGCCCTCGTCGCCGCCGCCCTCGCCGCCATCGATGTACTGGCTGAGGCGGAAGATCACGAACTCGGCGGGCTTGACCGGGCTGATGCCGACCTCACAGATGACCTGGCCGGCCTCGATGACCTCGGGCGGGTTGGTCTCGGCGTCGCACTTCACGAAGAACGCCTGCTCGGCCGAGGTGCCGAACAGCGCACCGCCGCGCCAGAGGTTCGTCAGGAAGTTGCCGACCGACGCGCGCAGCTTCATCCACAGGCGCTCGTCGTTGGGCTCGAAGACCGACCACTGCGTGCCCTCCATGAGCGTCTGCGAGACGAAGTTGAACAGCCGGCGCACGTTGATGTAGCGCCACTCCGGATCGCTGGACAGCGTGCGCGCGCCCCAGACGCGGATCCCGCGGCCGCTGAACGCGCGGATGCAGTTGATCCCGAGCCGGTTGAGCTCGCCCTGCTCGACGGACGTCAGCTGGAAGCCCAGCGACGTCGCGCCCATGACGACCTCGTTGGCCGGCGCCTTGTGGACGCCGCGGGTGTCGTCGGTGCGCGCCCACAGGCCGGCCACGTGGCCGGACGGCGGGACCATGATCGGCCGCTTGGAGAGCGGGTCGATGACCTCGATCCAGGGCCAGTACAGGGTGGCCATCTTCGAGTCGTAGCCGGCCGTGTCCTTGCGCCACTCGAGGATGTCCTGCGGGATCATGTCCGGCGGCGGATCGAGGATGCACATGCGGTCGCCGAGCGACTCGCAGTGCGAGATGAGCTTGCCCTGCGCGTCGCGGAACAGCACGTCGTCGCCGTTGAGCAGGTTGACCGCGTCGGGCATGCAGACGATCGAGACCTCGTCGATCGCGACGAGACCGCCCATGCCCTGACGGCGGGCCGGGTCGCCCTCGAAGTCGCCGGACGACAGGTCCGACGTGTCCGGCGCCGCGGCGGCGAGCGTGTACTTGCCGGGCTTCGGCGCCTTCAGCGTGTCGGGCAGCGAGGCGCTGGCCTCCTCGAGCTTGATGAGCTTCGAGGCGGCGTTGACCTTCGTGCGCAGGTTCGAGCGGCCCTTCATGCCGAGGCCGTCGTACTCCTCCCTGGCGTCGCCGGCGGTGACGACGAGGCGGTACGTCTTGTCCTCCGCCTTCTTCTCGTCGGCGGCCTCACCGGTCTCCTCCTCGGACAACTCGACCGTGACCGGTCCCTCGACGCCCGGCAGCGCGACGGCGTTGAGCGTCTCGACGCTCGTGTCGCCGGCGGCCGGCAGCGCGGCACGGGCGGGCGGGGCCTCGCCGTCGCCCGCGCCGATCCGGATCACCCAGCACAGCGTGCCGCCGTTCTGGAAGAACCCGTACACGGAGTGCGCGAGGTAGGCGCCCTCCATGAACGGTCCGGCGTCCTGGTTGCTCGGATCGCCGAACACGCGCGCGAACTGGCTCCAGTTCGCGATCCGCATCGGGGTGTTGACGGGGCCGCCGGGCGCGAGGCCGACGAACGCCGCAACGGAGGTGCTGACTCCCTCCAGCGGCTTCTGTGCTGCGGGGATCTCCTCGACGTAGACGCCGGGAGTCAGGTACGTCGTGGGCATTGCGCTCCTTCTCTCGTCCAGGCTGGGGCCGTACGCGACCGGCTGCTTGCCAGCCGTCGGCGCCACTCTCTTTCGCGCGCACGGCGGGGGCTAGTGACGGCCGGGCAGCCGTTCGGGCAGACCTGGGTCCGCGATCCTCGGCGAGCGTCGCCGGCGACGGCCAACCGGCGCACGCGCCGCGCCATCGGCGCGGTGCTCGGCATCGTCATCGGGACCGCCACGTGCTGCTCGCGCAGATCGCCGGCGTGGTCCCCCGGCGAGCCGGCGCGCGAGCACGGCGCGCTGACACACCCTGCACCGGGGTAGCCTTCGCCAGGTGGGCGCGATCAACCTGCGCAGGCGGCTCCTGCATCGCCGGCGGCACCTCGGCACGCTCGCCGTGCTGCTCGTGCTCGGCACGGCGATCGCCGTGCATCACGGCGCGATCGCGTCCCAGGGGATGCACGACCACGGCGCGATGAACGCCGCCGTGGAGATGTGCGCCGGCGTGCTCACGGTGATCGGCGCGGCGGTCGCGGCAGCGGTGTGGGGCGTGCTCCCGCTCGCGTACCGGCGCCCAGCGGCCGTGCTCGCGCCGAGCGTGATCGCGCTCGCGTCCGGGCGCGCGACCGCGCGATCGCGCGCCGGGCCCGAGTTGCTGTGCCTGTTGTGCGTCAGCCGGCGTTGAGCCGGGGTTGACCAGCGCGCGCCGTGCGGCGCCCGCAGCAGCCCGTCCAACCCCTGACCACCACCTTCACACAGGAGAACCACATGACCATGAGCAAGCTAGCGCCCGTGCTGATCGCCGCCGCCGCGCTGTTCGCCGGCGGCTGCGGCGAGGACGAGGACAGCGGCAGCGCGGGCGTCGCCGGCAACGGCGTCGACCGGGCGTTCGTCGCCGAGATGGTGCCCCACCACGAATCGGCGGTCGAGATGGCCGAGATCGCCCAGAAGCGAGGCAGCAGCGCGTTCGTCAAGAAGCTCGCCGACGACATCATCAGGACGCAGACCGCCGAGATCGCGACCCTGCGCAGCGAGGACGAGGGCCTGGACACCGCGGGCGTCGCGGTCGGCTCGCTGGGCGTGCCCGAGCACATGATGGGCATGGACGGCGACGTGGCGACGCTGAGGACCGCGACGCCGTTCGACGCGGCGTTCCTGAAGCTCATGATCCCGCACCACGAGGGCGCGCTCGTCATGGCCAAGGCCGAGCTGGCCAAGGGCAAGGACAGCGAGCTGCGCGCCCTTGCACAGCAGATCATCGACGGTCAGACGCGGGAGATCGCCGACATGAAGGAGCACCTCGGCGATGGCGCCGGAGCCGACGACGCGACGAGCGGCGGGGCCCACGGCTGACCACTGGGGCGCGCCGCGGTCTACCGACCGCGGCGCGCGCTCGCCGGCGCGGTCAGCACGACGTCCAGCGGCCCGCCCGGGACCTCGAGCGTCACGACGGCCTCGCGTCCGTCGCCGTCGCGCACGCGCACGTCGTGCGCGCCGGGCGGCACACGGGTCAGGCGGAAGCGACCGTCGGCCCCGCTCGTCGCCATGCGCCCTTGCGACACCATCGCGACCCAGGCGTCGGCGACCGCCTCGCCGTCCTCGTCGCGCACGACGCCGCCGACGTTGACGAGCTCCTGCACGCCGGCGCGCTTGGAGCCGGCGAGCGAGCTGCGCACGATCGTCGAGCGCACGTCGGGGCCGCGCTCGACGGTGTGCCCGCTCTCGACCGACAGCGTCACGACGTAGTCCAGCGCCGGCTTGTAGACGCCGCCGACCGAGCGCCAGAAGTCCGCGCGCTGCTCGGGGCGCTGCTCGCCGACGGACGCGAGGATCGAGAACTTCTGCGCGGCATCGTCGAAGCGCGCGCCGAGATGGCCGTCGAGGATCGGGAACGCGTACAGGACGCCGAGCACCTGCGACAGCAGGCGGTGCTCGTCGGCGACGGCCTTGGACCAGGTCGTCACCGCGAAGATGCAGTCGACGCGCATCGCGGGCGGGCGCTCGGTCGCGCGGCCGTTCTCGCGCCCGCCGTCGGGCCCGCTCTGGCCCGGCTTCTGGGACTTGCGCAGATCGCAGAGAAAGAGGTTCACCGTCGGCCGCGTGAGCTGGCTGGCCCATTCGCTCGACGGCGTCTCGAAGACGACGTCGATGTCGTCGAAGCCATGGCGCTGCAGCTGGGCGATCAGCAGGTCGCGCAGGCCGACGTCGAGGTCGGCGATCATCGTGTTGACGGGGACGTCGATCGTGGTGGCGGCCATCAGCCTGTCCCTCCGTTGCCGGCGGCTCGCACGAGCCCGTGAAATCGCTCGAAGTCGGCCGCCAGCGTCAGCCGGCCGAGCTTCGCATACTCCATCGCGACGCCGCGTACGAGCTGCTCCATGCCGATCGCGACACCGTCCTGGGCGGCCAGCACCGCGGCCGCGATCGCCGCGTTGCGGATCCCGCCGCCCGACAGCTCGAAGCGCTCGGCGAGGAATGTGAGCTCGATGTCGTCGGCGCGCGGCGCCTCGGGCGGCAGCAGCAGCTCCCACAGCGCCAGACGGTGCTCGGCGGCGGGGAACGGGAACTCGACGACGGCGTCCATCCGCCGCAGGAACGCGTCGTCGATGTTGCCGCGCATGTTCGTCGCGAGGATGACCGGCCCGTCGTGGCGCTCGATCGCCTGCAGCAGGTAGGCGGTCTGCAGGTTGGCGTAGCGGTCGTGCGAGTCCTGGACGTCGCTGCGGCGGCCGAAGACCGCGTCGGCCTCGTCGAAGAAGAGGACGGCGTTGGCGCCCTGCGCGGCGGCGAACACGCGGTCGAGGTTCTTCTCGGTCTCCCCCAGCCACTTCGACACGACCGTCGCCAGATCGACCCGGAACAGCTCCAGGCCGAGCTCGGCGGCGACCACGCGCGCGGCGAGCGTCTTGCCGGTGCCGGAGTCGCCGGCGAACATCGCGACGAGTCCCTGCGCGCGGCCCGCGCGGCGGCCGAATCCCCACTCCTCGAGCACGAGGTCGCGGTGGCGCAGGAACGCCGCCAGCGAGCGCAGCAGCGTCAGCGGGCGCTCGGGCAGGACGAGGTCGTCCCAGCCGATCTCGCCGGTCATCGCGATCGCGAGGTCGCCGAGCCCCGAGGCCGACGCCGCGCGGGCGCCGGTCTCCACATCGCCGTCCTCGATCGTCGCGCGCCCGGCCGCGAGCGCGGACGCGCTCGCGATCCACGCGCCATCGGCGATCCGCGCCGCCGGCAGCCGGTGCGCGGCGCTGACCTGCGGCGGGACGTCGGCGCCTCCGAGCGCCGCCGACCACAGCGCGGCACGCTCGCGCTTGGACGGCAGCGGCACCGCGACCGCGATCACCGGCACGTGCTCGAGCGCCGTCAGCTCGTCGGGGCCGGCCAGGCACAGGACGGCGCCGGGCACGAGCGCGAGCTTGTCGGGCAGCAGCACGCGGTCGGCCGGCTGCAGCCCGCTGAGCCGGTCGACGACGAGCACGCGCTGCTCGAGCGCCGCCGCCAGCACGGCGTCGCGCGCGAGCTCGGGATCGGTGAGGTCGGCGCAGGCCACGCAGACGAGGCCGCGGCCGGCGGCGTGCGCGATCGCCACGACGGCGTCGGGCCCGTGGACGGCGAGCGGCGGGCCGTCGACCTGCGCCACGAGCCCGGCGATCCGCGCGAGCACGTCGGCGCGCCCGAACGGCAGCTCGAGGCCCGTGACGCGGCGCAGCCGCCCGCCGCGCTCGGGGTCGTCGATCGCCGCGCCGAGCAGGATCGCCGCGAGCCGGTCGGCGAGCACGACGGCGCGGTCGGCGAGCGCGGTCCCGTCCGGGGCGGGCGGTAGGCGCACCGCGCCGTGGCGGCGCAGCCGCTCGCTCGGCCCGAGCGCGAAGAGCACGTCGGCGACCGACACGCCCGGGCCCGCGAGCAGGCGCGCGACCGCGCGCGGGGTCGCGGCTGCGCCGGGTGCCGGCGGCGCGAGCCGGCCGAGCGCCGCGCCGAGCTCCGGCGACAGCTCGCGCAGCGCGATCGCCGCGAGCACCGCGCGCTCGAAGGCGTCCAGCGCGAGGCGGTCGGCGGCGTGGGCGAAGCGCTCGTCGAGCGTCGCGACGCCGTGGTCGCCGAGCTGCAGATCGAGGTCGTCGACGGCGTGGTCGACCGCGCTGATCGCGCCCAGCCGCTCGATCACCGCGGCGAGCGTCACGCGCTCGAGCTCGGCCGTTTCGTCCACGCTGCGATCACATCGTCTTGCAGCCCTGCGCGATAGGGACGGACGGGCGCACGATCGGGCATGGACTCCTGAGCGGGCGAGGCTGACAATGCGAGCGATGACCAGCGACACGAGCACCCAGATCGAGTCCGGGTCCGTCAGCGAGCTGCCGCTGGCCGAGCGGCGCATCGACGCGCTCGAGTGCTCGGTCGCCGGCTTCGTCGGGCTCGCCCCCGACGGCCCGCTCGACCGCGCCGTGCGGATCGACTCCTTCGAGGCCTTCGCGGCGCGGTTCGGCAACGCAGAGCAGCCGCAGTCCGGCCCGTTCATGCTCGGTGCCAAGCTCGCCCACGCGGTGCGCGGGTTCTTCCGCAACGGCGGGCGCGCGTGCTGGGTCGCGCGGGTGCCCGGGACGCCGGGCGACTGCGGCGTCGCCGGTCATCTCCAGGCGCTGCGCCTGCTCGCCCCGCTCGACGAGCCGACGATCATCGCCGCGCCCGACGTGTACGCCATCGACACGGGCGCCGAGGGCGCCGCGGCCGTCCAGCGCGAGCTCGTCACCGCCTGCGAGCGGATCGTCGGGCGGATCGCGCTCGTCGACGTGCCGCCCGGCCTCGATGCCGACGGCGCGCTGGCATGGCGCTCGCGCTCGCACATCGACAGCTCCGTCGCCGCCGCATACCACCCGTGGGTCGAGGTCGGCGACCCGGCCTCGGGGACGACCACGACGGTGCCGCCGAGCGGTCACGCCGCCGGCCTGTGGGCGCGCGTCGACAACCGCACCGGTCCGTTCCGTGCTCCCACGGCGGAGGCGCTGCTGGCGACCGACGGACCCGCGAGCGGCCTGACCGCAGGCCAGCAGCACCAGCTCAACCGCGCCGGCCTGAACTGCCTGCGCGCGTGGCCCGGGCCCGAGCTGCGGGTGTGGGGCGCGTGCACGCTGTCGCGCGACCCCGAGCTGCGCTACCTGCACCACCAGCGGATCGTCGGCCACCTGATCGGGTCGATCGCCCAGGGCACGCGCTGGGCCGCGGACGCCGACCCGGACAATCCCGAGCGCGTGCACGAGCAGCTGCGCGCGACGATCGGCGGGTTTCTCACCCACGCGTGGCGGGCGGGCGCGCTGCAGGGCGACACGCCGGCACAGGCGTTCAGCGTGCGCTGCGATCCGGCGCTCAACGAGGAGACGGCACAGGCGCGCGGCGACATCGTCGTCGAGGTCGGGCTCGCAGTACGCCGAAATAGTGAGTTTCGCGTCCTGCGCATCGCGCACCACGAGCTGGACGGCTGATCACCCTGGGTGATCTTCCCGGCTGGACACGTTGAGCCTTGACACCGCGTCGATGCTGCGAGAGGGTCGGCCCCGGTAGGGCGCTGCGCTCGGAACGGAACCGCGTGTCGCCGGGGAAAACGGAGGTAGGAACACATATGAGCCAGCACGTCACGGACGTCATGGTGATCGAAGCTCACGCCGTCTTTCGCCACGGATTGGTGGGCTGTCTGGACGGATTTGATGGCATCGGCCGGGTGGAGGCCGTGGCCAGCATCCCGGAGGCGTGGTCGCATCCCGCGCTCGGCGAGGCGGAGGTGATCCTGCTCGACGCGATGCTCGACGGAGCGAGCGACTTCGTTACGAACGTGCTGCAGTTCACGGACACGCGGGTCGTGGCGCTCGCCGCCAAGGACAACGTCGAGCGGCTCGCGTCGCTCATCGACCAGGGCGCCGTCGCGGCGCTCGTGCGCGAGGACCTGACGCCCGAGCGCCTGGGGCTGAGCCTGCGCGCCGTCGCCGCCGGCGCGACGACGATGATCACCTCGCTGCGCCAGCACACGCAGCCGGCCGCAGTCGTCGCAGGTCCCGAGCTGACGGAGCGCGAGCAGCGCGTGCTGGCGCTCGTCGCCGACGGTCTGCCGACGCGGGAGATCGGCGAGGAGCTGCACTACAGCGAGCGGACCGTGAAGAAGGTCCTCGGCGACGTCGTCGTCAAGCTCGGTGCGCGCAGCCGCTCGCAGGCGATCGCCCGCGCGGTGCGCCAGGGCATCATCTGACCGGCACGGCTACGCGATCATCGTCGTGTGGCCGTCGAGCCAGGAGCCTTTTCTAGGCGTCCGGGCAGCGGGCCGGCGTCCTCGTCCCGGCGGGCAGGCAGAAGTCCTGCGCGCGCGGGGCCGAGGTGCGGCGCACCGTGTAGCGGCGCACCTTCGTGACGAAGTTCGGCGCGCTGATCGTCAGCTCCAGGCGCGTGCCGACCGGCAGCGTGCGCCGCTTGAGCAGGCTCGTGAGCTTCAGCGTCGCGCTGCGCGTGCGCGTCCGGGTCGCGCGGCGGAACGGACAGCGGCGCGGGAACTGCGCGGTCGTGCGGCAGGTGATGACGATCCGGCTGCGGGCCGGCAGCTTGTTGACCTCGAGCACGGTGATCTTCGTTCCGCGGCGGGAGGGACGATCGAAGCCGAAGCGGAAGCCCGGCTCGAGCAGCGGCAGCGCCGTGTCCTTGCCGTCGCAGTTCTGGTCGATCCCGTCGGCGGGCGGGTCGGGCGCGCCCGGCCGGATCGCGGCGTCGCGGTCGTTGCAGTCCGTGCCCTCGATGACGCCGTCGCCGTCGAGGTCGGCGGGCGGCAGGATGTCCAGCCGGCGCCGGAATTCGCAGTTGTCGGCTCGGTCCAGGCCGTCGACCTGGGCGTCGTCGTCGGCGCCGTCACCGCAGTCCAGCACGTCGGCGATGCCGTCGAAGGCGAGCAGCGAGTCGTTGCCGCCGTCACCGAAGAGCAGGTCCGAGCCGAGGTCGCCCGCGACGATGTCACGCCCGTCACCGCCGTGCAGGACGTCGGCGCCGCCGAGGCCGTTGATCGTGTCGTTGCCGCCGTTGCCGCTCAGCGCGTTGGGCCCGTCGTCACCGCCGAGCACGTCGTTGCCGGCGCCGCCGACGACGTTCTCGATCCCGAGCAGCGTGTCGTTCTCGCCGGGCGCGCCGTCGTCGCCGAGGCTCGGCAGCAGGACGGTGACGGGCTCGCCGGCGCTGCGCTCGTCGTAGAGCGCGGTGTCGACGTCTCCCTGCCCGTCGATCGTGTCGGCGCCGGGACCGCCGCGGATCGCGTCGTTGCCGGGGCCGGCGAGGATCGTGTCGTTCCCTGCGCCGGCGCTGACGCTGTCATCGCCGGGGCCGAGGTCGAAGGACTCGTTCAGCGCGGTACCCGTGACCGTGTCGGTGCCGGCGCTGCCGACGACCCCGACGAACGAGCGCAGCGTGTCCGCCGCTCCCGCGGGCCCGCCGCTGCCGGCGCCGAGATCGACGACCACGCCGCCGCCGGCCTCGACATAGCTGACGGTGTTGGCGCCCGGTCCGCCGTCGAGGTCGTCCGCCGCCCCGCGCCCGCGCAGCGTGTCGTCGCCCGCGCCGCCGGCGAGCACGTCGGCTCCGTCGCTGCCGATCAGCGTGTCGTTGCCGGGCCCGCCCTCGACCTGCTCGACGGCGGTCTGCGTCGTGACGCCGCCGCCGACGAGATCGGTGACGAGCAGATCGCCGTTGTCCTGGCGCTCGAGCAGGAGGTTCGTGACCGGGTCCAGCGCCTCGTAGCTGATCCGATCGCTGCCGCCGTCGCCGTGCGTGATCTGCGCCGCGCGCGTCGGCTTGAGGACGTCGTTGCCGCCGCCGCCGGTGAGCGAGCCGGGCCCGATCAGCGTGTCGTTGCCGTCGCCGCCGTTGACGACGATGTCGGGGTCGGCGGTCCGCACGATGTCGTCGCCGTCCTGCGGGCTGATCGTGCTCGTCGTCGTGATCGACGTCGAGCTGATCGTGTAGCGGTCGTCGGAGCTGTCGGTGTTGGACGGCATCACGTCGGTGATCTCGGCGACGGCGCCGCTGACGGCGACGGTGTCCGCGCCCGCACCGGTGACGAGCTCGAGCTTCGTCACGAGCTCGCCCGCGCCCGCCGGACCGGCGACCGTGATCGCGTCGGCCTCGGCGCCGCCGTCGATCCTCAGCAGCGACGTCGCGACACCGCTGACGTTCACCTCGACGATCAGCGCGTCGAGGGTCAGGCCGGTGGCGAGGCCGGCCGCGTCGCAGCGCAGGCTCAGCGCGGCCGGGACGAGCGCGTCGCAGCCGGCCGCGGGCGCGCTGACCGGCGCGGGGCTGAACGTGACGCGCGTCGGATCGGCGGGCGTGCGCGTGACGGTGATCGCGAGCGTCGAGCCGCCGCTCGCGGGGGTCGCGGTCAGCACTCCCGCGCCGCCGGAGCTGAGCACCCACGGCGGGCCGATGTCGGCGGCCGCGGGGCCGGCCGCGGCGAGCGCGGCGGTCAGCGTCGCGACGCAGGCGAGCACGAGCCGGGACACGCGCATCAGCAGGCCACCACCCTCGTCGCGCCGGGCGGCAGGCAGCCCAGCGTCCGCGACGGCGAGCCGCGCCGGCGCATCGTCAGGCTGGCCGAGCTGCCGACGGCGCCGTCGACCGTGACGCGGACCTCGATGACGGTGTTGATCGACAGCGGCCGGTCGCCGAAGTACCCGCGCAGCGACAGCCGCGTGCGCGCCGTTGCGAGCGAGCGCTTACGCGAGCTGAACGCGCAGCGCGGCAGGCGCGTCGACCGGCAGCGGACCTCGATCCGCGCGCCCGCGGGCACGTTGCGCAGCTCGAGGATGCGCACGCGCATGCCGCGCCTGACGCGCGAGAACTTCGAGCGCAGCGTCGTCGAGAGCCTGGGCGGCGCCGAGTCCGCGCCGTCGCAGTTCTCGTCGATCCCGTTGGCGGGGATCTCGGGAGCGCCCGGACGGATCGCGGCGTTCGTGTCGTTGCAGTCCTGCGTCTCGTCGAAGCCGTCGCTGTCGCGGTCGCGCGGGGCGACGGCGGCGGGGATGAAGGGCAGCTCGGCGTCGGACGGGACGCGGCGCAGCTCGCAGTCGCCGAGGTCGAACGTGTCGCCGAGGTCGTGCGTGGCGCTGTCGGTGCCCGCACCGCAGCGGACGTTCTCGACGGCGCCGTCGAAGGACGTGATCGCATCGTCGCCGTCGTCGCCGAAGAAGGCGTCGACGCCGAGCCCGCCGTCGATGCGGTCGTTCTGGGCGCCGCCCTCGAGGCGGTCGTCGCCGCCGCCGCCGGCGAGGGCGTCGTCACCGGCGTCACCGCGCAGCGTGTCGGCGCCCTCCCCCCCGGTGAGGCTGTCGCCGCCCGCGCCGCCCTCGAGCGTGTCCGCGGCTGGTCCGCCGGAGAGGGCGTCGGCGCCGGCGCCGCCGCGCAGGCCCTCGATCGAGGCGTAGAGGTCCTGCTCGTTGGCGGCGCCGCCGCGGGCAACGCCGTCCAGCGTCGCGACGACCGCCTCGTCGGCGCCGCGGCCCGCGTAGGAGGCGATGTCGAAGCCGTCCCGCCCGTCGAGCGTGTCGTCGCCGCCGCCGCCGTCGAGGACGTCGTCGCCGGCGCCGCCGACGAGCGTGTTGATGTCCTGGTTGCCCGTCAGGACGTCGTTGCCGTCGCCGCCGGTGATGTTCTCGGTGCTGAGCACGTTGTCACCTTCGCCCGGGCCCGCCGGCGCGTTGGTGGCGCCGTCGTTGGCGTTGGCGTCGAGCGAGACCGAGACCGGGTCGGCGCCGGCGTAGGAGACCGTGTCGCGGCCGCGGCCCCCCGCCAGCACGTCGGCGCCCTCGTTGCCGACGATGCTGTCCTCGTCGTCGCCGCCGTCGATCACGTCGTCGCCCTCGCCGCCGCGGATGACGTCGTCGTCGTCGTCGCCCACGAGCTGGTCGGCGCCGGGCCCGCCGAGGATCGTGTCCTCGTCGTCGCCGCCGAGGATCGTGTCGTTGCCGGCCATGCCGGTCAGCGCGTCGACGCCGTCGCCGCCGACGATCCGGTTGGCGTCGGCGTCGCCGGTGATCGTGTCGTTGCCGGCGCCGCCGATCGCGCTCTCGAACTCCGAGGCGTTGTCGGTCAGCCCGGGCGCGCCCGGCGCGGCGGACAGGTCGATCGTGACGCCGCCGGACTCGGCGGCGTAGCTGACCGTGTCGTTGTCGCCCGCGCTCTCGCCGCCCTTGAGCGTGTCGGGCGTCGCGCCGCGGACGCCGACGATCGTGTCGCTGCCGAGGCCGCCCTCGATGATGTTCTGCTCGGTGTTGCCCGTCAGCGTGTCGTTGCCGTTGCCGCCGCGCAGGTTCTCGATCGCGACGTACGTGTCGGCTTCCGGGGCAATCCCGCCGCCCGCCGGGACGGAGAGCGTCGCCGTGACAGCACCCGCGGTGCGGTCCTCGTAGGACGCCCAGTCGGCGTCGAGACCGCCGTCGAGGGTGTCGTTCTGCGTCCCGCCGATGAGCGTGTCGTCGCCCGCCTCGCCCTGCAGGTTGTCGGCGTCCGCGCCGCCGTTGAGCCTGTCGGCGCCGGGGCCGCCGATCAGCGTGTTGGCGACCCCGCTGCCGGTCAGGTTGTCATCCAGCGGCGTGCCGGTAAGGTTCTCGAAGGTCTGCGTCGACTGGTTGATGCCCGTGCCCGTCACGACGCCCGGGAAGACGGCGATCGTGACCGTCACGCCCGTCGACGTGACGTCCTCGTAGCTGAGCGTGTCGGTGTTGTTGCCGCCGATGTTCGTGCCGTTGCCGAGCCCGGGCCTGATGAGGTCGTTGCCGTCGTTGCCGTTGGGTGCGTCGTCGCCGCCGAGCCCGACGAGCGTGTCGTTGCCGGCGTTGCCGACGAGCGCGTTGTTCGCGCCGTCGCCGACGAGGATGTCGTTGCCCGCGCCGCCGATGATGTTCTCGAAGCCCGACGCGACGTCGGTCGGCGCCGGCGAGAGCGCGCTGTCGCCGCTGATGTTCGCGACGACGTCGCCCGCGGCGCCCTGGTAGCTCAGCGTGTCGACGTCGGCGCCGCCCGCCTCCTCGCCGCCGATCAGCGTGTCCTGCGCCGCCTCGTCGCCGCCGACGATCGTGTCGTTGCCGCCGCGGCCGTCGAGCACGTTGACGGCGGTCGTGCCCGCGAGCAGGTCGTTACCGCTGCCGCCGGTCAGGTTCTCGATCGTCGCCAGCGTGTCGTTGCCCTCGCCGGTCGCCTGCGGCGCGGCCCGCGCCAGGTTGGCGTCGATCGGCGCACCGGTCAGCTCGTAGGAGGCGGTGTCCGACCCGCCGCTGCCGGTCAGCGCGTCGTTGCCGTCCTGCCCCAGCAGCGTGTCGTCGTCGGCGCCGCCGTCGATCGTGTCGTTGCCGGGCCCGCCCAGCAGCGTGTCGTCGCCGCCGAGGCCGTTGATCGTGTTGGCGACGGCGGAGAACGTGTCGCCCTGGATGCGGTCGACCTGCGGGCTGCCGGTGACGTGCGTGTAGCCGAAGATCGACTGCGTGTCGGGTCCGACCAGCGCCGTTCCCGTGAGGGCGGTGTTCAGCAGGCCCATGTCGACGTTCACGCCGACGTCGATGTCGTCGTAGTTGAGCGTGTTGATGCCGGTGCCGGCGTTGCTGCTGCCGGCGCCCTTGCCCGGCCTGATCGTGTCGTCGCCGTCGCCGCCGGTGATCGTGTCGGCGCCGTCGAGGCCGCTGATCGTGTCGGCGCCGGTGCCGCCGTCGAGCGCGTTGGCCAGCGCGTTGCCGACGATCACGTCCGCCGCGTTGCCGCCGGTGACGTCCTCGAAGCCCGTCGTCGTGTCGCTCAGGCTGCCGAGCAGCGTCGGGCTGCGCAGGTCGGCGCGGATGACGTTCGTGTCGCCCTGGTAGCTGAGGCGGTCGCGGTCGCCGTCGCCGCCGGCCAGCGTGTCGACGCCGCCGCCGCCGAAGATCGTGTCGTCGCCGCCCAGGCCCTCGATCGTGTCGGCCACGCTCGTACCGGTCAGGACGTCGTTGCCGGCGCCGCCGCGCAGGCGCTCGATGCTCGTGAAGATGTCGCCCTCGGCGTCGACGCTGCCGGCCGGGCCTGCGAGCGACACGTTCACGCCGGGACCGGCGGTCGTGCGGTCCTCGTAGGAGGCCGTGTCCGTATTGGCGCCGCCGTCGATGTCGTCGGCGCCGAGCCCGCCGATGAGCGTGTCGTCGCCCGTGCCGCCGTCGAGCTCGTCGACGTCGGCGCCGCCGCTGAGCGTGTCGTTGCCGCCGCCACCGATGAGCGCGTCGGCGCCGGCGCCGCCGCTCAGCGTGTCGGTGGCGTTGCCCGTGCCCCCGTCGAGCAGGTTCGGACCGTCGCTGCCCGTCAGCGTGTCGGTGCCGTTGCCGCCGATGAGGTTGTCGACGTCGGTGATCGACTGGCTCAGCGTCACGCCCGCCGCGTCGGTCGACGCGCCGCCGCCGGGCGCCAGGCTTGCCGTCACGTTGACGCCGACGTCGGCGTACGTGACGGTGTCGACGCCGCCGCCGCCGACGTTGCTGCCACCGCCGCGGCCCGGCTGGAGGGTGTCGTCGCCGAGGCCGCCGTCGAGCGTGTCCGAGCCGCCGCCGCCGACGAGCGTGTCGTTGCCGCCGTCGCCCTGCAGGGTCGAGCCGTCGGCGTTCGGCGCGGTCAGCGTATCGGTCCCCGGGCCGCCGGAGACCGGGCCGACGGGCTGGCTGCCCGTGGCGGTGAAGACGTCGGCGCCGTCGACGAGGTCGGCCGTGATCGGGACCGCTCGGCCGGTCGTGACGGTCACGGTGTTGGCCAGCGGCGTGCCGGTGATCGTGATCGCGGCAAGGTTCGCGCACGGCTGGTTGACGCCGTTGACCGTGACCGGGTCGCCGGTCGCGACGATCGTCGTGCTCTGGTCGTCGACGACGATCTGCAGCGTGTTCGGGCCGGCCGGCGTGCCGGGCGTACAGGACGATGTGGTCGGCACCGCCTGCGCGGCGGGCGCGACCGCGAGCGCGCACGCGATCGCACCCGCGGCGCGTGTTGCGATCCGGCGCGCGCTCATCGCGTCACCTCGAACTCCGGCTCGGCGGCTGCGGTGGCGCGTCCGTTGCCGGCGCCGCCGGACTTCGCCGCGAAGCGCGGCTCGGCGGACGGGCGGGCGCGACGCTGCGCGCGCGTCGCGCTGGGCACGATCACCGGCACCGCGACCGGTTCGCTCGCCGCCTCGTCATCGGTCGCGGGCGCGGCGCCGAACGCGTCGTCGAAGCCGACGTGCAGGTGGTCCTGGTGGTCGCCGTCGGTGAAGTACGCCGGGTCGTCGATCTGCCACGGCGTGCCGATCTCGGTCGGGCGCGCGCCGGCGGGCAGCGTGCCGAGCGCGAGCGCCAGTTCGCGCGCGGCCGCGCTGGCGCGGTTCACCGGCGCGCCGCCGACGGCGCCGATGTCGACGCCGCGGCCGAAGGAGTGGTTGGAGGGGTTGCCGTGCACGGTGAGGTACGAGTGCCCGGTCTGCAGCACCGTGACGGCGATCGTGTTGCGCTGCGCCGCCGCGAGCAGGACGGCGGACAGGCGCGGGTCGACGCGGCCCGCCTCGAGATCACCGCGAGCGCGCGGGTCGAGCGTGATGCGGGCGTCGTCGAGAACGCGCCCGGCGAGCTCGTCGGCCGGCGCGATCGCGAGCGACGGCCCGCCGACGGTGAGGCCCAGCTCGAACGGCGCCAGCGTCGTGGCGGGCGCGGCGAGCAGCGCCTGCGCCTCCGCGAGGCGCGCGGCGTAGCGTCCGCGGTAGCGCCTCGCGGGCTGCTCGATGTCGCCGATCCACTCGCCCCAGTCCACCGGATCGGCGGCCGGATCGTCCTGCCCCGCGGCGATGCGCGCGGCCTGCACGGCGAGCGCGCGATCGACGAACCAGCGCAGCTGCAGCTCGGGCCGCGCGAGGTAGCCCTCGTACGGGGCGCGGTTCCAGATGCCCAGGCGCATCTGGAAGAGGCCGACGCTGTCGCGGTCGCCGTAGGGCAGGTTGCGCAGCCCCGACTCGACGAGCGCCGCCATGACGGGCAGCTCGGCGGGGATGCCGGCCGCGGTCGCCCCCTCGGCCAGCCAGTGCGCGACGGCGATCCGCGACGGGTCGCCGGCGGCCGGGACGAGCGCCGCCGCCTGCGCCTGCGCGAGCACCGCGGCGGCCGCGACGTCGGCCGGCAGCTCCTGCTCGCTCGCGCGGGGCTCGGGATCGGGCACCCACAGCGGCTCGGGGCTCGTCGCGCTCGGCGCCGGCAGCGCCTCCAGCTCGACGCCGTCGAGCTCGGGCTGCACGGCCTGCGCGAGCGCGGGCGCCGCGACCAACGCGATCAGCGCCGCGCCCACGGCCAGCGTGGCGGCGAGCGCCGGGAGCATCCTCACTCCAGCCCCTTCGGCCCGGCGTACGTCAGCGGCTGGTAGGCGGGATGGCGCCCGCCCGCGGCGACCGTCACCGTCTGGCGCGGCCTGGCCAGATCGACGCGCACGAGCTGGCCCAGCGGCCGGCTGCAGGCGTCGTCGCTCTGGACGACCGCGATCTCGGAGCCGTCCGGGCGCCAGGCCAGCTCGCAGGCCCGCACGGGCAGCGGCCGCGCGCGGGGGTCGCGCAGCTCGGCGGCCGGCGTGACGAGCAGCTGGAAGCGCTCGATGCCGATGTTCGTGACCAGGCCGACGTCGCGGCCCGACGGCGAGTAGGCGGCCGCGATCACGCCGCGGCCCTTCCGCGAGACGTCCGTCGCGATCGCGCCGCTCCAGTCGCGCGGGTCGGCGGAGAAGGCGGTCGCGCTGCGGTAGCGCAGGATCCCGAAGCTGCCCGGCCTGCCGCGGCGCACGCCGAAGACGAGCAGCTCGCGGCCGTCGGCGCGCCAGGAGATCGCGCGGCCGAGGTCCCACTTCGGGTCGCGCGCGCAGCGCGGCTGCAGGTCGCCGCCGCCGAGGCGCGCGAAGCACAGGTCGCCGTCGGCGCCGGAGCGGCGCACGAGCGCCACGACGCCGGTCTGCAACGTCGGGCCGATCGTCGCGGCGGCGAAGCGCGTGGCGCCGTCGTAGACGACCCGCCCCGCCGAGGAGGAGGTCGCGCTCGCCAGCAGCAGGCGGCGGCCGACGCGGTACAGCACGCGGCGGCCGTCGGCCGTCCACGACGGCTCGGTGGCGCTGCCCTCGGGCGGCGTCGCCTGGCGCACGGTGCGGTCGCTGCGCGGGTCGAACAGGCGCATCGCGCCGGCGCCGGTGTCGAACGCCAGCCGCGGGACGCCGGCGGCGACGACGAGGCGCACGGGCGCGCGCGGCGCGAGCTCGCTCCCGGGCTCGGGACGCACCGCGATCAGCGTGCCCAGCGGCGCGGG
Organism: Solirubrobacterales bacterium; assembly: GCA_038255395.1. Classification (GTDB taxonomy): domain Bacteria; phylum Actinomycetota; class Thermoleophilia; order Solirubrobacterales; family Solirubrobacteraceae; genus CADCVQ01. The sequence goes on from JBBSLI010000039.1 coordinate 22,655, forward strand.
CGAGACCGCGCGGATGATCTTCGGCGTCAGGCCCGCCGCGGCGACGGCCTGCGCGTACTCGGCGGCGCGCTCGCCGTCGCGCGGCGGCACGGTCGCGTTGGGGCCGCTGACCGGGGCGGGGAGCGGCGCGCGCGGGGCGACGGTCGCATGCGGCTCGGCGCCGTCCGCAGCGGGCGCTCCGGAGGAGGCGGCGGAGGCGGCGAACAGCGTCGCGACGGTCCCGGCGGCGACGCGCCGGCCCGCCACCGGCAGCTGGCTTGCGACGATCGCGTCGGCCGGCGCGCCGGCCGGCAGCACGGTGCCCGCCGAGAGCCCGGCGGCGCGCACGAGCGCGACCGCGCGCCCGAGCGTCACGCCCTCGACGTTCGGCACGACGGCGCGCCGCGCGCCGACCGCGATCAGCAGCGTCACGCGGTCGCCGCGCTCGGCGCGTGTGCCGAGATCGGGGATCTGGTCGAGGATCGTGCCCGGCGCGACGCTCGCGACGATGCGCGTGCGCACGCGCGGATCGACCGTCAGGCCGGCCGCGGCGAGCGTGCCCTGCGCCGCCGCGACGTCGGCCGCGCCCTCGACGCGCGGGACCGTCGTGCGGTCGGGCAGCAGCGTCACGCCGAAGGCGGCCGCCGCCGCGACGGCGGCGAGCACGAGCACGCTCCAGAACGGCAGCAGCCGCGACTGCACGAGGACGATGTCGCGACGCGCGACCTGCGCCCCGTCGTGGCCGCGCGCCTGGATCGTGGCGCGCCGCTCCAGCTCGGAGCCCACGAGCCGCGGGCGGCGTGCGCGCAGCTCGACGCCGGCGGCGCGCTGCGCGCCGGGGGCGAGCTCGAAGACCGCGGGCGCGACGAGGCCGCGCGTCGTGCCGTCCTCGCAGACGACCGCCAGCCGCACGGACACCGCGATGCTCGACGGGTTCGTGACGACCGCGACGTAGCGCGCGCGCCGCCGCCCGCCGGCGATCGACGGCTGCACCTGCAGGTCCAGGGCGGTGAACCGCGCCGGCGGCGGCGGCTTTGGGGCAGCGGTGGCGGTGGCGGTCGAAGGGGTGAAATCGCCCCGGTCGACCACGGGCGGCTCCCCGGTCCTCGTCATGCTCGCGACGCTAGATCAACTCGCACCCTCGCTCGCGCGTATGCGGCACGTCTGCCCGGAAGTCCGGTCGAACGGGTCGGCGGGGTCGCGGATGCGACGATGCGCACGTGATCTCGATCGAGCAGGCCCGCGAGCAATGGTCGCCGGCGGGCGTCTACCTCAACACCGCCAGCTATGGCCTGCCGCCGCGCGACGGCTTCGACGCGATGCAGGCGGCGCTGGCCGACTGGCGCGGCGGGCGCACGAGCTGGGAGCACTGGGGCGAATCGAGCGAGCGAGCCCGCGCGGCGTTCGCGCAGATGGTCGGCGTGCCCGCGACCCGCGTCGCGATCGGCGCGACGGTGTCGGAGTTCGTCGGCATGATCGCCGCCTCGCTGCGCGACGGTGCCCACGTGATCGTGCCCGAGGAGGAGTTCACCTCGACGCTGTTTCCGTTCCTCGTCCAGCAGCAGCAGCGCAACGTGACCGTGACGACGGTGCCGGCGGCGCGCCTGGCCGAGGCGATCGACGCGAGCACCGACCTCGTCGCCTTCAGCGCCGTCCAGATGAGCACGGGCGAGGTCGCCGAGCTCGACGCGATCGCCGCCGCGGCCGCCCATCACGGCGCGCAGACCGTGCTCGACGCGACCCAGGCCTGCGGCTGGATGCCGATCGACGCGACCCGCTTCGGCGCCGTCATCGCAGCCGGCTACAAGTGGCTGACGCTGGCGCGCGGGACCGCGTTCATGGCCGTCGGCGAGGAGCTGCAGCAGTCCGTCGTCCCGCACAGCGCCGGCTGGTACGCGGGCGCCGACGTGCACCGCAGCTACTTCGGGCCGCCGCTGCGCCTGGCGACCGACGCGCGCCGCTTCGACACCTCGCCCGCATGGTTCTCGTGGGTTGGCGCGCAACCGGCACTCGAGCTGCTCAACCGAATCGGCGTGGCATCCGTATACAGCCACGATGTGGCGCTCGCCAACCGCTTCCGGGCCGGCCTCGGCATGCAGCCGTCGAACTCGGCGATCGTCTCCGTCGCCGACGATGGCGCAGCGCAGCGCCTGCAACGCGCCGGCATCGTCGCCGCCCTGCGCGGCGGCCGGATGCGGGCGTCGTGGCACCTCTACAACACCGAGCACGACGTCGATGCCGCGCTCGACGCGCTGGCGGGCTGACGATCAGGCCTGTAACAGCGTGCCCGTCCGCCAGGACGGCGGCGCATGATTCGGCGACCGGTGCCCGGGTACCCTCACCGTCCGATGGCGATCGTGGCCCCACCAGCCCTCGCGGAGGCCCTGCAGCACGCCCGCGATCGAACGCTCGCGCTGGTCGCCCGCTTCGACCACGGCGACCTCGAGGCCGTCCAGCACCCGCTGATGAGCCCGCTGGACTGGGACCTCGGCCACATCGCTGCCTACGAGGACCTCTGGCTCGTCCATCGCCACGGCGGCGGCGACCTGCTGCGCGGCGATCTGGCAGACGTCTACGACGCCTTCGAGACCCCGCGCGCCGTGCGCGGCGAGATCCCGTTCCTGCGTGGCCATGACGTCTTCGACTACCTCGATGCCGTGCGCGCCCGCACGTGGGAGGTGCTCGACGAGGTCGGGACGGGCGACGGGACGCTGTTTGAGATGGTCATCCGCCACGAGGCGCAGCACAACGAGACGATGCGCCAGACGCTCTTCCTCGCCAACCTGCCTGGCGGCTATCCGACCGGCCTGCTGCGCGACGCCGCCGTCGCGGAGGGCTGGATCGACATCCCCGCGGGCCCGCTGGAGCTGGGCGCGCCCGCGCACGGCTTCGCGTTCGACAACGAGCGTCCCCGTCACCGCGTCGACGTCGGCGCGTTTCGCATCGCCCGCCGCCCCGTGACGAACGCCACCTGGATGCACTTCTGCGAGGGCGGCGGCTACGAGCGGCGCGAATGGTGGTCCGACGAGGGCTGGGCGTGGAAGGAGGAGTACGACATCACGCACCCCGAGGGCTGGACGGCGGACGGGCGGCCGCGTGATGACGACGACCGACCCGTGATGCACGTCTCCTGGTTCGAGGCCGACGCCTTTGCCCGAGCGCAGGGTTCGCGCCTCCCCACCGAAGCGGAGTGGGAGAAGGCGGCGACCTGGAACCAGGAGCCGGTGGCCCAGATCGGCGAGGCATTCGAGTGGACCTCGAGCCACTTTGACGGCTACCCCGGCTTTGAGCCACACCCCTACCGCGAGTACTCCGAGGTCTTCTTCGGCGACCGCTACCGCGTCCTGCGCGGGTCGTCGTGGGCGACCGAGCCGCGCCTGCGCTCACTGCACTTCAGAAACTGGGATCTCCCCCAACGGCGGCAGATCTTTGCCGGCGTGCGACTGGCAAAGGACGTGACGTGATGGAGCCGATCCTCGAAGGCAGCGTGGAGGTGTGTTCCTACCTGGGCCCCAACGACGAGCGCACGCTCGCCGACGACGTCCTCGACGGGCTCACGCGCCCGCTCAAGGAGTTGCCGCCCAAGCACCTCTACGACGCCCGCGGCTCGGAGCTGTTCGACGCGATCTGCGAGCTGCCCGAGTACTACCAGACGCGCACCGAGCGGCTGATCCTCGAGACGCACGCCGACGAGATCGTCGAGCGCAGCGCAGCGGTCGAGCTCGTCGAGCTGGGTTCGGGCTCGGCCACGAAGACGCGCGTGCTGCTCGACGCGATGGCCGGCGCGGGGACGCTCGCGCGCTACGTGCCCGTCGACGTCAGCGCGACGACCGTGCACGCCGTCGCGGAGCTGTTCGTCGAGGAGTACCCGGGGCTGACGGTGCACGGCGTCGTCGGCGACTTCGAGCGCCACCTCGGGCACCTGCCCGAGCCTGCCGGCCCGCGCCTCGTCCCGTTTCTCGGCGGCACGATCGGCAACTTCCCGCCCGGCAGCCGGCGCCGCTTCCTGCGCTCGCTGGCGAAGGTGCTCGGCGCCGACGGGCACCTGCTGCTCGGCACCGACCTCGTCAAGGACCCGGCCACGCTCGAGGCCGCCTACGACGACAGCGCCGGCGTCACGGCGCAGTTCAACCTCAACGTCCTGCACGTGCTCAACCGCGAGCTGGGCGCGAACTTCGACATCGACGCCTTCGAGCACGTCGCGTTCTTCGACCGCGAGCGTGAGTGGATCGAGATGCGCCTGCGCGCGACCGCGGCCCAGCACGTGCGCGTCGAGGCGCTCGACCTCGAGATCGACTTCGCCAACCGCGAGGAGATGCGCACCGAGATCAGCGCGAAGTTCACCTTCGACCGGCTGCGCGCGGATCTCGCCGCGGCGGGCCTGGAGCTCGTCGAGGTCTTCACCGATCCCGACGAGCTGTTCGCGGTGTCGCTGGCGCGCGTCGCCTGACCGGGGCGGCGCCGGCGCGTCTCACTCGCCGACGAGCTGCGCTGCCCAGCTGTCGAACGCGCACGGCCCCTCGGCGGCGCCGGCGGCGATCATCCACTCGACCCAGTCGTCGAGCACGTCGATCGTCAGCGGCGTCGGCTGCGTGGTGCCCATGACGAACCACGCCATCTCGGCGTCGTCGCCGTCGCCGTCCAGGCGCGAGCGCACGTCGACGTCGTAGTCGGTCTGCGCGCGCAGGAACGCGACGAGCGACTGCGCCTCCTGCTCGCCGGGCGCGAGGTAGACGAAGCCCAGGCGCAGCTCGTCGTCGCCGCCGATGTGCTCCTGCAGGGTCGCCCAGAGGTCGCGGTTGCGGCGCAGCTGCAGCTCGAGAAGGTCGTCGTACCACTCCGCCATCGACGGCACGGTAGTGCGTTTTCGCGCGCGACCAGGCCGCCACGGCGCCTCAGCGGCGCAGGCGGATCGCGTTGAGGTCCTGCGCGACGATCTCGTCTGCGCGCGCGATCAGGTCCTCGCTGTCGTCGTGCTCGGCGTGGATGTAGCGGCCGGCGAGCCGGTCGGCGCGCCCGGAGGCGAGCGCGCGGACGAGCCGCGGCGCGAGCTGCGGCGGCGTCCACGGCGCATCGTCGCCGAGCTGGTCGGTGAGCTCGGTGCGCACGAGCCCGGGGCTGATCGTGAAGACCGCGACGCCGTGCGGCTGCAGCTGGCCGGCGAGGATCTCGCCGAAGCGCCCCAGCGCAGCCTTGCTGGGACCGTAGGCGGTCGAGCCGGCCCGCCCCGCCGTCACGGGCAGATAGGCGCCGCCGCTGCCGACGTTGACGATCCGCCCGCCGCCGCGGGCGACCATCCCGGGCAGCACCGCGCAGCAGCACAGGTAGGCGCCGAGCATGTTGATCTCGAAGACGCGCCACCACGCAGCGGCGTCCCCGCCCTCCCAGATCGGCGGGCTGTCCGGCGACAGGCCGCCGCCGGCGTTGTTGACGAGCAGGTCGATCGGCCCGAGCTCGCGCTCGGTCTCCTGCACCATCCGCGCGACCGATGCCGCATCGGAGACGTCGACCTCCAGCGCGAGGCCGCCGATCTCGCCCGCCACCCGCTGCACCTGCTCCGGCGTGCGTGCGGCGACGGCGACCCGCATGCCGGCGTCCGCGAGCTCGCGCGCGATGCCGGCGCCGATCCCGCGGCCCCCGCCCGTGACGAGGGCGACCTGCCCGCTGAGGTCGTCGGTCGCGGCGGCCCGCGTCTCCTCGCCCGGCGCGTCCAGGCGCCCCGGCTCGGCGCGCAGCTCGGCGAGCTCCTCGCGCAGACGCTGCAGTCGCTCGGCCGTCAGACGCTCGCGGATGGCGAGCGACTCGATCCGCCGATCGAGAGTCCTCCCGGACGCGGGCTGCCCGGGCACGTCGGCGACGCGGTGTAGATCGCCCAGTGCGCGCAGGATCTCCGCACGGATCGCCTCGGGGCCCGCGCCGGCGTGAAGCAGGACCCGCGCGGCCACACCGCCCTTCTCCCTGGCGATCCCGAGCAGGAGGTGCTCGGTCCCGATGACGTTGTGCTCGAGTGCCAGCGCCTCGCGCAACGCGAGCTCGAGGACCTTCTTGGAACGTGGCGTGAACGGGAGCCCCGAGGCCGGGATCGCTTCGAGGCCGGCGCCGGCGATCTTCACGACCTCGCCGCGGACGTGCTCGATGCCGATCCCGAGTGTCCCGAGCACCCGTCCGGCGAGGCCACCGTCCTGGAGTCGCAGAAGCCCGAGCAGGAGGTGCTCGGTCCCGATGTAGGCGTGCCTGAGCGCGCGCGCCTCCTCCTGCGCCAGGATCACGACCTGGCGGGCCGGCTCTGTGAATCGCTCGTACATCGCAGCGCGACTGACGCTATCAGCGCAGGCATGTTGTGCCCGTGAACGGCTCGCTGGACACGACACCCAACCTCGATCAGCTGCTGGCCGAGCCGCGCGGCGCGGCCGGTCCGGAGCTCGCCGCGCGCGTGGAGCGGCGCCGGCGTCGGCGTCGGCCGCACTAGGCTGGTCGGCCATGCGGATCGAGGCAGCAGGCGCGCTCGTCGTGGGCGGCGCCTCCGGGCTGGGCGAGGCGACCGCGCGTGCGCTGCACGAGCGCGGAGCGCACGTCGTCGTGGCCGACCTCGACGCCGAGCGCGGCGCCGCGCTGGCCGAGCAGCTCGGCGAGCGCGCGCGCTTCGCCGCCGCCGACGTCACCCGGCCCGAGCAGCTCGAGCAGGCGGTCGCGCTGGCGGCGCAGGCGCCCGGCGGTCTGCGGATCTCGATCCACTGCGCGGGCATCGGGCACGCCGAGCGGATCGCCCGCGGCAAGGGCCCGCATCGACCCGAGACGTTCGAGCAGGTGATCGCGATCAACCTCGTCGGCACGTTCCACGCGCTGCGCCTGGCGAGCACGGCGATGCTCGCCAACGAGCCCGACGGCGGCGGCGAGCGCGGCGTCGTCGTCAACACCGCCTCGATCGCCGCCTACGACGGGCAGATCGGGCAGGTCGCCTACGCCGCCTCCAAGGGCGGCGTCGTCGCGCTGACGCTGCCCGCCGCGCGCGACCTCGCGGCCTCGGGCATCCGCGTCTGCGCGATCGCGCCCGGTCTCTTCGACACACCGCTGCTGGCGGGCCTGCCGGCCGACGCCCGCACCCAGCTCGCGGCCTCGATCCCGTTTCCCCCGCGGCTCGGCGACCCGGCCGAGTTCGCCGCGCTCGCCTGCCAGATCGCCGAGAACCAGATGCTCAACGGCGAGGTGATCCGGCTGGACGGCGCGCTGCGGATGGCGCCGCGCTGATGTTGCGGCTGCGGCCACCGCGGCGCGACGAGGCCGAGGCGGTGCACGCCGTCATCCTCGCCCGCGACGTCGCCGACATGGGCCGCCCGGACTACACCGTCCAGGACGTCCGCGACGACTGGGAGATGCCCGGCCTCGACCTCGAACGTGACGTCTTCGTCGTCGCGGACGACGACGGCACGCTGATCGGTTGGGCCGACGTCGGCGCGGGCTCGGCGCGCGTGTCCGTGCACCCCGACCACGAGGGCCGCGGCGCCGGGACGCTCCTGCGCGAGGCGATCGAGGCGCGCACGCGCGAGCTCGGCCACCGCGTCGCCCAGCAGGTCATCTCCGCGAACGCGGGCGCCGTCGCGCATCTCGGCGCGGCGGGCTACGAGCGCGCGCAGGTCTACCAGCGGATGCGCGCGTCGCTGGACGCGGTGCCCGCACCGCCCGCCGGCGTCGCGGCGCGCCGGTTCGGCCTCGAGCGCGAAGGCCCCGCCGTGCACGAGCTGATCGAGCTGGCCTTCAGCGAGATCGAGGGCAACACGGCGCAGTCGTTCGCGCGCTGGAACGCGGAGGTCGCCGCCGGCTCCGAGCCGCGCCTGCGGCTCGTGATCGACGACGACGAGGGCCTCGCCGCGGCCGCCGTCGGCGAGCTGTGGGAGGACGCCGTCGGCTACGTCAAGCAGCTCGCGGTCGCGCCGCGAGCGCGCGGGCGCGGCCATGGCCGCGCCCTGCTGCTCACCCTGCTGCACGCGTTCCGCGCGGCGGGCATGACGACCGCAGAGCTGTCCGTGGCCGGCACGAATGTGCCGGCCACGGGGCTCTACGAGGCTGCGGGGATGACGCCCGACGTCCGCATCGAGCGCTGGGACCTCAGCCGACCATCGGGGTGAACAGCGGCGCGCCGTGTCGTCGACGTCGACGTCGACCGAGAACTTCCGCTAGTGACCGTCGGGGTGGCGCGGCGGGCGCCCGGCGTGCATCGTGTCGATGATCTTGCCATCCGGATGGCGCAGGTAGGCGACGTGCGAGTCGTCCTTCCAGACGGGAGCGTCCAGGCCGGCGTACAGGATCAGGTCGCCGCTGCGCGTGCGCTGGCTCGTGCCCTTGCCGCTGTAGACGTAGGCGGTCTGGCCGGCGGTGAGCTCGCCCTCGGGAAACACGTAGACGTGCTCGTGCTCCTGCCCGCAGCAGTCCGTCAGCTCCAGCCCCGTCACGGAGACCGGCTCGGTGCCGTCGTTGACGACCTCGACGTGCTCGCTGGGAGAAGCCGATCCGCGCGGCACGACGGCGCAGATGTGCAGGCCCATGCCTGCGGGGCGCTCGTGCTGCGCATGCAGCGGGACGTCGGTCCCCAGCCATTCTCCGGACACGCGCGCAAGCGTAAACGAGTTGCGCGCGCCGGTCCCCCGCGCAACGCTCGCAGGCCGATCGGCGTTTCAGCACCTGCTCTCCCCTCCGAGGAGCTAAGGGGCCTGACGCCCCACCGATTGCGGGAACACGAAGCGCCCGTCGGGATCCACCCGCCGCTTGACCTCGCGCAGCCGCGCGCGGTTCGCGCCCCAGTACTCGCGCTCGAAGCTCTTCAGGGCCGGGTCGGCATAGTTGGCGTAGGCGCCGCGCGCCCCGTGGCGCGCGAGCGCCGCCCGCGTCCCGCTCACCCACGTCCGCGCGTCCGCGCTCGCCCCCGCCGGGTGGTAGCTGACGACCTGTGCCGAGGCGAGCACGTCGCGGTGCACGAACGCCGTCGCGGCGGCATCGACGGCGTTGATCGCGCCGCCGTAGGCGTCGAGGATGATCGCGCCCGACGCCCCTGCGCGCGCTTCCACGCGTGCCAGCAACGCCCGCCGCCCCGCGCCGTCGAGCTGGCGCACGAGGTAGATCGACGAGGCCGCGAACGCTGCGCGCGCCAACCCGCCGCCCGGCCGCGTGCCCTGCGTATGGCACGCCGCGAGCGGCCCGTCGAGGCAGCCCGCCCAGCGCCGCGCGAGCCCGAGCAGCCCGTCGGTGCCCGTGCTCAGGCGCGCGCCGTCGATCCGCGCGAGCGGCGCGAGCAGGCGCCGCAGCTCGTCCTGCGAGCCGAAGTGCTGCGCGATCACGGTCACCCGCGGCGGCCGGCCCGCCGTCAGCGTGAGGATCGACGTCAGCGCCCGCGGCGCGCCCGGCGCGAGCGCCTGCCAGGCCGCGAGCGCGTCGCCCGCGCGCGACCACGGCAGCGACATGAACGCCCACGCCGCGCGCGTCGCACGGTGCACGCGCAGGCGCAGCGACGTCACGACGCCGAAGCTGCCGCCGCCGCCGCGCAGCGCCCAGAACAGGTCCTCCTCGGAGCGCGCGTCGACGCGCCGCCGGCGCCCGTCCGCGGTCACGACCGTCGCCGCCACGAGCCGGTCGCACGTCAGCCCCAGGCGCCGCGCCGACAGGCCCATGCCACCGCCGAGCGTCACCCCGCCGATCCCGACCGACGGGCACGAGCCGCTCGGCACGAGCGCTCCGCGCGTCGCCAATGCGCGGTTGAGGTCGATCAGCTGCACGCCGCCGCCGACCTCGACCTCGCCGGAGCCGCGATCCAGCCGCAGCGTCCGCAGGCGCGACAGGTCGGCCACGACCGCGCCCGTCCCGCCCGATTGGCGGATGTAGGAGTGCCCGCCCGAGCGCGCGACGACGGCGACGTCCTCGCGCCCCGCCCAGCGCAGCAGCGCCTCGACGTCGGCGCTGTCGCGCACCGTGACGACCGCCAGCGGGCGCGGCAGCGGCCCCGACAGCTGGTACACGCGGCGCGCCCGCGCGTACGACGAGCGCCCCGGAACAGCGACCGCCCCACGCACCGCCGCGTCCAGGCGCCGCACCGCGGAAGCCGGCAGCCGCCCACCGGCGGCACGCCGCGCAGCGCCCGCCGGCACGAACGCCAGCGCGGCACCGGCCGCGCCTCGGGCGAGCAGCTCACGGCGGTCCAAGGGCTGCGACGACGACACGCCGGCCGCGCTACCGCTCGGCGCCCCGCATGGCCGCGCCGAACGGCAGCGGCGGCGGCGGCGCGATCTGCGGGTCGAGCGGCTCGCTGGTCTGCGTGGCGTCGAACGCGATCATCTTCCCCTCCGCTGCAGTGGACGGCCTCCGCGGCGAGCATCGCACGCTGCGGGCCCCGGGCGCCAGCCGCAAGTAGGCTCGCCCGCACCTCGATGGCCGAACCGCTCTCCCCCGCCGACCGCTCCTCGCTCGCAGCCGAGCTCGGCCCCGTCAACATGGCCGTCGGTGGCCTGCTGCTCTTCGCCGACGGAGCGGGCCTGCGCTACGAGAACGTGCTCGCACGCGTCGAGGACCGGCTGCACCTCCTGCCGCGCTACCGCCACCGCCTGCAGGGCACCGCCGCGGGCTTCGCCAACCCCGTCTGGGTCGACGACCACGACTTCGACATCGGCTGGCACGTGCGCCGCGCCGTGCTGCCCGCGCCCGGCGGCGACGCCGAGCTCGCCGAGCTCGCCGGTCGCGAGATGTCGCGCCGCCTGGACCGCACGCGCCCGCTGTGGGAGCTGACGGTCATCGCGGGGATCGAGGGCGGCCGCGCGGGCCTGCTGGTGAAGATGCACCACGCGCTCGTCGACGGCGTCGCGGCGGTCGACATCGGGACGGTGCTGCTCGATCCCACCGCCGATCCGATCGACGTCCCCGCGCCCGACGAGGCGTGGGAGCCGCAGGCCTACGACCGCCGCCGCCATCTGGCGCGCCTCGCGGCGACGCCGATCGTGCGGGCGCAGAAGCTGCTGCTCGACAGCGCCACGCGGGCGCTGTCACCTGATCCGCGGCGCGCCGCGGGCGACCTCAAAAGCGCCACGGAGCTGCTCGTCGAGCTCGCCAAGCTGCGCCCGTCGGCGCCGATGACGCCGCTCAACGCGGGCCTCGGCCCGAACCGCCGCTTCGCCTTCGCGAGCGCGCCGCTCGCCGACCTCAAGCGTGCGGGCAAGGGCCAGGGAGCCACGGTCAACGACGCGCTGCTGGCCGCGGTCGCCGGCATGCTGCGCCGCTACCTCGAGCAGGCCGGTGAGCCGACGAGCAGGCCGCTCGTCGCGCTCGTTCCCGTCAGCGTGCGCCGTCCCGGCGAGGAGGGCGGGAACGCGATCTCGACGGTGCTCGTCGACCTACCGGTCGACGAGCCCGACGGCGCGCAGCGGATCGTCCGCATCCACGCTGCGATGACCGAGCTGAAGGACTCGGCGGCGATCCGCGCGGGCGCGCTGCTCGTCGGCGCGAGCGGCTGGGCGCCGCCGCTCGTCTCCTCCACGCTCGCCCGCGCGACCGGCAACCTGCGCGCCTTCAACGTCGTCGTCTCCAACGTGCCCGGCCCGCAGCAGCCGTTCTGGCTCAACGGCTGCCGGCTGCTCGCCGTCCACCCCGCCGTGCCGCTGAACCCCGCGACGCAGGGCCTGACCGTCGGCATCATCAGCTACGACGGATCGGTCTGCTTCGGGCTGCTCGCCGACCGCGATCTCGATCCGCCGCTGGAGGTCGCGAGCGCGGGACTGCGCGCCGCGCTCGCCGAGATCTCGGCGCTGTAGCGCGCCTGGACCAGCCACGACGCACCAGCAAAGGGGCGCCCGGCGGGCCGCGCCGCGCTAGCGTGGCGACGATGGTTCGCAAGCTCGCGCTGGGGTCCGTGCCGGCCGTCGCGATCGCGGCGCTGCTGCTGCTCGCGCCCACCGGCGACGGCGACGCCGCCCGTGCCCGCGCCGCCGGCCCGATCGCCGCGAGCCCGCGCCGCACACCCGTTCCGATCCTCGTCTACCACGCGATCCGCACCCCGCCCGCGGGCGCGCGGCTGCCGTCGATCTACGTCCGTCCGGCCGAGCTGTCGGCGCAGGTGCGCGCGCTGCGCCGCGGCGGCTACCGCGCCGTGACGCTGCAGCGCGTGTACGACGCGTGGCGCGGCCGCGCCACGCTGCCGCGCCGGCCGGTCGTGCTCTCCTTCGACGACGGCTACGCGAGCCAGGTCAGGATCGCGCTGCCGCTGCTGCGCCGGCAGGGCTGGCCCGGCGTCCTGAACCTCGCCCTGGACTGGATCGACGACATCGGCGGCGACGGCGCCGTACAGCAGCTGATCGACGCCGGCTGGCAGATCGACGCGCACTCGCGCACGCACCCCGACCTCACGCGGGTCCCGGCCGCCCAGCTCGCCGACGAGACCGCCGCCGCGCGCGCCGAGCTGCAGGAGCGCTTCGGCGTCGACGCGCGCTTCTTCGCCTATCCCGGGGGGCGCTACGACGCGCGCGTCATAGCGGCCGTCAAGGATGCGGGCTTCCTCGGCGCGACGACGGTCAGGCGCGGTTTCGCCGCGCCCGCCGCCCCCTACGCGCTCGACCGCATCCAGGTCAGCCGCGGCACGAGCGCCAAGCAGCTGCTGGCCCGGCTGCGCGCCCTGCGCAGCCGGTCCGCAGCACGCGGGGGCACGTAGCCGGGATTCAGGCTCAGCTCAGGCGCTCCACGAGCATCGCCTGGCCCATGCCGCCGGCGACGCACATCGACTCGATGCCGTAGCGGCCGTCGACCGCGTCGAGGCCGTTGAGCAGCGTCGTCATGATCCGCGCGCCCGTGCTGCCGAACGGGTGGCCGAGCGCGATCGCGCCACCGAACGGGTTGAGCTTGTCGGAGTCGATCCCGAGCTCGTCGCGGCAGGGGACGATCTGCGCCGCGAACGCCTCGTTGATCTCGACGATGTCGATGTCGTCGATCGACATGCCCGTCTGCGCGAGCAGCGCCCGGATCGCCGGGATCGGGCCGAGGCCCATGACCTCGGGGCGGATCGCCGCGACCGTCGAGGCGATGATCCGCGCGCGCGGCCTGAGGCCGAGCGAGGCCGCCTTCTCCTCGGACATGACGAGCACCGCGGCGGCGCCGTCGTTGAGCGGGCAGGCGTTGCCGGCCGTGACGGTACCGTTCTCAGGGTCGAAGACCGGGTTCAGCGCGGCGAGCTTCTCGAGCGTCGTGCTCGGCCGTGGGCCGTCGTCCTTGGTCAGCTCGCCGCCGTCGGGCAGCGCGACGGCGACGATCTCCCTGTCGAAGTGGCCGGACTCCTGCGAGGCGACGGCACGCATCTGGGAGATCAGCGCCCACTCGTCCTGCTGCTCGCGCGTCACGCCGCGCTCGGCGGCGACGCGCTCGGCCGTCAGGCCCATCGGGATGTACACGTCGTAGGCCGAGCCCTCGGAGCCGTCGAGCTGCGGGTGCTTGGCCTCGTCGGGGATGCCCGCGCCGAGCCCGGCGCGCGAGACGGACTCGACGCCGGCGGCGATGTACTGGTCGCCCTCGCCGGCCCTGATCGCGTGGAAGGCCATCCGCAGCGTCTGCAGCGACGAGGCGCAGAAGCGGTTGACGGTGCAGGCGGGGACGTGGTGGTCCAGGCCCGCGACGAGCGAGGCGTTGCGGCCGATGTTGTAGGCCTGCTCGCCGACGGCGGAGGCGGCGCCCATCATCACGTCGTCGGTCTTCGCGAAGTCGACGCCGGGGTTGCGCTCGATCAGCGCGCGCAGCGGGGTGGCGGCGAGCTCGTCGGCACGGACTCCCACGAGCGAGCCCTTGAACGCGCGGCCGATGGGGGTGCGGACGGCGTCGACGATCACTGCTTCAGGCATGTGCTGCTCCTTGTACGGGGTCGGTTGTGCCCCCGGCGGTCGCACTCCACGGGGGTGTCTTTCACACCGGCGTCGCACTCGCCGGAGCCTTCCTGGAGGGGGTTATACCAGACTGGTTGACTGACCAGTCAATACGACTTGACACGCCGTCGAGTCAACAATGCGTCCGCGTCGGAGCCGATCGCGCTGAATACCGGAGCGCCGACGCCGATGACCTGCACATGGCATCGGCCCTCCCACGACTCCTCCGCCGCGCAGGGCTCGCATCGGCCCTCGCGCTCACCGTCGCAGCGCCCGCGCAGGCGGCGCTCGAGCTGCCCACCGTCGGTCTCGTCTCCGGGCTTCCCCCGATCTCGAACATCATCTCCGTGCCCGGGCTGCCCAACGCCCCGGCGATCGTCGCGCTTCCGAGCGGCCCGCTACCGTCGCTGATCGGCCTGCCCGGCGGCGACCGGCTGCGGGTCACCAGGGCGTCGGGTGGCGCGCTGCTCGGCATGGAGGGCCCCGACCGGCTGATCGGCGGTCCCGGCCCCGACCGCCTCGACGGCGGCACCGGCCCCGACCGCCTCTTCGGCAACGACGGCGACGACCTCCTCAAGGGCGCCTCCGGCGGCGACTTCCTCTACGGCGGCAACGGCGCCGACCAGCTCTTCGCCGGCTACGGCGCCGACGTCCTCGACGGCGGCCCCGGCAACGACATCCTCGCCGGCGAGGCCGCGCCGGACAAGATCACGGGCGGCGACGGCGACGACCTCATCCACGGCGGCGGCGGCGCCGACCGGATCGACAGCGGCGACGGCGACGACGTCGTCTACTCCGACTCCGGCTCGGACGTCATCACCGCCGGTGCGGGCAACGACACCGTCTACGTCAACAACGGCACCGGCAGCGGTGTCGTCGACTGCGGCCCCGGCGACGACGTGATCGTGATCAACCCCTACGACATGCGCGGCGGCGTCTCCAACGCGCAGGACCTGCGCGAGGGCCGCATCCGCAACTGCGAGCGCGTCATCGAGGCCGAGCCCGTGATCGACCCCAGCAAGGGGATCAAGGCGATCATCGCCGACAGCGGCGGCAAGCGGACCGGCGGCGTGCGCAACGACAACCTGCTCGGCGGGCGCGGCTCGGATCGCCTCTACGGCGAGGAGGGCGACGACGTGATCTGGGGCGATCGCCACCTGCCCGAGGGCGGCCACCGCGCCAACGACATCCTCAAGGGCGGCGCCGGCAACGACACGATCTACGGCGGCCGCGGCTACAACCAGATCTACGGCGGCGCCGGCGACGACTACCTGCAGGGCGGCGCCTTCCGCAACGTCATCCGCGGCCAGGCCGGCGACGACGAGATCCGCATGCGCGGCAAGGGCAGCACGCGCGTCTTCGGCGGCGCGGGCAACGACATCGTCCACGCGCTCACCAACGGCCGCGGCTACATCGACTGCGGCTCTGGCTATGACACCGTCTTCACCGGCAACAAGAAGCCCAGGACACGCGGGTGCGAGAACGTCGTCAACCGCTACAAGACCAAGCGCCGCGGCACGCTGCGCTGAACGCCCGGGCGCAAGCCACACGTCTTCGAGCGCGTTGTAGGGAAACTCCGCCGGGCCGTCGTCGTCGAGTTCGTAGAGGCGCGCACCGGGGCAGGCGGGCAGGATCGGCGGGTGCGTCGCGACGACAGACTGCGCGCCCGCGCGCTGCACGAACCAATGGTCGCCAGCAGCGCCAGCACACCGCTGACCCGACTCTCGGGGCCACCACGCGCCGGCCCGCATCATCCATGTCCGCCTTCATTTCGCAAACCAAAGCGAGCACTACTGCTGTCTGAAGACGCGGGGCCTCGACCGCAGCGCTGGATCCACGCGCAAGCCGCCGACTACAGCCGCGATTGATGGGCGCGGGCCTTGTCGGGGTGATGCGGCGGTGGGTGCTACCGCACAGGCCACGTGGCTGAAGCAGGCTGCCAACCGGTCTCCTGGAGTGCGAAAGTCCTCGCGTGCGCTACGACGCACCACCGCTTGCAAGTCGCAATCACTCAGGAGGTTCGCGGTGCCGGACACCACATGCCACATGTCGATCTCACTGGACGGCTTCGTCGCCGGGCCGGACCAGAGCCGGGAGGATCCCCTCGGACGGCGCGGGCGGGAGGTGCACGGCTGGCACATCGGCGACCCGCGGGCCAACGACGCGGACAAGCTCGCGAACGAGTGGCTCATGCGCCCCCGGGGTGCGTATGTGATGGGGCGGAACATGTTCGGCCCGATCCGCGGAGGCTGGGATGAGGACTGGTCCGGCTGGTGGGGTCCCGAACCGCCGTATCACGCGCCGGTGTTCGTGCTTACCCATCATGGCCATGATTCGATCCAGATGGACGGGGGGACGACGTTCCACTTCGTCACCGAGGGATTCGAGGCGGCCTACTCCGCAGCCCGTGAGGCCGCCGGGGACAACGGGGTGGACATCGCCGGCGGCGCCTCGACCGTCCGGCAGGCGTTGATCGCGGGGGTGATCGACGAGTTCACCCTCGACATCGCGCCCGTCCTGCTCGGGTCGGGCGAGCGCATCTTCGACGGCGTTGAGTCCTTCGGCTTCGCGCCCGCCGAGGTCCTTCATTCACCGCTGGCCACCCATATCCGCTATCGCCGCGTCAGCTGACTGCGCCGCCGCGCTGTGCGGCAGCATGGTCATTCACCCGTGACGTAGGCCAGCGCGCCCGCGAGATCCTGCGCACCTGGACGTGGACGTTGCCCCGTCGACGTCCCAGAGGCCCCGGTGCGGGGCCCGACAGCAGGCCCAGTGAGGCGCCTTCTCGTTCGCGCGAGGAGGGGAAGCGGCGCGAAGCGCGCGACGAGAGTTTCGAGCTGCGCGAGAGGCGTCAGCCCTGCACGCCCGCGACGACGGCGGTCAACCACCGCATCCCGATGGCGTCGAACGCACGCCTGGCAGCTTTTGGGCTATATCCGCCCACTAGCTGCCATCCCTGGCCGCCCAAGCGACCGGCACCGGGTTCAGCGACGATTTCGGTACTCGACGACACGAGCGCTGAGCGGGCCGCCCCCGCAATGCGCGAGAAGGGGCGCAGCGCTCGAGTGGTGCATGTCTTTGGTTGCATAGAGATGCACCACTCGACGATCACGGGAGATGGCGTCTGACCACGCGGCCGCGCGCGCCGGCGATGCGGCGAGGAGGAGCAGTCCGCGGCGGTCGTGTCGAACGAAGGGGCGTATGCGACCCCTGATGCGACACGATCGTTCCGCGCTCGAACCCGGCTTCCCCTTTCGCCTGCCTGGGACACGCGCATCGGGTCGCTCGCAGAGTTCTGCAATTCGACGAATCCGGGGGCGCTTCGAGTGGCCGCCTGTGCTGGCGCACCGCTGCGGTGTCGTGGGACGGTCGGGGCGTCATCGACGCTGGGAGAGACCATGGAGCAGGTCGTGTTGCTGGATGCTGCTGGTCGCCGCCGGTCGGTGCCACGTCGGCGGGCACATCGCCGTGGCCAGGCGCCGCGCAACAAGGGCATGCGCTGCCCCGCCGATCCTCCGACCGTCGAGGAGAGCAGGATCGCGCCGCGATCGGCGTCGAGAGGCCGACCCCAGCCCCGGCCGCCCTGGAGCGGGGGAGATCCAGGCCGGGAAGGCGCTGGCGTCGAGGCGCAGCGCAGCGCCACGGACGCATCCGCCGCGCGCTTCGCCTGCGCCTGGATGGAGCGCCGTGCGGGCGCGCCACGTCGACCGCCGGTCGGCGCGACGAGCAGTCCGTTCGCGGCGGATGCGTCGATCAGCCCGACACGTCTGGCTCGCCTTCTGTCGGGAAGCCCGGCAGGTTCGCCTCGGCCGGCGCGTCAGCCCCGTCGTCGTCGGGATCGACGCCCATGGGCGTCAGCTCCGGTTCGCCCTCGGGCATCCCGCTCACAGCCTCCTCGTCGGGCTCGAGTTCGTCTCCATCCGGTTCGCGGTCCACTGAACCTCCATTCGGGTCGTCGCCGTCAAGCGTCGGTGAGCGCACTCTATGAGCACCCGCGGGGCATCCGGACCCCGCTGACGCTCGGCGCCGAGGGTGTCGCGGACGAAGCAGCATCGGGCGAGCGGACCGTGAGTGCCGTCCCGTCGTCGTGTCGCACGGAGGGGCGTGTTGCGCACCGCATGCGACATGACTGCTCATGGGCATGGATCCAGTCGAGTCGACCCCGTACACCGCAGTGGAGTCGCGATCGACGACGAACGCGACAAGTGGCTTGGGTGACGCAGGGCACGCCGGGCGGTCCGTCGCCGCCGGTGCCGTCTCGCACGCCGTATCCCGATCGCCTCCCGCATCGAACTCCGCGGCCCGCACGAGATCGCGCACAGCGCGTGATCAGGTTGCGACGGCGCAGCGAGCGGGCCTACGCCAGCCGCTTGCCGACCAGCGAGGCGTGCGCGGCGACGTCCGCCGCGAACGCCGCGAAGTCCGCGGCGTGCAGCGACTGCGGGCCGTCGCAACGCGCGTGCTCGGGATCCTGGTGGACCTCGACGAGGATCCCGTCGGCCCCGATCGCCGCGGCGGCGCGCGACATCGGCTGCACGAGCCGGCGATCGCCGGCGGCGTGGCTGGGGTCGACGACGACCGGCAGGTGGGTGTGCAGCTTCAGCCACGGCACGGCGCCGAGGTCCAGGGTGAAGCGCGTCGCGGTCTCGAACGTGCGGATGCCGCGCTCGCAGAGGATCACCTCCTCGGTGCCCTCCTTGAGGATGTAGTCGGCGGCCATCAGCAGCTCGTCGAGCGACGAGGACAGGCCACGCTTGAGCAGCACCGGCCTGCCGAGCCGGCCGGCGACCTCCAGCAGCGCGTAGTTCTGCATGTTGCGCGCGCCGATCTGCACGACGTCGGCGACCTGCTCGATCAGATCGGCATGCTCGGAATCGAGCAGCTCGGTGACGATCGGCAGCCCGGTCTGCGCGCGCGCCTCAGCCAGGATCTCGAGCGCGGCCTCCCCCAGCCCCTTGAACGCGAACGGCGACGTGCGCGGCTTGAACGCGCCGCCGCGCAGCATCGACGCGCCGCCCGCGAGGACAGCGTCGGCCACCGCCAGCGTCTGCTCGCGCGTCTCGACCGTGCACGGGCCGGCGATCAGGCAGAACGTCTCGCCGCCGCCGATCGTCCGGCCGGCGATCTCGAAGCGCGACGGCTCGTGGTGGCTGAGCTCCGACGAGGCGAGCTTGTACGGACGCGAGATCGGCACGACGCGGTCGACCCCCGCCATCCCCTCCAAGCCCAGCTCGGCGACCCCCTCCGGGTCGCCGATCGCGCCGATCGCCGTCGTCAACTCGCCCGGCATGACGACGACGTGCACGCCCGTCTGCGCGAGGCGCTCCCGCACCGCCTCGACCTCGGCCGCCCCGGCCCCGGGCTGCATGACGATCATCATCTGCGCCGGGACTGTACGCCAGTCCCTGAGCGCGACGAAGGAGCGGGGCGGGAAGCCGTCCCCGCCCCAGCTCTACGCGGTCCTAGTTCGCGATGTTCGCGAAGTGACCGGTCTCCGGCAGGATCACCATCGCGCCGATGATCGCGAGCATCGCGATGAACGCCAGAATCGCCAGAAGGAACTTTGCAGGTGTGACCATGAGTACCGACTCCTCTCCCTAAGGATCGATTGAACGGGCGATCCGAGTTCGCCCGACGCCGAATGTATCAGCGCGAACGCGCCAGCGGCCGGCCGGTTCTGCTACAGGCCGAGGTCGCGCACGCCGAGTTCGTCGGCGCCAAGATGATGCGCGAGCTCGTGGCGGACGGTACGGGTGACCTCGTCGCGCAGGAGGTCGGGGTCGTGGCCGAAGTCGCGCCGCAGCGTGTCGCGGTAGATGACGATGCGGTCGGGCACGTCGTCGCGCGCGACGCCGTCGCCGTGGTAGAGGCCGTAGGCGCGCATCTTGCGCCCGCCGTCGGAGATGACGACCGCGACGTTGTGCTCCAGCGCGCGCTGGAGAACGTCGGGCAGCTCGTCCATCGCCTCGCGGACGAGCTCCTCGAAGTCCTCGTCGTCGTAGGGATCGAGGTCCATGAAGTGGACCTCGTCGGGCTCGGGCGCGACGCCGTCGCGGGCAAGGCGCTCGGACTCCACCACGAGCCGCTCGAACTCCGCCTCGGACTCGGGCTCGCTCCAGCCCGCCATCCGCAGGCCGAGCGACATCATCACCGCGCCGACGACGAGGATCGCGAGCACGACGAGCACGCCGCCCTGCATGAGCCGCACCGGCGTGGAGAGGCTGAAGCCGCCGAAGATGCCGACCGCGGCGAGGCCGACGGCGAGCGCCAGCACCGCGGCCAGCAGAACCCGTCGCGGTGTGGGCCTCTGCATCGCCGAGCGCCCGCTACCGCATCGTGCGGGCGATGACCACCCGCTGGATCTCGTTAGTGCCCTCGTAGATCTGCGTGATCTTCGCATCACGCATCATCCGCTCGACCGGATAGTCGTTGACGTAGCCGTAGCCACCGAGCACCTGGATCGCCTCGACGGTCACCGCCATCGCCGTGTCGGAGGCGAACAGCTTCGCCATCGACGAGTACTTGCCGAGGTCGGGCTCGTTGCGATCGGCCTTCGCGCAGGCCTTGTAGAGCAGCTCGCGCGCGGCGGCGGTGCGCGTCTCCATGTCGGCGAGCTTGAACTGGATGCCCTGCAGCGCGTTGATCGGCTTGCCGAACGCGATCCGCTCGCGCGCGTAGGCGGCGGCATAGTCGGTCGCGCCCTGGGCGATGCCGACGGCCTGCGCGGCCGCGCCCAGGCGCGTGCGCTCGAGCGTCGCGAGCGCGACGGAGAGGCCCTTGCCCTCGACGCCGAGCAGGTTCTCGGCCGGCACGCGCACGTCGGTGAAGGAGGGGTTGCCGGTCGGCGAGCCCTTGATGCCGAGCTTGTGCTCCAGCGCGCCGGGGTCGAAGCCCTCGCGATCGGCCTCGACGACGAAGGCCGAGCTGCGGTTGTTCTCGCGGTCAGTCTTGGCGAAGACGATGTAGAAGTCGGCGACGCCGGCGTTCGTGATCCAGTTCTTCTGGCCGTTGATGACCCACTCGTCGCCGTCCTTGACGGCGGTCGTGCGCATCGCGGCGGGGTCCGAGCCGGCCTCGGGCTCGGACAGCGCGAACGCCGGGCTCCAGTCGCCGCTCGCGCAGCGCGGCAGGAAGCGCTCCTTCTGCTCGTCGGTCCCGAAGAGCTGTATCGGCAGCGTGCCGAGCTCCTGGACCATGAGGATCAGCGCCGACGACGCGCACGCCTTGGCGATCTCCTCGACGGCCATCTGCAGCATCAGCGTGCCGGTGCCGGTGCCGCCGTACTGCTCGTCGAACGGCAGCCCGAGGACGTCGTGCTCGGCCAGCAGCTCGCGGATGTCCTGCGGGTACTGCGCCTCGCGATCGATCTCGGCCGCGCGCGGGGCGATCTTCTCCTGCGCGAGCCGGCGGATCATGTCGCGCAGATCGGCGAGCTCCTGCGGGATCGCGTAGGCGTCGGTGGTCGCCGTGGTCACCCCGTTGATGGTACAAGCGGCCAGTCCGGGCCCTGCCGGGCTTAGGAACAGCGCCGCATGGGGATACATCGGGACATGGGCATAGGCACATCGATACTCCTCATCGCCGTCGGCGCGATCCTGAAGTTCGCCGTCACCGCAACCGTCTCGGGCATCGAGCTCGCCACCGTCGGGGTCATCTTCATGATCGTCGGCGTCATCGGGCTGCTCTTCTCGCTGCTGATCCTTTCGCGCGCCGATCGCGGCGCGGTCGTCGAGCGCGAGCGCGTCGAGCGCGACCCGTACGTGTGATCAGCTAGCTGCGCTTGGTCGTCAGAAGCTGCACAAACGCGTCATCGTTCGTGCCGCAGCGCGGCCCGGGCGTTGGCGCACCCGCTGGCCGGGCAGATCGTGATCGCCTGGGGCAGGCAGAACGGCATCATCGAGAGGATCGCTGGACGCTCGCGGCCGATCACGCGCGCTGGCGCGCCAAGGTGCTCGGCGCATGC
>JBBSLI010000040.1:0-43897 GCA_038255395.1 Solirubrobacterales bacterium
CCGCCGCCGCCGCCGCCGCCGCCGCCGCCGCCGCCGCCGCCGCCCGCACGCCAGCCCACGCTGAAGGAGCGCACGCAGGTGCTGGGGAGCAAGCTGAAGGAGACGGTTGGCGAGGTGGGCACGGCGGTACAGGAGATCGTCGATGGGCTCGGGCAGACCCTAGGGCGGATCCTCGACCCACCGTGACAGCGGGCTCTCAGCGACGCTACTGATTGTCCGCGCTCGCGCTCGCGAGCGGCGCCATGCCTGCCGATGGGGCCGCAATCGCGCCGCTCCTCCGAGCCGTGATCGGCGCGCTGAACGCGACCTCCTGCACCTGCCCGCCGATCGAGGAGCGCTTCGCGGACACGTTCGCGCGCTGCTCAAGCTCTGCGCCGGCGCGGCCGATGAATCCAGCAGGCGCCTTACGTCTCTCCTCCCCGCAAGTCGCCACCTCGTCGCGGCGCCCGCTTCCTACTCCGAGCGGGCGCCGTGGCGACGGACTTCCCGCGCACGCCGCCGGCAGCTGGCGCCGGCCCGCCCTGAGCCGGAATCCAGGCTCAGCGCCCGCCGCGCGCGATCCGCAGGGCCAGCCGCCCGTGCAGCGCGGCCGTGTCGTCGGCGCTGCGCGGGCCGGCCGGGTCGAACCACTCGGCGACGAGGACGACCATGTTGAGGATCGCCATGCTCGCCGCCTGGACGGCGTCGGCGCTGCCGAGCTCGCCGAAGGAGAAATGGCCACGGCGCTCGCCGTCGCGCAGCACGTCGGCGAACAGCGCACGAACGCGGCGGCGGCGGCGCACGACGCTCTCGCGCTCGCCGGGCGGCAGGTAGATGTAGTCGCGGTTGGCGACCCGCGTCTCGCGCGGGCGCGCGATGTGAAACGCCGTGAACGCCGCCGCGAGCGCCTGCAGCTGCGCGACCGGGTCGTTGCCGACGCCGCGCAGCGTCTCCGACAGGACGCTGTCGGCCTCGTCGTGGACGCGATCGACGATCGCGAACAGCAGCGCCTCCTTGGAGGGGTAGTGGTTGTAGATCGCGCCCGGCGTCAGATCGACGGCGTCGGCCAGCTCGCGCACCGTCGTGCCGGTGTAGCCGCGCTCGTTGAAGAGCGTCAGGCCGGCGTCGTGGATGCGCTCGCGTGTCGCATTCGGTGAGCGGACGTTCACTGCCACGCGTCGTACTGTACGGCAGGGTGCAAGGGCGTGTTGCGCGTAAATGAACAAGCGTTCATACTCCGGCAGGCCATGAACTTCGATCTCTCCGACGATCACGAGCTGCTGCGGCGCACCGTCCGCGACTTCGCCGAGCACGAGGTCGCGCCCGTCGCCGAGGAGAACGACCGCACGAAGTCCGTTCCCTACGACATCATCGCCAAGCTCGGCGCCCTGAACCTCATGGGGATCCCGTTCCCGCAGGAGTACGGCGGCGCCGGCGGCGACACGCTCGCCTACGCGCTCGTCGTCGAGGAGCTCACGCGCGTGGACTCCTCCGTCGCGATCACGCTCTGCGCGCACACGTCACTCGGCACGCAGCCGATCTACCTCTACGGGACCGAGCCGCAGAAGCAGGAGTGGATGCCGCGGCTGTGCAGCGGCGAGATCCTCGGCGCCTTCGGGCTGACCGAGGCCGAGGCCGGCTCGGACGCGCAGAACTGCAAGACCCGCGCCCGCCTCGACGGCGACGCGGGCGAGTGGGTCATCGACGGCGCCAAGCAGTTCATCACGAACGCCGGCACCGACATCTCGGGCCTCGTCACGATCACGGCGCTGACGGGCGAGGGCGAGATCTCCAACCTGCTCGTGCCCAACGGCACGCCCGGCTACGAGCAGGGCGAGCCGTACCGCAAGATGGGCTGGCACGCGTCCGACACGCGGCCGCTGACGTTCGACGACTGCCGCGTGCCCGAGGAGAACCTGCTCGGCCCGCGCGGCAACGGCTTCAAGCAGTTCCTGCACGTGCTCGCGATCGGCCGCATCGGCGTCGCGGCGATGGGCCTCGGGCTCGCGCAGGGAGCGCTCGATCAGGCGCTGGCCTACGCCAGGCAGCGGCGCGCGTTCGGCAGGCCGATCGCGACGTTCCAGGCGATCCAGTTCAAGCTCGCCGACATGGCGACGGAGATCGAGGCCGCGCGCCTGCTCGTCTACCGCGCCGCGCTGCGCAAGGACGCCGGCCGCGACTTCAGCCTCGCCGCCGCGCAGGCCAAGCTCAAGACCGGCCGCCTCGCCGTGCGCTGCGCCGAGGAGGCCGTCCAGATCCACGGCGGCTATGGCTACATCGAGGAGTACCCCGTCTGCCGCATGTACCGCGACGCGAAGATCCTCACGATCGGCGAGGGCACGGACGAGATCCAGCAGATGGTGATCGCCCGCGCGCTGGTGGGCACGTGACGTCGACCGCAGGACGACATCCCTATCCGACGTCGGTGCAGATCCGCGAGGTGGGCCCCCGCGACGGCTTCCAGAACGAGCCCGAGACGATCACGACCGCCGACAAGGTCGCGCTCATCGACCGGCTCGCGCGAACCGGCCTGAGGCGGATCGAGGTCACGAGCTTCGTGCGCGCCGACGTCATCCCGCAGCTCGCCGACGCGCGCGAGGTGCTGACGGCGATCGACGTGCCCGAGGGCGTCGCGCGCAGCGTGCTCGTCCCCAACGCGGTCGGCCTCGACAACGCGCTCGAGCTGCGCGAGCACTTCGACGAGGCCGGCGTGTTCATGTCGGCCAGCGCCGAGCACAACTGGCGCAACGTCAACCGCACGCTCGAGCAGTCGCTCGCCGACCTCACGGGCGTCATCGGCCGCGCCCGCGCGGCGGGGCTGCGCGTCGAGGCGGTCATCTCGACGAGCTTCGGCTGTCCCTACGAGGGCGTCGTCCCGCGGGCCCGCGTGCTGGCGCTCGCGCGCAGGCTCGTCGACGCCGGCGCGCAGGAGATCGCCTTCGGCGACACGACCGGGATGGCGAACCCCGTCGCGGTGCGCGAGCACTTCGAGGAGGCCGCGGCGCTGTTCGGCGACGAGGTCCAGCTCACCGCGCACTTCCACAACACCCGCGGCCAGGGCCTCGCCAACGTGCTCGCCGCGCTGCAGGCCGGTTGTGAGTCGTTTGAGTCGAGCTTCGGCGAGCTCGGCGGCTGCCCGGTGCCGGCCGGCGCGACCGGCAACATCGCCACCGAGGACCTCGTCTCGATGCTGCACGAGATGGGGATCGAGACCGGGATCGACCTGCTGGAGCTGCTGCACGCGGCCTACGCCGTGCGCGAGATCCTCGGCCGCGAGCTCGGCTCGCACACCCTGGTGGCGGGGCCGGTCGACTGGAAGCGACAGGGATGAGCGTCGTCCTGAGCAGCACGGTCAAGCCGGGCTCCGAACCGTTCGCGGCCAACGAGGCGGCCCACCGCGCGCTCGTCGACGAGCTCGACGCGCGGCTCGAGCGCGCCCGCGCCGGCGGCGGCGAGCGCGCCCGCGAGCGCCACGTCGCGCGCGGCAAGCTGCTGCCGCGCGAGCGCGTCGAGCGCCTGCTCGATCCGGGCACGCACCTGCTCGAGCTGTCGCCGCTGGCGGCGCACGGCCTCTACGACGGCGCCGCGCCGGGCGCCGGGATGATCACCGGGGTCGGCCGCGTCGCCGGCCGCGAGTGCGTGATCGCCGCCAACGACGCGACGGTGAAGGGCGGGGCGTACTTCCCGCTGACGGTCAAGAAGCACCTGCGCGCGCAGGAGATCGCGCTGCACAACCGCCTGCCCTGCATCTACCTCGTCGACTCCGGCGGCGCGTTCCTGCCGCTGCAGGACGAGGTCTTCCCCGACCGCGAGCATTTCGGCCGGATCTTCTTCAACCAGGCCACGATGTCGGCCGCCGGGATCGCCCAGATCGCCGCGGTGATGGGCTCCTGCACGGCCGGCGGCGCGTACGTCCCGGCGATGAGCGACGAGACCGTCATCGTCCGCGACCAGGGCACGATCTTCCTCGCCGGCCCGCCGCTCGTGAAGGCCGCGACGGGCGAGGTCATCACCGCCGAGGAGCTCGGCGGGGGAGACCTGCACGCGCGGCGCTCCGGCGTCGCCGACCACCTTGCCGACGACGACGCGCACGCGCTGGCGATCGTGCGCTCGATCGTCGCCACGCTCGGGCCGCCTCCCGCGCCGCCGTGGGAGGTGCGGGCCAGCGCGGATCCCGCCGTCGACCCGGCGCAGCTCTACGGCGCGGTGCCGGTCGAGCTGCGCCGCGCCTACAACCCGCGCGAGATCGTCGCCCGCATCGTCGACGGCTCGCGCTGGCACGAGTTCAAGGCGCTCTACGCCAAGACGATCGTCTGCGGCTTCGCCCACATCCACGGACATCCCGTCGGCGTGCTCGCCAACCAGGGCGTGCTGTTCGGCGAGTCGGCGCGCAAGGCCGCGCACTTCGTGGCGCTCTGCGACCAGCGCGGGACCCCGCTGCTGTTCCTGCAGAACATCATGGGCTTCATGGTCGGCCGCGACGCCGAGGCGAGCGGGATCGCGCGCGACGGGGCGAAGATGGTCGCCGCCGTGTCGTGCGCGCGGGTGCCGAAGCTGACGGTCATCGTCGGCGGCTCCTACGGCGCCGGCAACTACGGCATGTGCGGCCGCGCCTACGACCCGCGCTTTCTGTGGACGTGGCCCAACGCGCGGATCTCCGTGATGGGCGGCGAGCAGGCGGCGACCGTGCTCGGTTCCGTCGGCGCGACCGACCGCGACCCGGCGCAGCTCGAGGCGCTGCGCGAGCGCATCCGCGCGCAGTACGACGAGCAGGGCAGCCCGTACCACGCCACCGCGCGGCTGTGGGACGACGGTGTCATCGACCCGCTCGACACGCGCGACGTGCTCGGGCTGGCGCTGTCGGCGTGCGCGAACGCGCCGCTGGGGGAGATCCGGCGGCCCGTGTTCCGGATGTAGGAGCCGCTACCTCGGGAGCAGGACCGTCAGCCAGCCGGCGACCGCCGCGCCCACGCCGGGGATGTCGGACTTCAGCCCGTGGTCGCCCTTCAGCACGACGACCTCGCGCGTGCCGTCCGGCTCGGGCATGCCGAAGCGGTCGCTCGCTCCCTGCACGACGAGCACCGGCACGCCGGCCCCGTCGAGCTCGTCCTGGCGCGAGACCCCCGCCGGCGTGACGAGCGGGAAGGCCAGGCACAGCACGCCGGCGGCGCCGGTCGCCGCCGCCGTGCGGCACGCCACGCGCGCGCCCGACGAGCGCCCGCCGGCGACGAGCGGCAGATCGCGCAGCTCGCCCGCTGCGAGTTGCTGGAGGATCGCGATCCAGCCGGCGTCGAGCACCGGCGCGCGCGGAGCCGACGTGCGCCCCGCGACGCGGTAGGGCATCTCGACGAGCGCGACGCTGACGCCGACGAAGTTCGCGGCCTGCGTCGCCGCGACGAGATCGGGCGCCGCCACGCCGCCGCCGGCGCCGTGCCCGAGGACGAGCGCGCCGCGCGCGCCGGCGACCTTGTGCAGGTGCGCACGGGCCGGGCCGTTGGGGGTTTCGAGGTCGATGACGAACATGTGTGGCCCCCACGGTACATTCGCGGCCGTGACCTCCTCGATCGTGGCGTTCGAGCCGGACGCCGGCGACGCATGACCGTCGCCAGGGACCGCCGGATCCTCTTCTTCGGCGACTCGTTCGTCGCCGGCCTCGGCGATCCGGAGGGTCTGGGATGGGTCGGCCGCGCCGTCGCGGCGGCGTACGCGGCCGGCCGGCCGCTGACGGCCTACAACCTCGGCGTGCGCCGCGACACGTCGGCCGACGTGCTCGCCCGCTGGGAGGCCGAGGCACGGGCGCGGATGGGTGCCGCCGAGGCGAGCTACGGCATCGTCTTCGGCCTGGGTACGAACGACACGACCGAGGAGGGCGGTCGCGTCCGCGTGGAGCCGGGTATCGCGGTCGACAACGTCGGCCGCCTGATCGAG
The DNA here is from genome assembly GCA_038255395.1 of Solirubrobacterales bacterium. Classification (GTDB taxonomy): domain Bacteria; phylum Actinomycetota; class Thermoleophilia; order Solirubrobacterales; family Solirubrobacteraceae; genus CADCVQ01. The sequence continues at coordinate 5,908 of JBBSLI010000040.1, forward strand.
ACGGCGCGTGCATCCGGCCTCGACGTGTTCGTCGTCGGGCCGCCGCCGGCCGGCGAGCCCGCGCAGGACGAGCGCGTGTGCGCGCTGTCGGTCCGGTTGGCGGCGCTTGCGCGTGCTCGCGGCGTCCCGTTCGTCGCGACGGCGACGACGCTGCGAGCGACCCCGGCCTGGACGGCGGCGGCGGCCGCGGGCGACGGCTCGCACCCTGGCGCGAGCGGCTATGCTGCGCTCTCCGAACTCGTCCTCGGAGGTGGATTTCTGCGCTGGCTGGACTGAGCAGGCATGCCCGCGATCACGGCAGGGCGCGGAGCAGCCGGTCGAGGTCCGACTCGTCGTTCCAGGCGCCGACCGACGCGCGCAGCAGACCGGTCCCCGGCAGGTCGCGGATGATCACGCCGGCCTCGGCGAGCCTGGACCGCGTGGCGGGCGGATCGTCGTCCTTCCAGGAGACGAGCGTCGTGCGGTCGCGCGGCGCGACCTCGCGGCCGCCCTCGGCGAGCGCGTCGGCGAGCGACGCCGCGAGCGTGGCGGCACGCTCGTGGACCGCGGCCCAGCCCGCGCCGGCGAGCACGTCGAGGGCGGCCGTCGCGGCGGCAGTCGCCTCGTAGGACTGCGCGGAGGCGTCGTGGCGCGCGGCGCCGGCGTGCTGGACCGCGTCCAGGCCGGCGCTCGCGTCGGCGAGGTTGAGGTACGTCGGGCCGCTCGCCGGCAGGCGCTCGATCCACGCGGGCGAGACCCAGAGCAGCCCGGTGCCGACCGGGCCGCACAGCCACTTCTGGCCGGAGCCGGCGTAGAAGTCGCAGCCCAGCGCGGCCATGTCGAGCGCGACGGCGCCGACGCCCTGCGCGCCGTCGAGCAGGACGGGCACGTCGCCGAGCTCAGACAGACCCTGCACGACACGACCGTTGACCCAGCTGACGTGCGACGTGGCGACGAGCTTCGTCTCAGGGCCGACGGCGTCGGCGATCTCCGCAAAGGGGGCGACGCGGATCGAGATCCCGCGCTGGTCGCGCGCCGCGGCAAGCGGGCCCTGCAGGCCGGGGTGCTCCTCGTCGGACGTGACGACCTCGTCGCCGGGCTGCAGGTCGAGCGCGTCGAGCACGCGCACGATGCCCTCGCTGGTGCACGTCGTCAGCGCGACGTCGTCGATGGCGGCGCCGAGCAGGTGCGCGTAGCTCGCGCGCAGGCGCTTGCGCGAGTCGAGCATCGCCTCGAAGTAGGGCTGTGCGCGACCCTCGGAGACCGCCTGCACGAGCGCGGCCCCGATTGCGCGCGCGGCGGCGGCGGGAAGCGGTCCGCACGTGCCGGCGTTGAGGTAGGCGGTCTTCGAGAAGACGGGAAATTCGGCGCGTAGCCTGGCGGGGTCCATTGCCCCGCCAGGCTAGTACGCCAACTACGCCGGCTGCCTCAGCGGCCGCAGACGGGCCAGTGGCCCGGGCCGCCGGTCCTGTAGAGGATCGCCGCGCGGCGATCCTGCTCGGTCTCCGAGGCGGCGGCGGGGTCGCCCTTGCCGCCCACGGAGGCCCACGTCGAGAAGGAGAACTGGTACTTGCCGCGGTAGGTTCCGCCGGCCGAGATCGCGCGCGGGTTGCCGTGCGACTCGCACTGCGCGATCGACTTCAGCACGGGCGGGATCGCCACGTTCGGCGCGCCGCCGTGGCGGCGCGCACGGGCGCGGCGGACATCGCGCGTGACGCGGCGCGTCGACGTGCGCAGCTCGCCGAGCGTGAACGTGTGCAGCGCCATGCGCTTGGCCCGCCGCTGCGCCGGCGTGAGGGGGTCGCTGCGCAGATGACCGAGCTTGCGGGCGAAATACATGCGCCGCTCGATCAGCTGGCGCTTGGCGGCACGGTGCATGTCGCCCGGGGGACGGACCGCCGGCTTGGCAGCAGGCGCGCCGGGGGTGCCAGTCGGAGACTGGGCGGCTACGGTTGAAGTGGACGCCGCGGCTGCGCACGTAACGCAGAGGGCGCCCAGGGTTCTGAGACGCATTCGTGTAAGCCCTTCGTCGGCCCGGTGGCGTCACGCGACGTGCGCGCGGCGCAGGTGGCCGGTCGGTTGCGGCAGGGGAGGCGCCTGTCGGCACCCGTTCTTCACCCGCTGGAGCGCAACACCGTAGCAAGCCGAAACGAACGGTTGTTCGTTTCGGGAGCGAACTGTGATCGAGCTCACGCAAAGCGGTCGATCAGGCCGTGGCCCGGCCGACCTCCAAGGACCTCTCGACGCCGGTACCGTGTCCCGGACCGCGCTGGTTCAAACCGCGGGTCGCGACGCGGCGGAGCGCGACTAGCATGCGGCTCGTGAACGTCACGCTTCCCGACGGAACCGAACTCGAGCTCGCCGACGGCGCGACCGGCGCCGACGCCGCCGAGGCGATCGGTCCGGGCCTCGCGCGCGCCGCCCTGGCGGTGCGCCAGAACGGCGAGCTGCGCGACCTCGCGCGCCCGCTCGCGCCCGGCGAGCCGCTGGAGATCGTCACCGCGAAGTCCGACGGTGCGCTGGATGTCATCCGCCATGACGCCGCGCACGTGCTCGCGGCCGCGGTCATGGAGCTCTATCCCGGCGTCAGGATCTCGATCGGACCGGCGATCGAGAACGGCTTCTACTACGACTTCGAGTTTCCCGAGGGCGTCACGGTCTCGGAGGCGGACTTCGATCGCATCGAGCAGAAGATGCGCCAGCACATCAACGCCGACGAGCACTTCGTGCGCGAGGACGTCACCGCCGCCGAGGCGCTGGAGCGCTTCCGCGCCGAGGGTCAGGACTACAAGGTCGAGCTGATCGAGGACCTCGTGCACAACGAAGGCGTGGAGACGGTCAGCCTCTACACCAACGGCCCGTTCACCGACCTCTGCCGCGGGCCGCACGGCCCCGGGACCAAGCGCATCAAGGCCGTCAAGCTGCAGTCCGTCGCCGGCGCGTACTGGCGCGGCGACGCCAACCGCCAGCAGCTCACCCGCATCTACGGCACCGCCTTCTTCTCCAAGGAGGAGCTCGCGCAGCACCTCGAGCGCCTCGAGCAGGCCAAGGCGCGCGACCACCGCCGCCTGGGACCGCAGCTGGGACTGTTCACGTTCTCCGAGGTCGCGCCCGGCAGCGCCTTCTGGTTGCCCAACGGCACGACGCTGTTCAACGAGCTCGTCGCGCTCAGCCGCGAGATGGGGCTGCAGCGCGGCTACACCGAGGTCAAGACGCCGCAGCTCTACGACAGCGAGCTGTGGAAGACGTCGGGCCACTGGGGCAAGTACCGCGAGAACATGTTCGTCACCGAGACCGAGGGCCGGGAGTTCGGCATCAAGCCGATGAACTGCCCCGGCCACGCGCACCTCTTCGGCCTGCAGAAGTGGTCCTACCGCGACCTGCCGGTGCGCTACTCCGAGCCTGGGCTGCTGCACCGCAACGAGCCCAGCGGCACGCTGCACGGCCTCTTGCGGGTGCGCCACTTCGCCCAGGACGACGCCCACATCTTCTGCACCGAAGCGCAGGTGCAGGAGGAGGTGATGGCCTGCATGGACTTCGCCTTCGACACGTACAGGCTGTTCGGCATCGAGCCGCACCTGGAGCTGTCGACGCGCCCCGAGCAGCGCGTCGGCGACGACGCGCTGTGGGACCGCGCCGAGGCGGCGCTGGCGCAGGCGCTGGACGAGCGCGGCCTGCCCTACGTGGTCAACGCGGGCGACGGCGCGTTCTACGGCCCGAAGATCGATCTGCACATGACCGACTCGCTCGGACGCTCCTGGCAGCTGGGGACCGTGCAGCTGGACTACTCGTTCCCCGAGCGCTTCGACCTGACCTATACCGGCGCCGACAATGCCGAGCACCGTGCCGTGATGATCCACCGCGCGCTGATGGGCTCCTACGAGCGCTTCATCGGGATCCTCATCGAGCACCTTGCCGGCGAGTTCCCGCTGTGGCTCGCGCCGGTGCAGGCGATCGTGCTGCCGATCTCCGACCGTCACCTCGACGCGGCCGCGAAGGTTCAGGCCGCATTGCGATCGGCGGGCCTGCGCGGCGAGCTCGACGACCGCACCGAATCGGTCGGGCGCAAGATCCGCGAGGCGGAGTTGCGCAAGGTCCCGTACATGCTCGTCGTCGGCGATCGCGAGGCGCAATCGGATCCCGCCCACCCGACGGTCGCGGTGCGCCGGCACCGCGTCGGCGACAGCGGCAGCGAGCCCGTCGCGGAGGTCGTCGCGCGGCTGGCAGAACAATCGGCGCGACGCGAATCGTGATCCGGGATATACTCGACGGCGTTGACCTCGACTCAGATCTCACCGCTGCGCCCGCTCACAGCTTGACGCGCGGCCTCCTTTCATAGTGCCGGTCCCCCGTAGGTTCGACCGGCGCCCGCCCGAGCGGGACTCGACGCGCGTCAACGAGCGCATCCGTGTGCCCGAGGTGCGCCTCATCGACGAGAACGGCAACCAGGTCGGCGTCATGCGCACGCCCGAGGCGTTGCGCTACGCGCAGGACAAGGATCTCGACCTCGTCGAGGTCGCGCCCGAGGCGCGCCCGCCCGTCTGCCGCGTCCTGGACTACTCCAAGTACAAGTACGAGCAGGCCCAGAAGGTCAAGCAGGCGCGCAAGCACCAGCAGCAGATCACGATCCGCGAGATCAAGTTCCGGCCGAAGATCGCGGAGAACGACTACAACACGAAGAAGGGCCACGTCGAGCGCTTCCTGCGCCACAAGGACAAGGTCAAGATCACGATCATGTTCCGCGGCCGCGAGGTCACGCACCCCGAGCGCGGCGTGATGATCCTCGACCGCCTGGCCGAGGAGCTCACCGAGCTCGCCGTCATCGAGCAGCGCCCGATCCAGGACGGGCGCAACATGACGATGATGCTCGGCCCGTCGAAGGCCGTGCTCAGCGGAGAGATCAACGCGGCTGCCGAGGACGGCAGCGGCGACGCCGAGCCCGCCGAGGGTGCTGCCGACGCGACCGACGCGGGCGCGGGCAGCACGGGGACCGCCGCCGAGGCGCCTGCCGCCGAGAAGCCCGCCCCCAAGAAGCCTGCCGCAGCACCCGCCGCCACGGAGGCGGCGCCGTCGGAGAACGGCGCCACCGCCGAAGGCGAGATCGACACCAGCAAGATCTAGCCTCGTTCGCCGCGACGTTCTCCCGCGGCGCCGTCGGCGTCGTGCCGCACGGGCGCCGTCGGTGAGAACGGCAGGCGGGCGTCAGTCGTCGTGATGCCCGCGGCGCTTGCCGCCGAACGGGCCCCAGATCGCATACGTCAACCCGCCGGAGGTGTCGACGTCCGCCGCGTTCGTCACGCCCGCGCTCCCCTGCTGGCTGACGAAGAACGTGTCGCCGTCGGGCGAGAAGCAGCCCCCGCAGAACTCGGTGTCGTTGAGCAGCGTCTGGGCGAAGTCGTAGATCTCGCCGTCCTGCGTGACGCCGCGGATGAACTGGTCGCCGGCGCCGTCCTCCTGCAGCAGGAGGTCGCCGCTGTTGGGGTCGTAGACGAGGTTGTCGGGTGCCTGCAGGTCGGTCGCGCTGAGCGACTGGTAGATGAGCTTGAGCGTCTGCCTGCGCGGGTCGTGGACCCACAGCTGTCCGAGGCCGGCGGGGCCGCCGGACGTCGAGTCGAAGTAGATCCTGCCGTCGCCCACCCAGCAGCCCTCGAGCCGGCTGAAGGAGATCATCCCCAGCGCGATGCCCTGCGTCTTGACGCTGTTGGTCGGCGGATCGGGGTTCGGGATCGTCACCCACTCGACCTCGAACTCCTCGCCGACGACCGCCGTCTCGGCATTGAACGCGGTCACGCCCTTGCGCTTGATCGCCTGCAGCGGCCCGCCCGTCGTGGCGAGGTCGCCGAACTCGCGCGGCATGCGCTCGGGGACCCAGCGGTAGAAGCCCGACGGCTTGCCGTTGTCCTCGGTCTCGTACAGGATCCCGCGGTGCCAGGCGACGGCCTCGTGCGCGAAGCATCCGGCGGCCTTGATCGGCACGGCCGGGTTGGGCTCGCGCGAGTCGGCGTCGATCTCGAAGCAGTAGCCGTGCTTGAGGTCGGCCGCCGAGGGCGCGATGAAGACCTCCTCGCACGTGATCCACGAGCCCCACGGCGTCTCGCCACCGGCGCAGTTCGTCGACGTGCCGGCGAGCACGTGCGTCGTCTCGATCACCTTGCGGTTCCTGCCGACGATCAGCCGCGTGTTGCCGGCGTTGAAGCGTGGGTTGGGGTCGTAGCGGTCGCCCAGCGGCGTGACCGGGCCCGGCTCGCCGGCCTGCTGGCGCAGCTCGTGGTTGCGCACCAGGACCGTCGAGCCGTGGGGGCCGCGGAAGGCGCCGGTGCCGTCGAAGATGCCCGGGGTGGGGAGCGTCGTCGCGGCTGCGATCCCGGTCGCGGGGTCGGTGACCCAGGCCGTCGACGGATCGAACTGGCGCGAGATCACGCGGTAGCTGAAGCCCGCCGGGAGCGCGATGTGGAGCTTGCCGGTGTCGATCTCCGCCGCCGGCGCGATCGGCCCGTAGCCCGGCGCGCTCGGGGGACGGTGTCCCCGAGCCGAGTTGGCGGCGAGCGCCGACAGCGGCCCGCCGATGGCAACCGCGCCACCGACGGCGGCGCTGCCCTGCAGGAAGCGCTTGCGCGTCAGCGGGCTCAGCGTGTCAGGCGTCATGTGCGTTGCTCCTCGATCCGGGTTGATGGCGCCATGCTCGCCAGTGGCGCGGCGGCCGTTGTGAAGCTCCTGTCGCCAAGCTGTGAACGAGTTGGGACCGAGTCGCCGGGCACGTACATTGCGCGCCGTGTCCGGACTGTCGCGCCGCGCGCTGTTCACCGTCGGCCTTTCGCGGGTCCTCGAGCGCACCGACGCAGCGCCCCCGCAGGCGCCGGCGCGGGCGCAGGCGGCCGCCGCGAGCTGTCCACCTGAGCGCCCGGCCGCGCGCGCGTGGCCCTACGCCCTGGGAGCGGACCTCTGGGCGCCGGCAGCCGCCGCGCTGCCGCGCCCCGCAGGGCGCGACGTCCTCGATCTCGACTCGCGCGACGACGTCGCCGATCTGGCGGACCTGCCGTTTGCCGAGGGCAGCCACGACGCCGTCGTCTGCGCCTTCGGCCCGATGTTCAGCTCCGACGGCCGGGCCGCGATCGACGAGCTGTTTCGCGTCGTGCGACCGGGCGGCACCGTGGCGTTCACCGCGTGGACCGCGGGCGGCGCCGTCGCCCGGCTGCTGCGGCTGGCCGCGGCGCACGATCCGCTGCCGCGCGGCGTGCCGGCGCCGCTGGCATGGGGGCGCGAGGAGCGCCTGCGCCAGGAGCTCGACCGCCACGGTGACGCCGCGCTGATCGAGGCGCGGGAGCTGACGATCTGCTTCGGCTCGGTCGACGAGGCCGTCGAGCGGCTCGTGGCGGCGCTCGGGCCGCTCGCCCTCGCCCCGCGCCAGCCCGAGCTGCGCGCGGGCGTGCGGCAGGTCGTGGAAGAGCTGGCCGACGCACATCGCAGCGGGATCGTGCTCGCCTCCAGATACCTGCTCGTGGTGGCCGAGCGAACCTGTCCTATACTGACCCGCTCGCATGCCCAAGATGAAGACCCACTCCGGCGCAAAGAAGCGCTTCAAGAAGACCGCGAACGGCAAGATCCGTGCGCGTCACGCCTTCACGAGCCACATTCTCGAGAAGAAGTCGCCGAAGAAGAAGCGCTTTCACGGCAAGCCGCTGATCCTCTCCGATCATGACGCGCCGCGCGCTCGCAAGCTGCTGAGGACGGGCAAGTAAGTGGTCTGTCGTGCACGTCAGCACGCGCTCGAATCAGCCGCTGATCACCGCCAGCAGCCGCTCGAGCACGCACTGACCCACAGGACGGACCACTCATGACCCGCGTCAAGCGCTCCGTTCACGCCCGCAAGAAGCGCCGCTCCACGCTCGAGCGCACGAAGGGCTTCCGCGGCGAGGCGAACTCGAACTACAAGCGCGCCAAGGAAGCGCTGATGAAGGCGGAGGCGTACCAGTACCGCGACCGCCGCAATCGCAAGCGCGACTTCCGCCGCCTGTGGATCACCCGCATCAACGCCGCCGCGCGCCAGGAGGGCATGACGTACGGAACCTTCATCCACGGCCTGCAGCTGGCAGGCATCGAGCTTGACCGCAAGGTCTTGGCCGACATCGCCGTGCGCGACCCGGAGACCTTCCGGCGATTCGTCGACGCCGCCCGCGAGGCGTCGGCTGCCTGACGAGCAGACTCCGACACACCGACCTCCCGGGCGCCGCTTCCTTTCAAGGACGGCGCCCTTCTTTTTGCCCTATGACCATCACCAGCTCACACAACGACAAGCTCAAGCAGATCCGCAGGCTCGCGCGCCGGCGCACGCGTGACGAGAGCTCGCGCTTCGTCGCCGAGGGCGAGGATCTCGTCGCGGCGGCGGCCGCCGCCGGCTGGGCGCCGCTGACGCTGCTGGCCGCCGCCGGCAGCGGCCTCGACGGCGACGAGGTCGAGGGCGAGCTGCTGGCGTCGGTCTCCGCGCTGGGGTCGGGCAGCCGCCAGCTCGCGGTCTACACGTCGCGCTGGTCGCCGCCGAACGGCCCGCTCTGCGTCGCGCTGTGGGGCGTGGGGGACCCGGGCAACGTCGGCACGATCCTGCGTTCGGCGCTCGCCTTCGGCGCGTCGTCGGTGGCGCTCGGGCCCGGCTGCGCGGATCCCTTCGGGCCCAAGGCCGTGCGCGCCTCGATGGGCGCGATCTTCCAGGTCCCGGTCGCCCGCGTGGGCGCGCTCGAGGAGCTGCCGGGCGAGCACGTGGCGCTCGTCGGCCACGCCGGCGAGCCGCTCGCCGGAGCGCCCGCCGGCGAGCTGACGATCGTCGTCGGCGCCGAGCGCGACGGGCTGCCGCCCGAGCTCGTCGCCGCCTGCGACCGCGTCGCCCACATCCCGATCGCCTCGGAGTCGCTGAACGCCGCGATGGCGGCGACGATCGCGCTCTACGAGCTGACGATGCCTGACAGGATGGCCCGCTGATGATCGAACGCATCCAAGAGCTGCGCAGCGAGGCCGAGGCCGCGATCGCGGGCGCGACGACGAGCGCCGAGCTCGAGCAGCTGCGCGTCCGCCACCTCGGGCGCAAGGCCGAGCTGCCGAACGTCCTGCGCGCGATCGCGACGCTGGCGCCCGAGCAGCGCGGCCCGACGGGCAAGGCCGCCAACCAGGCGCGCCAGGCGCTGGAGGGCCTCATCGCCCAGCGCGCCGGCGAGCTCGCCGGCGGCGAGCTCGAGGCGCGGCTGGAGCGTGACGTCGTCGACGTCACGCTGCCCGGCACGCCGCCGCAGCCCGTCGGCCACCACCACCTGCTGACCGCGACGCGGCGCGAGATCGAGGACGTCTTCCTCGGGCTCGGCTTCAGGATCGCCGAGGGCCCCGAGGTCGAGACCGTCTACTACAACTTCGACGCGCTCAACCACGCGCCGACGCACCCCGCGCGCGACCGTCAGGACACGTTCTACGTCAGCGACGACGTCGTCCTGCGTACGCACACGTCGCCGATGCAGATCCGCACGATGGAGGCGGGGCCGCCCCCGCTGTACATCATCATTCCCGGCCGCGTCTACCGCCGCGACTCCGACGCGACCCACACGCCGCAGTTTCATCAGATCGAGGGCCTGGCGGTCGATACGGACATCACGCTCACCGACCTCAAGGGGACGCTGCTGGCGTTTGCCCGCGCGATCTTCGGGCCCGACCGCGACGTCCGCATGCGCCCGCACTTCTTCCCCTTCACCGAGCCCTCGGTCGAGGTCGACGTCTCGTGCTTCATGGAGCACACGAAAGGCGCGCGCTGCCGCGTCTGCAAGGACACCGGCTGGGTCGAGATCCTCGGGGCGGGGATGATCGACCCGAACGTCTTCTCGTACGTCAGCGAGTACGGCTATGACCCCGAGAAGGTCCAGGGCTTCGCCTTCGGCATGGGGATCGAACGGATCGCGATGCTCAAGCACGGCGTGCCCGACCTGCGCCTGCTCTACGACAACGACGTGCGCTTCCTGGAGCAGTTCGGATGAAGGTCCCCGTCGAGTGGCTGCACGAGTACTGCGCGCCCGACCTGCCCGTCGGCGAGCTCGCGGAGCGGCTGGCGATGACCGGCACCGAGGTCGACCGCGTCGAGCACCACGGCGTCAGCGCGCTGGAGCACTTCGTCGTCGGCCGCGTGCTGAGCGCCGCGCAGCATCCCGACGCCGACCGCCTGAAGGTCTGCGTCGTCGACGTCGGCGGGGGCGAGCAGTCGCAGATCGTCTGCGGCGCGCCGAACGTCGCCGCCGGCCAGGTCGTCGGCGTCGCGCGCCCCGGATCGGTCATGCCCGACGGCACGCGGCTGAAGAAGGCCAAGCTGCGCGGCCAGGAGTCCAACGGCATGATCCTCGCCGAGGACGAGCTCGGCATCGGGATGGACCACGCCGGCACGATGGTCCTCGACGACGGACTCGAGATCGGCGCGCCGCTCGCCGGCGTGCTGCCGATCTCGACCGACGTGCTGGAGCTCGAGATCACGCCCAACCGGCCCGACTGCCTCGCCGTCTACGGGGTCGCGCGTGAGGCGCATGCCGCGACGGGCGCGGCGTTGGAGCGCGCGCCGTGGGAGGACGACCCGGGGACGTCGGACACGTCCGATGTCGGCGTCGAGATCGTGGTCGAGGCGACGGATCTGTGTCCGCGCTTCACCGCCCGCGCCTTCCACGACGTCACGATCGCGCCCTCGCCGCCCTGGCTGAAGGCGCGCCTGATGGCCGCCGGCCAGCGCCCGATCAACAACGTCGTCGACATCACGAACTACGTGATGCTGCTGACCGGCCAGCCGCTGCACGCCTTCGACCTGCACCGCATCGCGGGCAAGCGTCTCGTCGTGCGCCGCGCGACCGCCGGCGAGCAGATCGTCACGCTCGACGAGCAGACGCGCACCGTCGACTCCGACGTGCTCCTGATCGCCGACGACGAGGGCCCGACGTCGATCGCCGGCGTCATGGGCGGCAACCGCTCCGAGGTCCAGGACGACACGACGAGCGTGTTGATGGAGGCCGCCAACTGGGACGCCGCGAACATCCACTCCACGTCGCTGAAGCTCGGCCTGCGCAGCGAGGCGAGCGGGCGCTTCGAGAAGGGCCTCGCGCCCGAGCAGGCGCTCGACGGCCAGGCCGTCGCGACGAAGCTCATGCTCGAGCTGACGGGCGCGACGCTCGTGCCCGGCACGGTCGACGTCGGCGGCGCCGGCGTGGACGCGTACACGCGCAGCGTCCTGCGCCTGCGCGACAAGAAGGTCGTCGGCCTGCTCGGCGTCGGCATCACGCGCTCGGAGAGCGCGCTGCACCTGCGGCGCCTGGGCTTCCAGACCGCCGAGCGTCCCGACGGCCTGGATGTCACCGTCCCGTACTGGCGGCGCAACGACGTCACGCGCGAGGCGGACCTCGTCGAGGAGGTCGCGCGCCTGCACGGCGTCAACGACCGGCTGCCCGCGACGCTGCCGCGCCGTCGCGGCGCGATCGGCGTGCTCGCGCCCGCCCAGCGCCTGCGCCGCCGCGCCGAGGACGCGCTCGTCGGCCGCGGGCTGCTCGAGATCGTCGGCTGGAGCTTCGACTCGCCGACCCGCGACGACCGCCTGCGCCTGCCCGCCGGTGACCCGCGCCGCGCGCACGTCGTCATCGAGAACCCGATGAGCGAGGACGCCGCCAACATGCGCACGACGCTGCTCGGCTCGCTGCTCGACGTCGCGCGCCACAACGCCGCCCGCGGCCAGGGCGTCCCGGGGATCTTCGAGTCCGGGCGCGTGTACTTCGCGCGCCCGGGCGAGACGCTGCCGCACGAGCGCCACGCGCTCGGCGCGCTCGTGCCCGGCGACGTGTTCGCCGCCAAGGGCTGTCTCGAAGCGCTGCTCGGCGCGCTGCGGGTGCAGGCGGCGTTCGCGTCGGCGCCGCAGCCGTTCCTGCATCCCGGCCGCAGCGCCGCGGTGCGCGTGGGGGAGAAGACCGTCGGCTGGGTCGGAGACATCCATCCGCTCGTCGCCGCCGGCTGGGACCTCGACGCCGTCGCGGCGTTCGAGATCGACCTCGACGCGGTCGTCGCCGCGGCGCAGCTCGTGCCCGCCTACGAGGACCTGACGTCGTTCCCCGAGCTGCGTGAGGACATCGCGATCGTCGTCGACGCGAGCGTGCCCGCGGCCACCGTGCTCGAGATCGTGCGCGCCGCCGGCGGCAGGCTGCTCGCGCGCGCCGAGGTCTTCGACGTCTACCGCGGCGAGCAGATCGCCGCCGGCCGCACGTCGCTGGCGATCGCGCTGACGTTCCGCGCGCGCGACCGCACGCTCACCGACGAGGACGTCGCGCCCGTGCGCGAGAAGATCGTCACGCGCCTGCGCGAGCAGCTCGGCGGTGAGCTGCGTGGCTAGTGCCCGGCGCGTGCTCGTGGCGGGCGGATCGGGCTACGCGGGCGCGCTCGCGGCGCGGCTCGTCGACCGCCACCCGGGCTTCGAGCTCGCGAGCGTGACGAGCCGCAGCGACGCCGGCCGGCGCCTGACCGACCTCTACCCCCATCACCGCGTCGACACGGTGATGACGGAGTTCGAGATCGAGCGCGACGGCGACGTCGACGCGGCGATCGTCGCCTACCCGCACGGCGCCGCCGCGCCGGTCGTGGCGCTGCTGCGCGAACGCGGCGTGCGGGTCGTCGACCTGTCGGCCGACTTTCGCCTGCGCGACCGCGACACGTACGAGCACTGGTACGGCGAGCACGGCGCGCCCGACCTCTTCGGCAGCGGCGTCTACGGCCTGCCCGAGCTCTACGGCGAGCAGATCGCCGCCGCGGACCTCGTCGCGAACCCCGGCTGCTACCCGACGGCGACGGTCCTCGCCCTGACCCCGCTCGCGCGCAGCGGGACGGTCGCCGACGTCACCGTCGACGCGAAGTCCGGCGTCTCGGGCGCGGGCCGCGCCGCGACGAGCAAGACGCACTTCGTGACCGTCGACGAGAACGTCACGCCCTACGGCGTCGGCGCGCACCGCCACATGCCCGAGATCGACCAGGAGCTCGCGGCGCTCGGCGCAGCGGTCGTGACGACGTTCACCCCGCACCTGATGCCGCTGGACCAGGGCGAGCTCGTCTCCTGCTACGTCACGACGTCTGAGCCCTGGGACCAGGACCGCGTCGACGCCGCCTACGGTGGCTGGGCGCAGGATCTGCCGTTCGTCGAGATCGTCGCCACGCCGCCGGGCGTGCGCGACGTGCGCGACTGCAACGTCTGCGCGATCTGCGCCCGCGCCGACGCGCGCACGGGCAAGGTCTTCGTCTTCGCCGCGATCGACAACCTCTGGAAGGGCGCCGCCTCGCAGGCGATCCAGAACCTCAACCTCATGTTCGGCCTGCCCGAGACGGCAGGGATCGAGCCGTGAGCTTCTTCGCCTCGCGCTGGGTCGACGCGCCCGCGCACGTCACCGATCTCGGCGACGGGCTGCCCGCCGGCTTTCGCGCCGGCACCGCCGCGGCGCAGATCAAGGGCGACGGCGCGATCGACCTCGGCCTGATGGTCTGCGACAGCGAGGACGTCGTCAGCGCGGCGCGCTACACCCGCTCGGGCGTGCTCGCGGCGCCGGTGCTCGTCTGCCGCGACGAGACCGCGCCGAACGCGATGCGGGCCGTGATCGCCAACTCCGGCAACGCGAACGCCGCGACCGGCCCGGACGGGATGCAGGCCGCGCGCGCGATGCAGCGGGGGGCCGCGCAGGCGCTCGGCATCGAGGCCGCCACGGTGGCGGTCGCCTCGACCGGCGTGATCGGCGTGCCGCTGGCGCTCGGCGGGATGGACGCGGGCATCGCGGACGCGGTCGCGGCGCTCGACGCCGGCGGCGACGAGCGCTTCAACGAGGCGATCATGACGACCGACGCCTTCCAGAAACGCGCCTCGCTGCAGGTGGAGCTTCCGTCGGGGACGGTACGGCTGAGCGCCCAGGCCAAGGGCGCGGGGATGATCGAGCCGGCCTTCGCGACGATGCTCTGCTTCGTGCAGACCGACGCCGCGCTCGAACCGGAGACGGCCGAGCTGCTGCTGAGCGTCTGCGTCAAGCGCTCGTTCGATCGCATCTCCGTCGACGGCCAGCTGTCGACGAACGACACCGTGATCCTGCAGTGCTCGGGCGCCAGCGGCGTGCGCGTCGCGCCCGAGTCCGAGGACGAGCTGCGCTTCGGCGAGGCGCTCGACGCGCTGCTGCGGATGCTCGCGATCATGATCGTCCGCGACGGCGAGGGCGCCAAGCGGATCGGCCGCATCGTCGTGCGCGGCGGCTCCGGCGAGGTCGTCGAGCGCTGCGCGCGCGCGATCGCCAACTCGCCGCTCGTCAAGACCGCGCTGCACGGCGCCGACCCGAACTGGGGGAGGATCGCGCAGGCCGTAGGTCAGTCGCTGGGTGGGCGGGGATCGATTCAGCCACTTGCGCTCGACATCCGGATCGCGGGGATCGACGTCTGCTCGGGCGGCGTCGCCGTCCCGTACGACGTCGACGCATTGAACGCCGCGGCGGCCGGGGTGGAGGTCGAGTACGAGGTCGGCCTGCCGATATCCGATCCCACCCGCCCATTCGAGACCGAGGTCATCTTCTCCGACCTGAGCCACGAGTACGTGACCATCAACGCGGAGTACACGACATGAGCGAGGGCGCGACATGAGAGACATCGGGACCCTGCTCGAGGCGCTGCCCTACATCCGCGAGTTCCACGGGCGGACGGTCGTGATCAAGTACGGCGGCGCGGCGATGAGCGACCCGGAGCTGCGCGAGGAGTTCGCGCGCGACGTCGTGCTGCTGAAGTACGTCGGCATGAACCCGGTCGTGGTGCACGGCGGCGGGCCGGACATCACGTCCTACATGCAGCGCCTGGAGATGCCGGTCGAGTTCGTGTCGGGGCTGCGCGTCAGCGACGAGGCGACGGTCGAGATCGTGAAGATGGTGCTCGTCGGCAAGGTCAACAAGGACATCGTCCTGCGCCTCGGCCGCCACGGGCAGCCCGCGGTCGGCCTCTGCGGCGACGACGGCCGGCTGCTGCGCGTCGCGCGCCAGACCGCGCCCGGCGGCGAGGACATCGGCTTCGTCGGGCGCATCGAGCGCGTCAACGCCGACGTCCTGCACCACATCGCGCAGGACTACATCCCGGTCATCGCCTCCGTCGGCGCCGATGCCGAGGGCCACTCCTACAACATCAACGCCGACGAGGCCGCCGGCGCGATCGCGCGCGAGCTGGGCGCCTACAAGATCATCTTCCTGACCGACGTCGCCGGCTGGCTGCGCGACCCGGGGGACCCCGCGTCGACGATCACGCAGGCTGCCACGAACGACGTCGAGGACGCGCTGCCGGACATCGGCGGCGGGATGCGACCCAAGCTGCAGGCCTGCATCGACGCGATCTACGGCGGCGTCGGCGCCGCCCACATCGTCGACGGCCGCGTCGCCCACTCCGTCCTGCTGGAGCTGTTCACGGACGCCGGCATCGGCACGAAGATCCACCCGGCGACATGAGCCTGCAGGAGTGCCAGGCGCTCGAGCGCGCGCACGTCGTCGCTGCCTACGCGCGCCAGCCGGTGCAGTTCGTGCGCGGCGAGGGCGCGCGGCTGTGGGACGCCGACGGCGCGGAGTACCTGGACTTCCAGACCGGCCTGGCGGTCACGTCGCTGGGCCACTCCCATCCGGCTGTGGTGGCCGCCGTCCAGGAGCAGGCGGCGCGCCTGCTGCACGTCGGCAACCTGTTCTACACCGAGCCCGCAATGCAGCTCGCAGCGCGCCTGTCGGCATCCTCGCTCGGTGGCAAGGTGCACTTCGCCAACTCCGGCACCGAGGCCGTCGAGGCGGCGCTGAAGCTCGCCCGCAAGGCCAAGCAGGGCGGCACGATCATCTCGCTGCAGCGGGGCTTTCACGGGCGCACGTACGGCTCGCTGTCGGCGACCCCGCAGGAGTCCAAGCAGGCGCCGTTCGCGCCGCTCGTGCCGGGCTTCGTGGCGGTCGCGCCGACGGCCGAGGCCGTCGCGAGCGCCGTCGACGCGCGCACGGCGGCGGTGATCCTCGAGCCCGTCCAGGGCGAGAGCGGCGTCTGGGTGCTCGACGACGAGCTGCTGCGCGCCGCGCGCGCGGCCTGCGACGAGCACGGCGCGGCGCTGATCTACGACGAGGTCCAGTGCGGTCTGGGACGCACCGGCACGCTGTGGGCCTACGAGGACGCGGGCGTCGTGCCGGATCTGATGACGTCCGCCAAGGCGCTCGCCAACGGGCTGCCGATCGGTGCGCTGATCTGCTCGCCGCGCTACGCCGACGTCTTCGAGCCCGGCGACCACGGCTCGACGTTCGCGGGCGGGCCCGTCGTCTGCGCCGCCGCGCTGGCGGTGCTCGACGTCGTCGCCGACCCCGAGCTGCTCGCGTCGGTGCGCGCGCTCGGCGCGCGCCTGGCCGAGGGTCTGGCCGCGCTGCCGGGCGTCACCGAGGTCCGCGGCCGCGGCCTCATGCTCGCCTGCGACTTCGCGCACGGCAGCGCGCCCGAGCTCGTGCGCCGCGCGCTGCTCGAACAGCGCCTCGTCCTCAACGCCACGGGTCCGGCGACGCTGCGCCTGCTGCCGCCGCTGACGATCGGCGCCGGCGACGTCGACGACGCGCTGCAACGGCTGCGGGCCCTTCTCTAGGGAGAAGGGCCCGCGAGCACCACCTGCGTGTGGTCCGGCGGCTCAGCCGCGCACCACCGTCACGACCTTGCGGACGTTCTGGCGGTTGTTGTCGGCGTCGATGACCGAGACGATCACCTCGGAGCGCGCCCGACCGATCCGCCTGAGCACCGACAGCCGCTGGGTCGGGAACGTCAGGATCGCGAAGCCGATCTTGCGCACGTCGAGCTGGACGGGGCTCGTCCCCCACGTGACCCTGCGCTTGGGGCGCACCGGGAAGCCGAAGCCCTGCGGGTTGATCTTGTTGAGCGTGCGCACCTTCATGGTGCCCGAGCAGGTCCGGACGGCGATGCTGCGGCAGTAGATCCGCACCCGCACGCGGCCCTTGTTGCGACCCCGCATCGGGACCCTGATCGACTGGGCGTCGATGCGGATCATCGCCAGGCGCGACGAGGAGTCCAGGTCGATGACAGGGCCTCCCGAGCCGCCGCCCGAGCCGGCGCCGGGAGGTCCTGCCGGGCCGCGTGCGCCGGGTGTGCCGGGCGCACCGTTGGCACCGGGCGTGCCCTGGGCACCGGGAGTGCCCTGGGCACCGGCCGGGCCCTGGCTGCCCGTCGAACCCGTCGGACCCGTCGCCCCGACACCGATCGTGCGGAACGTCTGCGTGTTGGCGACCGTCGTGCCGAGGCTGTTCACCGCGACGACGCGGTACTGGTAGTCGGTCTCAGGCGTCAGCCCGCCGACGGGGTAGCTGTTGGGCAGCACGTCGCTGCGGCCGGCGGCGAGCACCAGCTCGGAGCCCGCCGCGGGGATGCGGCTGCCGAACGCCGCCGACGCCACCGTGCCGTACTCGTAGTAGTACTTCGTCTCAGGCCCGTTGGGGTTGATGCGGCTGTTGAACGTCGCCGACGACGAGCCCACGCCGGTCGCGACGAGCGTCTCGGCGGTCGGGGCGCAGTCGGTCTTGAAGGACAGGATCGAACCGGTGTCCGAGCCCTGCCCGTTCGTCGCCCTGATCCGGAAGTAGTACGTCGTGCAGCCCGTCAGCATGGTGATCGGCCGCGAGCGGTCGACGAAGGTCGTCAGCGACCCGCCGTTGAACGGGCCGATCGTCGTCGCGCCCGTGAGGTCGGCCGCGGTGCCGTAGTCGAAGAAGTAGTCCGTCGCGAGCCCGCGGGCATTCGTGCGGCCGTTCAGGCTCGCCGTCGTGCCCGTGATGTTCGTCGCGGGCGTCGTCTGGACCGTCGGCGCGCCGAAGCCGGGCGTGCCGTCCTGCACGCGCAGGCGGATGTTGTCGAAGTTGACGATCGTGTTCTGCAGCGCGGCGCTGAGGATCGCGGTCTGGAACACCGTCCGGATCTCGATCTTGTACGTGTTGCCCGCAATGACGTTGGGCAGGCCGCCGGGCGCCGGGGCGGCGTCCCGCAGCTGGCCTTGGAAGATGCCGTCGGAATCGTCGACGTCCTCGCTGAAGAGCTCCTGGCGCGTGCCGCCCCCGGTCACATCGACGAGCGTGAACGTGTAGACGGCATGGCTGTCGAGGTTCACCAGCGACTGGACGTCGGCACGGCGGTCGAACTGGAACGTCGTCGGACCGGAGGCGCCGATCGTGAAGTTCGAGGACTCGGCGACGGTCGTCGCGCTGAACAGCAGCGGACCGAGGCCGTTGGCGGGCGGCGAGTAGCCCTGCTGCATCGAGCCGGGGGGCGTGCCGATGCCGGCCGCGTGCGTCGTGTCGGCGTTGCATGTGGCCGGATCGTTGGTCGGGATCAGCCCGAGCAGCAGCACGCAGTTGTTGCTGACGGCGGTCCAGCCCGAGCCGGTGCCGGGGGGCGGATGAGAGAGGCCGGTCGAGAAGTGCGAGCCCGTGAGGACGTTGTCCGGATAGATCGTGTCCGCACGTGCGATCGGCACGGCCGCGGTCAGGAAGAGGGCCAGTGCGAGGATGCTCGCGCCGACACCGCGCTGGATGCGACGTGCTTCGATCGTCATGTTGTTGGTTCCCCCTGCTTCTTGGTTGGACCGGAGCTGGCGCGCCCCCACGCACCGCCGGACATCGCAAGCTAGCTGATCTGGCGGCGTTCGTCACCCGACATTGGTCTGGGTTTTCGCGCCGCAAACCGCGTCGATCGTGCGCCCCTTCTAGGCTGTCACGCTCGATGGCTGAAACGACCGAGCAGACCCCGCACACCCGAACCGCCTCCTACCTCGCCGAACGCGGCGAGGTCGGACGCGTCCTGCTGCTGTATTCCGGCGGCCTGGACACGAGCGTCATGCTCAAATGGATCGCCGACGAGTACGAGGCGGAGGTCGTCACGCTGACCGTCAACCTCGGCCAGCCCGGCGAGGACTACGAGGCCGTCGAACGCAAGGCGCGCCAGATCGGCGCCGTCGAGTGCCACACGGTCGACGCGCGCGAGGAGTTCGCCCGCGAGTACGTCCTGCCCGCGATCAAGGCCAACGCGCTGTACGGCGGCGGCTACCCGCTGTTCACCGCGCTCGGGCGCCCGTTGATCGCCAAGCTCGCCGTCGACATCGCGCGCCGGACCGGTTGCGACACGATCGCCCACGGCTGCACCGGCAAGGGCAACGATCAGGTTCGCATCGAGGCGACGATCGCGACGCTCGCGCCCGAGCTGAAGGTGATCGCCCCCGTGCGCGGCTGGCAGATGGGCCGCGACGAGGAGCTCGCATACGCGCGCAAGCACGGGATTCCGATTAAATCCCACCCGACCCAGGGCACCGAGATCACGCCGTACTCGATCGACGACAACCTCTGGGGCCGCTCGTCGGAGGGCCGCTGGATCGAGGACCTCTCGCATGCGCCCGACGACGACGTCTTCCAGCTCGTCACGCCGCCCGAGCGCGCGCCCGACGAGTCGCAGACCGTGCAGATCGGCTTCGAGCGCGGTGTGCCGGTCGCGTTGGACGGCGAGCGGCTCGGCCTCGTCGAGCTGCTCGAGCGCGTCGCCGAGATCGGTGCGCGCCACGGCGTCGGCATCGTCGACCACATCGAGGACCGCATCGTCGGCCTGAAGGTGCGCGACATCTACGAGGTGCCGGCGGCGGCGATCATCCTGCCCGCCCACGCCGAGCTCGAGAAGCTCGTCAACACGATCCACCAGAACCAGTTCAAGCCCGGGCTGGAGCGCCAGTGGGCCTACCTCGTCTACGCCGGGCTGTGGTGGGAGCCGCTGCGCGGCGACCTCGACGCGTTCATGGATCGCGTCAACGAGCAGGTCACGGGCACGATCGGCGTCAAGCTCTACAAGGGCTCGGCGCGGGTCACGACGCGTGAGAGTCCCAACGCCGTCTACGACCAGTCGCTGGCGTCGTTCGGCGAGTCGGGCGGGCTCTTCTCCCAGCAGGCGTCGCCGGGCTTCATCGAGCTGTGGTCGCTGCAGTCGCGGATGGCCTACCGGCTGCGAGAGCAGCTCGACGCGCCGGGCGCCGAGATGGATCCGCCGCAGGAATCCTGACTGGCGCCCGCGCTCGCGGGTAGCCTTGCCCACATGGGTTACAAGATGCTGGGATTCGTCGTATGGCAGGGCGCGCGCTGGTACGCGCGCCGGCGCGTGAGCCAGATGCTGCCGTCACGTCGCGTGGCGGCCGCCGCGCTCGTGGCGAGCGCTGTCGTGACCGTGGCAGCGGTCGCGGCCGCGAAGCACGACTCGTCGTCGCAGTAGACGCCGCGCCCGAGCGCCGAGTGGCGCTTCTGGACGGCTGAGCCGTCAGAAGTCGCCACTCGAGCGATCGCGTCGGCCTGCTTCCACGCTTACCCCCAAAGTGCGGGAACGGACCGCCGGACCATCCGAGCCGGCGCCTATTCTGATCGACCGTGACCGCACCCGCCTGCGCCCATCTGCACGTCCATTCCGAGTACTCGCTGCTCGACGGGGCATGCAAGATCGATGCCCTCGCCGAGCGCGCGGCGGCGTTCGGCCAGCCGGCCCTCGGGCTCACCGACCACGGCGTCATGAACGGTGCGATCGAGCACTTCCAGGCGGCACGCAAACACGGCATCAAGCCGATCCTCGGCTGTGAGATCTACCTCGTCGACGACCAGGCGGCGCGCGGCCGCCACGAGCACAACCACCTGACGCTGATCGCGGCGACCGACGAGGGCTACCGCAACCTCGTCAAGCTCTCCAGCGCAGGCTTCCTCGCCGGCCTGAACCGCGGCAAGCCGACCGTCGACCTCAACGTCATCGAGCGCCATGCGGAGGGCATCATCGCGCTCAGCGGCTGCCTCGCCTCGCGCTTCTGCCAGCGCATCGTCGCCGGCCGCGAGGACGACGCGCGCGCCCACGCCGACGACCTGCTCGAGGTCTTCGGAGCCGAGGACGTCTACTTCGAGGTCCAGCGCAACGGCCTCGCCGAACAGGACAAGGCCAACGAGGGGATCGTGAAGATCGCCCGCGACCTGCGCCGTCCGATCGTCGGCACGGCCGACGTGCACTACCTGCGCAAGGAGGACTACCACCACCACACGGCGCTGCTGTGCGTGCAGACGAAGTCGACGCTGAAGGCGCCGAAGATGACGTTCGACACGAACGAGTTCTTCCTCAAGAGCAACGAGGAGATGGTCGCCGCCTTCAGCATGTGGCCCGAGGCGATCGCCTCGACGCTCGAGATCGCGGAGCGCTGCAACGTCGAGATCGAGCTCGACAGGCAGCTCATCCCCGCCTACCCGACGCCCGGCGGCGAGGCGGAGGACGCGTACCTGCGCGCCCGCGTCGAGGAGGGCCTGCGCGCGCGCTACGGCGACCCGCCCCCGGCCGCGGCCCGCGAGCGCATGGAGATGGAGCTCGAGGTCATCCACCGGATGGGCTTCGACGCCTACTTCCTGATCGTCTGGGACTTCATCCGCTACGCGAAGGACAACGGCATCGCGGTCGGCCCGGGCCGCGGCTCGGCGGCCGGCTCGATCGTCGCCTTCTGCCTGCAGATCACGGATGTCGACCCGCTGCGCTACGACCTGCTCTTCGAGCGCTTCCTCAACCCCGAGCGCGTGTCGATGCCGGACATCGACATCGACTTCTCCGTGCGCGGGCGCGCGCAGGTCATGCGCTACGTCGTCGAGAAGTACGGCCGCGAGTCGGTCGCGCAGATCGTCACCTTCGGCAAGATGTTCCCGCGCGCCGCCACGCGCGACGCGGCGCGCGTGCTCGAGCACGACTACGGCGTGGGGGACAAGCTCGCGAAGCTGATCCCCGACCCGATCATGGGTCGCTCGCCCTCCTTCGAGGACTGCCTGGCGCCCGGCCAGGAGCTGCGCAAGGCCTACGACGCCGACCCGATCGCCAAGCAGATCATCGACGTCGCCAAGGGGCTGGAGGGGATCGTGCGCAACTCCTCGATCCACGCCGCCGCGGTCGTCATCGCCGAGGGCCCGCTGACGGACATCGTGCCGCTGCAGCTCGCCGACTCCAACCAGGTCGACGCCGACGGCAACAAGATCTTCAACATCGTCACGCAGTTCTCGATGAAGCCCGTCGAGCAGCTCGGCCTGCTGAAGATGGACTTCCTCGGCCTGCGCAACCTCGACGTCATCGAGGACGCGCTGGACATCATCGAGCGCTCGTCCGCCGTGCGGCCCGACATGGCCAACCTGCCACTCGACGACGAGCCGACGTACGAGATGCTCGGCGCGGGCGACTCGATCGGCGTCTTCCAGTTCGAGTCCGAGGGCATGCAGAAGGCGCTGCGCAACGTGCGCCCGACGGAGTTCGACGACCTCGTCGCGCTCGTCGCGCTGTACCGCCCGGGCGCGATGGACTCGATCCCGGCCTACGCGCGCGGCAAGCGCATGCCCGAGTCGATCTCGTTCGCCGACGAGCGGCTGCGCCCGATCACCGAGACGACGAAGGGCGTGATCCTCTACCAGGAGCAGTCGATGCAGATCGCCAAGACGCTCGCGGGCTTCAGCGGCGCCAAGGCGGACGACCTGCGCAAGGCGATCGGCAAGAAGAACCGCGAGGCGATGGCCAAGCTCGAGCCCGAGTTCGTCGCCGGATGCCGCGCATCGGGCACGAGCGACCAGGTCATCGAGCAGCTGTGGGCGACGAACGTCAAGGCCGCTGACTACAGTTTTAACAAGTCGCACGCGGCGTGTTACGCCCTCATCGCCTACCGCACCGCCTGGCTGAAGGCCAACTTCCCCGCCGAGTACATGGCCGCGCTGATCAGCTCGGTCATGTCGACGAAGGACAAGGTCCCGTTCTTCGCGACGCAGGCCGAGCAGATGGGGATCGAGATCCTGCCGCCGGACGTCAACGTCTCCGACCACGACTTCGTCGTCTTCGAGGGCAACATCCGCTTCGGCCTGGATGCCGTCAAGGGCGTCGGCTACGCGGCGGTGGAGGCGATCAAGGCCGCGCGCGAGGAGGGCGGGCCGTTCTCCTCGATCTGGGACTTCTGCGCCCGCGTCGATGCTCGCGCCGTGAACAAGAAGGCGATCGAGGCGCTGATCAAATGCGGCGCCTTCGGCTCCACCGGCGCGACGCGCAAGGGCATGCTGAGCGTGCTCGAGCAGGCGCAGGGCGCCGGCCAGAAGGCCCAGCAGGATGCCGAGATCGGCCAGGGCTCGATCTTCGACGGCTTCGACTGGGGCGATGCGAGCGGCAACGGCTCGGCCGCCGCGGACGCGTTCGCCGCGCCGCAGCACCCGCCGATCCCGACCGAGGAGTTCGAGCAGCCCGAGCTGCTGGCGATCGAGAAGGAGGCGATCGGCCTGTTCATCTCCGCGCACCCGCTCAAGCAGGTTCGCGAGGCGCTGCGCGAGCGCGTCGACTGCCCGCTGGCCGAGCTCGCCCAGCGCAAGGACAAGGACTGGGTCAACGCCGGCGGGATCATCACCGCTGCCAAGAAGATCCGCACCCGCAACGGCGACCCGATGATGTTCGGCACGCTCGACGACCTCGAGGGGTCGGTCGAGGTGCTCGTCTTCGGCAAGGCGCTGGCCGAGTACGAGGGCGCGCTCGGCGTGGACTCGGTCGTGCTCGTGCGCGGGCGCGTGGACCACAAGGACGCCGACAAGACGTGCCTCGTCGTGCAGACCGTCGAGGCGTTCGAGCCGACCCCCGAGGAGGTCGAGCAGGCGAAGGCCAACGCGGTCAAGCGCCACGTCGGCCCGCTGCCGCTGCACGTGCGCGTCGACGCCGCCGGCCTGCCGGCATCGATCATCGACGACCTCAAGAGCCTGCTCGCCAACTACCCCGGCGACTGCGAGGTCGTGCTCGAGGTGCAGATGAGCAGCGGCGATCCGCGCAGGCTCAAGCTCGGCTCGTCCTACAAGGTCGCGACGACGCCGACGCTGCGCGCCGAGCTCGAGCAGGTGCTCGGGCCCGCGGCGTTGGCGGTCTGAGGCGTTTCCTGCGAGGGTCGGTCGTGTGAGCAGCGGTGCCTGGCAGCGCTTCCTCGATCAGAAGACCGCTGCGCAGCGGCTGTTGATCGCGGTCGCCGGGATCGTGGCGGCCCTCGTCACGATCGGCGGCGGGATCTACGCGGCGAGCACGCTCGTCGGCGATGACGGCGACCGCGACGGCGGCGCAGGCGACGGCGCGACGGTCGCGGGCGAGCGCATCGAGCAGGGAACCGACGGCGCCGACGAGCTCATCCGCCGGTTGCTGGCGGCCGCCGGCGGCCGCGTGAAGCTCGATCGGCGGATATCCGCGCCCGCCGGCGAGGTGCCGTTCACCGACGGCGACATCCGGCTGCACTACAACTGCAAGGGCAGGCCGGCCGGGACCGACAACTGCAACGTCGTGCGACTCCAGGTGCCGAGCGACCCGCCGCCGCAGATCATCGACAAGACCGTGGCGTACTTCAACGGCACATACGCGATCAGCCTCGCCCCCGGCGGCGCGGTCTACGGGACGGACTTCGACGTCGCCTTCGACGACCTCGCGCAGTAGCCGTCGTCACGGCTTTCAGTCACCTCGTGCCCCCAGCCCGCGCGCGCGCAGCGCGCGCGCCAGCGCGAGCTCGCCGGCCGTCGGGCCGGTGTGCTTCGGCCCCGGCGTCTCGAGCACGAGCGGCAGCCCCTCGAACCGCGGCTCGGACAAAAAGACCGCGCAGCCGTCCTCACCGAGCTCGCCCGCGCCGATGTTCGCGTGGCGGTCGACGTTGGAGCCCAGCGGCTTCTGCGAGTCGTTGAGGTGCAGCGAGCCCAGGCGCTCGAGGCCGACCTGGGCGTCGCAGTCGTCGAGCACGGCGGTCAGATCGCCGGCCGTGCGGATCTCATAGCCCGACGCGAGCAGATGGCAGGAGTCCAGGCACAGGCCGAGCCGCTCGTCGCCGCCGGCGGCGTCGATCAGCGCCGCCAGCTCGGCGAACGAGCGGCCCAGCGTGCCGCCCGAGCCGGCCGTGTTCTCGAGGTGCAGCGGGCAGCCGTCGGTCTGCGCCAGCGCCTCGGCGATGACGGCGCCGGCGCGCGCGATCGCCTCGCCGACATCGCCCTTCTTCGCCGAGCCCGCGTGCAGGACGACGGCGTGCGCTCCCAGCGCAGCGCCGGCATCCAGCGACGCGATCAGCGACCGCAGCGAATTGGCGCGGATCGTCGCGTCGTCGGAGGCGCAGTTGAGCAGGTAGACGGCGTGGATCAGCAGCGCGTCGACGTCTGAGTCGGCCATCGCCGCGCGAAACCCGGCGACCTCCTCGGGGGAGTACGCACGCGGCTTCCAGGCGCGTGGGTTCTGGTTGAAGATCTGGATCGCCTGCGCGCCGCGCTGCACGCCGCGCGCGATGGCCTTGGCCGGCCCGCCGGCGGGCGAGACGGCCGCGCCGATCAGCACGGGCACCTTCTACTGTCACTGCGCATGAGAGTCCGCTTTGCTCCTTCTCCGACCGGCGCACTGCACGTCGGCGGCGCACGTACCGCGCTGTACAACTGGCTGCTCGCCCGAGGCGGCTCCGGGACCCTCGTGCTGCGGATCGAAGATACCGACCGCGAGCGCTCGACCCCCGAGAACGTCGCTCAGATCCTCGACGCGCTGCAATGGCTCGGGATCGACTTCGACGAGGGCCCGATCAGCCAGGTCGCACGCTCCGAGCGCCACCAGGAGCTGCTGCAACAGCTCCTCGACGAGGGTCATGCGTATCGCTCCACGGCGACGAAGGCCGAGGTCGACGCGTTCAAGGCGCAGCACGGCGACCACCGCGGCTTCCGCGGCGAGGACGATGGCTCCGGCGCCGTTCGCCTGCGCGTGCCCGACG
The DNA here is from genome assembly GCA_038255395.1 of Solirubrobacterales bacterium. GTDB lineage: Bacteria > Actinomycetota > Thermoleophilia > Solirubrobacterales > Solirubrobacteraceae > CADCVQ01. Next base: position 31,733 of record JBBSLI010000040.1, read on the forward strand.
AGGGCGAGAGCGTCGTGCACGACGTCATCCGCGGCGACGCGACGTTCGCCCACGTCCACCTCGACGATCCCGTGATCGCGCGCGCCGACGGCAGCGTCCTCTACAACTTCGCCGTCGCCGTCGACGACATGGACGCCGCCATCACGCATGTCGTGCGCGGCGAGGATCACCTCTCCAACACCGCGCGCCAGCTGCTCGTCCTGCAGGCCCTCGGCGCGACGCCGCCGATCTACGCCCACCTGCCGCTGCTGCACGGCGCCGACGGCAAGAAGCTCTCCAAGCGCCACGGCGCCGCCTCCGTGCAGGAGTTCCGCGACATGGGCTACCTGCCCGAGGCGCTCAACAACTACCTGGCGCTGCTCGGCTGGGGTTCGGAGGACGACGAGACGATCATCTCCGCCGACGAGCTCGCCAGGCAGTTCAGCCTCGAGCGCGTGTCGAAGAACCCGGCGCGCTTCGACCATCAGAAGCTGCGCTGGATCAACGGGCGCTACATGCGTGCGCTGGCGCTCGACGATCTGACCAAGCGGCTGGAGACGTTCACCGGCCGCAGCGGGCTGCGCGACGCGGTCGCGATCTCGCAGGAGAAGATGCAGACGCTCGCCGACTTCGAGCCGCTCGCCGGGTTCATCTTCGACGGGCCCGCCGACGACCCCAAGGCGCGCGAGAAGTGGCTCGGCGAGGACGGTCGCGCGGCGCTCGCCGACGTGCACGCCGCGCTCGAGTCGCTCGGCGAGTTCACGCACGCGAACGTGCAGCAGGCGCTCGAGGGGGTCGTCGCGGCGCGCGGCGCGAAGCCCAAGCAGGTCTTCCAGCCGGTCCGCGTCGCGCTCGCGGGGACGGCGGTCTCGCCCGGCATCTTCGAGACGCTGACGGTGCTCGGCCGCGCGGAATCGCTTGCGCGGATCGAAGAATCCCTGGCCCCATAGCGTACGGTCGTCCGCTCGTTTGGGGGATCCCGACTACTCGCTCGGCGATGGCGTCGGGGCGGTCCGGCCTCTGGCCGGCGATGACCGACTGGGCCGATGCGTCGCGGATCGAGATCGCACGGATCGACCCTGCGCGACGCACTCGATCCCAAGCAGGCCCGCGTGCCCAGCGGCCTGCCGAAGCATCTCGCCGTCGGCGTGACTGCGGTCGTCGCAGTCACGCCGGAGACCTTGGGCACGTCGATTCAGTCCCAAGGGCCGATCGGCCGGCGTCATCTTCTCCGCGGCGGGCACCCTACGCCTACCACTGCGACTATCACCCCTTCATGCACGCCACCGTGATCGTCACATCGCCGCTCCGGGCGCATCGCTCCGCCACAACGCCTCCGACCAGCCCGACCACCTTGCCCGCTGAACGTCGTCGAGCTCCGCGCTCCGGCCATCCGGCGGCCGGCTAGACGTGCCCTCGCCGAAACGGCCGACGGGCGTGAGCCGGCGTCAGCTCGAGCAGGCGGCCCGGCGCGCCAGGACGCTGGCCGCGCGCGCGACCCAAGAGTTCTTCGACGACGACTGCGCGCAGCGAGCCGCGGCGATCTCCTACTACGCGCTGCTGTCGCTGTTTCCGCTGGCGATCCTGCTCACCGCAACGTTCGGGCTGATCGTCGACGACGACGCCGCGCGCGAGCGCGTCATCACGTTCGTGCTCGACAACGTGCCGCTTCAGCGCGACGCCGGCGCGACGCAGCTCAGCGATCTGCTGCGCTCGGTGACCGCCGACGGTCGCGGATTCGGGATCGCCGCCGTCGCGGGGCTGCTGCTCAGCGCAAGCGCCGTGATGGGCGCGGTACGCCGAGCGCTCAACGCGGCGTTTGACGTGCACGATGCGCGCCCGCCACTGCAGGGCAAGCTGATCGACCTGCTGCTGGTCCTCGCGGCCGGGCTGACGATCATGATCTCGCTCACGCTCACCTTCACGGTGCGGCTGGTGGCGTCCGTCGGCGAGGGCTTCGGCAGCGCTGGAGGACTGGCTCGCGCAGCGATCCTGCTCGGCGGCCAACTCGTCCCCGCGCTGCTGCTGTTCGTGCTCTTCGTGCTGCTCTACGGGCTCCTGCCGGCCACCGCGACCGCAGTACGCGACGCGTGGCCCGGAGCACTCGTCGCGACGCTCGGCGTCGAAGCCTGTAAGGCGGGCTTTGCGATCTATCTGCAGACGATCGCTGACTACGGCGCGATCTACGCCTCGCTGGGCAGCCTTGTCGCCCTGCTGGTCTTCGTGTTCATCACGGCAACCGTCTTCCTGCTCGGCGCCGAGGTCGCCTCCGAGTGGCCTGCCGTCCGCGACGGACCGGCGATCACCCCACGCTCCGGCGGTGAGCCATGGCGCCGCCGGATCGCGCGAAGCCTGCGTGGGCTGGCCGTGCGGCCGGACGCGCACCGCGCCGACGGCGACGCCAACGCCGACGCCGCCGGCCCCGACGACACCCACTCCCCCAACCCACCGCCGCAGAATCCGTGACCGCGCGCGGGGTGTCGGGAAGTTGGGCGAGCGAGCCCCGCAGACTGCGGGCCTGCAGGCGTCGTCGGACGTCCTCGGCGACGCGGTCGGGCGCGGCAGCGTGGGCACGTGCTCGTCGCTGGCGCGTCGCGTCGTGCGCTGCCCGTCGCGGCGCGACCTCGATCGCGACGATGCCATGCGATCGACAGCACCCATGCCGCGACGTTCGCGCGCCGCTCGTAGCTGCCGCGGGTCATCCAGATCGCGATGAACGTCTCCTGGTCGGCCGCTTTGAGCGCGGCCGTCGTCGCGACACACCGACCGCGCTACCCGGTAGGCCGAGGTCGCAGTAGACAAGGTCGACCAAGCCCACCGACGTCACCCGAGTACGTTGCGGCAGCACCGGCGCCGCGGGGTGGCGCGCGGCGCTCACCCGCATGTCGGTCAGGGTGTGTTCATAGGGTCCTCGGCAGCGGTGGCCACTGTCGCGCCTGCGCCTGCTCGACCAGGACACCGAGCCTGGCCAGCCGGGCGCTCTCGGTGCGATCGAAGTCCTGCGCGGCGGCCGTGACGCGCAGCCGCGCCAGCTGCTCGGCGATCGCATGCTGCTGCTCGGCACCATGGGTGCACCAGGCCAGCTCGCGCAGCAGGGCGAACAACTGCGCCAGGACGAACGGATCGGCCGCTCCGTAGCGGCGCGGCTGGGCGACGGCGAGCTCGAGCAGGTCGGCGAAGTCGCGGCGCGCCAGCACGACGCGGACCTGATCGTGCTGATCACTCAGAAGCCGCGGCGCCAGGTCACGGCCGGCCAGCTCGCACAGCAGCGCCGAGCTGTGAGCCAACGCGTGCACGGCTGTCGTGGGGTCGTTGATGCCCGGCGACAGGGCCTTGGTCGCGACGTCGGTGAGCTGGCGCAACCCGTATCCCACGTCCTGCGCCGCCGTTCGCTCAAAGCCGGTCGTGACCGCTTTCGCCACCCGCTCGCGCAGCCCCGCCAGCGCATCGTGATCAAACGTGCCGGCGCGCGACCACCCGACCCCGACCGGCGTGCCGGCGACCAACGCGCCGCCCGGAACGCAATCCACGGCCACGATCGCGTCGGCCTGCACCGCGGCCGCCAGCAAGGCTCCTTCGTCCAGTCCGACCAAGAACCCCGACGCACCCGCCTCCAGCGCCACCGCGTCGCTCGGCGGCACCGGTGCGACCGGCCGCGAACCCCTGGGCCGCCGCTCGTCAAGAAGCCGGCGGACCGTCGAGCTCGCGTCGTGGTGGACCTTGCGCAGCATCGTCTCCACGCGGATCTCCTGCGCCAGATGCGTGAGAAACAACACCAGGCCCAGGACACTGGCCACCGCCAGGACGAACGCCAGCGTGACCGACAACTGCGGGACGAACGGCGCCTGGGTGTCGCCGGCGTCGCGCACCGTGCGCAGCACGGCCAGCGCGTAGGTGAACGTGCCCAAGAACAGCGCCAGCGTCACGTGCACGAACCGGTCGCGCGTGAACGTGCGCAACAACCGCGGCGAGAACTGGCTGCTGGCCAGCTGCAGCGTCACCACGGTCAACGTGAACGTCAGCGAGGTCACCGTGATCAACGACCCCGCGATCGTCCCGAGCAACGTCCGCGCCGCGCTTGCGCCGCCCCCGAACAGGTACGCCGTCACTGCCGATGAGAGGTCGTCGTCGATGCTGCCGTCCAGCCGCGGCAGCCCGATGCCCAAACCCAGCCCGAGCGCAATCCCGATCGCCGGCACCGGCCACATCTGCGTGCGCAGGCCATCGCGCACCGCACCCAGTCGCGACTGCAAGCCCGAGAGACGCATCGGTCGCGGACAATGCCGGACGCCTCGGACACACCCGCGATTCATCGCGAGAGAGCGACGTCGTCGCCGTAGCCGGCGGTCCTCGTGACGGTCCCGCCCGCGCCCGTGTCTCCCCGGGGTTGCGCCCCGCTGCGCCGGCGGCGCGTCGACGCCGGGAATCCCGCTGCGGCGTGCACCAGCGGCGGCTCGGTGAGCACCGACCGAGCTGGTGCCTATCGCGCGAGCACGGTGGCGCGCGCCAGGGCTGCGGCGCCGACGACGCCGGAGTCGTCCCCCAGGGCCGCGGGGACCCAGCTCAGGTCGGGGTTCGGGCGCAGCATCCACGGCGCCGCCTCCTGCTGGATGCGGTCGGCGAGGTCCTGTCCGAGCTTCTCGGCGAGGCCACCGCCGATCACCACGAGCTCGACGTCGAGGGTGTTGATCACCGAGGCCACCCCGATGCCGAGGGTCTCGACGGCCATGCATCGACTTCATGCCTCGGCGCGGCGAGGCAGCCGACATCGTGCGAATCGTGGAGGGCCCAAGCGGCGCCGTTGCGATGTGCAGCGACCTGCCCGAGGCCGAGCTGCCGTGGCTGTCCGGCTACGAAGGATCCAAGCCGGTGCGGACCGGTAACGGCGCCGCAGGTCAGCTGCAGCTCGACGGGGCACGTTGACCCAGACCTACGACCGGCCCGAGCTCGACGCCGGCCTGCTCGTCATCCCGCGCGTGGGCTTCCTCGCCCACGACGGTGCGGGCCTGGGCTACGGGAGCGATGGTCGTGCCGTCGCGATACCCGAGTGATCGCGCGCCAACCCTACGTGGTCTGAGGGTGCCTGGGAGGCGGTCATGCGGCGGACGGCAGCGTGTCGGCGGCGGCGGCGAGCGTGAGGATGCGTTGGATGTGCGGAGGACCGCGCAGGAGCCGCAGCCGCTTGGCGGCGGCGGTGCAGCATTCGTGGGCTCGAGCGATGAGATGCACGCCGCTTGAGTCCATGAACGTCAGGCCCGACAGGTCAAGGACGATCAGCTGCGCGTCGCTCGCCGCGACGGACTGCAGCTCGTCATCGACGCGTTGAGCGGTCGCAGCGTCAAGTTCACCGAACACCTCGACCGTGTGCGTCGTGCCGTGGCGCTGCGAACGGACCGTGAGCTGACCGGCCTCAAGCGCGCCCGCCAGGCGCGAGCGCCGGATGGCGCTCTCGTCGGTCCCGGCAGCCAGGTACAGGCAGATCGCGGCGCGTCGGGCGGCGCTCGACGACGCCCGGTCCTGCGCAGCAGGCGGTTGCAGAGCGGGGCGGTCTGTCGTCAGATCGCCCTGCGTTTCCTTGGGCATTGGGAACCTCCGGGTCAGAGAAACCAGCAGACCTCGGAAGTCAGATCGTGTTGCCCGCGCCCCGTTCCTTGCGGGGGAACCGACCTCAGCTTCATGCCCTCTATGAGTTCACGATACAGACCGGTCGCGCGTGCGCAACCAGAGTTCGCGAACACGAAACGATCCCGCCACGACGGCTCCGCGGGATCGCGGCCCGCGATCGCTGGCCCCGGGGGTCAGTCCGTTGGCGTCAGCCGGGCCGGCGAGCTGTCGTCAAGCAGGTCGGTCGGGGCGAGGATGAAGACCTCGCACATGATGTCCGGGCCCTGCTGGTTGCCGCTCATGAACCCGATCACCTCACGGCCGGTCGCATCGTTGATGACGGCTACGAAGCGGTCGCGCATGAGGTCTTGGAACTCCATACGCTGCTGGATGACGGCCGCTCCGCGGCCGCCCTCAAGCAGCGTCTGCTCGACCTGTGAGAAACCGCCGCGCAGCAGGCAGACGACGAGGTCGTCCTGGTAGTAGGACTTCGCGCGCGTCGGCCCACGGCCATAGAACTCCTTCAGCAGCGCGACCATCCCGTCAGAGATCGCCGTCAGCACATCACCGGGGGTACTCGGGGTGGTATGTGACTCCGACGCGCTCATCGGCTACGCGACGAAACGCTACCTCATAAGCGCTCCGGATCACCGACTGGCGTGGCCGATCGCCGTGGTTGCGGGGGCCGGGTGCCACCGCAAGCCTGGGGCGACTCGGCCCTGATCTGCGACGGCGGAGCCCGGCGCGGCGTGCGGGATGTCGGGTCGCGGTCGGCCATAGCAGAAACCCGCGAACGTTCCAAGCACTATCGGGCACCATCGGCTGAGAAACCCGTCAACGTCGTCGCCGACTGGCCAATTGCCCCGTACGTACACGGTCTTCAAACTCGCGGACGGCCCACGAATTCGCAACAGGGCCTCAACCATCTGTCCATCGCTGCCGATACGGGGAGTGCACCGACGATCCCGACCAGGAAGCTGGGGACCGCCCACATGATCACGTCGCCCGCCCGACCCGCAGCGCACAGCAGCGCGCCCGTTCAGCGCCATCACAACGAAGGCCACGGCCGCCGTCTGACCGCCGCGTTCGAGGCGCTCGAGGCGTTCCCCGCCCTTGCCGAGTCTCGCAACCGCCTGCTGCGCCTCGTCAGCGCCGAGCGCGTCTCGCCGGCCGACGTCGTCGCCGCCGTCGAGTCCGACATCGCCCTCGTGATCGCCGTCCTGCGGATGGCCAACTCGCTCGACGAGCGCCGCCGCGGCCGCATCGAGTCGATCGTCAAGGCGGTCGAGATCCTCTCGCCCGAGTCCGTCCAGGCGCTCGCAAGCCGCGCCCGCACCTTCGACTTCTTCGAGCGCTCGACCGTCTGGGACGCCGCCCCGGAGCGCTTCCGCCTGCATGGCGTCGTCACGCAGCGCGCCGCCGACCGTCTCGCTCAGGAGGCCGGCTACGAGCATCGCGACCGCCTCATGGTCACCTCGCTGCTGCACGACATCGGCAAGCTCGTCCTGACGCACGCGTATCCCGGCTACCCGGGGCAGGTCCACGGCGACGCCCGCACGCCCGAGGAGCGCGTCCATCGCGAGCGCCGTGAGCTCGGCGTCGACCACGCCCTCGTCGGCGGCGTCCTCGCCCGCCGCTGGGGCCTGCCCAGCGCAGTCGCCTCGGCGATCGAGCGTCACCACTCCGAGGATGCGACCGGAGAGGCCGCCTTCGTGCGCCTCGCCGACATGCTCGCCCACTACGCCCAGGGCGACCAGATCTCGCCCAACGCGATGCTGAAGGTCGCCCGCTCCGTCGGGCTCGGGCCGGCCGAGCTGCGCTCGGTCATGTACGACCTGCCCTACCCGACCTCCGGCCGTCCGCGCCAGATCGATCCGTGCCCGCTGTCCGGGCGCGAGGTCGAGGTGCTCAAGCGCCTCGCCGAGGGCAAGGTCTACAAGCAGATCGCGGCGGAGCTGCAGCTGTCGACCTCGACGGTCCGCACCCACCTGCACAACATCTACGGCAAGCTCGGCGCCGTCGACCGCGCGCAGGCGGTCCTCATCGCCACCGAGCGCGGCTGGCTGTAGAGCTTTCGAGAGGGAGCACGGCGTTACTTGACCCTGGCCTGCGCCGGGGTCGAGCTCGTTGTCGTCAGACGGGCGAGCGCCCGCTCTTCATCAGCGTTCTCGTCCGTGTCGGCCGAGTCGTTGGGGTTCTGTCCCACGCCCTGATCGGACATACGACGTCATGTGTCTGTGTTCACATCAATTGAACGGTGCGGTCAGTGCGACCTCACGCCGATGAGGTGTGCGGCGAGGGGCCCTTCTGCGGATGGCATGCCTGGCGATGCTGGCGGGATGGGCAATGCCCGCGTCCGCCGCCGCCGCCCCACCCGCGAACGACAACCTGGCCGCGGCGACCGTGCTGTCCGGGCTGCCCGTGTCGGCGGCGCCGGGCGCGACGAACGTCGAGGCCACCGTCGAGGCGGGCGAGCCCGAGCACGCCGGCAGCCCCGCGGACAACTCGGTCTGGTGGCAGTGGTCGCCGTCGGTGACCGGGACGGTCACGATCGACACTTGCGAGAGCGCGATCGACACCGTGATGGCCGTCTACACGGGCGCGACGATGGCCGGCATCGACGCGACGCGCGTCGCCTCCAGCGACGACTCGTGCGGCACCGGCAGCCGCGTGAGCTTCCGCGCGGTCTTCGGTACGACGTACAGGATCGCGGTTGACGGCTTCCTCACCCAGCAGGGCGCCATCGACCTCGACATCGACGCGCCGATCCCGCCCGCCTACGACAACTTCGTGGCCGGCACGCCGATCACGGGCACGACCGCCGGAGGCTCGAACATCAACGCCAGCGCCGAGGCGGGCGAGCCGTTGCACGGCGGCTTGCGCGGTGGCGCGTCGTCGTGGTGGCGCTGGACGCCGAGCGAAAGCGGCGCCGCCGCGGTCGCGACCTGCGGCAGCGGCTTTCTGACGCTGACCGGCGTCTACAGCGGTACGGCCGTCGACGCGCTGACCGACGTCGTGACGGGCGAGACCTCCTGCGGCCTCGGCAGCATCGTGACGTTCTCTGCGACCGCGGGGCAGACCTACCGCATCGCCGTCGACGGCTTCGACGGTGAGTCGGGCAACATCCAGCTCGACGTCGACGTCGACGTCGCGCCGCCGCCGCCAATACCACCACCCGCTCCACCGCCGCCACCTGCGCCGATCGTGCGGCCGCCACCACCACCGCCACCACCACCGCCGGCCCCGAAGCTGCCGGCCGGCTGTCCCGCGGCGGACGGCGTCATCGCGGGCGGCCCGGGTGACGACACGCGCAACGGCACGGCCGCGCGCGACCTCATGCTCGGCGCGGCCGGTGCCGACAGGCTCGCCGGCCTGGGCGGCGCCGACTGCCTCTACGGACAGGCCGGAGACGACCGTCTCAGCGGCGGGCCCGGCGCGGATCGCCTGTTCGGCGGCCCAGGCCGCGACCGGCTGTCCGGCGGCCCGGGCGCCGACCGCTTCTCCGGCGGCGCGGGCGCCGATCGCATCAGCGCACGCGACGGCCGCCGCGAGCGGATCTCCTGCGGGTCGGGCCGCGACATCGTCACGGCCGATCGCAACGATCGCGTCGCGCGCGACTGCGAGCGCGTGACGCGCCGCTAGCCGGTGTGAACTACGAGTTGCTGGTGGCGTGGTCGGCGGTCGCCGACTCGGGCGACGGCGCCTTGCGGTCCGTCCGCGCGCTGGCCTCGTCGCCGCCGACCGCGACGGCGGCCTTCGCCGTCACGAGGTGGTAGAGGATCAGCACCTGGACGATCGCCAGCGACTCGGAGCGGTGCATATCGTCGCCGATGGAGAACTCACCGAGGCGCTCGGTGCGCAGCTGCTGGGCGAACTGCATCTTCTCCCAGATCGCCTCCTCGATCGCGGCGCCGACGTCCGGATCGAGGTCGCCGGGGACGAACAGGCAGCGCGCGCCCGACCGGTCCGTCTCGAGCGTGATGCCGCGCTTGCTGCCCTCGTCGAGCAGGACGGACATGTCGGGATGGGGGAGGCCCTCCGACAACGTCATCTCGACGTCGAGCTTCTCGCTGTCGTCGCCGGGCTGGAAGGAGACGATCATGTCGGCTCGGCGGCGCTGCGGGCGGATGAACGCGGCCGAGTCCGGCTCGCGGCGCTCGAGCTCCTCGAGCACCTGCTCCTCGCTGTAGCCGCGCTTGCTCGTGTCGCGCTTGATCTTCCACTCGCGGCGCAGCTCCTCGGGCGGCGCGAGGTACACGCGCACGTCGTGCGAGTCGCACAGCTCCGTCGTGTGGTAGCCGAGCAGGCCCTCGATCACGGCGAAGCGCTTGGGGACGATGTACTCCGGGCGCCCGAAGTTGCCCTTGCCGTGGCCGTAGACGGGCTTGAGGATCGGCTCGCCGTCGCGCAGGTGGCGGATGTGCTGCCCCATGATGTCCATGAAGTTGCAGTCGGGATGCAGGGGTGTGATCCCGCGCTCCGCGCGCTCTTCACGGTTGTAGCGGTGATAGTCGTCGGTCCCGATGTGGGTGACGTTGTCCTCACCGAGGATGGCGACGAGTCCCTTGGAGATCGTCGTCTTGCCGGCGGCCGAGTCGCCGACGACGCCGAGGATGATGGGGCGGGCCATGCAGCTCCTCCTAGGTCGCGGCCGAACGGGTGACGATAGCGCCAATCGACCGGCTCAGCCTTTCGGGTGAGACATCGTTGGTAGGTTGCGCCACAGCTTGACCAGCAACCGGCCGCTCCGACCGATCCGATGAAGCGCGCCGGCGCGATCGCCAAGCGCACGCTGCTGTCGTTCTACGACGACCAGATGACGCAGCACGCCGCAGCGCTGACGTACTACGCGCTGATGTCGCTGTTTCCGGCGGCGCTGCTGGCGCTCTCGCTGCTGGGGATCTTCGGCCAGTACCCGGAGACGTATGACGCGATCATCGGCTACATGCGCGACGTCGTGCCGGCGTCGGTGCTGGGCCCGCTGGACAGCTCGCTCCGCGGCGCCCTGCGCAGCCAGGGGACCGCCACCACCGCGCTCTTCGTCAGCCTCGCGGCCGCGCTGTACGGCACGACCGGCGCGCTGGAGGCTGCACGGCGCGCGCTCAACGTCACGCTCGAGGTGCAGAACGGGCGGCGCTTCCTGCGGCGCAAGGCGATCGACGTCGCCTCGACGTTCGTGCTCATGACGCTCGTGCTCATGAGCCTCGTGCTCGTCTTCGTCGGCGGCGGATTCGCGCGCGACCTGCTCGGCTTCGTCGGCATCGGCCCGACGGCCGCGGACACGTTCAACCTCCTGCGCTGGCCGGCGGCGCTGCTCGTGGCGATGCTCGTGTTCGCCTACATCTACTACGTCACGCCGGACGTGCGCCAGCGCTCGTTTGGCGCGGTGCTGCCAGGCGCGGCGGTCGGCGTGGTGCTGTGGCTGTCGGCGTCCTACGGCTTCTCGGAGTACATCTCGCAGGTCGTCAACGTCGGGGCGATCTACGGCACCTTCACGGCGGCGATCCTGCTCGTCGTCTGGCTGTGGATCACGCACGTCGCGCTGCTGCTGGGCGCCGAGCTGAACGCGGCGATCGAGCGCGAGCGCGAGCTGGCGGCCGGCGTGGCGATCGAGGAGACGCTCAACCTGCCGACGCGGCGCGGCCGCTGGTGACGGCCTCGCGCCGCCGCGTCACGACGATCCACGCGAGTACCGCCAGGCCGATCCCGAGCGCGTCGATCGCGACGTCGACCGGCGTACCGTGGCGCCCCTCGACGAAGGACTGGTGCAGCTCGTCGCTGATCGCGTAGAGGATCGCGATCGCCGTCGCGAGCAGCGGCCGGTGCCAGCATGTCGCGCGCGCGAGCGTGAGCCAGAGGACGCCGAAGATCGTGATGTGCGCGAGCTTGCGCAGCAGCGTGTCCCAGGCGCCGAGGCCGGAGCTGAGGTCGGGCGTCGCCGAGAGCGCGAAGATCAGCGCCATCACGGCCAGCGGCGGCGCGTACCGGCTGACCGGTCCCTTTCGACTGGCCGGTCCCATACCCTGAGCCTACGCATGATCTCGATCACGACGAAGTCGCCGTACGCGCTGCAGGCGCTCGCCGAGCTGGGCCGCTGCGGCGGCGACGGCCCCGTCCCGATCGGCGAGCTCGCGCGCCGCCGCGAGATCCCGGTCCAGTTCCTCGAGCAGCTGTTCGCGACGCTGCGCCGCGCCGGCATCCTGAAATCCCAGCGCGGCGTCAAGGGCGGCTACACGTTCGCCCGGCCACCGGCCGAGATCACCGTGCTCGAGGTCGTCGAGTTGCTCGAGGGCCCGCTCGGTCGCGACGCCGCGGGCGTCTTCGGCGAGGCCGCCGCCGCCGCCCGCGAGGTGCTCGCGGGCACGACGATCGCCGACGTCGTCGAGCGCGAGGCGCGCGCGGCGGGCGTCTCGATGTATTACATCTAGTGGCCCGTCTCATCGTCTCATAACAGTCCACCGGAAACCCCGGGCGCCGATCACCGCCTGGCGGCGTCCTCGGACGCTCGATGTGGCAGAGCCACACCTTCGGGGCGGGCGGGGATCGGATCTTGCCAGGCGGCGCCGGCATCCCGGGTTTTCC
>JBBSLI010000041.1:0-42781 GCA_038255395.1 Solirubrobacterales bacterium
AGCTGATCACCCGCCGCGCCTACGGCTTCCACTCCGCGAAGGCCGCGCTCGCGCTTATCCACCTCACCTGCGGCCCGATTACGCTCGCACTCCCACACGAACACGCAGCTTGACTTCACCTACGATCACCCCCGGAGAGCCCAGATGTGGCCGAGTAGGCGCGCGCGCACGGGTACGATCGCGCCCCGATGCCTGCTTCACCAGTTCCCGGCCTGCTGAGCCGCTCGCTCTCCGACGTGCTCGGCGCGCTCGCCTCGCAGCACGAGCTCGCCGGCGGCGGCGGGCCCGCCTCCGCGCTCACGGCCGCCACGGCCGCCGCGCTGACGGCGAAGGTCGCGCGCGGCTCACGCGCCACCTGGATCGAGGCCGGCGGCGCGATCGCCCACGCCGAGTCGCTGCGGATGCAGGCCCAGGCGCTGATCGAGCGCGACGCCGACGCCTTTCGCGAGGCCTCCTCGGCGCTGCTGAAGGACGAGCGCTCCGCCCGTCGCGGCGTCGCCGCGCCGGCGGCGATCACGCCCGCGCCGGCGCCCGCGGACCGCGCGCGGCTCGTGGGCGAGGCGATGATCCACGCCGCCGACCTGTCGCTCGCGATCGCCGAGGTCGCAAGCCAGACCGCCCAGCTCGCGGCGCAGGTCGCGCGCTCCTGCCCGACCTCGCTGCGGCCCGACGCGCTGACCGCGGTCGCGCTCGCCGAGGCGGCGGCATGCGCCGCCGCGCGGCTCGTCGAGGTCAACCGCCAGCTGCCGGCCGACGATCCGCGCCGGGCGGCGTCGTGCGCGGCGGCCGAGGCGGCGCTGCGGGCGCGCGAGCAGTCGCTGTAGCCACCTCGGCGCGCGGAAATTCCCGCACCGCGCGTATCTGACCCACGCCAGCGGCCTCTGTCCTTGCATGAGTCCGATCAGCTCCCGAACCGCCGGCGCCGCGGGCTGCCTTGCGGCATGCTTCACGCTCGCCGCGGCCGGACCCGCGCTGGCCACCAACGTCGCCATCGTCGGCGCCGATCTGCAGATCGCCGACCACGCCGGGCAGCCCAACGCGCTTGTGATCACGCCGAGCGCGGTCGGCTACGACATCGTCGACGACATCACCGAGCTGACGCCGGGCGGCGGCTGCGCCGCGGTCGATCTGCATCACGTCAGCTGCCTGGGCGGCGTCGCGCGGATCCTCGTCGCCTCCGGCGGTGGCGACGATGTCGTCGTGCTGTCGCCGGTCGCCGTCCCGGTCCTCGCCGACGGCGGCGAGGGCAACGACCTGCTCGAGGGCGGCCTCAACGGCGATCGCATGAGTGGCGGCAGCGGCCAGGACACCTTGAACGGCGGCCCGGGTGACGACACGCTCATCGGCGCCGGTGGCGACGACCTCCTGCAGGGCGGCGACGGCACCGACCAGCTCGCCGGCGGCGACGACGCCGACATCGTCCAGGGCGAAGCCGGCAGCGGCGACCAGGTGGTCGGCAATAGCGGTCCCGACCTGCTCGAGGGCGGCGCGGGCGACGACGCGCTGCGCGGCGGCGCAGGCTCCGACGTGCTCGTGACCGGCTCGGGCACCGACACCGCCAGCACCGGTTCGGGCCGCGATCAGGTCTTCGGCCAGTCCTCGGACACCGTCTCCTGCAGCGCCGGCGACGAGGTCAGCACCGGCAGCAAGGCCCCGCCGCGCGGCTGCGCCAGGCTGCCGCGCAACGAGATCCAGCCCTACGTGTGGCCGCCGCCGCCCGAGGGGACGGCCGGCTTCGGCACGGCCGCGCCCCCTGGCGCGGCGCCGATCGCCGGCACGCCTGCGCCCGTCACGGCGGCGCCGATCGCCGGCTTCGGCCTCAGCGTGCGGGCGGCCAAGCTGGACATCAGGCCGCCAAACGGCTACTCCCGCGGCCGCGTCCTGCGCCGCGGTAACGCGCGCACGATCAAGGTGCGGGTCCCGTTCAAGTACGACTCGCCGATCCGCGTACTCGTGATCACCTATGGACGCGACCGCAAGCCGCTGGACGCGTTCTACGCGAACATCCGCGCCAAGCGCTGGTACGCGGTCGCCAACCGCAGCGCGTTCGACGCGGCGTGGACGACGCGCGCAAAATGCTGCTTCTGAGCGTGAGTTCACCGCATCCCGCGGCGAATCCAGGCTGAGGTGAGCGGCGAGCGCAAACCGCGTCGCGAGCGCTCGCCCTGGTGGCGCGAGGCGGCGACCCTGCTCGGGGTCGTCGGCCTGCTCGTCACGCTGGTGTTCAACACCGTCGCGGTGCGCCAGAGCGCCCGGCAGGACGTCGAGTCGCGCGAGACGTCCCAGATCGGCCTGCTCACGCAGCTGAACGCCAACGCGAGCGACAGCGAGCGGGCGATCAACGCCACGGAGGCGCCGGACAAGCTGTGCGGCCCGCCCGAGCCGCCCGATGACCGCATCCGCCCGCCGCTGCTTGCCGGGCTGGACTACTACGAGTACCTCGCGTGGCTGTTCAACCACGGGCGGGTGACCGTGACCGGCTCGCGCGTGTTCTTCGCCGAGCGCATGATCGAGGGTTGGCGTCTCGGGCGGCACTTCTACGGCAACGAGCTGGTGCGCGATCGCTATGCCGAGCTGGAGCGCTTCGTGCGCGCTACGCCGGCCGCGCAGCGCGGGGACGGCGGCTGCCCCTAGCCATATCAGCGCTCGGCGAACGACACGTCGCGCTCGCGGTCGATCGACCAGCGCCCGCGCCGCCAGGCGATCTTCGTCCCGTCGGCGAGCCGGGTCGCCGCGTGGCCGAGCCGCGGCTCGCCCCACAGCGTCGCCTCGAGCGGGCGCTCGTGCTCGGGCGTGTCGCCGAGCCCGGTCGCCACATGCGTCGCCGGATAGGTCACGACGATCGAGCCGCTGCGCACCCAGACGGGGATCAGCTCGCGCGGCGCGGGCGCGAGCACGTCGCCGCCGCCACGCACGCGCGTGCCCGACCAGGTCTCGATCCAGTCGCCGCGCGGCAGCGCGACCTCGCGTTCGCGGGCGCCCTCGTCGAGCACGGGGGCGACCCATAGCGCGGGGCCGAAGCCGTAGGCGTCGGCGACGGTCCAGCCGCGGTCGTCGCCCGGGTCTGTGAGGTGCAGCGGGCGGGTGATCGGCACGCCCGAACGCGCCGCGGTCGCCGCGGCGGCGCGGATGTAGGGGACCAGTCGCTCGTGCAGCAGGACGTAGGCGCGGTAGATGCCCAGCGTGCGGTCGTCGTAGGTCCACGGCTCCTGCACCATCCGCCCGTGCGCCTGCATGAGCGGCGTGAAGCAGCCCAGCTGCGCCCAGCGCACGAGCAGTTCGGCCGGGCAGCGCTCGACGAGACGGTGGCCGAGGTAGCCGCCGACATCGTGCGACCAGTTCGAGAAGCCGGTCGCGGCGGCGCTGATCGTGGCGGCGACGAGCACCCGCAGCGACCAGAAGTCCGACGCCTGGTCACCGCCCCAGAGCATGCCCGTGGCCTGCTGGCCGGTCCAGCCGCTGCGGCCGAACAGCACGCCGCGGCCGGGGTGGACCTCGTCGAGCGCGCGCTGCATCGATGCGCGGTACCGGCCGCCGACGCGCCAGGCGGCGCCGGCGCCCGTGCTGCCGTCGGCGAAGCGGACGTCGTCGGGGAAGTAGTAGCCCTCGCCGTCGTCGGCCTTGATGCCCTCGACGCCGAGCCGCAGCGCGGTCTTGGCCTGCTCGCGCCACCACCGTTCGGCGGCCGCGGAGGTGAAGTCGATCGGCGATCCGATGCCCATCCACCAGCGCGTGACGAACGGCTCGCCGTCGGCGCCGCGCACGTAGTGGCCGCCGGCCTCGCCGTCGGCGTAGTTGGACGCGGGAGCGCGATGCAGCGCGCGTGATTCGGGGTCCGGCGGCGTCTGGCCTTCGGAGGAGTCGACGTTCACCCACGGCGTCACCCAGACGACCGTGCGCACACCCGCCGCACGGAACGTGTTCACCATGCCCTGAAAATCGGTGAACTGGTGCGGGTTGGGGATCCAGGTGTTGTATTGCGTCTCCCACGGCGAGTCGAGCACGAGCGCGTCGAGCGCGATCGCGTTGTCGGCGCAGCCGTGGAAGTCGTCCTCGATCTCGGTCTGGTGGCCGTAGACGTCGCGCGACTTCCAGAAGCCGTAGCCCCATTCGGGCAGCACCGGCGGCAGGCCGCCGGTCTCGTGCAGGTGGTGGCGCAGGCGGGCGGCGGGCGACGGGTTCGTGAGCAGCGTGAGCTTCAGCGGGCCGGCGTTCGCGCGCGCGGAGACGGTCGTGCGGTCGGCGCCGAAGTGAAAGCGCATGCCGTTGCCGTGGCCGTCGGCGTGGATCGCGTAGCCGCGCGAGGACTGAAACCAGGGCGCGGGCGCGTAGTCGCCCTGCGGGATGCCGCCGATCGCGAGCATGTCGGGCGGGCAGTCGGGTCCGGTGTAGGCGCGGTCGGCGCCGAGCTGGATGCGCCGGCCGGCGTGGTCGACGCGCAGCGCGTGGCGCGCGCCGAGGCCGGCGAAGTGCTCCTCCGAGCGGGCGTCCCAGCCGGCGGCGTGGCGCAGGGGCGCGCCGTCGACGGTCAGCTCCAAGCGCACGGTCTCGTCGCCGGGCAGCGTGACGCGCAGGACACCGTGGCGGCCTCTACGCCGGCAGATTGACCCGCGAGAAGGGCGCCGACCTGCTCGCCGACGCGTTCCTCCAAGCCCGCGCGCAGGACCCGCGGCTGCACCTCGCGCTCGCCGGCGGCGGCCCGGAGGAGGACATGCTCCGCGCGCGCCTCGGCGAGCACGCGACGTTCCTCGGCTGGCTGGAGGGCGACGCCCTCGCGGCGGCCTACGCGAGCGCCGACATCTTCCTCTTCGCCAGCCGCACGGACACGTTCGGTCAGGTCCTGCTCGAAGCGCAAGCGAGCGGTCTGCCGGTCGTGGCCGTCGGCGAAGGCGGGCCGACGAGCATCGTCACCGATGGGGCAACCGGGCGCCTGTGCCCGGCAGACGCGGGTGCCCTCGCGGAAGCGGTGACGCAGCTCGCGGCTCAGCCCGTCCTGCGCGACCACCTCGCCGCGACGGCGCTGGGGTCGGTCGCGCAGCGAACGTGGGAGCGCTCGCTGCAGCGCCTGGCCGACGGCTATCGCCGCGCGCTGGAGCCCGTCGACGCGAACCTGGACATCAGCCGTGCCGCGTGAGTCGGCGGTCCTCGAGGCGGGGCGGCGCCTGCGTGGCGCGCGCCATTCCCGCGGGCCGCTGCAAGCGCTGCCGCGCCCGCCGCTGCGCGTGGTGGATGTGGCGCTGTTCTATGGCGAGCGCAGCGGCGGCATCCGCACGTACATCGACGCGAAGGCGGCGTGGGCGAAGGCGACCGGGGTGATCGACCACCACGTGATCGTCCCGGGCCGCGCCGAGCGCCACGAGGACGGGCGCCACGAGCTGCCGTCGCTGCGCCTGGCGGCGACGAACGGCTACCGCCTGCCGGTCGGGGCCCGCGCCCTGCGCGCGACGCTGCGCGACCTCGAACCCGGCGTCGTCGTCCTGCACGACCCGTTCTGGCGCCCGCTGCGCGTGACGCAGACCGCCCACGAGCTCGGCGCGCGCGTCGTCGCCGCGCATCACGGCTCGATCGCGCTCGACGCCGCCGGCCTGCCCGGGCCCGACGGGCTCTGGCATCCGCTCCTGCGCACCTGGATGCATCAGGCCTACGCCGACGCGGACGCGGTCATGTCGGCCGTCGATCCGCTCCCCGACTGCGGCCGGCCGACCACGATCGCGCTGCGCTTCGGCGTGCACCCGGCGTTCGTCCCGCAGCCGCACGTGCGCCGCCAGGACCACGTCCTCTACGTCGGCAGGCTCGGCCGCGAGAAGGGGGTCGTCGAGCTGCTGCACGCCGCCGCTCGCTCGGCCGAGCCGTGGCAGCTCAAGCTCGTCGGCCGCGGGCCGATCGAGCAGCGCCTGCGGCGCCTGGCACGGCGGCTCGGGATCGAGCAGCGCGTGCGTCGAGGCCGCGCTGCTCGAGCGCTGCTGGGACGAGCGCCGCGGCCTGTTCTTCGATCTCGCCGGCCGGGCCGAGCGCCCGGTGGCGATCTCGACGTGGTCGTCGCTGGCGCCGCTCGTGCTCGACGGCCTGCCCGAGGACGTGCGCCGCAGGCTCGTCGAGGAGCACCTGCTCGACGCGCGCCGCTACGCCGCGCCCTGCGGGATCCCGTCGGTGAGCATGGACGAGCCGACGTTCAACCCGCGCTGGGATCGCTTTCGCTGCTGGCGCGGGCCGTCGTATCAACACGGCCTGGCTGCTCGTCGGGCCGTTGCGCGCGCTGGGCTACGAGCAGCACGCCGATCACGTGGTCTCGTCGCTGGCGCGCGCGGCGGCGCGCGACGGGCTGCGCGAGTACTACGACCCGCTCACCGGCCAGGGCTTCGGCGCGCGCGGGTTCGGCTGGTCGGCGCTGCTGGCCGAGCTCGAGCGCGGGGCGGCTCGCTGACGGTCAGCGCAGCTCGTTCTCGGCGACCTCGATCACACGCTGAAACTCCTGCGCATCGCCGGGCTCGCGGCCCTCGGTGAGCTTCGCGCGCGCCGTCTGGAGATCGCACCAGGTCGGGTCCAGGCCCTCCCCGACGGACGGCGCGGTGCTCTGCACGGCGAGCAGGAAAGCGGTCGCGAGGTCGTCGGCGCGGCGTGCGTGACGGAACTCCGTCAGCGGCTTCTCGACGACCACACCGGTGACGCCCGCCTTCTCGTCGGCCTCGCGAGCCGCGGCCTGGGGCAGCGTCTCGTCGCCCTGCAGCGGACCGCCCGGGAACGTCCAGCGCTCGCCGTCGCGCGTGCGAACCAGCCGGAACATCAGCTGATCACCGCGACGGCGAAAGCAGACGGCGCTCGCGATCAGCTTGGGTCCACCGACGGGCTCGGACAGGCGGTCGCGGGCTCTGCGCGATCTCGAGATGGGGTGGCGCACCATCGCCTACAGGGTCACACATCTGCGCGGTGGTGAATGTCACGACGGTCAACCCGACCGGCGCCGGCTGGAGCGACTCCCCGCCGCAGCCGCTAGGCAGCAGCTCGGCGGAACTCCGCGCGCCAGCGCGCCGGCGAGCCGGGCGTGCGGATCGGCTCGATCAGCACGGGCTCGACGCCGCCTGAGGCGAAGGCCTCGACCTCGCTGGGGGTCAGCGGCCAGGGCGGTCCGTCGGGCGTCTCGCTGTCCTCGTCGCGCGCCGTCGCGATCACGAGCAGCGTGCCGCCGGGCGCGACCATCGCGGCGACGTTCGCCGTCGCCGGCGCGTGGTATTCGGGCGGCATCGACTGCACGGTGAGGCTCTCGACGACGAGGTCGAAGGCCCGGTGCCACTGCGCGGGCGGTTCGAGCAGGTTGGCGACGCGGTAGTCCACGGCGCTGGCGGGGTAGCGGCCGCGCGCGAGCTCGATCGCGGTCGGCGCCGCGTCGAAGCCGACCACGTCGAAGCCACGCTCGCAGAGCAGTTCGGCATCCTGGCCCAGGCCGCTGCCGACGACGAGCGCGCGCCGGCCGGCGCCCTCGGCGTCCCGCGCCCACTGCTCGAGCAGCGGATGCGGCCCGCCCCGGTCCCATGGCATGGCGTCACGGCCGTCGGCAGCCGCGACGTACATGCGCTCGAAGATCTCGGTCGGGTTCTCGTCGTCCATCCGACCATTAAACGCGCCGATCACGCGCGCGCAACATCGCGGCCTGCGGGTGCTCCTAGGTTGCCCGTCATGCTCAGAACGATCGCCGCCGCCGGCCTCCTTGCCGCCCTCGTCGCAGCCCCCGTCACGCTCGCGCACGAGGACCGCCCACACGGTCCCCGCCCCGCTGCCCAGACGCTCGCCGTCATCGGCGACATCCCCTACGGCGACGCCCAGATCGCCGCCTTCCCGGCCGAGGTGGGTGAGATCAACGCCGATCCGGCGGTCCGCCGCGTCCTGCACCTCGGCGACATCAAGAACGGCTCGAGCCGCTGCGACGACGCCTACCTCGCCGCCCGCCGCGCCGACTTCGAGACGTTCGCGGACCCGCTCGTCTACACGCCCGGCGACAACGAGTGGACCGACTGCCACCGTGCGAACAACGGCGCCTACCTGCCGACCGAGCGCCTGGCCAGGCTGCGCGAGCTGTTCTTCGACAAGCCCGGGCGCACGCTGGGCGCGGACGCGCACGTTCGCGCCCAGTCGCGCGCGTTCCCCGAGAACGTCATGTGGGAGGAGCGCGGCGTGCAGTACGGCGTTGCCCACGTCGTCGGCTCCGACGACGGCCAGGCGCGCTGGTTCGGCGATCGCCGCGATCCCGTGACCGGGGCGCCGCAGCCCGAGACGACGGCCGAGTCCGCGGTGCGCACGCGCGAGTACATCGCCCGCGAGGCCGCGTCGCTGGCCTGGATCGACGGCATCTTCGACGCCGCCGAGGCCCGCGACGCGCCCGCCGTCGTGCTCGGGATGCAGGCCGACATGTGGGACACGTTCGCGCCCGACCAACCCGCCTACGTCCCGTTCAAGGCCGTGATCGCCGACCGCGCCGCGCGCTTCGGCAAGCCCGTGCTGCTGCTGCAGGGCGACTCGCACGTCTTCAAGGTCGACACGCCCGCCGGGCAGCCCGCGAACCTCACGCGCGTCGTCGTGCAGGGATCGACGAGCACCCCGCACGAGTGGCTGCGGCTGCAGGTCGACCCGCGCTCGGCAGGAGTCTTCTCCTGCGAGAACGTCGTGTTCGGCTCGGGCGCCGTCAGCCCATGCCCCGCGCCGCTCGCGCCCTGACCGGCCCGGGTCGGGGCCACTAGAGCGGCAGGAACGCGTTCTCGTTACGCAACGTCCTAGATCGTGGGGTGCTTCACGCGCTGCCCGTCATCGTGGGCCTGCGCGGAGCCCGTCGTCGACGACGGCAGCTGGGCGATCCCGGCGAGCGCGAGCACGCCGGTCGCGACGAGCAGCACGGCGAGCGTGCCCTGGCGGAGTGTTGACATGCACGCCAGCCAACCGGCCGGCCCCGCGACGCGAGTGACCAGGCCGTGATCGCGGCGTGACTACTCGCCGCGGTGCGACTCGGAGGCGCGCGGCACCGGGACCCGGATCGCGTACTTCGACGGCTTGACGGCGACGACCGGGTTGTCGATCTCGCCGAGGCGGTCGATGAGCTTGATCCACTGCGACGGCTTGAGCACCGCGTCGAGCTGGCTGGAGCCCGGGGTGCCGGCCTGGTACTGCGGTCGGAAGCCGATGTGGATGTGGTCGGCGTGGTCGCCCATCGCGAGGGTGTTGTCGGTGCCGTCGTAGGTCATCAGGCTGATGATCTGGTTGGGCTTGACGGTGCCTTGGAGGGTGAGCAGGCGGCGGATGGTGATGTCGGTGATCGAGCCCTCGCCCTGGTGGCCGAGGATCGGGATCCCGTTGATCTTCGCGATGTCGATGGCGTTGCCGGAGGAGTGCGCCGAGACGTTGCCGCCGCTCGTGAAGTAGCCGTGGCCGCAGGTCAGCGAGGTGACCGTCGGCTTCAAGCCGCTGGACGCGAGGAACTCGAGCGTCGCGAGCACGCGGCGGTCGATCGCGCCGGCCTCGATGTCACGGCGGCCGCAGGAGTAGATCTCGATGCGCGGGTTGTTCAGCACGCGCTGGGCGAGCGCGTCCTTGCTCATCAGCAGGATCTGGCCGATCGAGGCGCGGTTGGCGTCCGGGCCGACGAGCGCGTTGCGGCCCTGGGCGCGGTAGATCGCCGTCGACTCCAGCAGCTTCCAGCCGTCGAGGATCGGCTTGGGGTCGATCCGCGGCGCGCCGCGCCCGGCGGGGCGGATCTCGAAGTGCACGCGCGGGGAGATCTTCTCGTCCGTCTGGCCGATGCGACCGAGGATCGTGCCGGCGATGACCTTGCGGCCGACGAGCATCGGCTTGAGGACGACGTCCTCGGCGTCGAGGCCGTATACGCCTGTGAAGTAGGACTTGAGGGTTGCGCCGGCGGCAAGCGTCGACTCGGACTCGAGGATCTGCTCGGCGCCGCCGTTCGCCAGCGCCTTGGGGCGCGAGGGGTTGGCGAAGAGGCGCTCCTTGGCCAGGCCCTGGACCGCGCTCGCCGCCGCGGCGGGCCGCGTCAGCTCGGCGGCGGCCTTCTTGGCGGCGGTCGGGACGGCGCCCTTCTTCGTGCGCCTGCCGGCCGAGGCGGCGATGGTCGGCTTCGGGTCGCGCTTGGGCAGCGCGAGCTCCTTGGCGATCGACGCCCTGGTCTGGCTCTTGGCCTTCGGCACGGGCACGTGCCGGGCGACCTTCTTGAGGCTCGCGTACGTGTAGGTGTTGCCGTAGACGTCGCGCATGCGCACGAAGTTGCCCAGGCGCTTGGACCTGCCCATCGCGACGATCGTGCCGTCCTGCACGGCGATCACGGGCGAGCCGGCCTTGGCGAAGATGTCGATGCCCCGGCGGGCGGTCTGCGACTCGACCGGGTTGGCGACGTTCTGACCCGCGGCGGCGCGGCGGCTGATCGCCTGCTCGGAGAGGTCGTCGGCGTAGCGCGCCTTGGCGAAGACGGGGAAGTGGCCCTGCGTGAGGCCGTTCAGCGAGCCGACGAGGTCGCTCGGCAGGCCGCCGATCAGGCGGGCGCGCATGAGCACGGACTCGACGTACCAGTCGGCGTGGTTGTAGGCGAAGATCGCGCGGCGCAGGTCCTGGTCGGCGCCGGCGGCGCGCAGGTAGCGCGCGGCCGCGAAGATCGCGTCGACGGGGTTGAAGGGGTCCTTGCGCCCGTCGCGGTTGGCGTCGGTGCCGTAGGCCTTCCACGTCGCGGGCATGAACTGCATCCAGCCCAGCGCGCCGGCCGAGGAGATGTTCAGGTTGCGGCCGTAGTCGGTCTCGATCTCGTTGATCGCGGCCAGGACCTCCCAGCGGATGCCGTACTGGATGCCGGCGGCCTGGTAGATCGGCAGCAGGAACGGCGGGATGCGGAACTTGTCGATGAAGAAGTTCGGGACGCCGACGGGAACCGCACCCGGCAGCGCGAGCGACGTCGTCGGGTTGGCGACCGTCGGGACGCCCTGCGCGTTGCGCAACGCGGTCTGCGGAGCGCGGTCGCGCTGGCCGCCGCGCTCCGGCGAGGTCGTCTTCTGCGACGTGCGCCTGCGCTCGCAGCCGGCGTCGTCATCACCCATACCCTCGATCGCAGCCTTAGCCTTCGTCGAGTTCTTCTTGGTGCGCGTCGCGGGCACGCAGTCGACGCGCGCCTTGCGCTCGTCACCGGCCGGACCGGCGACGCCGGCGAAGGGCAGCACCTGGGTCGGCTTGGCGGGCGCGGCGGGGGCCGGCGTCGCGGGCGCGGGACCGGGAACCTCGGGCGCCGCGGGCTGTGCGGTGGGCGCGGAGGGGGCGGGCGCGGGCGGCGTCGCCGTCGGCGCGGGGGTGGTCGTCGTCTGCGCGGGGGTGGTCGTCGTCTCCGTCGTCGTCGTGCCCGCGGGAGCAGTCTGCGTCGTCGGCGTGGTGGTCGTCTCGGCCGGCGTCGTCGCGGTCTGCGTCGTCGTGGCGGCCGCGGAGGCGGCCGCGGACTGGGGGGTGTTCGAGGCGCCGTCGGCTGCGACCTGGATCGGCGGGGCGGTGACGGGCTCGCCGGGGATCGCGGCCACCTCCTGCGCACCGGCACCGAGCAGATTGCCGCTCATCGCGATGCCCAGGACGCCGGCGGTGCACAACGCAGCCGCGATGCGTCCGCGGGTCGAGCGATGCGTTGTGCCCTCGGGCTTGGCCTTCATGTGCGGTGAGTCCTCGCGAGTTGATCGGATTGCCGCCCCAGAAGGGCGATTGGTCGCGCTATCGGCGGGGTCGGACGGGACCTTGACCGGAGCACCACTGAACTGGACTCCCGGTCCGGCGAGCCAGCGCAGCCGGGCGCAGGCGGTCCAGATCCTGCAGTCTCGCGTGCTTCGGCGGCCGCAGCTTGGACGCAGGGCATGCAGACAGGATGCGCAGGAAGCGTAACGAGCGTGTCATCGCGCACGGAAGGACGAAACACTGACCCTCGACCAGAAGGTGAGTCCGGAGCGGTCGTTCACATCTTCTTCACCGCGCGTTCACGACCGGATAACTCGGCGCCTGCCCCCTGTGCCCACCCTGCGAGAACGATGCAGACGAGTCATGGGGAGCTTGTCAGGATCGGCGATCTCGAGATCCGCCCGCAGGAGGGCCTCGTTCTCGCCGACGGCCGCGCACTGGTGTTGTCGGTGCGCGAGTTCGACCTGCTCGTGGCGCTCGCCCGCCACGTCGGACGAGTGGTCTCACGCGAGGAGCTCTACCGCCAGGCCTGGGGCGGCACGCTGCGCCGCGGCGATCGCTCCTGCGACGTGTACATCCACAAGCTGCGCACGAAGCTCGAACGGGCGCTGCCGCAGCATCACTTCATCCATACCCACGTCGGCTTCGGGTACCGCCTGGATCCGGCCCCTTGATGCCCCGTAATCCGGGGTCCATTCACATCCTTTTCACACGGCGACTACGGCCCGGTAACAGGATGCCGGTGGTGCTGATGCGACGGTCGGTCCCGCTATGGGAACACTCAGAGGAGGACACACCTTGAAGCTCCATCGCTTCAGCGCGGTGATCGTCGCCTGCGGCGCACTCGCGTTCGGCGTCGCTGCCTGCGGGGACGACGACGAGGGCACCGCGGGCGGTACCGATACCGCTGCAGCAGTCAGCGAGGATCTCGCCGGATCGATCCGCGTCGATGGCTCGTCGACGGTTCAGCCGGTCGCCGAGGCGGCCGTCGAGCTGTTCGCGGCCGAGGCCCCGAACGTCGACGTCAGCGTCGGCGGCGTCGGCACCGGCGACGGCTTCGAGAAGTTCTGTCGCGGCGAGCTGCAGATCGCCGACGCCTCACGCGCCATCGAGAAGGACGAGTACGAGGCCTGCCTGGCCAAGAAGATCACTCCGGTCGAGGTCCAGGTCGGCATCGACGGCCTGACGGTCGTCACGCACAGGGACCTCGCGATCCCGGACGACTGCATCACGACGGCGAACCTCAAGAAGCTGCTCGATCCGAAGTCGAAGATCGCCAACTACAAGGAGCTCGGCGCCGGCTTCCCCGATCAGAAGGTCTCGTTCTTCACCCCGGGCACGGAGTCGGGAACGTACGACTACTTCACCGAGGCGGTGCTCGAGACCGATGCCGAGCAGCGCACGAAGGACGTGCAGACCTCGGCCGACGACAACCAGATCGTCACCGGCATCGAGGGCACGGCCGGATCGCTGGGCTACGTCGGGTTCGCCTTCGCGGACTCGCAGAAGGACAAGCTGAAGATCCTCGCGATCGACGGCGGCGACGGCTGCGTCAAGCCCGAGATCGCGACGATCGCCGACGGCAGCTACAAGCCGCTGTCGCGGCCGCTGTTCATGTACCCGAGCACCGAGACCGCGGCCAAGCCCGAGGTCAAGGCGTTCATCCAGTACGTCCTCGACAACAACGAGAAGGTCGTCACGGCCGGGGACTACGTGCCGCTGACCGACGAGCTGCTCACGAAGGCCAAGGCCAACCTCGAGGGCGCGACGCCGGTCGCGGCGCCGGCGAGCTAGACGCGAGCGAGATGGACGGCGGACAAGAGCTCGCGGCGCGCCCTGGCGCAGGGTCGGTGCCCCCCGACCTGACCCGGGTTCGTACGCGGCGCTCCGTCGGCGAGCAGGCCATCAAGGTCCTGCTCGCCGCCGCCGCCGTCCTGTCGGTCCTCACGACGACGGGCATCGTCGTCACGCTGCTCACGGAGTCGACGAAGTTCTTCGGCGAGGTCCCGTTCGGCGACTTCTTCTTCGGCACCGACTGGGCGCCGCTGGCGGGCGGCGAGTCGCAGTCCTTCGGCGTCGCCCCGCTCATCTGGAGCACGCTGTACCTGACCCTGATCGCGCTGCTCGTCGCGGTTCCGCTCGGGCTCGGCGTCGGCACCTACCTCGCCGAGTACGCCTCGCCGCGGGTGCGCAGGATCTTCAAGCCGATCGTCGAACTGCTCGCCGGCATCCCGACGATCGTCTTCGGCTACTTCGCGCTGACGTTCTTCACGCCGCTGCTGAAGGATCAGCTCGGGATCGACCTGCAGGTCTTCAACGGCCTGGCCGGCGGCATCATCCTCGGGATCCTCGTCCTGCCGACGATCGCATCCGTCAGCGAGGACGCGATGACGGCGGTGCCGCAGTCGCTGCGCGAGGGCGCCTTCGGCCTCGGCGCGGCGAAGTGGCAGGTCGTCGCGCGCGTCGTCTTCCCGGCGGCGCTGTCGGGGATCGTCGCGGCGCTCGTGCTCGGCGCGTCGCGAGCGATCGGCGAGACCGTCGTGATCCTCGTCGCGAGCGGCAACAACCCCAACCTGACGTTCGATCTCACGGTCGCCCACCAGAACATGGCGGCCTTCATCGCCAACGTCGCGCGCGCCGACGTCTCCGCCGGCAGCGTCGCCTACGCGACGATCTTCGCGGTCGGCACGACGCTGTTCGTGATGACCTTCATGCTCAACCTCGTCGCGATCCGCTTCGTGCGCAAGTACCGGCAGGTGTACGAGTAAGTGGTCCGTCCGATGAGCAGGACGAAGCACTGATGGCCGTCGCTGAGACCGCGATCACCCGCAAGGTCGTGCAACGGGCCTCCAGCGGTGCGCGCATCAAGGACCTGCTGTTCCGGGCGTCGCTGATGCTGTGCCTGTTCATCGCGGTCCTGTTCCTCGGCGTGCTGCTCGTCGACGTCGCGATCGACGGCGTGCCGCTGATCACGCCCGACTTCATCACGAACTTCCCCTCGCGCCTGTTCCCGGAGCAATCCGGCATCCGGCCGGCGCTGATCGGGACGCTCTACCTTATGGTCCTGTGCGCGGCGTTCATCGTCCCGATCGGGGTCGCGGCGGCCGTCTACCTCGAGGAGTACGCCGATCCCGACCGCTGGTACAACCGGATGATCGAGGTCAACATCCAGAACCTCGCGTCGGTGCCGTCGGTCGTCTACGGGATCCTCGGCCTCGCCTTCATCGTCCGCGGGCCGATCGACATCTGGGGGCTGGGGCAGGGATCGCCGACGCTGCTGGCGGGCGCGCTGACCCTCGGCCTGCTCGTCCTGCCGGTCGTGATCATCGTCTCGCGCGAGGCGATCCGCGCCGTGCCGTCGTCGATTCGCGAGGGCGCGCTCGCGCTCGGCGCGACGACGTGGCAGACGATCTGGAAGATGGTCCTGCCGGGCGCGCTGGCCGGGATCGCCACCGGCGTGATCCTCGCCTTGTCGCGCGCGATCGGCGAGACCGCCCCGCTGATCCTCGTCGGGGCGATCGCGTTCCGGCTGACCGACCCCACGATCGACGGCCAGTTCTCGGCGCTGCCGATCGCGATCTTCCAGGCGGCCGGCGAACCGCGTCCCGAGTTCCAGATCCTGGCGGCCGGCGCGATCGTCGTGCTGCTCGTCGTCCTGCTGCTGATGAACTCGGTGGCCATCTACCTACGCAATCGCTATGAGCAGAAGTGGTGACGACATGGATTCGACGAGATCCGAGCCCGCGGCGCGCGTGCGCCCCGGCGTGAGCGCGACCCCCCGATTGCCGCAGGTCCTGCCCGACGTCGGCGCACGCCGGCAGACCGAGGTCGCCAAGGAGGCGATCTTCTCGCTCAAGGACGTCGGCGTGAGCTACGGCGGCGTTCGCGCCGTCGAGAACGTGAGCTTCGACCTCGCCAGGAACGAGATCACCGCGTTCATCGGGCCCTCGGGCTGCGGCAAGTCGACGCTGCTGCGCTGCCTGAACCGGATGAACGACCTCATCCCCAGCGCCATCGTCAGCGGCGAGGTCCGCTACCACGGCCAGGACCTCTACGCGCCCGACATCGACCCGGTGCAGGTGCGCAAGCGGATCGGCATGGTCTTCCAGAAGCCCAACCCCTTCCCGAAGTCGATCTACGAGAACATCGCCTTCGGCCCGCGCGTGCTCGGGATGAAGGGCGACATGGACGAGATCGTCGAGCGGGCGCTGCGCAAGGGCGCGCTCTGGGACGAGGTCAAGGATCGCCTGAAGACCAACGCCTTCGGCATGTCCGGTGGCCAGCAGCAGCGCCTGTGCATCGCCCGCACGATGGCCGTCGAGCCCGACGTGATCCTCATGGACGAGCCCTGCTCGGCGCTGGACCCGATCTCGACGGGCGCGATCGAGGAGCTCATGCTGGGGTTGAAGGAGAATTACTCGATCGTCATCGTCACCCACAACATGCAGCAGGCCGCGCGCGTCTCGGACCGGACGGCGTTCTACAACGTCGACAAGCTCGAGGACGGCAACCGCGTCGGCAAACTCGTCGAGTTCGCGTCGACGGAGAAGATCTTCACGTCGCCCGACGACAAGCGCACCGAGGAATACGTCACCGGGAAGTTCGGCTGACTCGCGTATGAGCGAGCATCGCCAGCACTTCCAGCAGCAGCTCGCCGGCCTCGAGCGCCACGCGCTCGGCGGCCTGGACCTCGTCGTCGAGCAGATCGACCGCGTCGTCGAGTCGCTCAAGCACCAGGACGTCGAGCTCGCGCAGGTCGTGATCGCCGACGACGATCGCCTCGACGGCCGCTACCTCGAGGTCCACCAGGGGATCCTCTCGCTGCTGGCGCTGCAGTCGCCGGTCGCCGGCGACCTGCGCCTCGTGGCGGCGCTGCTGCACGTCATCAAGCATGTCGAGCGCATGGGCGACCAGTGCGTCAACGTCGCCAAGCTCATTCCTCTCTCAGGCCACGAGCCGGCCGTCGACAGCGACATCCTCTGCAAGATCATCCAGATGGGCCAGTTCGCGCGGGCCGAGGTGATCCAGTGCCAGCGCAGCTTCGCCGACCGCGACGTCCCGATGGCCGAGGACCTCGTCGCCCGCGACGTCGCGATCAACCGGCTCAACCGCGAGATCTTCCGGCTCGCGCTCGAGGCCGGCGACGACGCCGACGTCCGCGAGTGGGCGATGATCATGACGATGGTCGCGCGCGCCTTCGAGCGGATCGGCGACAACGCCGTCGACATCGGCGAGCAGACGGCGTTCGTGGTGACCGGCCTGTTTCGCGAGTTCTCGGACGCCTCGCATGTTGCCTCGCGGTGAAAACAGCGCTGTTTGCGGCCCAACGACTGTGAAGATCCTGTGACGAGCAGGGCTCCGAGCCTGTTTGGCGCCGGTGCACGTGCCTACACTTCGGCGACATGACTGATACGAACATTCCCGCAGCAGACGCGCTGCGCGTCGCCGTGAGTGACGGCGACACAGGATTCGTCCAGGTCTTGACGAAGCGACTGGACCGACTCGGGTGGGAGCACATCGTGCTGACGGGCGCCGTGCCCGTGGAGCGCCTCGTCGCGATGCGTCTCGGTGCGTTCGTCGTGGACCTCGCCCTGCTGGGCCAGAACGCCTGGCCGTACCTGGAGCGCGTGTGCAGGCAACTGCCCGCGCTGCCGGTGATCGTCTGCACCGGGCAGTCGACCGTCGCCCAGCGCGTGCGGGGCCTGCGCCTCGGCGCCGACGACTGGATCACGAAGCCCTGCCACCCGGAGGAGCTGATCGCCCGCGTCGAGGCCGTCGCGCGGCGCCGGCGCCTGGCGGATGTCTGCACCGCCGCCGACTCGGTGGTGGCCGGCGAGATCGAGATCCGTGCCGACCAGTTCCAGGCGTTCGCGCACGGCCGCTCGATCGACCTGACGCGGCGCGAGTTCGAGCTGATCCAGCTGTTGGCCGCCGCCGAGGGGCGCGTGCTCGAGCGCGAGGAGATCTACCAGCGCGTCTGGGGCTACACGATGGCCCATGGCGATCGCTCGGTCGACGTCTTCGTGCGCAAGCTGCGCTCCAAGCTGCAGATGGTCTCGCCGGACTGGACCTACATCCACACGCACTTCGGCGTCGGCTATCGCCTCGCGGCGGAGCTCGTCCTGGAGGCGGAGATCGCGGCTGCCGTGGCAGCGCCCGGGCCGGATCCGGTCGCGGTGGCGGCGCCGCAGCCGGCGGCCGAGCCGCCGACGGCTGCG
The DNA here is from genome assembly GCA_038255395.1 of Solirubrobacterales bacterium. Taxonomy (GTDB): domain Bacteria; phylum Actinomycetota; class Thermoleophilia; order Solirubrobacterales; family Solirubrobacteraceae; genus CADCVQ01. Next base: position 17,916 of record JBBSLI010000041.1, read on the forward strand.
CGCGCATTCGCCTGAGCGTCGGTCCACTAGCCTCTAGCCCATGTCCGTCGAGATGGCTCGCAACATCGGCGTCATCGCGGTGCTCGCGCTCGTCGTCTGGCTCGTGCCGGGTGGCGGCGAAGGCGCAGGCTTCGTCATGCAGCTGCTCAACGCGATCTTCATCGTGCTGATCGCGTTGGGCGCCGGGCTGCTGTACCGCAACTTCCGCGGCGAGATCTTCGCGCTCGGCGACCTGTGGCGGTTCGCGCTGTACGCCGCGGTCGGTGTGGCCGTGGTGACGGTTGCCGCATCGGGGCGCCTGTTCGACACGGGCGCGGGCGCGATCGCCTGGTTCGCGCTGATCGGCGCCGCCTCGTACACGCTGTACCTCGTCTGGCAGCGCCACCGCTCGTACAGCTGAACGGCTGGCTGGCTGGCTGGCGGGTGGCTCGGGGCGGGCGCCCGCGCCTGCGCGATCTCGTCACACGATCGCGCGTCGTTTGTCACACGCGCGTATAGAACCGTGACACGGGCCGCGCGAGGGTGCAGGGCATGCCCGCCGCCCGCTCTCCAGGCGCCGAACACGGCCAGGCCTCGGTCGAGCTCGTCGCTCTGCTGCCGCTCATGGGCGTGCTCGCCGGACTGCTCTGGCAGGGCGTCGTCGCCGGCCAGGCGGTCTGGCTCGCCGGCTCGGCGGCGCGGGCGGCCGCGCGCGCGAGCGCCGTCGGCGCCGACGAGCGCGCCGCCGCCCGCCGCGTCCTGCCCGCCCGGCTGGAGCGTGGTCTCGTCGTGCGGCGCTCCGGTGGCGGCGTGCGCGTGGCGATCGGGATCCCGGCGATCGTCGGTTCCGGCCGCCTGACGACCGTCTCGGCCCGAGCGCGCCTGCAGGAGCAGGGCGGATGAGCGCGCGGCGAGCCCGCCTCGCGTGTGCGTCGGGTCAGGCGTCGGTCGAGCTCGTCACGCTCGCGCCGCTGCTCGTCGCCGCCGTGCTCGCGGCGGTGCAGTTGCTGGCGGCGGGCGCCGCCCGCGAGCTCGCCGACCATGCCGCAGAGGCCGGTGCCATCGCCCTGCTGCAGGGGAGCGACCCGCGGGCGGCGTCGCGCGAGTCGGTGCCCGGCTGGTCGCGCGGGCGGGTCCACGTGCGCGTCGACGGGCGCCGCGTGCGGGTACGGCTGCGACCGCGCGCGTTCCTGCCCGGGCTGGCCGGACTGCTGGAGACGACGGGCGAGGCGCACGCCGGACCGGAGGCGCGATGAGGATCGCGCGCCGCCTCACGGAGCACTTCGTGACCCCCGCCGGCGAGGCGCCCGGGGACGAGCTGACCTGCGCCGACGGGCGCGGGCGACGTGCGGACACCACCCCCGCCGGTGCTCCGCCGACCCGGGCGTGCGCGGTCACCCCGCCGCGCACGCCCGCATCCGTCGCGCTGCTGGCCGCCGAGGGCGACGCTGCCGCGCTCGCCGCCGGCCTCGCACTTGCGCTCGCGCGCCGGGAGCGAGCGTCCACGGCGGTCGTCTGCGTCTGGTCTGCGGGCGGTCCGATGCGCTCGCCCGTGCGAGCGCCCGCGCTGCCCGCGGCCGCTCGGCTCGCGTCCGCGCTGGCCGGCCGCGGGCATGCTGCCCGGGCATCGGGCCGGCTCGTGACCGTCCGCCTCGCTGCCGGGCCGGGCGAGGCCGCCGCCGAGGCCATGCGGGTGATCGCCGCCGCGGGCGCCGCGCCGACCGTGCTCGCGCTCGCGGGCCCGCGGGCGGCGGCGTTCGACGTGCTCCTCGACGAGCAGGATCTCGTCGTCGTCGGGCTCGCGGCGGGCTCCGATCCGGCGCTGGCACGGCTCGCGGTGGCGGGGCTGCAGCGCGGCGTGGTGTGTGAGGTCCCGCCCGCGCATCCGGGCCGCTCGCTCGCCGCCGCGGGCGTCGCGCTGCTGCCGTCGGCGCGCCGCTTCCTCGCTGCGCAGGTCGAGGCGCTGCCGTGACGGAGCGCCGACGCCTGGAGCCCGAGGCCGGCCAGGCGACGATCCTGCTGCTCGGGCTGACGCTCGCCGTGCTGCTCGGGGCGCTCGTGCTCGGCGCGATCGCGCGCGGGATCGGTGTCCAGAGCGACGAGCAGCGCGCCGCCGATCTCGCGGCGCTCGCCGGGGCGCGCGCGATGCACGACGCGTACGCGGGCCTGTTCGAGCCACCGGTGCTCGGCGCGCGCGCCAACGTGGCGCACGTCGAACGGGCCGAGTATCTGGGCGGCGGGCGCGTGACGGCGCTGCGCACCGCCCGTCGCAACGGCGCGCGCGACGTGCGGGTGAGCTTTCCCGACAAGGACACGTTCGCGCCGGTGCGCGTGCGGGTCGAGGTACGCGACGGCATCGACCTGGGCGACGGCCGGCGGGTGGCGGCGGGAGCGGTCGCCGAGGCGGAGCTCGCGCCACCGGCCGAGCTCGCGTTCGAGACGGCCGGCGCGGGCGCGTATCGCGGTTCGCTCGCCCACCGCCAGGGCAGGCCGATGCGCCCGGATGTCGCGGCGGCCTTCGACCGCATGGAGGCGGCCGCCCGCCGCGACGGCGTCACGCTGATCGTCAACAGCGGCTTTCGCTCCAACGCCGAGCAGGCCGTGCTGTTCGCGCGCAACCCCGATCCGAAGTGGGTCGCGCCGCCGGGCCGATCGCTGCACCGCCTCGGCACCGAGCTCGACCTCGGTCCGGAGGCGGCATACGGCTGGCTGGCGGCCAACGCGAAGCGCTTTCACTTCGTCCAGAGGTACTCCTGGGAGCCGTGGCACTACGGGTTCACGTTGAACGCCGGAACGTCGTCGGTCGGGTTCAGTACCAATGGTGAAACCGGCGGCGACGGCGAGCGCACGCGCGCGCTGCCGTCCTTCGTCCCGGCGCGGTACGCGGCGCCGCTTGCGCGCGCCGCGCAGCGCTGGAACGTGTCGGCGGCACTGCTGGCGGCGCAGATCATGGCCGAGTCGAACTTCAACCCGTTCGCGCGCTCGAGAGCGGGCGCGCAGGGGATCGCGCAGTTCATGCCCGCCACCGCCGCCGCGATCGGGCTGAGCGACCCGTTCGACGCGGCGGCGGCGATCGACGCCCAGGCGCACCTCATGCGCGATCTGCTGCGCCGGTTCGGCGCGGTGCCGCTCGCGCTCGCCGCCTACAACGCCGGCCCCGCGCCTGTCGCGGCCTGCGGTTGCGTGCCCCCGTACCGCAAGACGCGCGGCTACGTCGCACGGATCCTCGGCCTGCTCGGCGGGGCGGGGGAGGCGCGTGCGGGCGGCGGCCTGGAAGTGCGGCTCGTGCGGTGAAACGTGGTGTTCACGCACACGCGGCGATCGCCGCGCGGCCGGCCACCCGCACCCGCGTCAGCGCCGGCCGGCACCACGGCGATCACACGAGCCCCGCCGGCCCAGCCGTCATCGCCGTGCTATGACGGTGGTGCCGCCGTCTCGGCCGGCTTCCAGCTCGCGCGCGGGTCGGGCAGCGGGGTCAGCCGGGCCGCGATCTGCTCGCGGCGCGGCTCGAGGAACGGCGGCAGGATGAGCTTCGTGCCGAGCTCCTCGACGGGGCCGTCCACGGTGAAGCCGGGCTCGCGCGTCGCCAGCTCGTAGAGCACCCCGCCCGGCTCGCGAAAGTACAGCGAGTGGAAGTAGTGGCGATCGACGTAGCCGGAGTTCGGGATGCCGGCCTGCGTCACCGTGTCGATCCAGTTCTGCATGTCGGCGTCCTGCGTGCCCCAGGCGACGTGGTGGACGGTGCCGGCGCTCGGGCGTCCACGCCCCTCGGGCGCGGGATCCCACGCGATCCAGCCGCCGCGGCGCTCGCCGCGCAGCTCGAACACGTCCTCATCGCCGTCGCGTCGCGTCGCGCCCATGAGCTGCTCGAGCACGAGCGCGCTGCCGTCGGGGCGGGCGCTGTAGGCGCGCACGCCCTCGAAGCCCTGCAGCGCGAGCGCGGCGGGGATCTCGGGGTGCTCGGCCATCAGCGGCTCGTCGCCGCTGTCGTCGAGGACGAGCTCGTGCGCGAGCCCCTCGGGATCGGCGAACAGCAGGCCGCCGCCGTCGGTGCGCTGCACCTCGAAGCCGTCGCCGGCTACGCGCGCGGCCCAGAAGTCGACCGCCGCAGGCGAGGCGACGCGCCACACGACGCGGTGCACCATGCCCGCACCGGGGCGGCCCGGCTTGGCGCCCGGGTATTCGAAGAACGTGAGGTCGGCGCCCGGCTGGGCGTTCTCGTCGCCGTAGAAGAGGTGGTAGACGCTGGGGTCGTCCTGGTTGACGGTCTTCGCGGTCATCCGCAGTCCGAGCACGCGCGTGTAGAAGTCGACGTTTCGCGGCGCGTCGCCGGTGATCGCGGTGATGTGATGGAGGCCGTCGAGGTTCATGACTGGTCCTTTGCGAAGGCGGATCGTGACTTGGTTGCTAGAGCAAGCATATCCAACATCTGGTTGTGCGCTCAACTACCGCGATTCGCGGCGCTCGTATCAGAAGCGGGGGAGCGCGCTCCCTCCACTGGGGGGTCCCCCGCGGCCGGCGGCTCACGCACGATGGATGGCGTCCGGCGACCGCTCGCGGACCCACCATCCCACGACCAGAGGAGCCGCGCCATGCATTCCTTCCACCAGGCCGCCGCCCACGCGCACGCCACCGAGCTGCTCCGCAGCGCCGACCGCAACCACGGTCATCACGTCGCGCCGCCGATACGGGCCGCGCGATGGCGGCGCTCCACGCGCACGGCGATCGCCGCCCCTGCGGAGCGCGCCCCGATCGGCCGCCCCGCCGTCACGGTCGAGCCGGGCGTCTGACGGGCCGCACCACCAACGCACTGCCGCCGCCGCGCCGCACCGGCTCGGCGGCGGCGAGCAGCGCGCTCTTGTCGACGAACTCGATCCCGGTCGCGGCGCCGATCTCGGCCGCGCCGGCGGACTGCGGGGCGACCGTGAACGCGTGCCCGCGCGCGCCGAGCGCCGCCGCCTCAGGCGAGGCCAGGAAGGCCGGCTCGGCGGTCGTCGCGGGCGTGTTGCGCTGGCTCGCCCGCGGGGCGGCGATCGCGTCCGGCAGCGAGCTGCCCAGATCGATCCTGTCGACGAGGATGCCGAGCACCGTCGTGATGATCGTCGAGCCGCCCGGCGAGCCGATGCCGAGCCATGGCCGGCCGTCGCGCAGCACGATCGTCGGCGCCATCGAGCTGCGCGGGCGCTTGCCGCCCTCGACGCGGTTGGGGTGCGTGGTCGAGGTGAAGTTGAAGTCGGTCAGCTCGTTGTTGAGCAGGAAGCCGTAGCCCGGCACGACGAGGCCAGACCCACCGGTCGACTCGATCGTGAACGTGTAGGAGACGACATCGCCGTGCTTGTCGGCGACCGTGAGGTGCGTCGTCGTGCCACTGCGCGTCGACGTGGCCGACGCCTCGCCGGCCCGATCGCCGGCCGCTCCGTCGTCGAAGGGATACGGATCGCCCGGATCGACGGGGCTCGTCGCCGCCGTATCGCCGATCAGCGCGCGCCGCGTCGCCGCGAAGTCCTTGGAGATCAGCCCCGCGAGCGGGACGTCGAAGAAGTCCGGGTCGGCGACGTAGGTGCCGCGGTCGGCGAACGCCAAGCGCGCCGCCTCGAGCTCGCGGTGCAGCGCGTCCGCGCGCGTCATCGCGCCGAGGTCATCGCCCTCGAGGATGTTCAGCGCCTCGGCGACGGTCGAGCCGCCGCTCGACGGCGGCCCCATCCCGAAGACGTCGAGGCCGCGGTAGGTCGAGTGCACCGGCTCGCGCTGCGGCGCGCTGTACGTGGCGAGGTCGCGCCTGTCCATCACGCCCGGCCGGAAGACGTGGTTCGCCGACGGCCCGACCGGCGGGTTGCGGACCGTCTGCACGATCGCGTCGGCGATCGCGCCGCGATAGAAGGCGCGCGGCCCGCGGTCGGCGATCAGCTCGTACGTGCGCGCGAGATCCGGGTTGCGAAAGACCGAGCCCACGTCGCGCGGCGTGCCGTCGGGATCGAGGTAGAGCGCCGCAGCGGCGGGCACGTCGTCGAAGTAGTCGAGGTTCTCCTGCGTCTGCGCGGCGAACGCCGCGTCGACGACGAACCCGCGCCTCGCGACGCCGATCGCGGGCCGCAGCGCCTCGGCGAGCGAGATCGTGCCGTCCTCGCGCAGCGCCCGCGCCCAGCCGCGCACCGTCCCCGGAACGCCGACCGACAGGCCGCTGTAGCGCGCGTCGTTGAACGCCAGCGGCGTGCCGTTCTCGATGAACGCATCCGTCTTCATCGACAGGGGCGCGCGCTCGCGATGGTCGTTCGTCGTGACCTCGCCTCGGCGGCCGTGCGCGTCGTAGGAGACCATGAAGCCGCCGCCGCCGATTCCGCACGAGAAGGGCTCGGTCACGCCGAGCACCGCCGCCGCGGTGACGGCCGCGTCGGTCGCGTTGCCGCCGCGTCGCAGCGTCTGGACCGCCGCAGCGGTCGCGAGCCGGTCGACCGTCGCGGCGGCGCCGCCGCGACCGATCGACGTGGGCGGCTCGGAGGCCTGCGCCGCCGGCGCGGCGGCGGCGGCGATGGCGACGGAGAGCAGGGCGGTGGCAGTGGCGAGGAAGAAGGGGCGCATGGGCCCCTCCTTCCCGCGCGAGCGCGCATTCACGCCCGCGCGGGCCCCCGCGCGAGCTACAGCAGACCCATCGCCGGCTCGCCGCGCGACGTCAGGCCGTTCGCGACGCGCACGCAGCTCCCGCTGCGCACGGCGCCGCCGTTGTACGCCAGCCGCAGGCAGTTGCGCATCGCGAGTTGGCCCCAGTAGCTCGCGTGGCTGGCCTCCTGCAGCTGGTAGGGCCCGAACACCGTCGTCGCGGTGCGGATCTGCGCGACCCACTCGCTCTTGTCGACCGCGCCGGTGCTCGTCCACGCCGCGACGCCGCGCTCCTCGAGCAGCCCGACCGTGTTCTCGCACAGCCGTCGCCCGTCGAGCGCCGTCTGCATGTCGAGCACCTTGATGTTCGGCAGCCCGCTCGTCGCGGCGGCGTTGCGCGTCGTCGCGTTCAGCGCGTCGACGACGACGTCGTTGGCCCAGTCGGCGTCGCGGTTCCAGACGCCGCAGCCGCCGACCGACTGGCGCGTCCAGCCGCTCTCCGGATAGCGAAAGCCGGCGCCGCGCGGCACCGGCGACCAGTACGTCTGGGCGAGGATCGTGTACTGCGACGGGCCGTAGCCGGCGTTGGCCATCGCGTCGCGCACGCGCAGCAGCGCGTTGCGCACGTTCGTCGTCTCGGTCGCGATCCGCGCCGCGGTGAAGCGCGCGGTCATGTCGCTGTCGTCGGAGCAGGAGTTCTTCCACCACGACGGCGACGTCACCCAGTTCGTCACGCAGCGCGTGACGATGTCGGCGAAGCCGTAGTTGTTGGCGCCGATCATCACGACGACGGCCTTCACGTTGCGCGTCGCGGCGAGCGACTGCAGCGCGCGCGCCTGCCCGACGCGGCCCTGCGCGTCGGCGTAGAAGTCGACGCCGGGCTTGAAGTCCTCGCCCGACGCCGTGCCGCCCGTCGCCGTGCGCGCGCCCGAGCAGGCGAGGTTGAAGCTGAGCACGCCGCCGCCGATGAAGGCCTGCGCGGCCTTCGAGCGATGGCAGCCGCGAATCGACTCGCCGGTCGCCGTGTCCCAGTACGCCGTCGCGCCGAGCGCGTCGACGCGCGCCGGATCGCCGCTGGTGTTGCCCGCCCAGCGCCCCGCCTCGCCGGAGATCGCCGAGTCGCCGAGCGTCACGACGGCCGGCGTGCCGACGCCCGGCCCGTCCGCGGCGGCCGGGGCGCTCAGCCCAAGCGCGCACGCCGTCGCGATGGCAAGCAACCTGATCGCACCACGCATCGAAACCCTCTCCCGAAGAAGACGCCGAACGACCTGCGCGAGCCTACGCCGCGCTCCAGCGCACCGCAACGTTCATTCAAGTCTCAGATCAGCCGCCGCAGCGTGCCCAGCGCATCATCCGGCCGCTGCAGCATCGTCGCGAAGGCCTCGGTCGCGGTACGCACATCCGCGACGCTCGTCGCCTTCTCGACCGCATAGCGGGCCAGCCAGCGCAGCGCCGCGCGCTCGAAGCGCTGCGGCTCGGCCGCGCGGATCGCCATGCACACGGCCAGGGCGTCGCCGAGATCCACGCGCGGCAACTCGGCCGCCGCGGCGCGGATCAGCTGGAGGTTGCCGGTCGCCAGCGCTCGCTGGAACCGCTGATACGCGCTGCCTGCGTCGCCCATATGGGAACGCATGTTCGCATCGTCGTCAAGCGCCGGCGTCGTGTCGCCAGTGGACCCATCCGCAGATTCAGCGGGTACTCCCGGCCGGATCGACTAGTCGTTCTTCGTGCTTCGCGATGAGCCCTCGTGCCCCGCCGGATGCAGCACGAACATCTCGCTGGCGAGGTCGGAGTGCGTGTCGAGCCCGCTCACGAACGCCCGCACCGTGCGACCGGTGAGCCGCTCGATCGGCTCGCAGAAGGCCGCCGTCTCGGCGTACTGGAACAGCAGCCGCAGCTCGCGCAGGCGGGCGTGCTCGCCCATCTCGCAGAGCTTGCGCTCGGCCGGCGTGAACGTCTGCTCGAGCGTCACGACGATGATGTCCGGGCCGGCCCACAGCGTGCGCGTCTTCGTCGGGCCGCGTCCGAACTGGTCCTTGTAGATCCGCACCATCTCGTTCGAGATCGCGCTGAGGGTGCCTTGCTCGGTGGCGAGCGGCTCGCTGGCTGGCATCGGGTTGATCTCCCAGGACTGCCTGAAGGGGGAAAGACCCGGTGCCACGGCGAGCTCGCAAGAGGGGCCCAGCGGTACTCCGAGATGTGCACGACCGCCTCCGCGGCGCTCATCGCGAGCGCCTACCGAAGTGGCCGCGGGACATGGTATCCACAGGGTCAGCGCAGGCGGCGCGCGGCCTCCGCGCGCCGGGGCGGGGAAGGCCGAGCCCCGATCTATGCTCGACGGGTGGCCGCGGCAACCCCATCGACCGCCTCACTGCGTCTGAAAGATCAGCGCCGCAGCCTGCCCGACGGGCCGGGCGTGTACCTGTTTCGCGACGCCGACGGCAAGGTCATCTACGTCGGCAAGGCGAAGTCGATCCGCAAGCGCGTGGCCGGGCATTTCTCCAATCGGGTCACCCGTGGCGCGGTCGAGATGGTCGATCTCGCGCACTCGATCGACTTCCTGCTCGTCGCCTCCGAGGCCGAGGCGCTGCTCACGGAGAACCAGTTCATCAAGCAGTACAAGCCGCGCTTCAACATCCGGCTGCGCGACGACAAGTCCTATCCGTTCCTCGCGATCTCGATCGACGAGGATTTTCCGCGCGTGTACTTCACGCGCGAGCGCCATCGCAAGGACCGGCTGTATTTCGGCCCGTACTCCAACGCCAAGAAGGTCCGCGGCACGCTGGACCTGCTGCAGAAGGTCTTCGCCTTCCGCTCCTGCAGCGCGACCGCCCCCGGCCGGCGCAGCGGCTCGCCCTGCCTGGATTTCTACATCAAGCGCTGCGGGGCGCCGTGCGTCGGCTACCAGTCCAAGGAGGAGTACCGCGCGGCGATCGACGGCGTCGTCGACTTCCTCAGCGGCCGTTACCGCCAGATCGAGCGCGACCTCGAGCAGCGCATGAAGGACGCCGCCGCGGCGCAGGAGTTCGAGCAGGCGGCGCTGGAGCGCAACCGCCTGAGGTCCGTGCGCTCGCTGCTCGAGCGCCAGCGCGTCGCCAACGAGGCGGTCGGCACGCTCGACGCCGTCGCGGTCGCGGTCGACGGCACCGACGCCAACGCGCAGGTCTTCCAGATCCGCGACGGCGTCCTGTCGGACCGCCAGTCGTTCTACCTCTCCAACGAGTCGGCGTTTGCGATCGGCGAGGTGGCCGAGGAGTTCCTGCTGCAGTACTACGGCGACGCGATGGCGGTCCCGCCGCAGGTGCTCGTCCAGCGCGACGTCGAGGAGACCGAGACGCTCTCTGAGGTCCTGAGCGAGCTGCGCGGGACGCGGGTCGAGGTGCGGATCCCCGAGCGCGGCGACAAGCGCCGGATCCTCGAGCTCGCCGAACGCAACGCGGCGCTCGCGCTCGACCAGGAGCGCATGAAGGACGAGCGCCGCCGCCAGCAGCGCGTCGAGGCGCTCGACGGCCTGCAGGAGGCGCTCGGTCTCGACGCGCTGCCGTTGCGGATCGAGTGCTTCGACATCTCCAACCTCATGGGGACGAACACGACCGCGTCGATGGTCGTGTTCGAGGCCGGGGCGCCGAAGAAGAGCGACTACCGGCGCTTCAACGTCCGCACCACGACCGACGGCGTGCCCGACGACTTCGCCGCGATGGAGGAGGTGCTCGGGCGGCGCCTCGCGCGCTGGGAGTCCGAGCAGGATCTGAGCCCCAACGACCCCAAGCGCAACGAGTCCTTCGCGACGCTGCCGTCGCTGATCGTGATCGACGGCGGCGCCGGCCAGCTCGCCGCGGGAATGCGTGCTCTGCAGGGATTTCGTGAGCGCGGGGTGGCGGTCGTGGCGCTTGCCAAGCAGCTCGAGGAGATCTACATCCCGGGCCGCCGCGCGCCGCTGCGCCTGCCTCACGACACGCCCGCCCTCCAGCTGCTGCAGCGTGTGCGCGACGAGGCCCACCGCTTCGCGATCACCCACCACCGCCAGCGCCGCGACCGCCAGATGACGGAGTCCGTGCTCGACGGACTGCCCGGGGTCGGGCCGAAGCGCAAGCGCGCGCTGCTGAAGCACTTCGGCTCACCTGAGGCGATGCTCGGGGCGTCGCGCGAGGAGCTGCAGCGGGTGCCCGGCCTTCCCTCGAAGACGGCGCGCGACCTCTACGCGTATCTGAATCGCACAAGCGGTTGACCCGATGACCGAGCCGCCCGCCATCATTGGGGGCGTGACCGTCAGGGACGAGGCGCCAGCCACGACGAGCCTCGAGGATCTCGTCGTCATCACCGGGTTCTCCGGAGCCGGCAAGTCGACGGCGATGAACGTCTTCGAGGACGACGGCTACTTCTGCGTCGACAACCTGCCGCCCGAGATGATCAGCGGCCTCGTCGCCGTGTTCATGCACGAGGGCTCGAAGGTGCGGCGGGCGGCGGTCGTCTCCGACGTGCGCGCGCGCGAGCTGTTCGAGACGCTCGGCAGCGAGCTCGAGGATCTCGCGGCGCGCGGCGTCGCACACCGCGTGCTGTTCCTCGACGCCGACGAGGACACGCTGCTCGGGCGCTACAAGGAGACGCGCCGGCGTCACCCGCTGAGCCCGACCGGGTCCGTCGCGCAGGGCATCGCGGCCGAGCGCGACGCGCTGCAGAGCATCAAGGAGCGCGCCGACTTCGTGCTCGACACGAGCGGGATCGGGGCGGCGACGCTGCGCCGCCGCATCGCCGACGAGTTCCTGCCGCGCCAGCTGCGCTCCAAGCTCGCGGTGACGCTGACGTCGTTCGGCCACAAGCACGGGCTGCCGCGCGACAGCGACATCGTGCTCGACATGCGCTTCCTGCCCAACCCGCACTGGGAGGCCGAGCTGCGCTCGCTGACGGGCTTTGATCCGCAGGTCGTCGAGTACGTGTCGCGCAGCGGCAAGCTCGGGGCGTTCTACGAGCGGATCGGCCCGCTGCTGGACTTCCTCATCCCCGAGTACATCGCCGAGGGCAAGGCGCACCTGTCGATCGCGATCGGCTGCACGGGCGGGCGCCACCGCTCCGTCGCGATCACCGAGGCGCTCGCCGAGCGGCTGCGCGCCCGCGACGACGTCGAGGTCGAGGTCGCACACCGCGACGTGGGGCTCTCGACGCGATGATCGTCCACGTCGGCTTCGAGGTCTCCGACCTGACCCGCTCGGGCCGCTTCTACGACGCGGTCTTCCACGCGCTCGGCGCGCGGCGCACGTTCGAGAGCGAGCGCGCGATCGCCTACGGGCGCGACCACGAGCAGTTCTGGATCGTCGCGCGGGGCCGCACGCCGCAGCCGGGGTACGGCCATGTCGCGCTCGCCGCGGCGGGCCGCGCGGCCGTCAACGGCGGCTACGACGCGGGGCTGGCGAACGGCGGCAGCGACGACGGCCCGCCCGGCATGCGCCCGCAGTACGGGCCGATGTACTACGCGGCGTACCTGCTCGACCCGGACGGGCTGCGGCTCGAGCTCGTCGCGGGCGCGACCTGACCCTGTCCTGACGGCCGGTCGAGCCCGTGGACCGCGATCGTGACGCGGCGCGGCGGCGTCACAACCGCCGCGTCGGCTCCGTCGGCTCCGTCGGCGGGACGCCGGCGGCGCCGTGACCGACGGGATGCGCGGGCTCCTCGGGCAGCGCCGCGCCGCGGCGGCTGAAGCGAGCACCCATGCGCGGCCCGGTCACGCCGCCGCCGGAAGGATCGTGCACGCCGCCGCGAGCCGGAGGGCCGGCGGCGGTGAACGCGACCGAGATGCGCGCCACCGACAGCACGGCGCCGGCCGTCATCAGGACGGCGGCGACGAGCGCCAGCCACAAGCCGGTAGAGGGGTCGCCGTCGACGAGGCCCTGCGCCGCGGGCGGCGGGTCGAGCAGCGCGTAGACGACGATGACGAGCGTCGCGATCGCGGGGCCGATCAGCCAACTCGCGGGTCGCGCGGCGCCGTAGCCGAGCCGGCTCGCGACCGCGACAAGCGCGCCGATCGCCAGCGCGGCGAGCACGAGATCCCAGACCTCGAAGACGTCCCACGCCTCGGCGCCGGGCTGATACCACTCGAGAAAGAGGCTGACGAGGAGCAGGAGCGAGCCCAGGCCGATGAGCAGGACACCCGCCTCGAGCGTCCGTGCGCCGCCGGCCGGGGTGCGTGCGCTGTCAACGGGGATGGACATCGTGACTGGGGCTCCTCGTGTGGGTTGAAAACGACCCAGTGCTCATACCCGCGCGCGTGCCGCGCGAACCCGTCGCCCGCGGCGCGGCGCGGCGCGGCGCGTGGCATGTTTGCAGCGCGGCGCGCGGCAGATCCGCCACGTCCGCTCGTCGCCGCCCGCCACGCCCGCGCGCGCAGGCGCCGGACCCGGGACCCGGGCGCGGCTATCCGTCGGCGTCGGGCAGCAGCAGGCCCGCGCCCGCGAGCCGCTCGAGGCTGCGCTCCAGGCCCTCGCTCAGCTCGTCGCGGCTCATCGCCGCGCCGGGCGCGAGCGCCTCGATCAGCGCGGCGCGGTCGCGCGTGCCGTCGAGCAGCACGATCAGGCGCTGGCCGAGGTCGTCGTCGATGTGGATGGCGGTGTGGCGCGTCGTCGTCAGCATCTCGCCCTGCCCCGCCTCCAGCCGCGTGAGCGCGCTCACGCGCGGCCTCTCCGGGGCGACCGCGCTGACGGCGGGCGGCACGCGATGCAGGCGCACGAGGTTCGCGGCGAAACAGCGCAGCAGTGCGTCGCAGATCGCGGGCAGCTGCTCCTCGGCATCGGCGAGGTCGGCGATCCACGGCGCCGCCGGCCAGGCGTTGCCGATCGTCTGCAGCGCGCCGATCACGAGCGGGTGGTCGGTCGTCAGGTGGGCGCCGCCGGCGCCGGTGAACGTCGTGCGCCCCGTCTGCTCGCTGACGCCCCAGCGCAGCGGCGCCGACACCGCCAGCGACGCGAGGCGCTGCGCGCGCGGGGTTCGATCCAGGTCGATCGCGTCGCGCACGAGCAGCGTCTGGCGGAACATGCGCTCCTTGAGGAAGTCGAGGTACTGCTCGCGGCGCAGCGGATCGGGGATCGTCAGCAGCGCCTGCTGCAGCTCCTCGGGCAGCGCGCCGAGCTGCGTCTCGGAGAACTCCGCCTCGGTGAGGTACTGCAGGCCGTGGGCGCCCGCGGCGGCGACGAACTCGTGGAAGTACAGCGGGTGGTTGATGTCGGCGAGCGTGTCGTGGAAGAACAGCCCGTCGACATGGTCAGCGAGCTTGCGCGCCTCCGGCCCGAGTACCTTGGCCAGCTCGCTGTCGGCCTCGCCCGCAGCGCCGAGCAGGCGCAGCAGGCCGCGCGCGGCCAGGATCCGCTGCTCGGGCTGCTCGGCCGGGATCGCCGCGACGTGGTAGCCGAGCATCTCGCGCAGCGCCTGGCGCGGATGGCCTCCCGGCATCGCGTTGTAGCTGACGTACGCGACGCCGTGTTCCGACAGCGCGCGCGAGCAGAGCGCGAGCAGGCCGGCGCGGACGTGCTCGGGCACCCACGAGAAGACGCCGTGCGCGATCACGTAGTCGACGCTCCCCGGCGGCTCGTACTCGGTCAGCGAGACCTGCTCGAAGGTGATGTTCGTCAGGCCGAGGCTGGCGGTCGTCGCCTGCGCGCACTCGATCGCGCGCCGCGACGTGTCGATGCCGACGAACGTCGAGCCGGGCAGCGCGACGGCCATCGGCAGCAGGTTGCCGCCCGCACCGCAGCCGAGCTCCAGAACGCTGCATGCCGCCGGCGACGGCGCGGGGAGGCCGAAGAGCGACGCCAGCGTCGCGAGCCGGTCGGGGTGCGTCTGGATGAACGCGCGGGTCGGGTACATGACCGCGTCGTATGGGGACGCGTCCACCATCCCGGGTGCGGCCGCCAGAACGTCTGACTCCGGTGCGGCCACTAGAACTTCTGGTTGGCGGCCACGTCGAAGCCGAAGACGGTCGAGCCGCCCGCGGCGCCGCTCGGCGACTGCGCCTTGTGCTCGATCTGCAGCTTGGAGTAGGTGAGCGAGATCTGGTCGCTCGGGATGACCGCCGCGCCGGCTTCGGCGGCGTTGCGGTAGGTGCTGACGAGCACGTCGGAGAGCGTCAGCCGCAGGAACTCGAACGCGCCCTTGCCGCCCGCGGTGCTGCCCGTCAGGACGGCCGAGCGCAGGTGCTCGCCCGTCGCGCAGGCCTGCAGCAGTCGCGGGCCCGCGCTGCTGAACGGCGCCACGACGTTCAGCGGCTCGAACCGCGGTCGCCCGGCGCCGGCGCCGCCGCCGCCCGGAGCCGCCGCGGTTTCGTGCGTGACCCCGAACGAGAACGACTCGATCTCGATCTCGCCCTTGTGCTTGGCGTCCGTGCTGCCGCCGATGACGCCGTCGATCTTCAGGAAGTACGGCATGCGGCGATCGTAGCTCGCCGGCGAGCCGCGCGTGCGACGAGCATTAGGGTTGCGCAGATGCCAGACAACGCTCCCAGCGAATCGACCGCCGGCCGGCTGCGCGGCGGCGTCGACCTCGGCGGCACGAAGATCCAGGCCGTCGTCGTCGACGCCGAGCACAACGTGCTCGGCCAGGCCCGCCGCCCGACGCCGACGACGGGCGGCCCCGCCGCCGTCGCCGGCGCGATGGCGCAGGCGATGGCCGAGGCGGCCGCCGCAGCGGGCGCACAGACCGCGGACCTGCTGCACGTCGGCGTCGGCTCACCGGGCACGGTCGACGCCGCGGCCGGCACGGTCGCCAGCGCCAGGAACCTGCCCGACTGGGCCGGCGTGTATCCGCTCGGCAAGCAGCTGCGCAAGCGGATCGGCTGCGCTGTCGCGCTGGGCAACGACGTCCAGGTCGCGACCGACGCCGAGGCCGCGCTCGGCGCGGGCCGCGACGCCGGTTCGATGCTCGGCGTGTTCTGGGGCACCGGCGTCGGCGGCGGGATCGTGCTCGGCGGCAGGCCGTGGGTGGGGCGTGGCGGCGCGGGCGAGATCGGCCACGTCTGCGTGAAGGTCGACGGCGCGCTGTGCCCGTGCGGGCGGCGCGGCTGCGTCGAGGCGTACGCCGGTCGCAACGCGCTCGAGCGCCACGCGCGCGAGCTGCACGAGAAGGGCGAGGCGACCGAGCTCTTCAAGATCGCCAAGAAGCGCGGGCGCGAACGGCTGACGAGCGGCATCTGGGCGGCCGCGCTCGAGCGTCAGGACGCGCTCGCGACGAAGCTCATCGACCGGGCCGTCGCGATGCTGGGCGCCGGCGTCGCCTCGTGCGACAACGTCCTCGACGTCGAGATCATCATCCTCGGCGGCGGCCTCGGCGTCCGCCTCGGCCAGGACTACGCCGACCGGATCGCTGCCGCGATGCAGCCGCACCTGTTCTTCAGCGACCGCCCGCCGCCGGTCGTCGTCGCCGCGCTCGGCGATCTCGGCGGGGCGATCGGCGCGAGCCTGCTGACGCCGGCCTAGTGTCACGACACCAGTCCGCGCGCGCCGCGCGGGTGGGTGCAGCAGCGTCCCGGGCCGCGACACGGGGAAGCGGGCCCGCAGCCCGCCCGCCGCGCCTCGCGCGTGAGGCGTGATCGGCCGCTCAGTGCCCGTGCGGCCAGACCTGCTGCTGCGCGGTCCGGAGGTCGTCGTCGGGAACGAGCCGAAACGTCGACCTGTGCAGCGTCTCGGGGTCGGTCTCGATCCCGCGCGCGGAAAGCTCGGCGCAGATGCGCTCCCAGGCCTGCAGGCGCGCGCCCGTCGGTGCCTGGCGCAGGCGCAGCGACATCTGGACGGACAGCTCGAGCGCGGCGAGCTTGCTGCGCTCGCAGCGCACGCTGGTCGACGCGGGCCGCGGATCGTCGACCTGCTCGCCGCCCTCGACCAGTGCGAACAGGCGCAGGTCGACGACCGCGAAATCGGGATCCTCGGGACCCTCGTGGCTCAGCGACGCGGTCGCGCCGACATTGCGGATGGCGTCAGGCATGGCGCTCACCGTAGTGCGCGAGACCCGAACGTGGAGCCTCATACCGATAGGGTTGCCGCCCCGGTCTCAGGCGGGGAGGCCTCGTTCTGGTCACGAATTTCGGAGAACCTTAGGAAGGACAGCCACCACCGCATGCCCGTACGTGTAGGAATCAACGGCTTCGGCCGTATCGGCCGCAACGTGTTCCGCGCCGCTCAGGCGGCCCAGGCAGACATCGAATGGGTCGCCGTCAACGACCTCACCGACAACAAGACGCTGGCGCACCTGCTGCGCTACGACTCGATCCTGGGCCCGTACCCCGGAACGATCGAGATGTCCGACAACGGCCTCGTCGTCGACGGCAAGGAGCTCATCGTCAAGGCCGAGCGCGATCCCGCGGCCCTCGGCTGGGGCGACCTGGGCGTCGACGTCGTGCTCGAGTCGACCGGCTTCTTCACCAAGCGCGCCGGTGCCGCCAAGCACCTCGACGCCGGTGCCAAGAAGGTCATCGTCTCCGCGCCCGCGAGCGATGAGGACATCACCGTCGTCCTGGGCGTGAACTTCGACCAGTACGACAAGGACGCACACCACGTCATCTCCAACGCCTCGTGCACGACCAACTGCCTCGCTCCGTTCGCGAAGGTCGTCAACGACGCGGTCGGCATCGAGCACGGCCTGATGACGACGATCCACGCCTACACGGCCGACCAGAACCTGCAGGACGGCCCGCACGGGGACCTGCGCCGCGCGCGCGCCGCCGCGATCAACCTCGTGCCGACGTCGACCGGCGCCGCCAAGGCCGTCGGCCTCGTGCTGCCCGAGCTCAACGGCAAGCTGCACGGCTTCGCCGTCCGCGCGCCCGTCCCGACGGGCTCGGTCGTCGATCTCACGTTCGTCGCCAGCAGGCCGACCACCGTCGAGGAAGTCAACGCCGCGTTCTCGGCCGCCGCCGCCGGCGATCTCGAGGGAATCCTCCAGTACACGGAGGACCCGATCGTCTCCAGCGACATCGTCGGCAACCCGCATTCGTCGATCGTCGACGGCTTGCTGACGTCGGTCATGGAGGGGACGCTCGTGAAGGTCGTCTCCTGGTACGACAACGAATGGGGCTACTCGAACCGCTGCGTCGACGTGCTGCAGAAGGTTCTGTAACCCGTGCGGACGATCGACAGCCTGGGCGACATCGACGGAAAACGGGTCTTCGTCCGCGTCGACTTCAACGTGCCGATCGTCGACGGCCACGTCGGCGACGACGCGCGGATGCGGCGGGCGATCCCGACGCTCGAGGCGCTGCGCGACAAGGGCGCGAAGCTGCTGCTCGTCTCGCATCTCGGCCGGCCGAAGGACCGCGAGCCCGAGTTCTCGCTCAAGCCGGTCGCCGAGCACACGGCGAAGCTGCTGCACACCGACGTCGAGCTGGCGCCGGACCTCGACGACGTGCCCGACGGCGACGTCGTCATGCTCGAGAACATCCGCTTCCAGCCCGGTGAGACGACGAACGATCCCGAACTGGCGCAGCGGCTCGCGGCGCTGGCGGACTACTACGTCAACGACGCGTTCGGCACGTCGCACCGCGAGCACGCCTCGACGGCGGGGATCATCCCGCTCGTCGAGCACTCCGCGGCCGGCCTGCTCTTCCAGAGCGAGGTCGACACGATCAAGCTGATCATGAACCACGCCGATCGGCCGTTTCTGGCGATCATGGGCGGGGCCAAGGTCACCGACAAGATCAACGTCATGAGCAGGTTCCTCGACGTCGCCGACATCGTCCTCGTCGGCGGCGCGATGGCGACGCCGTTTCTCAAGGTGCTCGGCCACAGCATCGGCGAGGGCCTGTGCGAGGAGGCCGGCCTGGAGCCCGCGCGCGCGGCGCTCGAGAAGGACGGCTACCCCAACGGCAAGCTGCGCCTGCCCTGCGACCTCGTCGTCGCCGACTCGTTCAGCGGCCAGGCGCAGGTGCAGATCATCCAGGGCGTCGACGTACCCGAGGGCTGGATGCAGCTCGACATCGGCTCCAAGACGCGTACCGAGTACGTCGCCGAGATCCGCAAGGCCCAGACGATCTTCTGGAACGGGCCGATCGGGATGTTCGAGCACAAGTCGTTCGCGGCCGGCTCGCTGGCGATCGCGCAGGCGATGGCGCAGACCGAGGCGACGACCGTCGTCGGCGGCGGCGACTCGGGCGCGGCGATGGCCGAGTTCGGCCTCGCCCACAGCGTCACGCACCTGTCGACGGGCGGCGGCGCGGCGCTGAAGCTCATCGAGGGGACGGCGCTGCCCGGCGTCGAGCTGCTGAAGAAGGCCTGAGACGATGGCTCGCAGACCGTTCATCGCCGGCAACTGGAAGCTGCACAAGACCGTCGCCGAGGCCGAGGAGTACATCGCGGGCCTGCTGCCACGGGTCTACAGCGCCGACGGCGTCGACGTGGCGATCTGCGTCCCGTTCACCGCCCTGCAGGCGATGGTCGACTCGACGCGCGGCTCGCGCGTCGAGGTCTTCGCCCAGACCATGCACGAGGCGCCGAGCGGCGCGTTCACGGGTGAGATCGCGGCACCGATGCTGACGGAGATCGACGTCCACGGCGTCGTGCTCGGCCACTCCGAGCGCAGGCAGTACTTCAACGAGACCGACAAGGCGCTGTCGCACAAGATGGTCACCGCGTTCGACGCGGGCCTGAAGCCGATCCTCTGCGTCGGCGAGACCGAGGAGGAGCGCGAGCGCGGCGACACCGAGCGCAAGCTGCGCCATCAGGTCCAGGAGGGCCTCGAGCGCCTGACGGCCGAGCAGATCGCGCAGGTCACCGTCGCCTACGAGCCGATCTGGGCGATCGGCACCGGCAAGGTCGCCACGCCCGAGCAGGCGCAGGACGCGATCGCCTTCGTGCGCGCGCTGATCGACGACAAGGCGCCCGCCGCGGCCGAGCACGCGCGCGTCCTCTACGGCGGATCGGTGTCGCCGGACAACGCCGCGGAGCTGCTCGCCCTGCCAGACGTCGACGGCGCGCTCGTCGGCGGCGCTTCACTGGACCCGGAGAACTTCGCGCGGATCGTGGCCGCCGCTGTCGCGCTGACGGAGTCGTGACGGCGCCGACCTCGGTCTGCCTCGTCGTCCTCGATGGCTGGGGACTCGCACCGCAGGGCCCCGGCAACGCCGTCTCGCTCGCCGACACACCGATCTTCGACGGGCTCTGGGAGCGCTACCCGCGGACCACGCTCACCGCCTGTGGAAGCGCGGTCGGGCTGCCCGACGGCCAGATGGGCAACTCCGAGGTCGGGCACCTGAACCTCGGCGCGGGCGCGATCGTCAAGCAGGACCTGACGCTGATCGACGAGGCCGCCAGGCTCGAGGCGTTCGGCGGCAACGAAGTGCTGCTGGCGGCGCTGGAGGGCGCGCCGCGCGTGCACCTGCTCGGGCTCGTCTCCGACGGCGGCGTGCACTCGAGCATCGATCACGTCCACGGGCTGATCGGGATGGCGGCGACGGCCGGCGTCGAGGATCTCGTCATCCACGCCTTCACCGACGGTCGCGACACGCTGCCGACGGCGGGCTCGGAGTTCGTCGGCACCGTCGAGCGCTGGTGCGCCGAGGAAGGCGTCGGCCGCGTCGCGAGCGTGATCGGGCGCTACTACGCGATGGACCGCGACGGTCGCTGGGAGCGTGTACAGCAGGCCTATGACCTGCTCGTCGCCGGGATCGCCGGGCACGCGGCGCCGACCGGCCGCGCGGCTGTGCTCGCGGCCTACGAGCGCGGCGAGACCGACGAGTTCGTCGGCGCGACGCGCGTCGGTGAGGAGGGCGCGATCCGGCCCGGCGACTCCGTCGTCGCGTTCAACTTCCGCCCCGACCGCATGCGCGAGCTGTCCAGTGCGCTCGTCGATCCGGCCTGCCCGGGGATCGATCGCCGCGGCGCCCCGCCGCTCGCGCGCTACACGACGCTGACCGAGTACGGCGGCGACCACGCCGACCGCCCGGTGGCGTTCCGGCCGGCGCGGCCCACGGTCACGCTGCCGCGCGTGATCGCCGCGCGCGGAGGCCGCCAGCTGCACGTCGCCGAGACCGAGAAGTACCCGCACGTGACCTACTTCTTCGGCGGCGGCAAGGAGCGCCCGGAGGAGGGCGAGCGGCGCGAGCTCGTGCCGTCGCCGCGCGACGTGCCGACGTACGACCACAAGCCGCAGATGAGCGCGCCCGCCGCGACCGAGTCCTTCGTGCGGGCCTGGCACGAGGAGGACTTCCTCTTCGCGGTGATCAACTTCGCCAACCCCGACATGGTCGGTCACACGGGCGTGATCGCGGCCGCGGTCACGGCGATCGAGACCGTCGACGCCTGCCTGGGCCGGGTCGTCGAGGCCGTCCACTCGACGGGCGGCGTGTGCATCGTCACCGCCGACCACGGCAACGCCGACCACATGCTCGAGCCCGACGGCTCGCCGAACACGGCGCACTCGCTCAACCCCGTCCCGCTCGTCGTGACCCGCGACGAGGCGCAGCTCGACGCCGTGCCCGGGATCCTCGCGGACGTCGCGCCGACGGCGCTCGCGCTGCTCGGGATCCCGCAGCCGCCGGAGATGACCGGCCGCTCGCTGCTGGCGCCCGCCCAGCGGTGACGCTCGCCGTAGCCGCGCTCGCGCTGTTCGTCGGCGCCGCGCTGCAGTCGGCGACCGGCTTCGGCTTCGCGCTCGTCTCGGCGCCGATCCTGTTCGCGCTGCTCGGCCCGCGGGAGGCGGTGACGGCGGGCGTCCTCGTCGCGCTCGTCCCCAACCTGCTGACGCTCTTCGGCGAGCGCCGCCGGCCGCAGGTGCTCGGCCGCGACACCGTCGGCCTGCTGCTGTGGTCGCTGCCCGGCCTGGCG
Source organism: Solirubrobacterales bacterium (assembly GCA_038255395.1). Taxonomy (GTDB): domain Bacteria; phylum Actinomycetota; class Thermoleophilia; order Solirubrobacterales; family Solirubrobacteraceae; genus CADCVQ01. The sequence goes on from JBBSLI010000041.1 coordinate 39,287, forward strand.
CTCGGGGCGCTCGCGCTGCGCGAGCTGTCAGACCAGGTGCTGACGGCCTTCGTGGCGCTCGCGGTGCTTGCCGGCGTGGCGCTGCGGGCGTGGTCTCGACGGACGAGCGCGCGCACCGCGCGCACCGCGCGCACCGCCGCCGCGCCGCCGCTCGCGCCGTGGCAGCTGCCGGCGACCGGCGTCACGAGCGGCGTGCTGTCGACGGCGACGTCGCTGAACGGGCCGCCGCTGGTCTTCTACCTGCTCGCGCGCGGGGCGAAGCCGGAGCAGACGCGCGACACGCTCGCGGCGATCTTCCTCGTGCACGCCGTGCTCGGCGTGCCCGCGCTGCTGCTGAGCGGAACGTTCGCGATGCCCGACGCGATCGGCGTGCTCGTGGTCGCCGCGTTCGCCGGTCAGGTCCTCGGCCGGCGCGCGTTCGGCTGGCTGCGCGGCGAGCGCTACGAGCTGGCCGTGTACGCGGTGTTGGTCGCGACCGGGCTCGTGGCGCTGGCGGCGAGCTTCGTCTAGTGGTCCGTCTCCTGTTACGAGACGGGCCACTAGACGTGGACCGGCCGGCAGCACGTCTGCCGATCGGCGTGACGTTGCGGTGATCGGGCCGTCCGCGGCGCGTTCACTGCGCGAACGCGGCCCTCCGCTGCTGCGCCCAGACGGTCATCAGCGGCAGCGAGCGCGGGTCGAGCTGATGGCCGCCGTCGTGCTCGTGGTAGGCGACGTCGCACCTCGCGGCCTCGAGGCGCTTGCGGGCGTCGCGCGCGAAGTCGACCGAGATGACGGGGTCGCGCGAGCCGTGGCTGATGAAGAGCGGCAGCCCCGCGCGCGCGTCGAGGTCGGGCTCCCACCCGTCGACGGTCGGGATGAAGCCGCTCATCGCGAGGATCCCGGCGGGGGACGGGCGGCCGGGCCCGAGCCCCGTGGCGTGGGACATCACGCAGCCCATCGAGAAGCCGCCGATGATCGTGCGCCGCCAGGGGATCTCGCGCTCCTCGAGCCAGCCGTCGAGAAAGCTCGTGAGCTGGGCGTAGGTCGCGTGGAACGTGCGCGGGTCGGGGTAGCCGACGCGCGGCACCATGTACCACCAGCGCCCGCCGGCCCCGGGCGGACCGGGCAGCGGGGCGCCCGGCGTCAGCCCGACGAGGCGCCGATCGGGATCGAGCAGGTCCAGGACCGGGCTGAGGTCGTGCTCGTCGGCGCCGCGGCCGTGCAGGAGGATCAGGGCTCCTTCGGGCTCGCCGGCCGCCTCGCGGACGACGTGGACGAGCGGCTCGGGCGTCATTTCGGGTGCCATCGAGCGAACGTTATGCCACCAGGGTTGCAAGTCGTTGTGCGCGCAATCAGAAGCGACTATCCTCGGGTGCGATGGCGACGATCAGCGACTCCCACGATCTGCGGCTGCTCGCGCCACAGGAGCTGCGCGCCTGGCGCGGCATGCTGCGGGCCCAGGCCGCACTCGCCAAGGCGCTCGACGCGCAGCTGGAGACCGCCCACGGCCTGCAGCTCAGCTCCTACGAGGTCCTCATGTACCTCGCCGACGCCGAGGACGAGCGCATGCGCATGTGCGACCTCGCGTCCTCGATCCTGCTCAGCCGCAGCGGCCTGACGCGGCTCGTCGACCGCCTCGCGCGCGAGGGTCTGCTCGAGCGCGTCGCCTGCAGCGACGACGCCCGCGGCGCGTTCGCCAAGCTCACGCCGGCCGGGCGCGAGAAGCTGCGCGCGGCGCGTGCCACGCACCTCGCCAGCGTCCGCGCGATGTTCCTGGACCTCTTCACCGCCGAGGAGCTCGAGGCACTCGGCGACACCTGGGACCGCGTGCTCGACAAGACGGGCTGGGGCTGCTGCAAGTAGCGCGTTCCGGCGGGCCGCGTGGGTGCAAGGGCCAGCGTCGCAAACTCCATCGACGAACGGAGTGGTGAGACGCTCGCGCGAGGGTTCTCGTCGGCTGCGGTTCTGTCGGCGCCCGCTGCACTGGACTGCATCGTTCAGGGCAGGGTGGACGGGGTCGGCCGGCCGGCCCTCGTGGCGGTCGCCGCAGTGTGCGTGACGAACACGTTCGTGGTCCGGGCACGGTCGGCGCTTGTGCACGCCTGGGGTGCAGCAGCGCCGAGCGGACTGTGCGGAGCGATCGATGCGGCGCTCGTTCACGCCTGCGCATGGAAGATCGACACCGCGACCCGTCAAAACAGGAGCCGAGGTCGATCCTCCATGAGGTGCGTGGTGCATCGACACGCCGTCCCGCGCGCAGGCCGCGGGTGTCGATCGTCCATGTCCGACCTGCCCGCTCGACGACCCGGGTGAGGCGGGCTGGGTTTCGCGGGACAGCCGGCGCTTGAGTTCCCGCTCGAGCACAGCGTCTGGACCACGGGTCATCTCGTAGATGCTCACCCTCGCGCTGTCGTCTGCACCGAGTTTGTGCGCTGGACCTCGTCGAGACCGGCGAGCGGTTCGCCTGCGGCCGACCTGCGGCAGTCCATAGTCTGCACGGCGCATGAGCGCCCTGCAGATCCTCCACCGGGACCCCGGCTCGCAGGCGCGCGCCGGGGTCCTGCGCGTTGCGCATGGCGACGTCCGCACACCGGCGTTCGTCCCGCTGGCGACGAAGGGCACCGTCAAGGGGCTCGAGCCGCGCGAGGTCGCCGCGCTCGGCTACGACATGGTGCTCGGCAACACCTTCCACCTCTTCCTCGAGCCGGGAGCGGACCTCATCGCGCACTTCGACGGCCTGCACGAGTTCATGGGCTGGCGCGCGCCGATCATCACCGATTCCGGCGGTTTTCAGGTCTTCAGCATGGGCCACGGCACCGTCGCCGACGAGATCAAGGGCCGCGCGCCGACGGGCCCGGACCGCATGGGCCGGGTGCTGGAGATCGACGAGCAGGGCGTGCGCTTTCGCTCCTACATCGACGGCTCGGAGCGCTTCATGGGCCCTGAGACCTCGATGGAGGTACAGGCCAGGCTGCATTCCGACATCGCGCTCGTCTTCGACGAGTGCACGCCGTTCAACATCGATCGCGAGTACACCGCCCGCTCGACGCAGCGCACGCACCGCTGGCTCGATCGCTGTCTCGCATGGCACGACGCCAGCGGGCCGCGGGACCAGCTCGTCTACGGGATCGTCCAGGGCGGCGTCCACGAGGACCTGCGCATCGAGTCGACGCAGCAGGTCGCGGCGCGACCGGTCGGCGGGATCGCGATCGGCGGATCGCTGGGCGCCGACAAGCCGCAGATGTACGCGGTCGTCGGCTGGGCGACCGCCGCGCTCGGCGACGACCCGCGCCCGCGCCACCTGCTCGGCATCGGTGACGTCGACGACCTCATCCGCGGCGTCGAGCTCGGCATCGACACGTTCGACTGCGCGATGCCGACACGCCTGGGCCGCCACGGCGTCGCGATCGTGCCCGAGCCCGAGAACCGCTGGCGCGTCGACCTCACCGGCGCGCGCCACAAGCGGTCGCGCGAGCCGATCATGGAGGGCTGCCCGTGCCCGGCCTGCGCCGC
>JBBSLI010000042.1:0-41399 GCA_038255395.1 Solirubrobacterales bacterium
ACGACGAGGCGCTCGCGCTGCCGACCGAGGAGGCCGCGCGGATCGCCCTCAGAACGCAGCAGATCATCGCCCACGAGACCGGCGTCACGAACACGATCGACCCGCTCGGCGGCGCGTACTTCGTCGAGGCGCTGACCGACCGTCTGGAGCAGCACGCGTACGACTACTTCCGCCGCATCGACGACCTGGGCGGGATGGTCGAAGCCGTCAAGCTCAACTTCCCCCAGAAGGAGATCGCGGACGCCAGCTACGAGCTGCAGACCGCGATCGACGCCGGCGAGCGCGTCGTCGTCGGCGTCAACCGCTTCCACAGCAAGGGCGACGCCGAGATCCAGACGCTGCGGATCGACCCGGCGCTCGAGCGCAAGCAGCTCGACCGCCTGCAGGGGGTGCGTGCCCGGCGCGACGCCGTCGCCGTCGAGGCCACCCTTGCGGACCTGCGCGCCGCTGCGGCACATCCGCGCGCGAATCTCATGCCGGTGCTGCTGCGGTGCGCGCGCGCCCACGCGAGCGAAGGCGAGATCATCGCCGCGCTGCAGGACGTCTGGGGCGGATACCTCGAGACGCCGGTCTATTGAGATGCAGACCGCCGGCGCTCGCAAGCTCCGCGTCGTCGTCGCGAAGCCAGGCCTCGACGGGCATGACCGCGGCGCGAAGATCATCGCGCGCGCACTGCGCGACGCCGGCATGGAGGTCATCTACACGGGACTGCACCAGACGCCGGAGCAGATCGTCGAGACGGTCATCCAGGAGGACGCGGACGCCGTCGGCCTGTCTATCCTGTCGGGCGCGCACATGACCCTCGTTCCGCGGATCGTCGATCTCCTGCGAGAGCAAGGCGTCGACGACGTACTGGTGACCGTCGGCGGCACGATCCCGGGCCACGACATCCCCGAGCTCGAGCGGCTCGGTGTCGCCGCGGTCTTCACCCCGGGGGCGCGGCTGAGCGACATCATCGACTTCCTGCTGCAGCGCGTCGGCGAGCGAACACCGGCGTGAGGGCGCCGCCGGGCAGGCGCAGGGTCCACCAAGCGGGAGTGGGACGTGCCGCCTGAGTGGTTGCTGGCGCTGCTCGATGTCGCCGCGATCGCGGCGATCGCGTGGATCGGCGGGACGATCATGCATCGGTTGCGACAGCCGCGCATCGCAGGCGAGATGGCGGCGGTCTTCGTTGTCGGCCTGCTGCTCGGCGGCCAGATCGCCGGCGTCGTGCCGGGTCAGCAGGCCGAGGGCAGGATCGCCGACCTGTTCCCCGATACCGCGCTGGGGCTCGTGACCGTCGTCGGTGAGCTCGGCCTCGTGCTCTACATGCTGCTCGTCGGCATCACGATCGATCCGGCGCCGATGCGCCGGCGCGCCGGCGCGCTCGCGTTGCTCACGGCCGCCACGATCGGGGCGATGGTTGCGCTCGCGCTCGTGGTGGGGCCGCTGCTGGGCGACGCCGGCGGCTGGAAGCCGCCCGGAGTCAGCCAAAGCGCGTTCGTGCTCGCCTTGGCCGCGGCGCTCGCGGCCAACGGCCTGCCGATCGTCGCCCGGATCGTCGAGGATCGTGCGATGGCGCACAGCGCCGTCGGGTCGGTCGTGATCGTCGCCGCCGCGTTCACCACGGCGCTGGCGCTGATCGCGGCTGCCGTCGCGATCGGCGGCGGCGACGTGCCGGCCGGCGGGCGCGTCGCGCTGCGCGTCGGGACCGGGCTCCTCATGCTCGCGGTCGTCCTCGCGGCGGTCCGCGCGCGCCGGTTCTCGGTGCGACCGGCCGTCGCGGCGTTCGCGGTCGTCGCGCTCGCCGTGACAGCAGCGCTCGTCGGCGACGCGATGCTCTCCAGCCTGCTGATCGGGCCGCTGATCGTCGGCGTCGCCGTGCGCAAGGCGAGCGCCACCGCGCGGTCCGTCGAGCGCCGGCTCGGCATCGCCGTGCGACGTGTCGGGCTGCCCGTATTCCTCGGACTGGCCGCGCTGCATACCGACCTTCGCGAGCTGGACGCCGACGTGCTGGCGCCCGTCGTCGCCATGATCGTCGCCGTGATCGCGCTCAAGCTCGCGGCCGCGTATCTCGCCGCGCGGAGCGTCGGTTTCGATCCGGGCGATGCGCGGGCGATCGGCGCGCTGATGCAGTGCGGCGGCGTCATGACGATCGCGATCTCGCTCGAGATCCTCCAGGCGCACGTGATCGATACGCGCATGCACGCCACGCTCACGGTCATCGGTCTTGCGACGACGATCGCCGTCGGCGCCCTGCTTCCGCGGACGTGGCGCCGGCAGCGGTCCGAGCCGGCGCTGGCGCTCCGATAGACGAACGGCTGCGAGGCGGCGCGATGCGCGGCCGGTGTCGACGCGAGGCAATCGGGATCAGGCTGATGTGAGCCTTGCTCGTTACCCCAGTAACAAGAGCGAGGCTGCCGAGACGTTGCGAACATCATCAACCCGCCCGCCCGAGGAGGCTCCGCCATGCTCTGTGCCCACACCGTCCGCCGGCTGAAGCCCGGCACCTACGACGAGTTCATCAAGTCCTTCATGCCGACGCAGGGCGACGCCCCCGCAGGCTGGGTGCGCTTTCACGCGCTGCGCGGGCTCGCCGACGAGAACGAGGTCGTCACGTTCGGCTTCTTCGACGGGACGCTCGAGGAGCTCGAGGGAAGCCAGGACGAGGGCGACTTCGCCCAGCGGCGCGCGGCGATCGAACCCTACGTCGACGCTGTGATCGCCAACGGCGTGTACGCCATCGCCGAGAGCCTCGTGCGCGACGGCTCCCAGTAGTCGTCGACGAGAGCGCGCGCGCCGGAGCGTCCCGGACGCCGTCGCCGGCATCCCGGGTCACCGGTCAGACGTTCCTGGTCGACCCACCGGGCCCCAGACGGGTGCCGGCACGCAATGTCACGTTCGACGCGCTCAATCGCGCGCGGTCCGCTGCAGGGCGGCCGCGCCGAGCGCGACCTCACATGCTCAGCTGGGCCCCTTCGGGCGCCACGCGCCGCTGGGCAGATCGTGCCCCTGGTCCAGGGCGCTGTCGCCGACCGGCGCGTAGGTCAGGTGCCGGGCGAGCGCCTCGGCGTACATCAGGTCGCGCCGTTTGCCCAGGCGCTTGGCGAGCTTCTCGGCGCGCTGGAACAGCTCTTCGGGGATCTCGATGATGAGCTGCGGCGCCGCGAGCGGCATCCCGCTGCGGCTGCGCAGCGACCCCGCCGACGCGTTCTTGTTCAGCTCGACGTAGCGGTCGATCGCCTCGGCGTAGAGCTCGTTGATGTGCGAGCCGAGCTCGTGCGCCCGCGTGGCCGCGCGCTGCAGCAGTTCGTCGGGCAGACGCACTCTGACATTCGGCATCGGCCGCGATCGTATCGCGGCGGGCTGCGGCCTCGGCGCGTCGCACGACGCCCGGACCTGGCATGGCATGCTCAGCGCGGATGACTCCACGAAGCACCGGCATGCTCCACGTCCATCGAGCTGCGCGCGCGGACGGTCTGGTGGACGCGCTCGGCGGGCTCCTGCGCGAGCCGCTCGGCGACCCGTTCGCCGCCGAGGTCGTGGCCGTGCCGACGCGCGGAATGGAGCGCTGGCTGACGCAGCGCTTGTCGGTCCACCTCGGCGCGTCCGCGGCGGGCCGCACGGACGGGGTCTGCGCGAACGTATCGTTCCCGTCGCCGCGCCGGCTCGTGGCGGACGCCGTCGCGGCCGCGTCGGGCATCGACCCGGACGCCGACCCGTGGCTCGTCGAGCATGCGCTGTGGCCGCTGCTCGACGTCGTCGAGGACTGCCTCGGCGAGCCGTGGCTGGAGAACCTCGCCGCGCATCTCGGCGCAACCGACGAGGAGGCCGACGCGTCGCGGCGCTCGCGGCGCCTCAGCGCTGTCCGCCAGATCGCCGATCTCTTCGATCGCTACGCGCTGCACCGGCCCGAGATGGTGGGCGCGTGGGCGCGCGGGCAGGAGGCGCTGCCCGACGACGCGCTGTGGCAGGCCGAGCTGTGGCGGCGCCTGCGCGCGCGCATCGGCATCCCGAGCCCGGCGGAGCGGCTCGAGCCCGCGTGCGCGCGTCTGCGCGGCGAACCGGGCCTCGTCGATCTCCCGGCGCGGCTTTCGCTGTTCGGCCTGACGCGCCTCCCGGCGGGCCGGCTCGCGGTGCTGCGCGCGCTCGCCGCCGATCGCGACGTGCATCTGTTCCTGCTGCACCCGTCGCCGGCGCTGTGGGACGAGATCGCGGCGGTGCGCCCGCAGCTTCCTGCGGTCGTGCTCCGCGGCGAGGACGCGACCGCGACGCTGCCCGCCAACAGCCTGCTGGCATCGTGGGGGCAGGACGCCCGCGAGCTGCAGCTCGTGGTCGACACCGGCGACGGCACCGAGCACGTCGACCATCACCACGCCGTCGAGCACGCCGGCGAGACGTTGCTGGCGCGGATCCAGGCCGACGTGCGCGCTGACCGCGCCGCCCCCGGGGAGCCGATGCCCGGCCACGACGATGCGCGGCCGGCGCTCGGACCCGACGACCGCAGCGTGCAGGTGCACGCCTGCCACGGCCGCGCGCGCCAGGTCGAGGTCGCGCGCGACGCGATCCTCCACCTGCTCCAGGAGGACCCGAGCCTGGAGCCGCGCGACGTCATCGTCATGTGCCCCGACATCGAGGCGTTCGCGCCGCTGATCCACGCGACGTTCGGCGTCGGGGCGCTGTTCGCCGACGACGGCGACGCCGACGACGCGCCCGCCGACACCGGGGTACCCGACCTGCGCGTGCGCCTCGCCGACCGCGCGCTGCGCCAGACCAACCCGGTGCTCGGCGTCGTCGCGCAGCTGCTCGACCTGACGGGCGCTCGGCTGACCGCCTCGCAGGTGCTCGACCTCGCCGACCGCGATCCCGTCCGGCGGCGCTTCGGCTTCGACGACGACGACCTCGCGCGCGTCCAGGAATGGGTCGCCGACGGCGGCATCCGCTGGGGCCTGGATGCCGCGCACCGCGCCCCGTTCAAGCTCGACGCGCTCGCCGCCGGCACATGGCGCACCGGCATCGATCGGCTGCTCGTCGGCGTCGCGATGACCGAGGACGGCCACCGGCTGTACGAGGGGGTGCTCGCGCTCGACGACGTCGACAGCGGCGCGATCGAGCTGGCGGGGCGCTGCGCGGAGTTCGTCGATCGGCTCGGCGCGGCGCTCGACGCGCTGAGCACCGCGAAGACCGTCGCGGGCTGGGCCGAGGCGATCGCCGCGGCCGCCGACGCGCTGACCGCGACGAGCGTGCGCGACGGCTGGCAGCGCGCCCAGCTGCAACGCCTGCTCGACGACGTCGTCGAGCAGGCAGCGGTCGGCGGCCGCTCCGACGCGACCAGCCTGCTGGCGGCGGAGGTGCGGGCGCTCTTCGCCGAGCGCCTGCAGGGCCGCCCGACACGGGCGAACTTCCGCACCGGGCATCTGACGATCTGCACGCTCGTGCCGATGCGCTCGGTCCCGCATCGCGTCGTCTGCCTGCTCGGCCTCGACGACGGTGCCTTCCCGCGCAAGGCGCACCGCGACGGCGACGACCTGATGCTCACCGAAGAGCACGTCGGCGACCGCGACACCCGCACCGAGGATCGCCAGATGCTGCTCGATGCGCTGCTCGCCGCGACCGACCGGCTGATCATCACGTACACCGGCAACGACGAGCGCACGAACATGCCGCGCCCGCCCGCGGTTCCGGTCGGCGAGCTGCTCGACGTCGTCGACCGCACCGTCCGCGCCGAGGGCGGCGGTGACGCCCGCGCGCAGGTCGTCGTGCGCCATCCGCTGCAGCCGTTCGACCCGCGCAACTTCGAGGCCGGCCGCCTCGTCGCGCGCGAGCTCGTGTGGAGCTTCGACCGCGTCGCCCTCGACGGGGCGCGCGCGATCCTCGCGCCGCGCGCCGCCGACGCGCCGTTTCTGAGCACGCCGCTGGCCGCCGTCACCGGTCCGGTCGTCGAGCTCGACGGGCTCGTGAAGTTCGCCGAGCGCCCCGTGCGCGCGTTCCTGCGCCAGCGCCTTCAGATCAGCGTCGCCGACTACGACGAGGACGTCGCCGATGCGCTGCCGGTCGAGCTCGACGGCCTCGCGGTGTGGGCGGTCGGACAGCGGCTCGTCGACGGTCTGCTCGCCGGCGCCGAGCTCGACGCCTGCGTCGCCGCGGAGATCGCGCGCGGGACGCTGCCGCCCGGTGCGCTCAGCGCGCAGGTGATCGACCGCGTGCGCCCGACCGTGCAGGGGATCGCCGCGCAGGCCGCCACGCTGCTGGGCGCGGCCGGAGCGCCCGGCTCGGTCGAGGTCAACGCCCGCCTCGGCGACGGCCGCTTTCTGCGCGGCACGGCGCCCGGCGTGCGCGGCGACGTGCTCGGCACGGTGACGTACTCGCGCGTGAGCCCGCGCCACCGGCTGGCCGCGTGGGTGCGGCTGCTCGCCCTGACGGCGTCGCATCCGCAGCGCGCGTTGGAGGCGGTGACGATCGGTCGCGCCCGCGCGGGCGCCGACGACCGCGCCAGCGTGACGATCGCCCGGATCCCCGTTCTCGGAGCCGACCCCGGCGAGCGCCGCGAGCGCGCGACCGCGGCACTGACACGGCTGATCGACGTCTACGACCGCGGGCTGCGCGAGGCGCTCCCGATCGCGTGCATGAGCTCGGCGGCGTACGCGGCCGCGGCGCGCAGCGCCACGAGCCCGGTGGCGGCGGCGCGCAGGGCCTGGGAGTCGACCTGGAACTTCGATCGCGAGGACCGCGAGCCCGATCACCTGCTCGTGCTCGGAGGCGAGCGCACGATCGAGGAGGTGCTCTCGGAGCCGGCGCGTGCCGATGAGCAGGGTGACGGCTGGCACGCGGCGGACGACTCGCGGTTCGGCCGCTACGCGCGGCGGATGTGGGACGACCTGCTCGCCGTCGAACAGGTCGCCGACCGATGACCCGCGTCAGTGCGCCCGCCCCGTTCGACGTCTGCGGCCCGTTGCCCAGCGCCATCACCGTGCTCGAGGCGAGCGCGGGGACCGGCAAGACGTTCACGATCGCAGCGCTCGCCGCGCGCTACGTCGCCGAGGGCACGCCGCTGGAGGAGATCCTGCTCGTGACGTTCACGCGGATGGCGACCGGTGAGCTGCGCGACCGCGTCCGCGAGCGGCTCGTCCACACCGAGCAGGGTCTCGCGCGCAGCCTCGCGGGCGCGCCGCCGGCCGACGACGACGAGGTCGTCGCGCTGCTCGCCGGCGGATCGCGCGAGGAGGTGCGCGAGCGCCACGACCGGCTCGTGCGCGCGATCGCCCGCTTCGACGCGGCGACGATCGCGACGACGCACGGCTTCTGCCAGGAGGTGCTCGGAGGCCTGGGGATCGTCGGCGACGTCGAGACCGACATGACGTTCATCGAGGATCCTGCCGACCTCATCGAGGAGGTCGTCGACGACCTCTTCGTACGGCGCTTCCACCGCCACGGCGAGCCGCAGTTCAGCCGCGCGGAGGCGCTGCTCATCGCCCGCACCGCGGTCGCCAACCCGGCCGCGAGGATCGAGCCCGACAACGCGCCGCAGACCAGCGTCGCCGCGATGCGCGTCCGCTTCGCGCACGTCGTCCGCGAGGAGTTCGACCGGCGCAAGCGGAGCATGGCGCTGATCACGTACGACGACCTCCTCACCCGTCTTGACGACACGCTCAAGGGCCCGGGCGCAGATGCGGCGGCGGCGCGCCTGCAGGAGCGCTACCGCGTCGTGCTCGTCGACGAGTTCCAGGACACCGACTCCGTCCAGTGGGACATCATGCGCCGCGCGTTCGGCGGCGGCGGCGTCGCGCTGATCCTGATCGGCGACCCCAAACAGGCGATCTACGCCTTCCGCGGGGCCGATGTCTACGAGTACCTCGCGGCCGCGGGGACCGCGGATCAGCGCGCGACGCTCGAGATCAACTGGCGCAGCGACCAGTCGCTGATCGACGCCTACGACGTCATGTTCGGCGGCGCGACGCTCGGCCACGAGGGCATCGTCTACCGCAAGGTGCGCGCGGCGCCCGCCAACCAGACGCCCGGCCTCGCGGGCGCGCCGGTCGACGCCGCCGTGCGCGTGCGGGTCGTGCATCGCAACGAGCCGTCGATCACGCCGACGCGCGGCGGCTACGCCGGCACGCCGTCCGTGCGCGCCCACATCGCGCAGGACCTCGCCGCCGATCTCGTCGGCCTGCTGTCCTCGCATGCGGTCGTGGAGATCCGCGAGGGCGGGCCGGCCGCGGTGCATCCAGAGCGCATCCGTCCCGGCCACGTCGCCGTGCTCGTGCGCACGCACCGCAACGCCGCGCTCGTGCGCGAGGAGCTCGACCGCGCAGGCATCCCGGCGGTCATCAACGGCGCCGGCAGCGTCTTCGCGACCGTCCCCGCGCGCGACTGGCTGCGCCTGCTGGAGGCGATCGAGCGCCCCGCCTCGACGACGCGCGCGCGGTCGGCGGCGCTGACCCCGTTTCTGGGGTGGACCGCCGCGCGCGTCGCGTCCGCGGGCGAGGCGGAATGGGAGGAGGTCCACCGGCGCCTGCACCGCTGGGCGCGTGTGCTGCGCACGAGCGGCGTCGCCGCCCTGATGGAGGCGATCACGCGCGCGGAGCGGCTGCCCGGCCGCGTCCTGGCGACGGCGGACGGCGAGCGCGACCTCACCGACCTGCGCCACGTCGGCCAGCTGCTGCACGCGACCGCCACGGCCGAGCAGATGGGCGGCGCCGCGCTGACCGCCTGGCTGCGCCAGCGGATCGCCGCCGCGGCGCGCGAGACGAGCGACGAGGAGCGCACGCGGCGGCTGGAATCCGACGCCGAGGCCGTCCAGGTGCTGACGATCCACCGCAGCAAGGGCCTGGAGTTCCCGATCGTCTACTGCCCCGACCTGTGGGAGCCCGGCTACATCCCGCGCGACCCGCAGCCGGTGTTCTTCCACGACCCCGCGCAGGGCGGCGAGCGGACGATCGACGTCGGCCTCGACGGACCCGACTATCCCCGCCATCGCCGCCACCACGAGGAGGAGCAGCGCGGCGAGGACCTGCGGCTGGCCTACGTCGCGCTCACGCGCGCCCGCCATCAGGCCGTCGTGTGGTGGGCGGGCTCGTTCGACAGCCGCCACTCCGCGCTCGGCCGGCTGCTGTTCGCACGCGACGCAGACGGGGTCGTCGCCCCCGCCGGCGCGAAGACGCCGACGGACGCGGCCGCCGTCGCCCGCTTCGAGGAGCTCGCCGCGCAGGCGCCCGGCTGCATCAGCGTCGAGCGGTCGCGGCTCGGGATGCCCGCGTCCTGGGCGGCGGCGGCGAACGCCGGCGCGGATCTGTCGGCGGCGGTGTTCGACCGCAGCCTCGACGTGCGCTGGCGGCGAACCTCCTTCAGCGACATCTCGGCCGGCGCGTACGAGGCGAGCGTCGCCAGCGAGCCGGAGGACGATCTCGTCGACGACGAGCCGCTGCCGACGGGGTCGGGGGTGACGCAGGACGGGGGCGAGGCGCAGGCCGCGCCGCTCGGCGTGCCCGTGGCGCTGGCGGCGATGCCGGTCGGGATGCATGTCGGCACGCTCGTGCATCGCGTGTTCGAGACCGCGGACTTCGCCGCTCCCGACCTGGAGTCTGAGATCGCAACGCAGATCGCGGCGCGGCAGGGCTGGCGTCACGTCGATCTCGGCGACGCGGATGTCGCTGCGGCGGGGCTGAGCGCGGCGCTGCGCACGCCGCTCGGGCCGCTCGTCGGCGGCGCGCGCCTGTGCGACATCGCGCGCGCCGACCGCCTCGACGAGCTCGACTTCGAGCTGCCGCTCGCCGGTGGCGACGAGCCGACCGGGCGGCTGACGCTGGCCGCCATCGCCGCGCTGCTGCGCGAGCACCTGCCAGCCGCCGATCCGCTGCACGGCTATGCCGCGCGCCTGGATGACCCGGCGCTGCGCCAGAGCGTGCGCGGCTACCTCACCGGCAGCATCGATCTGATCCTGCGCGTGCGCGCGGACGGCGGCGGTGCGCGCTACGCGATCGCCGACTACAAGACCAACTGGCTCGCCGGGCCGGCCGAGGAGCTGACGGCGTGGCATCACCGGCCTGCCGCGCTCGCCGCCGAGATGCGCCACCGCCACTACGGGCTGCAGGCGCTGCTGTACACCGTCGCGCTGCACCGCTACCTGCGCTGGCGGTTGCCCGACTACGACCCGGACCGGCACATCGCCGGCGTCCTGTATCTGTTCCTGCGCGGCATGACCGGGCCCGCGACGCCGACCTTCGACGGCGCGCCCTGCGGCGTGTTCGCGTGGCGCCCGCCGGGCGCCCTGATCGCGGCGCTCAGCGACGTGTTCGACCAGGGGCAGGCGCCGTGATCGTGCCCGCTGCGACCGAGATCGACGCGCACGACGCCCGGCGCGCGCGCCACGCGCCGGGGCTGCTGCGCGCGTTCAACGACATCGGCGTGCTGTCGGCCGCCGACGTCCACGTCGCGGTGCGGCTGACGGAGCTGGCCGGCGAGACGGACGAGCGCGTCGCGCTTGCCGCGGCGTTCGCCGTCCGCGGGCCGCGCCTGGGTCACGTGCTCGTCGATCTCGCGACGATCCGCTCGACGGCGGCGGTCGACTCCGACGAGCCCGTCGACCTGTCGGCGCTGCCGTGGCCCGAGCCCGACGAATGGGTCGGCGCGCTCGCGGCCAGCCCGCTCGCGGCCGTCGGCGAGGACACCGACCCGGAGGCCGCCCGCCCGCTGCGCCTCGTCGGCTCCACGCTGTACCTGGACCGCTACTGGCGCGAGGAACGCGAGGTCGCCGCCGACCTGCGCACGTTCAGCGACGGGCCGGCCGCGAGCGCCGACGCCGGCGTGCTCGCCGCCGGCCTGGAGCGCCTGTTCGCCGGCGACGAGGCCGACGCGGGCCAGCGGATGGCCGCTGCCACGGCCGTGCTGCGGCGCTTCGCCGTCGTCGCCGGCGGTCCGGGCACCGGCAAGACGACGACCGTCGCGCGGATCGTCGCGCTGCTCGCCGAGCAGGCCGCCGCCGCCGGCGAGCCGCCGCCGCTGGTCGCGCTCGCCGCGCCGACTGGCAAGGCCGCGGCCCGGCTCGAGGAGTCCGTCCACGCCGAGGCTGGGCAACTGGCCGTCGACGATGCGGTGCGCGCGCAACTGCTGGACCTGCGCGCGTCGACGATGCACCGGCTGCTGGGCTGGCGACCCGGCAGCCACAGCCGCTTTCGCCACCATCGCGGCAACCGCCTGCCGCACGACGTCGTGATCGTCGACGAGACCTCGATGGTGTCGCTGTCGCTGATGGCGCGGCTCGTCGAGGCCGTCCGTCCCGACGCGCGCCTGATCCTCGTCGGCGACCCGGGCCAGCTCACGTCGATCGAGGCCGGCGCCGTGCTCGGCGACATCGTGGGCCCGGCGGGCGAGGGCAACGGCATCGTCGTCCTGGACCGGGTCCATCGTTTCGGCGGCGCGATCGCGCTGCTCGCCGAGGCGATCCGCCGCGGCGACCCGGACGCGGTGATCGACCTGCTCGCGACCGCGCCCGACGACGTGTCGTGGATCGCCGTCGACGCCGCCGCGGCCGAGGCCGAGACGCACCCTGCGCTCGCGGCGCTCCGCGACGAGGCCGTCGCCGCCGGCCGCAGCGTCGTCGAGGCCGCGCGGGCCGGTGCCGCGCACGACGCGATCGCCGCGCTCGGCGCGTTGCGGATCCTCTGCGCGCACCGCCGTGGAGCGCAGGGGGTCGCCGCCTGGACGGCCCGCGTCGAGGGCTGGCTCGCGGCCGCGATCCCCGGCCTGGACCCCGACGGCGTCGCCTACGTCGGCCGGCCCCTGCTCGTCACCCAGAACGATTACGAGCTGCGCCTCTACAACGGCGACACAGGCGTCATCGTCCAGACCGACGCCGACCGCGTCAGCGCCGCGTTCGAGCGCGGCGGCGAGCTGCTCGAGTTCACACCGACGCGGCTCGGCGCGATCGAGACCGCGTTCGCGATGACGATCCACAAGAGCCAGGGCTCGCAGTTCGACACCGCCGTCGTGCTGCTGCCGGCGGCGACGTCGCGGATCCTCACGCGCGAGCTGCTCTACACGGCGGCGACGCGCGCGCGCAGGCGGCTGGTGCTCGTCGGGACCGAGGAGACGATCCGCGCCGCGGTCTCACGGCCGGTCGCGCGGGCGTCGGGGTTGCGCGGGCGTCTGTGGGGCGACCGCGGCTAGCCGGATGTCGCCGCGGATCCTCACCCGCCGCCCGTCCCCGCGGCTCGCCGCCGGCGAGCTGACGCACCTGCACCGCGTGCCCGTCGACGCGGACCTCGCGCTCGTCCAGTGGCGTGGGTACGTCGACGCGTTTCGCACGCGCGGCTGGGAGGTGATCGAGATCGAGCCCGCCGACGAGCATCCCGACGGCGTCTTCGTCGAGGACGCCGTCGTCGTGTTCGGCGATCTCGCCGTGCTGACGTCGCCGGGCGCCGACTCGCGGCGGGGCGAGCTCGCGACGGTCGCGGCCGCTCTCGACGCGCTGGCGCTCGACGTGCACCGCATCGCGCCGCCCGGCACGCTCGACGGCGGCGACGTGCTGAAGGTCGGCCGCACGGTCCACGTCGGGCGCAGCGCGCGCACCGACGACGCCGGCATCGAGCAGCTGCGCGCGATCGTCGAGCCGGCCGGCTGGACCGTCGTCGCCGTGCCGGTGACGAAGGTCCTGCACCTGAAGTCCGGCGTCACGGCGCTGCCCGGCGGGACGATCATCGGACGCACGGAGAACATCGACGATCCGGATGCGTACCCGGACTTCCTCGACGTCCCCGAGGAGCACGGCACGGCCGTCGTCGACCTTGGCGGCGGCGCCGTCCTGATGTCCGCCGACGCACCGCGCACGGCCGCCCTGCTGCGCGAGCGCGGCCTCGAGGTCGTCGAGGTCGCGATCACGGAGTTCGAGAAGCTCGAGGGCTGCGTGACCTGCCTGTCGGTCCGAATCCGCACCGCCCCCTGACGGCGTACGCTGCCCGATCGTGAGCTTCGTCCCCGGGCCACCGCTGACCGCCTCCGCCGTGCGGATCGTGCTGCTCGGCAGCGGCGAGCTCGGTCGCGAGGTCGCGATCGAGGCGCTGCGCCTGGGCTGCGAGGTGCTCGCCGTCGACCGCTACGCCGGCGCGCCCGCGATGCAGGTCGCCCAGCGCCACGCGGTGATCGACATGACCGACCCGGACACGCTGCGCGCGCTGCTGCACGCCGAGCGCGCGCGCCCGTGCGCGCAGCTGCTCGTCGTCCCCGAGCTGGAGGCGATCGCGACGCCGGTGCTCATGGAGCTGGAGGAAGAAGGGCTGCACGTCGTGCCGACGGCCCGCGCCGCGCGCCTGACGATGGACCGCGAGGGGATCCGCCGGCTCGTCGCCGAGGAGCTCGGCCTGAAGACGTGCGACTACCGCTTCTGCGACTCCGAGGACGACGTCCGCGTCGCCGTCGCCGCGCTCGGCACGCCGTGCGTCATCAAGCCCGTGATGTCGTCCTCGGGCAAGGGCCAGTCGGTGATCGGCGACGCCGGCGAGGTCGCGGCCGCGTGGACGTACGCCCAGCAGGCCGGCCGCGTCGGCGCCGGCCGCGTGATCGTCGAGGCGTTCGTCGACTTCGACTACGAGATCACGCTGCTGACGATCCGCCACGCCGGCGGCACCTCGTACTGCGCGCCGATCGGCCACCTCCAGGAGGACGGCGACTACCGCGAGAGCTGGCAGCCGCACGCGATGGCGCCCGCGACCCTCGCGGCGGCCCGCGAGCTGGCGCGGCAGGTGACCGACGCGCTCGGCGGCAGCGGGATCTTCGGCGTCGAGCTGTTCGTCGCCGGCGACGAGGTGCTCTTCAGCGAGGTCTCGCCGCGCCCGCACGACACCGGTATGACGACGATGGCGACCCAGGCGCTGAGCGAGTTCGCGCTGCACGTCCGCGCGATCCTCGGCCTGCCCGTCCCGCAGGGCGAGGTGCCGCTGCTGTCGCCCGGCGCCTCGGCGGTGTGCCTGGCGACGTCGCACGGCGACGCCCCGTCGATCACCGGCATCGCCGCGGCGATGGCCGTCGACCCGAGCGTCGACGTGCGCGTGTTCGCCAAGCCCGACGCGCGGCCCAACCGCCGCATGGCCGTCGCGATCGCCCGCGGCTCAGATGCCCAGACAGCACGCGCGACGGCGCGCGCCGCGGCGGCGCGCCTGCGCGTCGGGTAAGCGGTCCGGGCTCGCGACATGACGCCCGCCACCGCCGGCACGCCGTGGCACGCCGGTCACATCGCCGAGCGCTGCGGTCGTGATCATCACGCTCGGCGAGGCGATCATCGGGCTGACGTTCGGCAGCTGGTGGATGTACTGCGCGATTCCGTGGTCGGCGGCCCTGCGGTCGACGAGAACGCGCAGCCGCGCGCTGGTACGTACCGACCACGGACCGTCGGGGCCCACCGCCAGGATCAGTCCACCCGTGCCGGCAGCCCGAAGCGCGCGAACAGCGCCGTCGCCGCCGTGGCGTCGACGGCCTCGTCGGGATAGCGCGCGAAGCGCTCGGGCGCGACCGGCTCGGCCGAGCGCGCGATGAACGCGGTGATGTCCGTGATCGCGCCGTCGCCTGAGATCGTCAGCACGTCGAGCGCGAACGGCCGGAAGCAGCTCTCGCCGTCGCGCCATGTGTAGGCGGCGACCGCGGCCTGGCCGCTGGCGGTCGACACGATCCGGCTCCAGCGCCACGCCCCCGACAGCGGGCCGATGGTGAGGAACGAGCGCAGCGACTGCGCGCCGGAATACCACGTGGCCAGCGGCGGCATCGACCACGCCGCGTCCTGCGCGAGCATCGCCACGACCGCCTCGACGTCGCCGCGCTGCATCGCGTCCATGTAGCCCTCGACGATCTCGCGCAGCCGCTCGTCGCCGAGCGCGCGCAGCGTGCTCTGCTGGCTGCGCTGCGGCAGGCGCTCGTCGATCGTCCGGCGCGCCCGCTGCAGCGCGCTGTTGACCGACGCCACCGTCGTGTCCAGCGTGTCGGCGCACTCCGCTGCCGAGAATCCGAGCACCTCGCGCAGGATCAGCGCCGCGCGCTGGTTGGCCGGCAGGTGCTGCAGCGCCGCGATGAAGGCGAGCTCGACGCTCTCGCGCAGCTCGATGCTCGCATCCGGGCCGGCGAAGCCGTCCTCGAGGCCGAGCGCCTCGTCGGGGTACGGCTCGACCCAGACCGTCTCGATCAGCGGGCGCCCCGGCGCCTCGCCGAGGTCGGCGGGCGCGACGTGGTCGATCGGCAGCACGCGCTTCTGGCGGCGCCCGATCAGATCCAGGCACGTGTTCGTCGTGATCTTGTACAGCCAGGGGCGCAGCGAGCTGCGTCCGTCGAAGCGCGGCAGCCCGCGCCAGGCTCGCAGCAGCGCGTCCTGCAGCGCGTCCTCGCTGTCATGGACCGAGCCGAGCATCCGGTAGGCGTGCGCGTGCAGCTCGCGGCGATGCGGGGTGACGAGGCGGCCGAACGCGTCCTCGTCACCGCCGCGCGCCGCGGCGAGCAGCGCCGCCGGCGGTCCGCCGGTGCCAGTCGCTGGTCGTGCCATCGCTCAGCAGCGTAGACCGCGGCGGCGATCGCTCACGCCGTCTCGGTGCAGGGTTGCGGCGCAGCCGCCTGCGCTTCCTGCGCGGCCGCCTTGTCGGACTCCAGCACGACGAGCCCGACGACGATCCCCGCGGCGATCAGCAGCGCGCCGATCATGAACGCGAGGTGGTAGCCGCCGTTGAGCGCCGCCCCGAGCGGCTCGCCCGCGGCCGTCAGATCGCCGGTGCGCGTCGCGGCGAGGGTCGCCAGGACGGCCAGCCCGAGCGCGCCGCCGACCTGCGCGGTCGTGTTGACCAGGCCCGACGCGAGGCCCGCCTCGCCGGGCTGCACGCCGGACATCGCGAGCGTCATCAGCGCGGGGAAGGCGAGGCCGGCGCCGATGCCGAGCAGGACCGTCACCGGCAGCACGTGCATCACGTAGTCGCCGTCGACGGGCGCCAGCGTGAACAGCGCCAGCGCGACCGAGATCAGCCCGAGCGCCGGCACGAGCGTCGCCCTGGCGCCGAAGCGCAGCACGAGCCTGTGCGAGTAGCCGAGCGACAGCGCGCCCATGATCACCGTGGCCGGCAGGAACGCGAGGCCGGTCTGCAGCGCGTCGTAGTCGAGCACGTTCTGCAGGTACAGGGCGCCCATGAAGAACATCCCGAACATGCCGGCGACCGACACCACCTGGATGAGGTTCGCGCCGGAGAGGTTGCGCGAGCGGAAGATGCTCAGCGGGATCAGCGGCGTGCGCGCTGTCGCCTCCCGCACGAGGAACAGCGCCAGCAGGACGAGCGCGGCGGCGCCGAGTGCGAGCGTGCGGCCCGCGCCCCAGCCGAGCTCGGCCGCCGGGTTGACGATCGTGTAGACGAGCAGCATCAGCGCCGACGTGACGAGCACCGCGCCGAGCACGTCCGCGCCGCCGGCGAAGCCGATCCCGCGGTCCTTGACGACGAGGCGGCTCGCGAGCACGGCGGTCGCGATCCCGATCGGGATGTTGACGAAGAAGATCCAGTGCCAGCTGATCGCCTGCGTGAGCGCGCCGCCGACGAGCAGTCCGACCGCTCCGCCGGCGGATGCGACGAAGCCATAGACGCCGATCGCCCTGGCCTGCTCGCCCGGCTCGGGGAACATCGTGACGATCATCCCGAGCACGACGGCGGACGTCATCGCGCCGCCGATCCCCTGCACGAAGCGCGCGGCGACGAGCATCTCCTGGCTCTGCGCGAGGCCGCACGCCGCCGAGGCGAGCGTGAAGACGGCGAGGCCGGCAAGGAACACGCCGCGCCGCGAGATGAGGTCGCCGAGCCGGCCCGCGAGCAGCAGCAGCCCGCCGAAGGCGATGAGATACGCGTTGACGACCCAGGCGAGGCCGGACTGCGAGAAGCCGAGGTCGTCCTGGATCGACGGCAGCGCGACGTTCACGACGGTGACGTCGAGGACGATCATCAGCACGCCGGCGCAGAGGACGATCAGCGCCGTCCAGCGCGAGCGGTCCTCGTCCTGCGGCGTTGTGGCGGTGCGGGCGGGCGCGGTCTGCGCGGCGTTCATGACGGCCTCCTCAGCGTCGGATCTGTGCGTTGAGACCGACGCACGGCGCACAACTCATCGCTGGTCGTTGTGCATCCGTCCGACCCGCTACTACGACTGGGAGGAGCGCGCGCTCCTCGCCGCCCGGATGACCTGACGCGCAGGCCCGGGCCGGCCGGTGTGGTAGCCCTGCGCGAAGTCGACGCCGAGGTCGCCGATGAGCTGCAGCGTGGCGGCATCCTCGACGTACTCGGCGGCCGTGCGCATGCGCAGGCCGCCGGCCATTCGCACGAGCGACTCGACGACGACGAGGTCGTCGGGGTTCGTCGTGAGGTTCGTGATGAACTGGCCGTCGATCTTCAGCAGGTCGACCGGCAGGTTCTTGAGGTAGTGCAGCGAGCCGAAGCCGGCGCCGAAGTCGTCCAGCGCGATGCCGCAACCGAGCTCGGAGAGGCTGGTCAGGAAGCGGCAGGCGTCGTCGACGTTGGCGATCGCCGCGGTCTCCGTGATCTCGAAGACGAGCTGGTGCGGGTCGACGCCCGCACCCTCGATCTTCGCGCGGATGAAGTCCATGAAGTCGAGATCCGACAGCGAGCGGCCCGAGAGGTTGATGTGCAGGCGGATCTCGCCGTTGACGCCGGCATCACCGGCCGGGGGGCTCAAGCCGAGCTCGTCGAGCAGCGCGATCGCCTCGCCGATGACCCAGCGGTCGATCGCGCGGATCATCCCGCGGCGCTCGGCCACCGGCAGGAACGCGCCCGGCGCGATGATCTCACCCGCCGGACCGACCATCCGCAGCAGCAGCTCGAAGTTCATGACGGCGCCGCTGTGGAGGTCGACGATCGGCTGCGCGTACATCGTCAGGTGCTCGTCGTCGAGCGCGCGCCGGATCTGCTCGGGCCACGACGGCGCGTGGTCGGATCCATCGGTGGCGGCGGGATCGGCGCTGTAGACGGCGCAGCGGTTGCCGCCGTTGTCCTTGGCCTCGTACATCGCGAGGTCGGCGTCGTTGAGCAACTGGTCGCTGGTCATCTCGGTGTTGCGCGAGTAGACGACGACGCCGACGCTGGCCGCCGCGCGGCGCTCGGTGGCCCCGTAGCCGATCACCGCCCGGTCGCGCAGCGCCGTGACGATTCGCTCGGCCACGCCGCGGGCGGCGGCCGCGGTCGCGTTGCCGACAAGCACCGCGAACTCGTCGCCGCCGAGCCGCGCGATGACGTCGTCGCCGCGGCAGGTCTCGCGCAGCGCCGCGGCGACGGCGATCAGCAGCTCGTCGCCGGACCCGTGGCCGAGGGTGTCGTTGATCTCCTTGAAGCCGTCGAGGTCGACGAGGATGACCGCGCCGCCCTCGCGCGGGCGCTTGCCCGTGCTGAGCCGCGCGGCGAGCTCGGCGTTGAAGCGCCGGCGGTTGGCCAGCCCCGTGAGCGGATCGTGGTCGGCCAGGTCCTGCAGCTCGCGCTTGAGCCGGTTGCGCTCGGTGACGTCCTCGACCTGCACGATGAGGTCGCGCGCCGGCTCGCCGGGACCCGTACCGGCGACGAGCGACATGCTGACGCGGCCGTCGAAGACGTGGCCGTCGTGACGGCGCAGCCGCAGCTCGTCGTGGACGGTGACCTCGCCGGCGTGCAGCGCCGCGACGTGCATCAGGAGCACAGGGGCCGAGGAGGGATCGAGCAGTGTGCGCACGTCGACGTCCTTCAGCGCGGATCCGGAGTAGCCGAACTGCTCGCACAGCGTGCGGTTGACCTGGCGCAGCGTGCCGATCCCGCTGCCCGAGATCTCGACGAGCGCCATGCCGAGCGGACCGTCCTCGAACGCGCTGCGAAAGCGCGCGTCGCTCTCCTGGGCGCGGTCGCCTGCGCGGCGGCTCTCCTCGCGCAGGGTCTCGTTCAGGCGCCAGCTGACGATGCTCGCGATGCCGGCCGCGGCGACGAACCCGCCGTGGACGAGCGTCAGCACCCAGGGGTTGCCGGCGTGGGCGTAGACCGAGTCGTGGGCGACGACGCCCATCAGGCTGTGGTGGGCGACGACGAAGCCGAACGCGATCAGGAACGGGCGCCAGTCCTCGTAGAGCGAGATGACGATGATCATCACGAAGAACATGAAGTGCGCCTCGATGGCGCCGCGGGCGAGATGCACGGCGATCGCCGACGCCATGCACAGGCCGAAGGAGGCGATCCCCGACGACAGCGCGTGCCTGGGGCCGACGCGGCTCGCGAGCGCTGCGACGGCGAGCAGGCCGAGCCCGTAGGCGAGGTCGTGGCCGAGCGCATGGCCCATGAGGACGCCGTACAGCGGCAGCATGGCGGCGAGCACCCAGAGCAGGCCGAGGATCGCCCGGTGACGGCGCTGCCACTCCGCGTCGGGCAGCGTCCGGCCGTGCGGCAGGTGACGCAGGGCGAACGACTGCAGCATCCTGGCGGGGGTGCTCATGTCGATATTGTCGGCTGGCCGGCCCGAGTCCCGCATCCTTCAATCGAATGATGCGCTCGCCGACGCGTGCGCTACTCGACGAGCCCGCGCCGCATCGCCTCGGCGACGGCGGCGGCGCGGTTCGAGACGCCGAGCTTGTCGTAGAGGTGCTGCAGGTGGGTGCGCACGGTCGCCGGGCTGAGGATGAGCCGGGCAGCGATCTCCGGGGCCGAGAGCCCGTCGGCGGTCAGCACGAGGATCTCGCGCTCGCGCGGGCTGAGGACGGGCCTGTCCTCGGCGGCACGCGGCCGGATCGCGCGCGCAAGGCTCGCCTGGATGTCGCCGGCGAGGACCGTCTCGCCGCGCGCGACCGCGGCGACCGCGTCGCAGACCGCGTCGGCGTCGGCGTCCTTGAGCAGGTAGCCGCCGGCGCCGGCGCCGATCGCCTCGACGGCGGCGGCGGAGTCCTCGCTCGCGGTCAGCAGCAGGACGCGTGTGCTGAGGCCGTCGCGCATGACCGCGTTGAGGACGCCGAAACCGTCGATCCCGGGCATCTGGACGTCGACGACGGCGACGTCTGGAGACAGCTCGCGGATCAGCGCCAGCGCCTGCGTGCCGTCGCCCGCCTCACCGGCGAGCTCGAGGTTGGCGCGGCGCTTGATCGCGTCGCCGACCGCCTTGCGATAGAGCGGATGATCGTCGGCCACGAGAACGCGGACGCGCGGGCTCGATGGGCTCACCGGGTCACTCGCAGCGCGCGGTCACGCCGGTTCGGGCGGTCGGTTATCAGGGTGGGTGTATCCGGCATCGGTCAGCGCGCAGTGCTCGCATCGTGCGACGACCGACCTGGACACGTCCCCGCCGCGGAGTGTACGAAAGTCGCAGACTCGTGGACACGTCATGCCACGAAAGCGCAGGAGTTGCTCGCCCGCGGCCGGTCCGCACAGGTTCGCGAGGCGTATGTTCCTCACATGCACGCACTTGTGGCCGGCGCGACGGGGTTCATCGGCGGGGCGCTCGTGCGCCGCCTGCTCGCCGACGGGTGCGATGTCCGGGCGCTCGTGCGCGACAGGACCCGCGCGCGCAACCTCCCCGTCGACGATCCGCGCCTCGAGCTGCATGAGGGCGACGTCCTGCGGGCCGCGTCGCTGGAAGGGGCGGGGGACGGGATCGACGTCGCCTACTACCTCGTGCACTCGATGGGGCGCGGTGAGGCCGGCGACTTCGAGGAACGCGAGCGGCGCTGCGCGGAGGCGTTCGCACGGATGTGCTCGCAGGCGGGTGTCGGCCGCGTGATCTATCTCGGCGGCCTCGGCGACGCGCCCGGCTCCAAGCACCTGCGCAGCCGCGACGCGACCGCGCGCACGCTGGCCCGGGTCGGGCCGCCGCTGACGTACTTCCGCGCGGGGATGGTCGTCGGGGCCGGCAGCGAGTCCTACCGCACGCTGCGCCACCTCGTCGCACGGCTCCCGGTGATGATCGCGCCGCGCTGGCTCTCGACGCCGACCCAGCCGATCGACATCGACGACGTCGTGGCCTACCTCGCGGCCGCGCCGCAGGTCGCGCGATCGGCCGGGCGGGAGGTCCAGATCGGCTCGCCCGACGTGCTCGCCTACGGCGCGATGCTCGACCGCATGGCGGTCGCGCTCGGCCGCCGGCCGCGGCCGAAGGTGCCCGTGCCGCTGCTGACGCCGTGGCTGTCCTCGCTGTGGATCGGGCTCGTCACCCCCGTCGATGCCCGCGTCGCGCGGCCGCTGATCGAGGGACTGTCGACCGAGACGATCGTCACCGACCCGAGCGGGGCGGCGCTGTTCGAGATCGCGCCGATCGGGTTCGACGCGTCGCTGCGCAAGGCCGTGGACGCCGAGCTGGAGGCGGCGCTCGCGGACGGGTGACTCATCGCGGTCGTGCGATGGGGCATCATCTGGACCTCATGCGTCGCCTCCCGGTCCTGATCGCCGTTGCCCTCGTCTGCACGGCGCTTGGCGCGCTCGTGCCGACCGCGGGCAGCGCCACCGATGCCGGCAGCTCCCAGCGCGAGCGCGCCGTCGCATGGGCGGTCGCCCAGAACGGCACGAAGGAGCGCGGCACGACGAACTGCTCGCCGACGATCGACCGCTGGCAGCGCGACATGGGCCTGAAGGTGCCGCCATGCCGCGTCTGGTGCGGGGCGTTCGTGCACCAGGCCTATAAGCGCGCCGGCATCAACCTGGCCTCGCGCCTGATCGATCCCGACCGCTCCTACGACGACGCGATCGCGGGCCGGCGCCACCTGCGCAAGATCTCGGTGTCGGCGATCGGACCCGGCGACATCGTGTTCTACAAGTTCCGCGACGGCGTGCGCGCATCGCACCTGGCGCTTGCGCGCGCCACACCGAGCAACGGCAAGCTGGAGACCGTCGAGGGCAACACGAGCAACGCCGTGCGGCTCGAGACGCGCGGGACGCAGTACATCGTGCTCGCCGCGCGCGTGACGCGATAGAAGCGCCACGAAAGCTGTGACCTTCGGGGTCGCAGTGAACATACTTTCGCCACCGCGCTTGTGGCCCGACGACCCCACGGCTAGCGTGCTCGGACCGCCCATCGGAGGTCCGACTCAAGGGTTCGGCGAGACGGGACCACGAAGTCGGAGGGGCCGGCCGGGCGATGGCCCGGCCGGGTAGCAGGGACGGCGTAGGACGCGCCGGCCGCTGTTACGAGATCGCCGTGGAACGCGGGCAGGATGTCCGGTGCTGAAGCAGTCGCATTCAGCTTGACGCGAAGGATTGCCGATCTACCCCCAGATGGCTCTCGCCAGAACACAGCTCGGCGACGCGTGACGTCGCGCAAGACCTCCCAGGCGCCACCGGCCAAGCCGGGCGGCGCGCTCGACGAACTCGTCGATCTCGTCCTCCCGTACCTGCCGGATGGGCTGGTGGGCGAGCAGAGCGCAGCCCGCATCCGCTCCGCGGTCGACACGGTTCCCGCCGAGCTCATCGCCCGCTTCGGCCTCGAATGCCGCCTCGGCACGGACGCGGCCGATGCCGACGTGCTCTTCTGCGCCGACTCCGAGACCGGCGGCATGCAGATGCTCGCCGGGCGCCACCCGCTCGTCGAGCTGCCCGAGGAGCTGGCGAGCGCGCCGAGCTGGGCGCCGGTCGTCCGCTTCTGCGGGCGTCGCGAGCCCGGCTTCCCGCTGCACCGGGCGACGCGCGACGTGTGGGTCGACCTGGCGCAGCGCGATCAGCCCAGCTTCTCCTTCGGCATGCGGCTGGCCGGGCTTCCCGAGGCGTCGCGCCGACCGCTCGAGGTCCTCATCCGGGCGCTCGAGATCGGCTTCGAGGCGCTGCGCGCCACGCCCCTGCAACCGCCGGCGCTGCACTCGATGCGCGCGCTCGTGCGGCGCCTGCCGGAGTCGGCCCGCATCGACCGCGCCGGGCTCGTCGCCGGGCGCCCCGACGACGTGCGCCTGTGGCTCTCGCGCCTGCAGGCCGACGAGCTCGTCGACCTCGTCGAAGCCCTGCGCGATCGCGACGAGGCGCGCGCGCTGCGCGCGACGCTCGAGCAGATCGTGCAACCGCAGGGCGAGGTCCGGGCGCGCGTCGACATCAACGAGGGCGTCGGGCGCTCGATCGGGCTCATCTGCGCCGTCGACCCCGAGGGCTCGCCGCCGCAGGTCGCCGCGCGCTGGGGACCGCTGCTGGCCACTCTCGTCGAGGCCGGCCTGTGCACGCCCGACGAGCGCGCCGCGCTGATCTCCTGCTACGGCCTGCTGCGCGAGCGCCAGACCGAGCACTGGCCCGAGCACCTGACACGGCTGTCCGAGCTCTTCGGCGAGAGCACCGAGAGCTACCTGCACTGGCGCCTGCACCACATCGCGATCGAGTGCGACCGCGGCAAGCCGGTCCGCGCCACAGCGAACATCGTCGCGGCGCACGGCCGGTCACGGCACTGAGCGCGGCCCCTGCGATGGCGCCGGTCCACAGGCGAACGTCACGCGAGGTCGCGGGCCTCGCCGGCCGCGTGCTCCGGCGCGCGATCCACCGCGACCGGACGTTTCCACCATCCAGGCCCGCTGCGCTCAACAACCGCCCGTCGCGGCCGATACGTACTCCATGAGCCTTCAGGGCGATCAGTTGGCTGCGCCCGCGGTCCGTGAGAGGGAGATCGAGCAGGTCCTGTTGGGGCTGGCCGACGGCAGCTACGTCCTCAGCACGCCGGACGGCTCGGTCGCCGAATGCGGTGTCGGCGTCGTCGGCCTGCTCGGAGCGCCCGCCGACCGGCTCGTGGGACGCCCGACGGCCGAGGTGCTCGTCCCCGGCGCCGACGAGTCCGTCCGCAACGCCTTCGACCAGCTGCTGCTCGCCGACGACGCCGGCCTGCCGGCGCCGCGGACGTTCCGCGCGCAGACGCCCGGCGGGGCGGTGCGCTCGCTGCGCTTCGTCGTCGTCGCGGTGCCGCTCGCGCTGGGCTGGGAGTTCACGTCGCTGCTGAGCGAGCTCGGCTCGCGCGACGCGGGCACATGGAACCCCGAGGATCTGCGCCTGCGCCATGGCCGGGCGCTGGAGGCGATCGAGGGCGTCGTGCGCGACGGTCGCCAGCCCGATCCGAGCGCCCGCCTGGCGGGCATCCTGATCGTCGTGCACGACGTCGACGCGCCGGCGCTGACACGCGAGGACGTCGAGCGCCGCATGGCCGACCAGCGCGAGGCGGCGCGCACCGCCGCCGCAGCGGCGGCGCGGCGCAAGGACGAGGCGGCGGGCCGCGCCTCGCAGGGCGCCGACGCCAGGTCCGTCGGCCAGCTTCCCGGTCTGGAGGATCTCGTCGAGCGCGCGCGGGTGCTGCGCGAGCGCCTCGAGGAGGCCGAGCACGACGCCGCCGCCGCGAAGATCGAGCGCGAGGAGGCGCTCGGAAAGCTTTCTCACGCCGTCGCCGAGCGCGACGCGGCGAGCGCCCGCGCGCTCAGCGTGCAGGCGGCCGGCGAAGGGCGCGTCGAGCTGCTGACCGGCGAGCGCGACGATGCGCGCACGCGCCTCGAGGAGGCCCGCCGCGAGCTCGAGGCCGCGCGGATCCAGGCCGAGCAGGCGCGCGTCGCCGCAGCCGGCGCGCAGGCCGAGGTCGGCTCCGCCCGCGCCGCCGCCGACGCCGCCCAGGCCGAGGTCGTCTCGGCTCGCAGCGAGGCGCAGGCCGCCCGCGCCCGGGCCCAGGCCGCGGCCGCCGAGGCGCTGGCCGCGCAGGCCGAGGCGCAGGCCGCCCGCGCCGACGCGCAGGCCGCCCGCGCGGAGGTCGAGGCGCAGCGCGCCCGCGCCGAGTCCGCCGGGGGTGATGCGCAGGCCGCCGCCGACACCGCCCGCGCCGAGGCGGACGCGGTCCGCAACGCGCTGCTGACCGCGCGCGCCGAGGCCGACGCCGCGCGCGGCGAGCTGCAGGCCGCGCAGGCCGAGGCCGCCGCCGCGACCACCGCAGCGCAGGCCGCGCGAGCCCAGGCCGACGCGGCCCGCTCCGACCTTCAGGCCGCCCAGACCGAGGCCGATAGCGCCCGCGACGAGCTGCACGCCGTGCGCGCCGAGGCGCGGTCCGCGCTGGCCGCCGTCGAGGCCGCCGGCGCGGAGGCCGAGGAGGCGCGGGCCGACGCCGAGCGCGCCCGCACCGAGCTGCGCGCGCTCCGCGACGCCGTCCATGCCGAGCGCGCCGCGCACAACGAGAGCGCCGACAGCGAGCTCGTCGCGCTGCGGGCCGAGACCGAGGCCGCGCAATCCGAGGCCGACGCCGTGCGCGCCGAGCTGCTGTCCGCGCGCGGCGAGTCGCAGGCGGCACGCGGCGAGAGCGCCCTCGCGCGCGGCGAGGCATCGGCCCTGCACGCCGACCTCGAGAGCGCGCGCGGCGAGCTGCAGACCACCCGCCAACAGCTCGCTGCCGCGCGCAGCGAGCTGAGCGCCGCGCCGGGCCAGATCGGCGCGGTCAGCGGCGAGCTCGAGGCCGTCCGCGCAGAGCTGCAGGCGGCCCGCGGCAAGCTCGACTCGCGCAAGGCCAAGCTCGAGGGCGTCCGCGCCGAGCTGGAGATCAGCAACGAGGAGCTCGCCGCGGCCCGCGCCGGGCTGGCCGCCCGCGACGCCGAGCTGCACGTCCGCCATGGTGAGCTCCAAGCGCGCGTCGGCGAGCTGCAGAGCCGTACCGATGAGCTGCACAGCCGCGACGCCGCACTGCAGGACCGCGACGCCGAGCTCGAGCGGCGCACCGCGGCGCTGCATGCGCGCGACGACGAGCTGCGCGCCGCCCGCGCCGAGCTCGAGGCGCGCGAGCACGCCCTCGCCGGGACACGCGAGCAGCTCACCGCCGCGCGCGCGGAGATCGACGCCCGCGGCGCCGCGCTCAGCGCCCACGACGGTGAGATCGCCGCTCGCGGCGGGGAGCTCGCAAGCGTTCGCGCCGAGCTCGAGTCCCGGCTCGCCGAGCTCGCCGAGGCCCATGCGCAGGCGCAGGCGCGTGGCACCGAGCTCGAGCGTCGCGGCACCGAGCTGGAGGCGCGGGGCGAGGAGCTGGCCGGCCTGCGCGGAGAGCTTGCCGGCGCGCGCGCCGAGGTGGATGACACGCGCGCCGAGCTCGAGGCCGTGCGCGCGGCGCTCGAGCGCACGCGCGCCGAGCTCGAGACGACCGCTGCAGCCGCCGCCGACGTCCGTACCGAGCGCGAGCAGGCGAAGGTCCGCGCGCAGGAGCTGCTCGGCGAGGCCGAGCGCGCCCGCGCCGCCGCCGCGGCGATCCGTGCCGAGTTCGCGTTCGATCCCGAGCCCGGCGACCTGCACCAGCAGCCGCCGCTGACCGGCGCGTCCCCGGCCCGCCAGCCGACGCCATGGACGGTCCCGGCAGCGCAGGCCGCCGCACCGGCGGTGCCCACCGAGCCGCGGCCCGCGCTGCCTGACGTGTCGGCCGGCCAGGCCGCGGCGCTGATCTCGCTCGACGGCCAGTTCAAGCGCCTCGACGAGGCGTTCTGCTCGCTGCTGGGCTGCCGCGAGGAGGACCTGCGCGCCGCCCGCTGGCCCTCGATCATCGATCGCGAGAACCTCAAGTCCCACCAGGAGATCGCCCGCGCCCTGAAGGCCGGCGAGATCCAGAGCGCCGACATCGAGACGGTCTACATGCACGCCCAGGGCCTGCTCGTCCCGATCGCGGGCACGATCGCGCTGCATCGCGCCGACCCGGTCGGCGAGCCGACCCACTTCCTCTTGCGCGCGGATGTGAGCAGGACCGCAGGTGTCCCCGGAATCATGTGAGCTCCGCCAGGAGGTAGATCCCCGATGTTCAAGCGCTTCACCCCGAGCGCGCGCCGGATCGTGTTGATCGCCACCGAGGAGGCGCGCGGCCTCGGCCACGGCGACATCGGTCCCGAGCATCTACTGCTCGGCGCGCTGCGCTGCGGCGGCCCGGCGGAGTCCGCACTCGCCCGGCTGGGGCTGCGCGAGGGAGCGATCCGCGCGCGGATCGGCATGCGGCTGCCGCGCGGCAACACCGACGGCGGCGCGGAGATCTCGCTGTCAGCCGACGCCGTCTGGACCCTCGCCGCGGCCGTCCGGCTCGCCGACGAGGGCGAGGACGCGCAGGTCGGCAGCGCCCACATCCTGCGCGCAGTCGCCGGCGCCGAGGGCGCGCGGCAGGTGCTCGACGACTGCGAGATCTCGCCGCAGGCGCTGCTCGCCGCGCTGCGCCGCGAGCCCGAGGAGGGCGACGATGACTTCGCCGCGGCGGTCGCCGGCCTGGACCGCGGCGATCCCGCCGCCGCGGCCCGTGCGCTCCTGGCGATCGTGCTGCGGCGCGGGCCGGTCGCGGGCTGGCTGGGTGAGCGCGGCGTCGACGAGGCCGCGCTGCGGCGTGCCTTCCCCGCGCTCGGCTCCGGCGCACAGCCGCAGCCGCAGCCGCAGCCGCAGCCGCAGCCGCGCCGTGCCGCGGATGCCGGCTAGGCGCTGCTGGGAGCCGCTCCGGCGCCGATCGGGCACGTGACGCCGGTGCCGCCCAGACCGCAGTAGCCGTTCGGGTTCTTGGCCAGATACTGCTGGTGGTAGTCCTCGGCGTAGTAGAAGTCTGCGGCCGGCACGATCTCCGTCGTGATCTCGCCACCGCGGCCGGCGCCGTTCAGCGCCTCCTGGTAGCGGTCGCGCGACGCCGCCGCGGCTACGGCCTGCTCGTCGGTCGTGGTGTAGATCCCGGAGCGGTACTGCGTGCCGACGTCGTTGCCCTGGCGCATGCCCTGCGTCGGGTCGTGCGCCTCCCAGAAGGTCGCGAGCAGCTCGTCGTAGGAGACCTCGGCGGGCTTGTGGACGACGAGCACGACCTCGTTGTGGCCGGTCCGCGCGCTGCAGACCTCCTCGTAGGTCGGGTTAGGCGTGATGCCGCCGGCGTAGCCGACCGCGGTCGTGACGACGCCGGGCGTCTGCCAGAACACGCGCTCGGCGCCCCAGAAGCAGCCGAGGCCGAAGATCGCCTGCTCGGTGTCCGCCGGGAACGGGCCGCGCAGCGGCGCGTCGAGGACGTAGTGGCGCTCGGGGGTGGGGATCGGGGTGCGGCGGCCGGGCAGCGCCGTCTCGGCCGTCGGCATCTCGGTCTTGTGCTTGGAGAGGAAGTTGAGCATGCGGGGGGAGCCTCGATTCGTCGAGTTGATGCACCGTCCAAGGTAGCGGTCGGCTCGTTACACCGGACGCGTCCCGGCGCCCGGCCACTACCCTGCCCGCATGCCTGACGTCCCGCCGCCCGATCCTGCGGATCGCAAGCCCGACGTCGGGATCAGGACGCTGATCGCCGGTGACGGCGTCCGCGGCGTCGGTGCCCTGCTGGTCTTCACGACGCACGTCTGCCTGCTGGCCGACACGGTGCCGGACAACAACCTGCTCAGCTACGGCTGGGCGGCGCCGATCCTCGGCCACATCGATCTCGCGCTGTCGGCGTTCTTCGTCCTGTCGGGCTATCTCATCGCGCGCCCGTATGCGCGCGCATATGTGGCGGGCACGCGCCGTCCGCGCCTGCGCAACTACGTGCGCAACCGCGTGCTGCGCGTGGTGCCGGTCTTCTACCTGCTGACCGCGCTCGTGCTGCTGCGCTTCGGCCTCGACGGCCAGATCGGCGACGCGCCGGGGGCCGAGCGCAGCAGCGCCTGGCAGGTGATCGGGCAGTTCCTCTTCATCCAGGGCCAGACGCAGGGCAACGCGTCGATCCCGATCGGACCGGCCTGGTCGATCGGTGCCGAGGTCGGCTTCTACATCGTGATCCCGCTCGCGGCCTACGGCGCCTACCTGATCGCCAGCCGGTTGAGGGGCAGCCACGAGCGGGCGGCGCTGGCGCTTGGCGTGATCGGCCTCGTCGCCGTCGTGAGCATCGCGCTGCGCGCCTATGACAAGTACGACTTCAGCTGGCTGACGGCCCCGCCGGCGATCCTGTACGGCTTCATGCCCGGCGTCGCGCTGGGGATCGCCGAGCCGTTGTTCGCGCGTCACATTCGCGACCGTGCGCGGCTGGCCAAGAACATCGCCTGGGGCGCGTTCGCGCTCGGCCTGCTGTGCGCGATCGTCTACACGACGAGCGACTACGACCCGCGCCAGACGCCGATCCACCACGCCCTCGGCGTCCGCGCGCTGCTGGCGGCACTGGCGAGCGGCCTGCTCTTCGCCGGCCTGATCGTCCTGCAGATCGGCACCGGCAGCGCCCCGCGCGTGTTCGCCAACAGGGCGATGCTGTGGCTGGGGGCGCGCTCGTACTCGTTCTACCTCGTGCACATCTGGGTGCTGCTCGAGCTCGACAACCTGCTCGGCCGCAACGACAGCCTGCAGACGCGCGTGCTCGTCATGGGCCTGATCGGCTTCCCGCTGACCGTGCTCGCCGGGATGGCGTCCTACCGCTTCGTCGAGCGCCCGTTCCTGGAGCGCAAGCAGCGCACGACGCAGCATGCCCCGCCCGAGCCGGCCGCGCCGGTGCTGGAACCGGCGCGCTGACTGCCGCGACAGGTAGATTGCCCGGCGATGTCCGGAGCTCTGAGGATCCTGTCGCTGCTCGCCGTGCTGGTGGGCGCGGTCGCGCTGAGCGCATGCGGCGACGAGGCCGACAGCCGCGAGGCGAAGAACGCCTACGTGCGCGACCTCAACGCTGCGCAGCAGGAGTTCGCAACGAGCGCGTCGGAGGTGTCGCAGCAGGGAGCCGAGAGCCTCGGCCAGTATCGGCGAACGCTCCGGCGGTTCCAGGAGACGATCTCGACCTTCGAGACGAAGCTTCGCACCATCCCGGTTCCAAGCGTCGTGTCCGCAGAGCACGAGCAGCTCATCTCCGCGCTGACGAAATTCGGCACCGACTTCAACGCGGTGAGCGCCGCACTGAACAATCCCAACGTACGTGCGTTGGGTGAGGCTCAGAACGCGATCGCGACCGCGACGCAGCGCGCCAACGCTCGCATCGAGGCTGCCGCAGCCGCGATCGACTCCAAGCTGCGGAGTACGTAGCGGTGTCGCCGACATGGATGTGGATGCAGGGGGCGATCGTCTTCTTCGTGGTCGTCGGCATGATCATCGCGATCGTCAAGATCTCGTAAGTGAGTCGCCGCGCGGCCTTACGGTGGCACCATTGTTTCCGGGTATCGTGCGCGAAATGATGAATTCGCGCGTAACCAAGTTCATCACAGTGGCCCCTTGGCTGGTCTCGGTACTCGCAGCCCTCGTTTGTCTCGGCCTGACGCCGGACGCGAAGGCCGCCTCCGGGACAGGCAACGCTGACCATCGTCTCACCGTTTCGTCCGCTGCGGCCGATCGCAACGTCGTTGCGTCGCGACTCGCTATCGCGGTGCGTGATCTCCGGCGGAGTGCCGACCTCTCCGTACAGAAGCCCTCGGACGCAATCCGGCGCCTTGGCTTCTCGACAAGTGTTGCCCTAGTCAAGGCCATGATTCGCGAGGCGCGCTCGGTGGGCGGCCTCGTCGGGCTGGCCAATTCGGCTCAGCTCGCGCTGACACGCGAGATACGTCGTGTCCACGATGCCTGGAAGGCAGCCGATCAAGAGGTACAGGTTGCGGGGATCGTTCGACAGCTCGAATCACTCGCTGGTGACGCGGCCCGCGCATCGGGGGCACGATCTTCCTCCGAAGCCAACGCATTCAAGCGCGCGCATCTCGCGGACGTGCGCCATGCGGGGCGCCGCTGGCTTGTAGACCGGAAGGTGGGCCGCCAAGGCGCCGTGATCATCGCGCGCGGCGTGCGCAATCCGAGGCTGCGAAACGCGGTAGAGCAGTTGTACCGACCGGGCGCCAAGATCGGCGATGGTGGGACAGCAGCCGCGCTCTTAGCAGAGGTCAGAGCGGGTTGTCGCGGCGCTGCATGCAGGCACTATCTCAAGGCCAGCCAGTACCGTCAGAACCTGCTGTCCATCCTCAGTCAAGAGCGCTTGTCAGTCACGGAGCGAGGGATCACTGGCGAGCTGGTCGGCGCGCTCAGCAAGTCAATCCGGGCTGCGGGCGGAAGATGAGCCGCCGCGCGGCGCTTTCCGGTCCGACGGCGCGCGAGATGCTCACGACTCTGCGCCAGCGGCTCCCGGAACTGGAGAGCGAGCGGCGCTGGCCGTCCAGCATCGCCATTGAGACGTTTGCTGATCATGTGTCCGATCGTGCGCGTGCTGGTGCGACGCGCGAGGAGCTCGAAACGTATTTCGCGTTCGTGGAGGAGCTGGCGGCGTCTGGCGATCCAGACGCTGAGAACCTTGTGATCGTCGATTTCCTGGAAGCCGCCGACTGGGACGCCGATCTCATCGGGCCGACGACGCTGCGGCTAGCAGGCGAGGCGGACCTGGCTCCCGGTCGCGGGCGTGACAGTGCGACGGTGATGGGACCGGGCGCTATCCATGCGGAGCTCGTGGACCGTTTCCCGGTGCTCGGAGAGCTTTGCTTCAACGAGACTTTCACAGAGGCGAGCCAGCTGGGATGGGAGGCGTACGTCGGCGGGCGACCTGATGTCGCCGGCAACGCGATGTGCTTTGCGGAATGGCTCCTCGAGCAGGGTCGCGCAGATCTTGCTGAACATGCGGTGAGCCCGTTGTTCGATCCGAGCACCGCCGCAGATGCCGGGGCTGGCCCTCGAGTTCTCGAAATGCTCCGTCATCACTGAGCGGGCGTGACCAGTGTTCCGCTCGATCGTCGTCGGCACGGACGGGTCGGACACGGCCACGCAGGCGGTCCGGCAGGCGATCGAGCTGGCCAGCTCGATCGGCGCGCGGATCGAGCTCGTCTCGGCCTATGAGCCGGTCTCCGACGCGCGCCTGCGCGAGCAGTCGATCGTCGTGCCGGAGGACCTGCAATGGATCATCAACCCGCGTGCGGACGTGCTCGCGACGCTCGAGGCGGCGGCCGGCGAGATCCGCGCGGCCGGCGTCGAGGTCGAGGTCTTCGCGCGCCAGGGTGACCCGGCGGACGCGATCCTCGACGTCGCCGAGGAGCGCGGGAGCGACCTGATCGTCGTCGGCAACAAGGGCATGACGGGCGCCAAGCGCTTCCTGCTGGGCTCGGTCCCGAACAAGGTGTCGCACCACGCACCCTGCTCGGTGCTGATCATCCGGACGGTGTGACCGGCGGCGCGAGCGGCGTCGTGGCAGCGGCCGCGTCGAGCAGCCCGGCGCCGTAGTAGCGGTCGCGTCCGACGGCGCCGAGGTCGCGCGCCGTGGCCTCGAGGTGGCGCTCGACCGCGCCCGGCGTCGGGCTGTCGCCGAGGATGCCGGAGGCGAGCACGAGCGCGGCGACGCCGGCGACGTGCGGGGAGGCCGTCGACGTGCCGCGGAAGCCGGGCAGGATCTCGAACTGCCGCGGCGACCTGGCGAGGAAGCTCACGCCCGAGATGTCCCGCCCGGGGGGCAGGGTCGGCTGGCAGTTGGCGTCGCCGGACACGTCGGCGTCCGCGCCCCCGCCGGGAGCGACGAGATCGAGCCCCGGGCCGTGGTTTGAGTAGTCGCCCAGGCAGCCGTGCTCGGTCGTGCCGCCGACGTTGATCGCAAGCGTGTCGTACTTCTTCGCCGGCACGTTGGGATCGGAGCTGTTGCCCGCGGCGGACACGACGACGACGCCGGCGCCGCGCGCGTAGGCGAGCGCGGAGCGCACGCTGCGCGAGGCGGTGACGCTGCGCGGCGTCTCTTCCAGCGGCGGGCCGTCGTAGAGCTCGAGCGAGAGGTTGATGATGTCGGCGCCGCGGCGGACGGCGTAGCGGATCGCGCGGGCGATCGTCGACGGAAAGCCGCGACCCTCGAAGTCGAGCACGCGGATCGGCATGATCCTCGACCGGTAGGCGACGCCGACCGTGCCGTAGGCGTTGTTCGCGGTCGCGGCGATCGTGCTCGCGACGAACGTGCCGTGGCCGTACTCGTCGTTGGCGTAGGGGTCGTTGTCGACGAAGTCATAGCCCCTGACGAAGCGCGCGCCGGCGAGATCGGGGGAGCGCCGGTACGGGCCGCGCCGCGCGTAGGCGATACCGCTGTCGAGGACCGCGATCGTGACGCCGCGGCCGCCGCTGCCGCCGAGCCGGCTGGCCTGCGACCACGCCTGCGGCGCGTTGATCCCGAACGGCCCGTTGAGCTCCCATTGCACGGAGGCCCAGCCGCCGCTGGCCGCCGCGGCGGCGACGCCGGAGTCGTTGGGGACGTAGGCCGCGCGTGCGCGCAGCGTGTGCTCGCCGGCCGCTGCGGTGGCGGGAAGCAGGGCGACCGCTGCCAGCGCAGCGGCGAGCCCCTTGCAGAGGACGGCTCGAGGAGGGATCACGCGGCGGAGGGGGACATCAGGAGACGACGTACATGAACACGATACGGCTGTGACGTGACGCGACGCGATGCGATAGTTCCCCGCGCGATGGCGGCCGCGTTCTTTCCTCGGGACGAGTACTTCATGCGCCTGGCGATCCGCGAGGCGCAGGATGCACTGAAACACGACGACGTCCCGATCGGTGCGGTCGTGGTGCACGAGGGCGAGGTGATCGCGGCCGGTCACAACGAGCGCGAGCTGCGCCAGGACCCGACGGCACATGCCGAGGTGATCGCGCTGCGGGAGGCCAGCCGCGTGCTCGGCTCGTGGCGCGTGCTCAACTGCGTGCTGTACGTGACGCTCGAGCCGTGCGCGATGTGCGCGGGCGCGATCGTCCTCGCGCGCGTGCCGCGCGTCGTCTACGGCACGACCGATCCGAAGGCCGGCGCGGCGGGCTCGGTGCTCGACGTGCTCGCCCAGCCGCGCCTGAACCACCGCCCGCAGGTCGACGGCGGACTGCTCGCGGCCGAGTGCGCCGCCCTGCTGACGGACTTCTTCGGCTCGCGCCGCTAGTGCAACCGGCGGCGGGCATGGCGGAGGCGATGGTCGAGAACGCCGCGCCGCGGGCGTCCAAAGGTCGACCCACGACGGCGTTGCCTGGGCATGACTCGTGCGCTCCGGCATGGTCGCGCCGGCTTCGTCGAGGCGATCTTCCATGCGGCTGCCCGTGGACCGCACCCCGCCGCTACCCTTCACGGTCGTCCCGAGTCGGGCCCCGGAGGGGTGCGAGAGTGGTTGAATCGGGCGGTCTCGAAAACCGTTGTAGGGGTAACCCCTCTACCGAGGGTTCGAATCCCTCCCCCTCCGCTGATGCCGGATATGCGAACCGCTTTGCGGCGCTCCGGGATCGCCAACTCGGCGCCGCGGCGAACCCGCTGGTGTACCAGGGTGGCGGTACACTGACTTCCCTGATGGCGACTGCGAAGTCCCGAATCCAGGTGACGGTGGATGACGAGCTCGCTTCCGCGATGTCGCGGATCGATCCGTGCCCGGCGAGCAGGTCGGGGCTCGTGCGCGACCTTGCGCTGCGCGGCGCACAGGCTCTAGAAGAGGAGCGTGCTCGAGCCGGCGAGTCGCTGACGGTCCTGCTGGAGATCGCCGACGGCAAGCGGGATTACGATCTCGGCGCCGCTGCCGACGTCGCCGCGCGTCGGAGCGACCGCCTGCCGTGAAGCCGTACAGCCCGGGAGTTCCGCTGGTCGTCGATACGTCGGCCTGGGTGAGACAGCGAGACGCCGGCGTGGTGGAGCGTTGGAAGGCGACGCGAGCCGTCGGGCACGGGCGAGAGCATCGCATCGACCCGCGATCCTCGCCATTCACCTCGACTCGCTCGAGCGCGAGCGTTCAGGGTTGAGTGTCGTGGCACCGGAGGTGCGGATATAGCCCCGGCCGCGCCAATCGCAGGCGATCCCGGGTTATGGCGCTCGAGGTGCGGATCGCGCACGATTGCGCGACACGACATCCCGAGTCCGTTCGCGCGGTGCGGCGCTCGCCGCACTCGGCCCGTCAGCCGGACGCGCTGGCCGATGTCGGTCGCTGACGCCGGCCAGCAGCCCGCTCAGCGGTGGCCGGCGTCCTTGCGGACCGCCTCGGCGAGCGCAGAGAGCGCGAGCTGCAGGGAGCTGTAGGAGGCCAGCGATCGTGGGGCGGCGATCGTGTGGTCGTCGCCGACCTCGGAGACGTCGAGCTTGGCGGCGATCGATGCCGTGCGCAGCCCGTAGAGCAGGTCGCGATCCTGCTTGGCGACGACGAGCCTGCCGTGGGCGCGCGCCTTGCGCAGGACATGGTCGTCCTTGCCGATCCAGGCTTCGCCCTCGGCGACGGTGACGGCGCGCGCGAGGGCGGCGCCGTCGGGGAGGGCGTAGACGCCGTCGGCGGTGATCTGCGTCTGACCGTCGAGCAGCGGCAGCCCGCTGATGTCGATGTCGATGTCGACGCTTGCGCTGACCCGGCCCGAGCGCGCCCGCGGGTTGTCTGCGACCGCCTGCTCGATGATCGTGTCGGCGGCCGCGCGGCTGTCGACGGCGCTCACGCCGGCGGACTCGCCGGAGGCGGCGATCGCGCCTCCGCAGGCAGACAGCGCCGTCGCGGTCAGGAGGGCCGCGGCGGTTGCCACGATCGGATGGAACGTCGCCTGCATGCCGGCTCCTCCCGGGTTCCGGCCACCATTACGCGGGCCGATGTCTCATCGTCCCGTGTCATCTTCTCACGGTCGAGCCGTCCCGTCTTGGCTCGACGCCGCCGGCGCGCCGGTGACGATCGGCGGCGGTCGGCGGCGGTCGACCGGACATTCGCCGGTCAGGCGAGGTCGAACCGATCCAGGTTCATGACCTTGTCCCACGCGGCGACGAAGTCGTGCACGAACTTCTCGCGCGCGTCGTCGCCGGCGTAGACCTCGGCAACCGCGCGCAGCTCGGAGTTCGAGCCGAACACGAGGTCGGCGCGGGTCCCCGTCCAGCGCAGATCGCCCGTGGCCCCGTCGCGGCCCTCGAACGCTCCGT
This sequence comes from Solirubrobacterales bacterium, assembly GCA_038255395.1. Classification (GTDB taxonomy): domain Bacteria; phylum Actinomycetota; class Thermoleophilia; order Solirubrobacterales; family Solirubrobacteraceae; genus CADCVQ01. Next base: position 35,707 of record JBBSLI010000042.1, read on the forward strand.
CGGGGGTCTGCGACCACGCGATGCCCAGGTCGAGCAGGTTCACGAAGAACGCGTTGTCCAGCGTGCCCGGCGTGGAGGTCAGGACCCCCAGCGACGAGTTGCCGGCGTTGGCGCCCAGCACCCGCAGGCCGCCCACGAGGACGGTCATCTCGGGCGCGCTCAGCGTGAGCAGGTTCGCGCGGTCGACCAGCAGGTACTCGGCCGGCAGGCGCTGCTCGCCTTCGCGGTAGTTGCGAAAGCCGTCGGCCGCCGGCTGCAGCGCGTCGAAGGACTCGACGTCGGTCTGGTCCTGCGTGGCATCGCCGCGCCCCGAGGTGAACGGCACCTCGACCTCGACGCCGCCGGCCTTGGCCGCCTGCTCGACGGCCGCGCAGCCACCGAGGACGAGCAGGTCGGCGAGCGAGACCGGCGTGCCGAACGCGCTCTGGATGCCCTCGAGCGTCTGCAGCACCTGGCCCAGTTCGTCGGGGTCGTTGGCCTCCCACCCGCGCTGCGGCTCGAGGCGCACGCGGGCGCCGTTGGCGCCGCCGCGCTTGTCGCTGCCGCGGAACGTCGATGCCGACGCCCACGCCGCCTTGACCAGCGCGGACGTCGACAGGCCGGAGGCGAGGAGCTGCTCTTTCAGCGCCGCGACGTCCTGCGCGTCGAGCGCGGCGCCCGCGGGGACCGGGTCCTGCCACAGCAGCGTCTCCGACGGGACCTCGGGGCCGAGATACCGCTCGATCGGGCCCATGTCGCGGTGCGTCAGCTTGAACCACGCACGCGCGAACGCGTCGGCGAACGCGTCGGGGTCCTCGTGAAAGCGGCGCGAGATCTTCTCGTAGTCCGGATCCAAGCGCAGCGAGAGGTCGGTCGTGAGCATCGTGGGCTTGCGCAGGGGCGAGTCCGGGGTCGGGCCGGGGATCGTCGCCTCGGCGCCCTTGGCGACCCACTGGTTCGCGCCCGCGGGGCTCTTCTCGAGCTCCCACTCGTGGCCGAAGAGGTTCTCGAAGAACCCGTTGGACCACTGCACCGGGGTGGCGGTCCAGGTGACCTCCAGGCCGCTGGTGATGGTGTCGGCGCCGTGACCGGAGCCGTAGGAGCTCGTCCAGCCGAAGCCCTGCTCGGTGAGCTCGGCGCCCTCGGGCTCCGGGCCGATGTACTGCTCCGGATCGGCCGCGCCGTGCGTCTTGCCGAACGAGTGGCCGCCGGCGATCAGCGCCACGGTCTCCTCGTCGTTCATCGCCATCCGCGCGAACGTCTCGCGGATGTCATGGGCGGCCGCGAGCGGGTCGGGGTCGCCGTTGGGGCCCTCCGGGTTGACGTAGATGAGGCCCATCTGGACGGCGCCCAGCGGCTCCTCGAGCCGGCGCTCGCCGCTGTAGCGGCCCTCGTCGCCGAGCCACTCCTTCTCGGGGCCCCAGTAGACGTCCTCGTCGGGCTCCCAGACGTCCTCGCGGCCGCCGGCGAAGCCGAACGTCTTGAAGCCCATCGACTCCAGCGCGACGTTGCCGGCGAGGACCATGAGGTCCGCCCACGAGAGGCTCTGGCCGTACTTCTGCTTGACCGGCCAGAGCAGGCGGCGGGCCTTGTCGAGGTTCGCGTTGTCGGGCCAGCTGTTGAGCGGCGCGAAGCGCTGCATGCCGGCCCCGGCGCCGCCGCGGCCGTCGTGGATGCGGTACGTGCCGGCGCTGTGCCAGGCCATCCGGATCATGAAGCCGCCGTAGTGGCCGAAGTCCGCCGGCCACCAGTCCTGCGAGGTCGTCATGACGTCCTCGAGGTCCTGCTTGACCGCGGCCAGGTCGAGCGAGTTGAACGCCGCCGCGTAGTCGAAGTCCTCGCCGAGGGGGTTGGCCACCGCCGGGTTCTTGGCGAGGATCCCGAGGTTCAGCCGGTCGGGCCACCAGCCGCGGTTGCCGCCTCCCTGGGTGGGGTGGGGGGCGCGCTCGGGTGCGAACGGGCAGCCGCCCGCGTCCTCCGGCTCGTTCATCTCTCCAACTACGGCGTCAGGCGTATCGGACACGAAGACCCTTTCGGGATCAGGGGTGGAATCAGGACGTGGGTGCGGTCGCGCACCCGGGGCACTGGCCCCAGTAGATGACCTCGGCCTCGTCGATCGCGTAGCCGCTGCCGTCGGCCGGGGCCAGGCAGGGCGCGCTGCCGACGGCGCAATCGACGTCGGTGATCGCGCCGCATGACCGGCACACGGCGTGGTGATGGTTGTCGCCGACGCGCGACTCGTAGCGCGCCACGGAGCCCGGCGGATGGATGCGCCGCACGAGGCCCGTATCGGTCAGTGCGCTCAGGACGTCGTAGACGGTCTGCGGGGAGACCTCACCGAGCTGCTCGCGCACGAGGCCGATGATCGAGTGCGTGTCGGCGTGCGGATGCTCGTGCACGGCGGCCAGCACGGCGACCCGCGGACGCGTGACGCGCAGCGAGGCCGCACGCAACATCCGCTGGAGCTCCGAGGTCGCCGGCACGCCCTGCAGTGTGCCACAGATTGGAATCGATCCGGATTAGGTCGGCGCGCAGCGGCCGGGCCATCGCCGGCGACCGGAGTCAGCGCTGGTTGGCCAGGAAACCGCTGTTGCCGCGGGCCGTTGCGGCCGATACCACGGCTAGGCCCGATCAGCGGCCGCGGGCACAGACCCTGACATGCAGACACCGAGACTTCCATGGACGCGATGATGCCTGCCCCCCCGGGGGTCGTCCCACGGTCGCCGCAGGCGTTCGCGGACCTCGAGCGTCGTGCGCTGTACGACGCGCTGACGGGCGTCCCCAATCGCGCGCTGCTCGACGACCGGCTCACGCAGGCGCTTGCCGGGCTGCGCCGTTCGGCCGATTGGCTGGCGTTGCTGTTCGTCGACGTCGATGGCCTGAAGGCCGTCAACGACGGGCGCGGGCACGACGCCGGCGACGAGTTGCTGCGCGAGGTTGCGCGGCGCCTCGGCGGCGCCGTCCGCGATACGGACACCGTGGCGCGGATCGGCGGCGACGAGTTCCTCGTCGTGGCGACGGGCCTGCGCGACATGGCCGAGGTGACCGCGGTCGCCGATCGCCTGCTCGCCGCGCTCGCCGCTCCGCTTGCATTCGAGATCGCCGATCTGCCGGTGTCGGCGAGCATCGGCATCGCCGCGACGCGCGAGCCGGCGACGGCGGCGCAGGAGCTCGTCCGCTGCGCCGACGTGGCGATGTACCGCGCGAAGGCGCGCGGCGGCGGCTGCTGGGTGCGCTTCGACGAGCAGATGGCCGCCGACGTCGTCGCCCGGTTGCAGGTCGAGGGCGAGCTGCTCTCGGCGCTCGCGCAGGACGAACTGCGCGTGCACTATCAGCCGCTCGTGCGACTCGAGGACGGGGTGATCGTCGGCTGCGAGGCGCTCGTGCGCTGGCAGCATCCGGTCCGCGGCCTGCTGGCGCCCGCGGAGTTCGTCGGTCTGGCGGAGGTCAACGGCGTGATCGTGCAGATCGGCGCCTGGGTGCTCGACGAGGCCTGCAGACAGGCGGCGGCATGGCGCCGCGAGGGCATCGATCTCGCGGTCTCGGTGAACGTGTCGGCGCGCCAGCTCAGCCAGCCAGGCTTCGTGCAGCTGGTGCGAGACGTGCTCGAGCGGCGCGGGCTGCACGCCCCGTCGCTGTGTCTGGAGATCACGGAGACGGCGGTCATCGGACGCGTCGAGCGTCTCGCCCCGACCCTGACGCAGCTCAAGCGGATCGGCGTGCGGGTCGCGATGGACGACTTCGGCAGCGGCTTCTCGTCGCTCAGCCATCTCAGCGCGCTGCCGATCGACGTCATCAAGATCGACGGCTCGTTCATCACGCAGGTCGCGCGGCCGGGCGCCGATCGCGCGATCGTCGCCGCGATCCTGTCGCTCGGCAAGGAGATGGGGCTGACCGTGATCGCGGAGGGCATCGAGCACGAGGAACAGCTCGGAGCGCTGCAGCGCCTCGGCTGCCCGCTCGGACAGGGCTTTCACTTCGCCCGCCCGGCACCCGTCGACGAGCTGCAACTGGACGGCTTCGAGCCGCGCGGACGCCCCGGCTACGGCGACCCCTACGTGATCCGTGAGTTCATGCGCCAGATCGGCATCCCGGCGAGGCTCGACACATGATCGCCGCGGTCGCCGCGCTGAACATCGTGCTCGGGCTGGTCTACTTCCAGTACGGGACGATGACGGCGATCGAGCTGCGTCGCAATTGGCGCGAGATGGGCCTGTCGCGCTTCGGGATCGCCTGGATCCTGATGGCGTTCACGTGCGGACCGCACCACTTCATCCACGGAATCCACGTCGCCGCGGAGGGCCGCCACGCCGGGGGCCTGGACCTGATCGCGACGCTGATCGCCTTCCCGGCCGGAGTCACCTGGTTCCTGCTGCGGGTCGAGGCATTTCGCGGTGGCCGCGGCGATCGCTTCGTGCCCGGGTCGCCGCTCTGGGTGCTCGCCATGCCGACAGCGCTCGCCGTGTATCTGACAGCGATCGGCATGACGATCGTCGGAGCCGGCCCGCTGAGCACCGACGCGCTCGCGATGGCCCTGCCCAACCTGCTGCTCGTCGTCGTGTACGGCCTCGTCGGCTTCTACATCGCGCGCACGCAGATCCACAACCGCCGCCCGCTCGGCGGCTGGTCGCTGTCGGGGCTGTCGCTCGCCGCGATCTTCCCGACGTGCGCGACGATGCACGGCGTCTTTGCCTTCTACGCCCTCAGCGGCGCGTACGCCAGCGACGCGCACCATCTCGTCGTCGGCTGGCTGTCGGTGCCCGCCGGCCTGTACTTCCTGTACGTCGTGCGCTCGCTGTATCGCGGCAGCGCGACCGACTGGAACCGGATGCGCGCGCCGCGCGCGACGTCGCCGGTCACGGCGGCAGCGCTGCCGGTGGCCGCAAGGCCGTAGCCCACGCGGCGCGCCGGCCCATGCGTACGGCCCGGCTCCTGCGGCCAGGCGCGCATGGTCAGCGCGATGACGCGGTCAAGCTCGTCGCGCGTCGCGCCCGACGCGGCCTTCACGGCCATGCCGTAGACGACGGTTCTGAGGTGGTCGGTGAGCGCTTCGGGATCGGCGTCGGCGGCCTGATCAAGACGACGTGAGGTCTCGTGGGGCGCGATCGCGGCGCCGCAGTCCGCGGGTCTCGGGCGGTCCCGCAACGATCCTGAGCGTGCTGCTCGCAATCGCCACTTGGCGCAGGCGCGCTCATGTGCGAGGCTGCGCCTGACTCACGGCATCGCCCAACCGCGGCGCGCCGCGAGCTTGGCACTCGCGACGGGATCGCCTACCGGAAGGGCGCGTGGGATTTGGATGCTGCGCGGTGGGCGCGTGGCGTCGCGATGCAGGGCAAAGCGGGAGGGGCCGAATGGCATCGATTGAGTTCGCACCACGGCAGAAGGAGACCGAGCAGATCACGGTCCACGTCATCTGGATGACCAGCGGATTGAGCTGCGATGGTGATTCGGTGGCGATGACGTCAGCGGTCAACCCGAGCCTCGAGGACATCATCACGGGGTCGATTCCGGGCATGCCGAAGGTTGTGGCGCACACCCCGGTGCTCGCGTACGAGAACGGTGCGGAGTTCATGCAGGCCTGGTATGACGCTGAGGCCGGCAAGCTCGATCCGTTCGTTCTCATCGTCGAGGGTTCGATCCCGAACGAGAAGATCAACGGTGAGGGTCACTGGGCGGGCATGGGGGTCAACCCCAGCAACGGCCAGCCGATCACG
>JBBSLI010000043.1:0-40378 GCA_038255395.1 Solirubrobacterales bacterium
GAAGTTCTGCGTGGAATCCCGGGATGCCCGGCCGGGATCTGACGGTCGGCGGTGACCCGCCTTCGTGCTGGTGGCACGGGGCGGGCGCCGGCGGGCGTCAGGCACGGTTCGGGCGCCCGGGAAACGCGCAGAACTTGCGGAGGGATGTACTAGCGCGCGAGAGCGGACGCGTCGGCAGTGCCGACGGCGACGAGGATCAGGACGAGGCCCATCAGCAGCGCCCACATCGCGACGCGGTCCGGGCGTGCGCCGACGCGCTCGATCGGGCGGCGCGGCGGGCGGCGGCGCTCGATCTCGACGCTGCGCGGGACCGCGGGGGGCGGCACGGTGCGGCCGCGGATCTCGATGGTGCGGCGGGCCGGGATCGCGGTGCCCTTGGGATGCGCGCCGCGGCGCGGCGGCGCGGACGTGCCGACGGCCTCGGCGTCGACGTGCTGGCGCTCACGCGCGGCGTGGTGCGCGTCGTCGGCACGGTCGGCGCGACGACGCGCCTCGTCGGTGCGCGCGTACACGTCCTGGAGATGTTCGACGTCGGACCACCATGCGCGGGCCTCGGTGTGTGCCATGCGGTTTTAGGCCTCTTTCCTTGGAGTGCCTACGGGGTTAGCTGACGGGCTCGCGCTGAAAGAGCTGCGCTACGCCGCGAACTGCCGGCGATTCGCCCCAGTGTGTGGTTCCCCCGCTCCCACGACCCTTCGGGCCCCAGGACTCGGCGATCTGACGGCGGCATCGTAGCAGCGATGGATTTCCCTGCATATGCGCAGTGTTATGGAGACTGCGGACGGAATCGCCCACGTTGCGGGGTCGCACGGGCTCGGTGTCGCGCAAACAGCGACGTCAGGCGACCGATCGCGGCGGCGGACGCCCCGACGTGCGAGGAGCTCGTCGACCCAGAACTTCCGGCCGGATCGATCTACTAGCGACCGGCGACTTCGGCGATGTACTCGGCGACGTGCTTGGCGTCTTCGCCGTCAAGCAGCTGCGCCGGCATCTGGCCCTGCCCGCGCGCGCGGCCCTCTAGGATCGCGTTGACCGTGAGGCCCGCGGTCGGAGCGAGCACGTCGAGATCGGGCCCGACGCGTCCGACCGCGCCGGAGTCCTCGAGCGTATGGCACGTCGCGCACTTGTCGGCGAACAGCTCGCGTCCATCGACGAGGTCGGCGCTGAGCTTCGTGCCGCCAGGGCCGGCGGCGGCCTGGTCGCTGCTGAGCACGAGCGCCGGGACGACGAGGCCGAACAGGAAGATCCCCGCCGCGACGGCGAACTCGGCGGCGTGCAGCGGTTTGCGCCGGCCGCGCTCGAGCGTGTCGCGCACGCCGCGCGGGCCGCCGCGCATCGCGACGAGGACGACGCCGAGCCCGAGCGCGACGAAGAACGAGAGGAATGCGAGTGCTGCCATGCGGCGGGCAATCTACTCGACCGCGAGGCGCAGCCGCCTCGCCACCATCATGAGGTGAGGACGGCTCCAACTGATCAGAGGTCGATGGCGGCGCCGCGGACGGCTCATCGCCGCCGTCCGGCGCCGAAGTTCATGACCGGCGGAGCGACCGCGCGGAAGTCGTCGGTCCCGGTCGCGGCGAGTTCCTGCGCGGTCCGCTGCAGATCCGCCTGGCGCGCGAGCTCGATCGCATCCAGCAGCGAGAAGTCCTTGACCTGCGCCGCCACGCGATCGCCGGCCTCCAGGCGCTCGAAGCGCCGCGCGACGATGTTGATCGCCCCGCCCGCCGACGCGTGGCGCTCCAGGCGTCCCTCGACGACGACGAGCGGCTCGGTCCGCACGGTGAGCCGCTGCTGCTCGTAGAGCTGCGGCGAGACGATGACGTTGACCGTCCCGAACTCGTCCTCGAGCAGCAGGAACGTGATCCCCTTCGCGGTTCCCGGGCGCTGGCGCGCGATGACCAGGCCGCCGACGCGTACCCGGTCGCCGTGGCGCAGGCGCTCGAGCGCGCCGACGTCGGCCGCGCCGCCGGCGTGCAGCCGCGCCCGCAGCAGCCCGAGCGGGTGCGTCGATGCCGTCAGCCCGGTCGTCGCGTAGTCGGCGACCATCTCGTCCCACTGCGACAGCGACGCCAGCTTCGGCGGCGCGGGCAGGTCGAGCGCGAGCGCGAGCTGGACCCCCTCGCCGCGCACCTTCACGCCGGGGGCGGTCACGCCGAGCTGCCACAGCGCGACGCGGCGGTCGCCGCCCGCGAGCGCGTCGCAGGCACCCGACCAGGCGAGCTTCTCGAGCGCCGCGCGACCCGCGCCGGCGCGCGAGGCGAGGTCCTCCAGAGAACGGAACCGACCGCCCTCGCGACGGGCCGCGACGAGCGCCGCGACCTCGTCGGCGCGCACCCCGAGCACGTAGCCCAGGCCGATCTGGACCGCGGGTGGGTGGGACGAATTCGTCACCGTGCAGCCGACCTCGCTGGCATTGACATCCGGGGCACGGACCTCGATCCCGCGCCGCTGCGCCTCGTGCACGAGCGCGTCCGGCGGATAGAAGCCCATCGGCTGCTCGTCGAGCAGCGCGCAGAGGAACTCCGGCCCGTAGTGCACGCGCAGCCACGTCGACTGGTAGGCGAGCAGGCCGAAGGCGGCGCCGTGGGCCTTGGGGAAGCCGAAGCCCGAGAAGCCCGAGACCATCGTGAAGACCTGTTCGGCGAGCTCCTCGCTGACATCGGGGTGCGTCGCCATCGCGCCCTCGACGAAGCTGCGGTGGTGGGCCTCGATCGCCTCGGCCGAGCGCTTGCGGCTCATCGCCCGGCGCAGCCCCTCGGCCTCCCCCACGCTGAAGCCGGCGAACGCCTGCGCGACCTCGAGCACCTGGTCTTGGAAGATGATCGTCCCGAGCGTCTCGCGCAGCGGCGGCTCGAGCGACGGGTGCATGTACGGGATCTCGAAGGTGGGGTCCGCGCGCAGCCGCTGGCGGCGCTCGATGTACGGGTTGACGGCGCCGCCGACGATCGGCCCCGGGCGCACGATCGCGACCTGGATCGTGATCTCGTCGAGGTTCTTCGGGCGGGTGCGCCGCAGCGAGCCCATCTGCGCGCGCGACTCGATCTGGAAGACGCCGGTCGTGTCGGCGTTCTGGATGCACTCGTAGGTCGCCGGGTCGTCGTAGGGGATCCGGCTGAGGTCGATCAGCTCGCCGCGGCGCGCGGCGATGTGGTCGACGCAACGCTCGACGGCGGACAGCATCCCCAGGCCGAGCAGGTCGATCTTCAGAAAGCCCGCGTCGGCGCAGGAGTCCTTGTCCCACTGCGCGAGCTGGCGACCCTCCATCGAGGCGGGCACGAGCGGGACGCAGTCCACGAGCGGCCGCGTCGCGACGATCATCCCGCCGGAGTGCTGCGACAGATGGCGCGGCAGGCCGTAGGCCTCCTCGGCGAGCCTCACGAGCCACTGCCAGCGGCCGGTTCGCCGGCCCGGCCCGAGCGCGGTGTCGATGTCGCCGTCGACGGCGCGCGACGACCAGCCCTCGCTGCCGCGCGCGACGCGCTCGATCTCCCCCGGCGGCAGCCCGAGCGCCTTGCCGAGCTCGCGGATCGCGCCGCGCGCGCGGTACGTCGGGAAGGCCGCCACGAGCGCCGAGCGCTCGCGCCCGTAGCGCTCGTGCACACGCGGGATGAGGACCGCGCGGATGTCCCTCGGGAAGTCGAGGTCGATGTCCGGCAGCGCGGTGAGCTCCTCGTTGAGGAAGCGCCCGAGCAGGAGCTTGTTGGCGATCGGGTCGACGTGGCTGAGGCCGGTGAGATGGCAGACGATCGAGGAGACGCTCGAGCCGCGCCCGCGCCCGGGCGGCAGCAGATCGCGGGGACCGCCGCGCCCGCGCACCTCGACCGCCACCTCGCGGGCGAGCTCGAGCAGGTCGCGATGCAGCAAAAAGAAGCCGGCGAGGCCGAGCTCGTCGATCACGCGCAGCTCCTCCTCCAGCCGCGCCCTGGCCTCCTCGCGGTGGGCGCTGCCGCGCGGATAGCGCTCGTCGAAGCGCGCCTGGCAGGCCTCCGCGAGCGCCCGGCTCGCCGTCGCGTCCTCGGCGCCGGGGTAGCGGTAGCCGAGGTCGCTCGTGAGGTCGAACCTCAGCGTCTCGGCGAGCCGCCCCGACGCGGCGATCGCCTCGGGGTGGTCGGCGAAGCGCGCCGCCATCGCCTGCGGGCTCGTCAGCACGTGGGCGTGGTTGCCGCGCCGCAGCGGCTCGGAGGCGTCGAGCGTCGTGTGCTCGCGGATCGCGACGAAGGCGTCCTGCAGGTAGGCGCGCCGGGGCGCGTGCGCGTGGACGTTGCCGGTCGCGACGGTCGGCACGCCGAGCCGCTGCGCCAGCCCCGACAGGCCGCGGTTCAGCGCGCGGTCGTGGCGCGCGAGCGGGCGCTGCAACTCGACGGCAAAGGCGTCGCGACCGAAGACGCCCAGCAGGCGGCGCATCGTCGGCTCGTCGCGGACGCCGCTGCGCGCGCAGCCGCTCAGGCAGACGAGGCCGGCGTGGTGCGCCTCGACCTGCTCGAGCGTGACGGACGGCTCCGAGCGGTCGCGCCGGGGACCCTCGCGGGTGTTGGCGTGGGCGCACGTCAGCAGGTGGCAGAGGCTGCGCCAGCCGGTCGCGTCGCGGACGAGCAGCGTGAGGTGACGCCCGTCGGCGAGCGTGACCTCCGCCCCGTGGATCGCCCTCAGGCCCAGGGCCTTGGCCGACTGCGCAAACTCCATCGAGCCCGACAGCGAGTCGTGGTCGGTGAGCGCGAGCGCCGTGTGGCCGCGGTTGACAGCGGCCGCCACGAGCTCCTCCGGCTGCGAGGCGCCGTCGAGGAACGAGTAGGCGGAGTGGCAGTGCAGCTCGGTGTACGGCATACGAACGCATGTTCGCACACCGCCAGGTCGGAGTCGCCGTCACGCGCGTCATGCCGGCACGCAATCGGAGCGCTGCACCCACAGCCCGCCGGCCGGGCGCGACGAGGCCGACAGCAGCCGGCTGTCCTCGATCGTGTGCTCGTACTCGCCGCCGGCCTGGATGATCTGCCCGATGCCGCCGGAGGCGCCGTTCGTCGTGCTGCGCGTGCGATACAGGCGCACGTCGAGCTGCGAGCGGTCGCGGATCACCTCGCCGAGCCCGCGGATCGCGTCGCCGCTGGCGGGGTCGTCGCGCACGCGCCGCCAGGCCGCGGCGACGAGCGGGTCGCGCAGGTCCATGCGCGCCCCCAGCTCGAAGCGCCGCCCGCGGCCGTCGGCGGACATCGCCGAGCCGCGGCCGCCGAACACGCGCGACAGGCCGGGCGGCAGCGCCGCACCGGCGGCGAGCGTGCCCGACGCCGCCAGCGACAGCTCCGTCGCGCGGCCGTGGCGGTCCAGCGTGACCGCGAGGGTCGCCCCCCGCTCGCCGGTCGCGACGGGCCCGCCGAGCGCGACCGTGACCGCGCCCCAGCCCGAGCCACCGGCGTTCACCGACAGCGTGAGCTCGCCCGTACGCCGGTCGCGGCGCCCGCCGGCGAGCACGCCGCCGAGCCCCCGCAGCGACGCCCCCGCCGCCGCGTTGCCGACGCCGATCGTCGCCAGCCCGCGCAGTCCGCCCTCGTAGAAGACCTCGCGCGCGGCGACCGGCGGGTCGTCGCCAGCGCGGACCGCGCGCATGAACGCGGCCGCCTCGCGCTCGTCGCGCGCGACGAAGACCCGGCCCGACGCCAGCACCCCCTGCGCGCCGACGCGCGCCTCGTCGGTCACCCCGACCGTCCGGCCGCGCACGGTGACGTTCGCGCGACCCCCGACGCCGGCCTCCAGGCCGAGCGCGCCGCCGCGCGCGATCGTCAGGCGCACCGTCCCGTCGGACATCTGCTCGCGCAGCACGTAGCGGTCGTGGTCGACGCGGACGACGACGAGGCTGACGGCGTGATGGCGCGCGTCGCGACGGCTCGCCACGGCGCACGGCCGGGGCGACAGATCCGGGCACGGCCCGCCGCTCACGACACAGAGCGCGTGGCGCACCTGCCCGGCGACGGCGTTGACGATCCCTGGCGCTCCCCCGCTCGCGACGGCGAGCGCGCTCGTCAGCAGCACCGCCATGACGGCGATCAGCGCGACGTAGTCGAGCGTCGCCTGGCCTCGCGAGGAGCGCATGCCCGTGAGGCTGCCGGGCGAGGTGTGACGGATCTACACGTGGTTGTTCAAAAAGAACCCCAGCTTTGTGCCGCCGAGCGCGCGCGAGCCGGGAAGCCGCAGGTAGCGCCGGTCGTTGCGCTTCTCGTCGGCGGCGACGAGCTGGGCCAGCAGAACCGCCTGGGCGAGGCCGACGAGCAGGCAGCCGAGCGTGATCCGCAGGCCGGCATCCCAGCCGACGGCGCCGACGCCGAGCTCGCCCGGCACGACGAAGACGGCGACCAGCACGACGACCACGAGCGGCGGCATCCAGAGCGCCGTCGGCTGGCCGGTCGGCTCGCTCCCGGGCCGGATCTGCTCCGCGGCCGCCAGCCAGCGCTTCATCGCCAGCGGGCCGAGCACGGCGAGCACGACCGTGACGAACGCGATCTGGCCCGCGGTGCTCGCGGCGCGCTCGCCGGCCTCGTCGACGAACGCGAGCAGCAGCAGGCTGCCCAGGGCGCCCGAACCGGCGAGCACGGCGCCCTCGATGCGCAGGCGCTCGCGGTAGGTCGGCGGCGATCCGGTGGCGGTCGGTGTGGGGGTGCTCATCTGGGTGCTCATCTACCCCGCCACTACGGCTACGACGACCGCGGCGATCACGCCGGCGACGAGAACACGGTCGCGCCACGCCGCGCGCAGGACCTGCGGCGCGACCGCCGGCGGCGGCGCGTCCCGGAAGCGCGCGGCCTCGGCCACGATCCAGCCCAGCACCGCGGCCGCGAGCGCAGGCGGGCGCCGCGGGACGTGGCGCACCCGCGCGACGAGCGCCCGGCCCGACGCCCCGAGCGCGCCGCCGGCGCCGAGCCGGTCGAGGATCTGCGACGCCTCGCGCATCGCCGGCACGCGCCGCGCGGACCGCAGCGTGCGGCGCGCGACCTCGCGCACGCCGTCCTCCCCGGCAGCGGCGCGCAGCCACGTCGCGACGAGCACGAGCAGGCCGGCGCGGATCGTGCGCTGGAGCGTCAGGTCCAGGCTGCTGTCGCCGACGAGGTTGAAGGTCAGGGCACCGAAGGCGAGCAGCCCGGCGAGCGCGAGCCCGGAACGGACCGGCGCGCTGTCGGCGCGCGCGCTCGCCCAGGCGATCGCCAGCCACGCCGTGACCGCGCCGAGCACGACCCACGCCGTCGTCGCGATGAGCACGCAGAAGGCGACGACCGCCGCCAGCGCGACGGCGCGCGGGTCATAGCGCGGGCGGCGCGCGGGCGGCCGCGGCTGCTCGGCGCTGCCGGCGCCGGGCGCGACCGGCCCCGCGCTCGGCGCCGATGCGGGCCACGCCTGCAGCGCCGCGCGATAGACGAGCACCTGCACGACGCTCGCGAACAGCGTCCAGACGACGAGCCCGAGCGCGGTCGCCCCGAGCGCGGCGACGGTGCCGGCGGGCATGCCGGGGATGCGCCCGGCGATCGCGTCGTAGGTCGCCGTGTACGAGCCGACGCCGCCGACGATCCAGATGTAGAAGACCGTGAAGAGCGTCTGATCGGCGGCGCGGATCGCGGCGCAGGCGCCGATCTGCGAGGCCACGCGCCGGCCGCGCTCGTGCATCCGCCCCAGGAGCGGCGCCGACACGGCCTGCGTCAGCGGCACGCTGATGCGCGACGGACCGAGCACGGCGACCGCCTGCAGCATCGCGGCGATGCTCGCCCCGTACCCGATCCGGGCGCCGGCGACCTGCGCCGCCCGCGCAAGCGCGACGCCGCCCGCGAGCGCGACGGCGTAGCCGCCCGTCGGGACGACCCGCGAGGCGAGGAAGGACGCCGTGGCGACGTGGGCGAGGCCGGCCTGGGCGGCGGCCCCGGCGGCCCCGGCGGCGTCGGCGTCGGCGTCGGCGTCGGCGGCAAGCTCGTCATCGATCATCAGCGAGAGGAGTGTCGTTCAGCGCTGGCTGTACCACCCCCGTTCCCCATCGGCGAGGTCGCGGAAGACGACGACGTTGCGCCCGCAGGCGGTGACGACCTCCCAGTAGCGCCGCCGCAGCGGGCGCTCGGTCCACCAGCGATCCTCGACGAGCCAGGTCTCGCGGACGGCGTCGACCGCGCGCCCGTCGACCCGCAGCGGCACGCCGCCGGCGCCGGCCTGCACGACGGCCGCCTGCGGCTCGGCGATCCGGCGCGGGCCGGGGCTCATCGGCCGACGCCCGGCGGCCGGCGCGCGGGTGAGGCGTCGAACGGGGTCAGCACGACGCGCCGCTCGGGCACGCGCGAGTCGGGATCGATCTCCAGGACGCGCAGCGCCGCGTCGGGGCCGGCGACCGCGCGCGTCTGGCGGACCGCCTCGCGCAGGCGCTCGTCGCGGCGCACCTCGCCGTCGTCGAACAGCGCGTGGGTCTCGGGATTGGGCGGGCCGAAGCGCTCGACCACGAGCTCCAGCGTGTCGGCCGGCGCGGGCAGCAGCGCCAGGCGCCCGCCGAGCGCGAGCCGCATCCGCTGCGCGTCGGCGAGCGCCTCGCGGAAGACGACGCGCTCGCGCCACGTGCCGCCCTCGACGAGCCGCGCCGAGAGCACGACAGAGCGCAGCGTGCGCCCGCGCCGTTCGCGGCGCGCCAGCAGACGGTCGATCAGCAGCCCGAGCGCGCGGCCGAGTTGCTCACCCGAGCCCGACTCGGGCAGCTCGAGCTGCTCACGCAGCAGCTCCCCCGGCTCGCGCGGGCGCAGCGGCGTGTCGTGCCCGCGGGCGAGGTCGTGGGCGAGCAGGCCCGAGCGCCCGAAGCGGTCGGCGACGGCGCCGCGCGGCAGCGCGGCGAGATCACCGAGCGTCGCGATCCCGAGCCGCTGCAACGGCTCGACGAGCGCTGCCGTCTCGGCGCGGCGGCGCAGCAGTTCGACGGGATGCGGGGCGAGGTCGGGCGCGCCGGCGATCCGCCCGGGGCGGCGCACGCGCGCGTCCGACGCGGCGACGAACGCGCAGAAGCGCGTCGGCCCCTGCCCGATCCGCGGCCCGGCCAGCACCCGCCGCATGTGCTCGGAGCCGTGCTGAGCCTGGGCGAGGTAGCCCTCGGAGAGCATCTTCACGACCCGCCCGGCGTGCAGCCGCTCCAGGCCGCGCGCGTCGAAGCATGCCTCGCCGGGGCGCACGGACTCGACCGCCGCGCCGAGGCTCTCCAGTCGCGTGAGCGCGCGCTCCCAGGCCTCGGCGACCCCCATCGGATCGGGCGGCACGAGCGCCAGGCGAGGGCAGCGCGACAGCGCCTCCCCCATCCGCATCCCGGCGTGGATGCCGAAGGCTTCCGCCGCCCGCGAGACCGCGCCGACGAACAGCTCGCGGCCGGGCTCCGGGGCCAGCGCCGCCGGCTCGATGAGCAGTCCCGCCCGGCCTCCTGCGGCGACAGCGAGCTCGAATCGCTCGAGCAGGACACAGACGATCGTCATACGAACAGATGTTCGCATCTATGGCGTCGCTGCGCAACGGGCCTTGACGGGCGAGGGCGCGCTCGTAAAGTGAGGCCCTGATGCGGGCGCACGCGATGTTCGACAGGCGAACGAAGGCCCGCTCGCTGGCGTTCCTGTACGGCGCCGGCGCCCTGATCTGCGTGCTCACGGTCCTGCTGCCGCACGTCGAGTCGCTCGAGCAGCGCCCCGTGCTGATCGTGGCCGGGCTGTCGCTCGCGATGGCGCTCACCTTCCTGCGCTTCGCCGGCCAGGTCTCCGACGGCCTCGTGCACCTCGCGCTCGCCGCCGTGACGGTGATGCTCACGCTCGTCATCCACTACACGCACAACACGACGCTCTACGCGCTGATCTACACGTGGCCGGCGCTGTATGCCTTCTACTTCTTCTCGAGCCCTGCCGCGCTCGCCCACCTGACGTTCATCGGCGCTGCCTACGCGACCGTCCTGCAGGTCGAGAACACGATGGACGCGACGATCCGCCTCGTCCTCGTCCTCGGGACGCCGCTCGTCGTCGGCCTGCTGATCTCGCGCCTGCTGGGCGTCATGCGCCTGGCGCTGGATCGCAGCGCGCGCCAGGAGAAGGCGCTGCGCTCCAGCGAGCGGCGCACGCGGCTGATCGTCGACAGCGCCCGCGACGGCTTCATCTCGACCGACGCACAGGGTCGCGTGCTCGACATCAACGCCGCCGCCGAGCGCCTGCTGGGCCGCTCGCGCGCCGACGCGCTCGGGCGCCCGTTCCAGGAGCTCGGCATCCCGGCGGAGGCGCAGGCGACGTTCATCCAGCGCCGCCGCGACCTGCTGAAGGCCGCCCGCGAGGGCGGCACGCGCCACCTCGAGCTGCGCGTGACGATCAACCGCCCCGACGGGACGCAGCTGCGCGGGGAGACGATGATCTGGGTCGTCGAGCGCGACGGCGAGCTGATGTTCAACGCCCGGCTGACCGACATCGGCGACCGCCTGATGGAGGAGCGCAAGCGCGAGCGGCTCGTGCGCTCGGAGGCCGCGCGCGCCGAGGCCGAGCGCGCGGCGCTGACGATCGGGCGCCTGCAGGCCGTCGCCGACACCGCGCTGACGCAGCGCGATCTCGACCAGCTCGGTCCGGAGATCCTCGCCCGCACGCGCGAGGTGCTCGACGCCGAGGCGGCAGCGCTGCTGCTGATCCAGGACGACGGCACGCTGTCGCTGATCAGCTCCGATCCGGTCGGCGCCGAGAACCAGCCCCTGCGCGTGCCGGCCGATGTCGGGATCGCCGGCCGCGTGCTCGCGACGCGGCGGCCCGTACTGCTCAACGACCCGCCCGCCTCCGAGCTCGCCGACCCGTCGATCCTCGGCGCGGGCATCTCGTCGATGCTCGGCATGCCGCTGATCGCACACGAGCAGGTCATCGGCGTGATCGAGGTCGGCGTGCGCGCGCCGCGGCGGCTCGGCTCCGAGGACGTCGACCTGCTGCGGCTGACCGCCGACCGCGTCGCGCTGGCGATCGAGCACGTGCGCGCCTACGGCCGCGAGCGCCACATCGCCGAGACGCTGCAGCGCAGCCTGCTGCCGCAGACGCTGCCGTCGCTGCCGGGCGTCGCGCTCGCCGGGCGCTATCTGCCGGCGGCGTCGGAGGCCGAGGTCGGCGGCGACTGGTACGACGCGATCGGGCTCCCCGCGGGGCGCGTGCTGCTCGTCATGGGCGACGTCTCGGGCAAGGGCCTGGCGGCGGCGTCGACGCTGGGCGCGCTGCGCAGCGCCATCCGCGCGTACGCGCTGGAGGGCCACGGCCCGGCGCAGATCGCCGAGCGGCTGAACACGTTCGTGCTCGCCGAGCCCTCGCGTGAGCACATGGCGACGCTCGTGCTCGCCGTCTTCGATCCCGTCGACGCCGAGCTGTCGTACGTCAACGCCGGTCATCCGCCGCCGCTCACGCTGAGCGCGGACGGCACGCCGCAGTTCTTGACCGGCGCACGCTCCGTGCCGCTGGGCGTGCTGCCGTTTCCCGCGTACGAGGAGGAGATCGTGACGCTCGAGCCCGGTGGCGCGCTCCTGCTCTACACCGACGGGCTCGTCGAGCGGCGCGCGGAGAACATCGACCTGGGCCTCGATCGGCTGTCGGTCGCTGCGGGCGACGGGGCGCTGGAGCCCGAGGCGCTCTGCGACCGCCTGCTGGAGGCGGCGCTGCCGAGCGGCGCCACGAGCGACGACGTCGCGCTGCTGGCGCTGTGCCACGTGCCGCTGGGCTCGCGCCTGGCGCTGGATCTGCCGAGCGAGCCCAGCGCGCTGCGCTCGCTGCGGGCGCTGCTGCGCCGCTGGCTCGCACAGGCCGAGGCCTCCGACGCCGACGTGCACGCGATCGTGATGGCGTGCAGCGAGGCCTGTACGAACGCGATCGAGCATGCGGGCGCGGCGCCCGACGAGATGATCGCGTTCGAGGCGGTCTTGAGCGACGGCGAGGTCGACGTCGTCGTGCGCGATCGCGGCCACTGGCGCGAGGGGCGCCCGCCGAGCGACCAGGGCCGCGGCCTGGAGTTGATCGACGCGCTGATGGACGAGGTCCAGCTCGAGACCGCGCCGGAGGGAACGACGGTGCGGTTGCGACGCCACCTGACCCAGCGCGTGGGCGCATGAACGTCGACGGCGCGACGATCACGAGCACGCAGCACGGCGATCACGTGATCGTCAGCGTCACGGGCGAGCTCGACGTCTTCAACGCGGCGCGGATCGTCGAGCTCATCGAGGCCGCCGTGCCGACGCAGGCGCACGGCGCGGTGCTCGATCTGAGCGGCGTCGGGTTCTTGGACTCGACGGCGATCCGCAAGCTGTTCGCGCTGACGAGCCGGCTCGGCGAGCGCCGCCAGCTCGTGCGCGTGGTGACGCCCGGCGGGAGCACGGTGCTGCGGACGCTGCAACTCGTGGAGTTCGCGCGGGCGGCGCCGATGCACGGGTCGCTCGAGGAGGCGCTGGCGGCGTTGTAGGGAGTGGATCGCCGGGCGTTGGGGCGTGGTGCTGCCGGGTGTGACGGCGCTTGGCGCTCGGAGGAACCGCATCGCCATGGACGTCCGGCGCGGCCCGCCCATAGAAAAGCCCCGCCGGAGCGGGGCTTTTCCGTAGCAGGCCGATAAGCCGGATTCTGTCGTGAGCAGCCATCCATCTGACGCGGCCGACCTGGACCTTGGCGGGCAGCCTGCAAGCGGTCCTGCTTGGCCTTGCATCGGGTGGGGTTTACCTGGCCGCCGTGTCGCCACGGCGCCGGTGCGCTCTTACCGCACCTTTTCACCCTTGCCTGTGCGCGCCGTACGTACAGACGCGCCATCGGCGGTGTGTTTCTGTGGCACTTTCCCGCGGGTTTCCCCGGGTCGGGTTCCCGACCACCCTGCCCTGTGATGTCCGGACTTTCCTCGAAGGGCGAGCCTCCGCGGCTGCTTGGCCTGCCCCTCCAGCGTAGCCGGTCGCGCACGGATGTTCGACCCCCGCTTCGCCGCTCGCGCGCCGTCTGAACGCACGCGCGGATAGGGTCCCGGGGATGGGAGACGTGCTCGGTCGGAGGATCGTGGCGGCGGTCATCGATGTCGGCATCATCGGCATCCTGCTCGTCGTCATCGCGAAGGGCCTCGGCAACGAGGAGGCCCGCGAGTACTCGCTGTGGGCCGAGACCCAGGGCGCTCCGCGGGCGCTGTTCTTCCTGCTGACCTTCGCCTACTTCTTCGGAACCGAGCTCGTCTGGGCCCAGACGCTGGGCAAGCGCGTCATGAAGCTGCGCGTCGTCCGCGACGACGGCAGCAAGGCGGCCGCGGGGGCGATCTTCGTGCGCAACCTCGTGCGCATCGTCGACTGGCTGCCGAGCCTCTACATCGTCGGCGCGATCACCGTGTTCGCGACGGGCTCGCGGCGCGTGCGCCTCGGCGACATGGCGGCCAAGACGAAGGTCGTCGCCGACGAGGGCACGCCGCCCGAGCCGCCGCCGCCGGCGCGGCCCGGCGACGAGGACGTCCTCGCGCAGATCATGCGCTGACGGCGGCGGGTCCAGGAGTCTGTCGTGAACGTCGTCGGAGGTCGGGGTGGTCCAGCCGCGGTCGTGGGCGCCGCGCAGTTTCGAAGGCGATGCTGGCTGCATCGGCGAGAAATCGTGTGGCGATCCACAGCCGCGGATGGGCCGCGTCCGGCCCCGAGGACTTTTGCGACAGGATCCGGGCTTAGGTCAGCTCGGTGCCGCAGCCGCGGCAGCGGCCGCCGACCGCCGACGGCCCTGATCCGTAGCGGGGCACCATCGCCCCGTCGCAGATCGGGCACGTCGCGGTGCGGTGCGCGATGAGGTCCTCCCAGGCGCCGGTGAGCAGATCCTCCAGCGTCGGCCCCTCGCGCGGGGTGAGTCGTGGCAGCACGCGCGCGTGCCGCTCGAGGTCATGGGCGATCGTCGCCATCACTGCACGCTCCGGAACAGCCCGACCACACGCCCCAGGACGCGCACGTCGCGTGAGCGGATCGGCTCCATCGAAGCGTTCTCCGGCTGCAGGCGGATGTGATCGGCCTCGCGGAAGTAGCGCTTGACGGTCGCCTCCTCGCCCAGCAGCGCGACGACGATCTCGCCGTCCTCGGCGGTCTCCTGCGGGCGCACCACGACGTAGTCGTCGGGCAGGATGCCGGCGTCGATCATCGACTCGCCGCGGATGCGCAGGACGTACTCGCCCTCCTCTCCGCCCGCGAGCGAGGGGACGTCGACGTACTCCTCGATGTTCTCCTCCGCCAGCACCGGCGAGCCGGCCGCGACGTGCCCGATGAGCGGCAGTCCGTCCGGTCGCACGATCGACTTGACCTGCTCGACGGCGCGGTCGAGCAGCTCGATCGCGCGTGGCTTGGTCGGATCGCGGCGCAGCAGGCCGAGCTTCTCGAGGTTCGCGAGATGCGCGTGGACGGTCGAGGACGAGGCTAGCCCGACGGCCTTGCCGATGTCGCGCACGGTGGGCGGGTAGCCGTACTTCGCCGAATGGCGCTTGATGAAGTCGAAGATCTCCTGCTGGCGCTTCGTCAGATCGAGATCCATGGCGCAGGCTCCTTGACGCGAGGGGTGTGGCGGGTGTCGGCCGGTACGAACATCTGTTCGCACAAGCTAGAGGGCCCGCCGGACGGAAGTCAAGCGCGCGCCTATACTGAGCGACCCCTGCGCCGGTGGCGGAATTGGTAGACGCGCAAGGTTGAGGGCCTTGTGGGGGGATTCCCCCGTGGAGGTTCGAGTCCTCTTCGGCGCATGACTCGCAGGAACGAAAGGCCCGCATGTTGCGGGCCTTTCCGCGTTGCCGGGGCTGAGTCCCGGCGCAGCGTCAGGCGCGGGGCGGCGAGCGCTCCGTCCGGGCCTCGTCCAGCGCTTGCCGCGAGCGATGCCAAGCCGGGCGACACGAGCCGAGGCGAAGCGCGGACACGGGATGCGCGGCCGCCCTGAAGGGAGCGGGCGGCCGCGCTGCATCCGCGAGAACCGGAGCGCCCAGGAGGGGGACGGCGCTTCCGTTGCAGATCAATTCGTCGCACCGCCCCAAGCGGATCAGTGCAGGCGCGCGTTGGCGCGCGGCCAGGCCCGACGTCAGCCGGCCAGCGCCAGCGATCCCTGCTGCGCCGTCCACTCCCTGCCGACCTCCTCGAGGATCTCGAGCATCGCCGCCGCGGCGGGCGACACGAAGCCGCCGGCAAGCGTCGCGGCGAGCACGTGGCGCACGATCGGGCGCCCCTGCAGGCGGCGTACGACGACGTCGTCGCGCACCGCGACGAGCGCGAGGTCCGGGATCAGGCAGACGCCGACGCCGGCCGCGACGAAGCCCTGGATCGCCGTGTAGTCGTCGGACTGGAAGGCCACCCGGGGCTCGAAGCCGGCACCTTGGCACGCGCGCTCCAGAACGAGCCCATCCGGGCAGCGGCCCGTCGTACCGAGGATCCACGACTCCTCGGCGAGGTCCGCCAAGCGCACGCTCGCCTTCGCGGCCACCCGATGGCCGGCCGCCACGCACACGTAGAACGGGTCGTCGAGCAACCGATGGCGCTCGATCGCGCGGTCGACGATCGGCTCGAAGCCCGCCTCGACGGTGAGCGCGATGTCGCACTCCCCCGACTTCACGCACTCCAGACCCTCGTCGGGCTCGCGCGGGGCGAGCGTCACCTCGACGCCGGGGTGCCGCTCGCGGAAGCGCGCGATCGCGCGCGGGGCGATCGTCGCCCCCGCCGTCGGGAACGACACCATCCGCAGGCGGCCGCCGCGCATGCCGGCGATCGCCTCCAGCTCAGCCTCGGCATCGGCGAGCCGGGCGAGGATCACGTCGGCGTGCGCGACGAGCGCACGGCCGGCGTCGGTCATGCGCACACCACGCGCGTTGCGCTCGACGAGGACCGTGCCCGCCTCGCGCTCCAGAGTGGCGATCTGCTGGGAGACCGCCGACTGCGTATAGGCGAGCGCCTCGGCCGCGGCGGAGAACGAACCGCGTAACGAGACCTCGCGCAGGACCCGCAACCGCTTCACGTCGAGCATTAGCGCACCTTATCGCGCACCATGGCAAATGTCATTTGTGCTACTGGGCTCACATCGGCACAGTTGGTCTCGTTGAACACGCAACGACCCAAGGAGAGCAGTCAGATGGACACCATCCACACCCACCGCGGCGCGATCGTCATCCGTCACGCCACCGACGCCGACGCGCGCACGCTGATCGACCTCGCGCTGCTCGACGACCGCGCACCGCTGCACGGCCCCGCGCTGATCGCCGAGGTCGACGGCGTCGCCCGCGCCGCGCTGGACCTCGACGACGGCAGCGTCGCCGCCGACCCGTTCGCCCGCACGGCGGAGCTCGTCGAGCTGCTGAAGCTGCACACCTTCGGCGACCGCGGCTCGCGACGCGCGCGCGTCGCCTCGCTCCTGCGGCCGGTCTCCGTCCGTGCATAAGGCCACGTTCCAGGCGTTCGCGACGACCGCCGCATACACGTGCACCGCTGGATCGTCGATCGGCTCGCTGCGGGCACCTCCTCGGACCCGGCGCTTCGCCTTCCGCCGATCGCGGCCGGCGCGCTGCGCCCCCTCGGGAGCGCACGCCTGACCGGCCCCGCAGGCTCTGCGCGGCACGCTCAACCGTCCAGGTCGAGCGCGCCGCGCAGCTTGCGCAGCGCCCGGTACAGGCGTCCCTCGACGGTCGTCACCGGCTCGCCGAGCGCGGCAGCGATCTCCTTCAACGACAGGTCCGCGCCGAACCGCAGCGCGACGCACTCGCGCTCCTCGTCGCTCAGGCCCGCCAGCGAGCGCATGATCCGGTCGCGCTCCGCGACGCGATCCAACGCGTCGGCGCCATCCCCCGCCTCCCCCGCCGCCGTGCGCTCGTAGGCGCGCGCCTGCGCCGCCTGCCGGCGCCCGTGGTCGCGCAGGAGGTTCAGCGCGATCGCGTAGAGCCACGTTCCCACGCTCGCCCGGCGGCGATCGAAGCGCCCCCGCGCCCGGTAGGCGGCCTCGAACGTGTCGGCGACGAGGTCCTCGGCGAGCGCGCTGTCGCCCGTGCGGTACACGAGGAAACCGAAGAGGCGCTGGGCATGCTCGGCGTACAGGCGCTCGAATTCCGCCGCTCGCATGCGACGGATCATGCAGCCCGCAGTCAGAAACCGGCCCGCTCGTTCGTACAAGCATGCAGATGACCGACGAACCTGACGCCCTTGCGCCCGACCTCCTCGACGTCGCGAACACGCTGACCGAGCACCGCGCCCGCATGAGCGGGCCGCAGCTGGCACGCGTCCGCGAGCGTGCGGTCGGCAGCGGGCCACGGACGGCAATCGCCCCACGAGGAGGATTCATGAGGTCACGGATCGCGATCACAGCCCTGCTGGCGACCGGCGCGCTGATGAGCAGCACAGGCGCCGCGATCGGCCTCAGCGCGCTGTCGACGACGGGCGACGCGAGCCAGGCGCAGTACGGTCCGGTCCAGGCAACGCCGCAGCGCACCGACGTCGTCGCGCCCCAGAGCGGCACGCTCGCCGGAACCGACGAGGGCACGACGCCCTCGTCGGCCGGCGCTGTCAAGGACGCGACCGCCGAGTCGACGCCCACCGCCCAGGCCCAGCCGGCGCGTCAGCTGGAGTCCAGCGACGACGAGCAGCTGCCGTTCACCGGCTACGCGGCGGTCCCGCTGCTGCTCGTCGGCCTGGCGCTGCTCGTCGGCGGCCTCGTCCTGCGCCGCAGCACCGTCACCCGCCCGCTCAGCTGAGCGGAAGCGGAGCACGGAGCGCCCGCCGCCGCCAGGCGCGCGGGTCATCGGTGCTGCCCAGGGACGCGGCGAGCGCCGTCGCGAGATCGCTGTCGGAGGGGTTCAGCCGCGCGGCCTCGCGCGCCTGCGGCCGCGGGTCCAGGCCCGCGACGGCGCGCACGAGCGCGAGGCCGTAGTGCATCTCCCAGTTGGCCGGGTCCAGTGCCACCGCGCGCTGGAGGGCGCGCACGGCGAGCTGCGGCTGGCCGAGGCGCACGTCGCAGAAGCCGATCAGGACGTACGGCTCCGGGCGTATGGAGAGCGCGTCGCGTGCGCTGAGCGCGCGATCGATCGCCGTCGCGCAGTCGCCACGTGACCACGCCTGCGCCGCCTGCGCCAGCGGACCCTGCGAGCGGTAGATGCTCAACGGCACGAGCAGCACGAGCAGCACGCCGATCGCGGCGACGATCCGGGCAACGTTGCCCAGGGCAGGACGGAGACGGACCGAGCCCGGCGACAGCGGCGGCTGCACCCGCCCCGCCAGCGCCAGCCCGCCGGCCGCGAACACCCACGCCGTCACCGCCGGCATCTCCCACTGCCAGTCGACGCCCGCGTGCAGCGCCCACGTCAGCCCGGCCGCCGACAGCGCGGCGCCGATCATCCGGTCCGGCCCGCGCGCGAGCCGCGCGAAGCCGCCGAGGATGAGCAGCAGCGCGGTCGCGAGCAGGGCGATGCCGACGAGCCCGAGCTCGCCGAGCACCTCGACGTAGAGCGAATGGCCGTCCTCGGCCTGGAAGGTGACCGATCGGTCCTTGTCCCAGCGCAGCGCGTACGTGCCCGCGCCGTCGCCGTGCAGGCGGTTCTCGCGATAGGCGTCGAGCGCCACCTCCCAGTGGCCGATGCGGCCGTTGTTGCCGACCGCGAGCAGGCGGTTGCGCACCCCGCCGCTGTCGGAGACCTCGCGCTCGTTGAAGAAGCCGTCGTAGCGGGCGGAGATCTCGCCGGGCACGCCGAGCGCGATCGCCGCCACGAGCACGACCACCGCAGGGGCCGCGTTCGCCGCCCAGCGCCACTCGCGGCGGCGCAACCGCTCGGGAACACTCACGCGCGCGATCCGGGCATCGAGCAGGAGCAGCGCCGCGCGCGCCGCGGCCGCCGCCACAGCGCACACGGCGACGAGCAGCGCGAGGTCGTGACCCTGCGCGGTCGCCGCCGCCGTCGTCGGATCGATCTGCGCGAGCAGGTCGGCCTCGTAGGCGCCGTTCAGCGCGACGAGCATCGACGGGACCGCGACGAGCGCGCCGCTCAGCAGCGCGCCCGGGCGACCGACGACGATCACCATCACCACGCCCGCGAGCGCCGCCACCACCGCGCCGCGCGAGAACGTCAGCAGCAGCGTCGCGCCGAGCAGCGGCAGCGCCGCCGCCGCCAGCACCCGCCCGACGCGCGACTCGCGGGCGTCGCTCGTCAGCGCGAAGCACAGCACGAGCCCGATCGCGGCCAGCAGGCCGAGCGCGTTCCAGTACGTCAGCGGATAGCTGAGCCGCTCGTTGCTCACCGACACGGGCGCGCTCCAGACGTCCGGCAGCGCGCGCGTGACGAAGCCGCAGGCGCACACGACCGCCGCCGCGATCGCGACGGCGCGGATCGCCCAGCGCAGCCGGTCGGGCGTGCGTCCGAGCGCGCCGACGAGCAGGAACGCGAGCAGGTACAGCAGGACGCGGTCGTACTCGAGCAGTGCCCGCGCGGGCGCATCGGACCAGCCGCTGGAGATGAGCGTCCAGACGGCGAACAGCGCGAGCGCCGCCGCGGCGACGACGAACGGCACGCTGAGGTTCGCAAATGGGCGCTCGGCGAGCGTGATGCGCAGGACGAGCGCGAGGCCGAGCAGGATCGCGCCCGCCGCGACCGTGCCGGCAAAGAAGCCGCCGGACTGGAAGCTCAGCGCGGCGACGAGCGCGCCCGGAACGAGCACGAGCAGCGCTGCGCCCGTCGCGGAGATCCGCCGGCTCATCGTGCCGCAGGTTAATCGGCGGGCCCGGACAGCACCGCCGGGCCGAACAGCAGCGCGCGCCCGCCACCGGCCCGCGAAGCGGCGTCCTTCGCCGTCGTCGCGCGCCGCAGCACGGTGTCGGCCTCGGTCGCGCCGGCGCCGAAGACAGCGGCCCCGATGCTGACGGTCACCGGCGCCCCGATGCGCCCCGCGGACTCGTCCTGCGCGCGCTCGAGTCGGCCCAGCAGCGCCTCGGCGAGCGCCATCAGCCCGGCGGCGTCGCCGTGCGGCACGAGCACCGCGAACTCGTCCTCGCCGAGGCGCGCCGTGAAGTCGCTGCGGCGCACGCGTGCCTCGAGCGCGAGGGCGAAGCGGCGCAGGATGTCGTCGCCGCCGCCGCGGCCGAGCGCGGCGTTGATCTCGTTCATCCCGTCGACGTCGATCAGCAGCACGCCGCCCTCGGTGCCATAGCGCTCGACGCGCGCGGCGTGGCGCCGCAACTCGCGGGCGAAGCCGCTGCGGTTGAGCAGCAGCGTCAGCTCGTCGCGGTCCGAGAGCGTGCGCAGGCGCTCCTCCTCGCGGCGGCGCTCGCTCGTGTCGTGCAATTGGACGAGCAGGTGCTGCGGGCGGCCGGCGCCGTCGCGGATGACGGCGACCTGCAGCGAGACCCAGATCTCGTGGCCGTCGGCGTGCAGGATCCGCTTCTCCGCCACGTAGACGGAGGCCGGATCGTGCTCGAGCGCCTGGATGCCGAGCGCCGGCCCCTCGACGTCCTCGGGGTGCAGCAGCGATTCGAGCGTGGTGCGCTTGAGCAGCTCGGCGCGCATCCCGGTGAGCTCGGCCAGCGCGAGGTTGACCGACCGCAAGCGCCCGTCGAGGCCGGCGATCCCCATGCCCCCCGGCGCGTGCTCGAAGGCGACGCGGAAGCGCTCCTCGGCCTCGCGCGAGGCCTGCTGCGCGAGGCGCTGCTCGGTGACGTCGCGGATCGTCATGATCGCGCCGCCGGCGCCGTCGACGGCGTCGATCGGGCGCCCCGCGAGGATCAGCGCGCGGCGCTCGCCGCCGTCGAGGTTGCCCGCGACGTACTCCTCGCCCGCGACCGACTCGCCGCGCCGCGCGCGCTCCAGCGGCAGGTCGGACTGGCCGACGGGCTCGCCCGTCGCCGCGCGCCGCAGCTCGCCGCTGACCGCGAGCTCGCCGAGCGCACCCGGGCGATCGGCGCCCAGCGCGCGCGCGGCCGCGTTGACGATCCGCAGCTCGCCGATCTCGTCGCAGGCGATGACGCCCTCGTCGAGGTTCTCGAGCACCGCGCTGATGAAACGCCGCTCGCTGTCGAGCTCGTCGCCCGCGCGCGCCCCGCGCGCTGCGCGCTCGGCCCAGACGAGCTCGCGGCCGGCGATCTGTGCGAGCTCGTGCAGCAGCTCGAGGTCCGCGGGCGGCCAGGCGCGCGAGCGCCCGTCGGCGACGAAGACGGTCCCGATCGCGTGCCCCGCGGGCGTCGTCAGCGGCACGCCGGCGTAGGCCAGGATGCCGAGCTCCGAGACGGTCGGGCCGTCGCGCAGCAGCGGATCGGCGCGCGTGTCGTCGACGGCGAGGGAGCCGTCGCCGGCGACGACGAAGCGACACGGCGAGTGCGTCAGCGGCCACTCGCGGCGGGCGGCGAAGGGCTCCGCGACGCCGAGCTGGGCGAGCAGGAAGACGCGCTCGGCGTCGACGAGCCCGACGCCCGCGATCGGCGCATCGAGCAGGCGACCGGCGAGGCGGGCGATGCGGTCGAAGGCCGCGTCGGGGCGGCCGTCGAGCAGGCCGGTCGCGCGCAGCGCCTGCAGCCGCTCCGGATCGGGCTCGTCGGCGGCGACCGCGCGGCGCTGGACCGTGTGGGCGGGAACGACCACGCGCGCCGTCGTGCCCTGCCCGGGCGACGAGCGCAGCTCGAAGCGACCGCCCGCGGCGCCGACGCGCTGGCGCGTCGAGGCGAGGCCGACGCGCCCCTGCACGAGCGCCTCGGCGCTGCGCGACGCGACGTTCATGCCGGCGCCGTCGTCGTGCACCGTCAGCACGATCGCCTCCGGCTCGCGCGCGAGCGTGACCGTCAGCCGGCTCGCCGAGGCGTGCTCGACGACGTTCGTGATCAGCTCGCGTGCGGCGGCGTAGAGCAGCGCGTCGTGCGGGCCGACGGCAGCGGGATCGACGTCGAGCTCGACGGCGACCCGCGCGCGCCGCGCGACGCGGTCGACCTCGACGCGCAGCCCCATCTCCAGGCCGCGCTCGGCGAGCGACGCGGGATGCAGCCCGAGCACCGTCTCGCGCAGCGCGTCGACGGCATCCGTGAGGGCCTCGTCGGCGAACTCGAGCGACTGCAGGTAGCCGGCGCGCGCCTCCTTGATGTCCTGCTGGGCGGCGAGCAGCGACTGCAGCGTGTCGTCGTGCAGGCGCTCGCCGATCCGCGCGCGCTCGCGCTCCTCGGCGTCGAGTGCCTCGTGCAGCAGCGCCGCGCGGCCGCTGGCGAGCTCCTCGATCTGGCGCGTGCGCCGCTGGAACGCGGTCGCCAGCGCGACGCCGATCGCGCCGACGACGACCATCGCCGCGAGCGTCTCCATGAACGCCGTCTCCGCGCCGGGCTCGCCGAACGAGGACAGCGAGACGGCGGTGTAGCCGACCGCCGCCACGATCGCGACGAACGCGATCGAGCGCGCCGTGTGGGCCAGGCCCATCGCGATCGGGTAGACGACGAGCGCCACGCGCGCCTCCGACAGCGCGCCGCCGCTGCAGGCGATCAGCAGCAGGATGAAGCCGACGTCGGCGAGCAAGATCTCGATCCGCGGTGTCCTGCGCAGGCCGCGCGCGGCCAGCACCGCGAGCACGATCGCGTAGACCGACGCGGCAGCGAGCGCGAGGACGAATGCGCGGCCGTGGTCGGCCGGTCCGAGCACGACGGCGAGCGCGACCACCACCGCCCCGCCGATCCGCAGCCAGGCGAACGCCTCGGCCGCAGTCAGCTCGACCCCGTCGCCTCTCAGCCCATCCATGGCCCGGAACTCCATCTCTCCAGCGCGGCTACCGCAAAGGAGGATATTCGTTGACCCCGCGCTCGCGCACGCACGTTTTCGCGGCGACCGCGCGTTATGTGCCTGAATGGATGATCTGCGCCTGATCTCGCGCGACAGCGCCCGCGTCCTGGATGGTCCGCGGCGCGATTCCCATGCCGGCCGGACGACCGCTGCGGGGAGCCCGGCGGCCGCCACGCCGGCCACGTCCGTGGGCGTCGTCACGGTCGTGCTGGCCGACGACAGCGACGTCTACCGGCGCGGGATGCGGCGCGCGATCGAGGCCGACGCGCGCCTCGTGCTCGTCGCGGAGGTCGCTGACGGCGCCGCCGCGCTGGCCGCCATCCGCGAGCTTCAGCCCGACGTCGCGCTGCTGGATCTGCAGATGCCCGCGCTCGACGGGGTCGAGGTCTGCTGCCGCATCCAGGCCGACCCGCCGCCGCGGCGCCCGCGCCTGGTCCTCGTCAGCGCGTTCATCAGCGACGACGTCGCCGTGCGCGCCCGCGCCTGCGGGATGGACCAGCAGCTCGACAAGACGACCCCCCGGCGCGAGATCTGCGACCTGCTCGCGGGCGCCGCGCCGGACGGCGCGGACGTCGACGATCCGGGCCCGCAGATCGCCTGAGCCTGCCTCCGACGGGTCGCGACGTTTCCCGTACCGTGCTGAAGCATGGGCGAACGCGTGTCGGTCTACGTCGGAGAGGACCATCCGATCTACCTCGAGGGACTCGTCCGCGCGCTCGCCCTGCGGCCCGACTTCGAGGTCGTCGGCTCCTCCGATGACGGCCGCGAGGCGCTCGCCGACATCCGCGCGCTGCGGCCCGACGTCGCGGTCCTCGACGAGGGCATGCCGGGACTGCTCGGCAACGACGTGCTGCAGGCGATCAACCGCGACGCGCTGCCGACGCGCGTGGTCATGCTGTCGGCCTCGATGGACGGCGAGGTCGTCTTCCGCGCCGTCGCCAACGGCGTGCGCGCGTACCTGACCAAGGACTCGGACCGCAGCACGATCTGCGACGCGGTCGCGGCCGTCGCACGCGGCGAGGTCGTGCTGGCGCCCGAGGTGCAGGCCGGGCTCGCCGCACAGGTGCGCACCCACCAGAGCGATCGGCGCCCGACGCTGTCGCGACGCGAGCGCGAGGTGCTCGAGCGCGCCGCGGCCGGCCTCAGCGCGCCGGAGATCGCCCGCGAGCTGTCGATCAGCACGGCGACCGTCAAGACGCACCTGCGCAACATCTACGACAAGCTCGGCGTCTCCGAGCGCGCGGCGGCGGTCGCCGAGGCGATGCGCCGCGGCCTGCTCGAGTAGCGACGCCCGCCCGCCATCCTCCGATCGGATGACCCCGGGCTCCTCCGCAAGTACAGGCGGTCGGCCGATTGTCGTACCTGCCGCGGTCGGCCACCATGCGTCGTGGGCATGGACGCCGGACCCTTGTCGCTGAGGGGCGCCACGACGGCAGAACGGGATCTGCGCGAGCCACCGCACCGGACTGGGCACGGACGCCGTCCGGGGCGGCGGCCGGGCAGTCGTGATGAGATAGGGCGATCGCACCGGCGCACTTCACCTGGAAGGACGGCGAGCGCACGATCCACTTCGGACGCGGCGCGCTCGAGCACGCCCTGCCGTCGTTCGGCTCGGGCTACACGCTGCTGACGACAGAACGTGCCCTCGCCATGGCCCCGGACGTCGGCGAGCAGGCGGGCGACATCTTCGAGGTCGGGCCCGGACGCGTCGACGAGCTGTCGGCAGAGCTCGTCGGTCATGTCGGACCGGTGCGCAGGATCGTCGCGCTCGGTGGAGGGCGTGTCGTCGACACCGCGAAGGCGCTCGCGGCGGTGCGCGAGCCGCGCAGCCGATCGCTCGTCGCGGCGGTGCCGACGACGCTCAGCGCGGCGGAGATGACGGCGGTGCACCGGCGCGCGGCGCACTCCGACAGGTCGCTTCCCGGCGCACGCCCGGCGATCGTCGTCAACGACCCGGCGCTGAGCGCCTCGCAGCCGCTCGCCGAGCTCGCTGCGAGCGCCGCCAACGCGCTCGCCCACGCGGTCGAGGGACCGGCGACGGTGCGCGCGAGCCCCCTGCCCGCGCTTGCCGGCGCGGAGGCTGCGCGGCTGATCGCGCAGGCCTACGCCGGCGGCGGCGACGAGCCCGACCGCGATGCGCTCGCGCTCGCGGCACTGCTGTCGGGCTACACGATCGACAGCGCCGGCTACGGGCTGCACCACGTCATGTCGCAGACGCTCGCGCGCGTCGCGGGCGTCCCCCACGGGTCGGCGAACGCGGTGATGCTGGCGCACACGCTCGTCGCGCTCGAGCGCCGCGGCGCGCCCGCAGCGGGTGCCCACGTCGCGCTCGCGACGGACCTCGCGCGGCGGGCCGGCGCCGTCAGCCTGCGCGCGCTCGGCGTCGACGAGGCGACGCTCGACGAGTGCGCCGCCGCCGCCGCCGATCGCGCCGAGCTCGACGCGACCCCGCCCCGCCCCGACCGTGACGAGCTGCGTGCCCTGTACGCGGCCGCGTACTGAGCCTGGATCCAGGCTCAGCGGGAAGGCACAATCGCGTCCATGGGGAAGGACGAGACCGTGGTCGTTCTCGACCGGGTGATGTTCGACGACTTCGCGGGCCTCTTCGACGCCGGCGAGCTGCGCGACGTCATCGCCGAGTGGCACGCCGACAGTGCGAAGGCGCTCGACGCGATCGCGGCCGCGCACGCGGCGGGAGACAACGTCACGATCGGCGAGCTCGCCCACCGCGCCGCCGGCGGCGGGCTGGCGATCGGCGCGACGGCGCTGGCACGAGCGTGCGAGCGCCTGCGCGCGAGCGCGGAGTCCGGCGGGCCGGTCACCGGCGACGAGATCGCCGCCGTCCGCGCGGCCGTCGCCGCGACCCACGCTGCGCTGACCGACGCGACCGCCGGCCGCCGCCAGTAGTAGGCCGCCGGTATCAGAAACGTATCGGCTACGCGCGGCCCGCTCGGGGGATACTGCCGCGAATGCTCGCTCTGCTGACCGACGTCCTGTCGTGCGCCCCGGCGCGCTGCTCGTACGCCGAGGCGCGCCACGTCGCGACCGACGAGCAGGAGCTGCTCGTCCGCAACGGCCGTGTCGACAGCGTCGACAGCACGTCCGCCGACGGCGTCGGCGTGCGCGTGCGGACGGGTGGCGGCTGGGGCTTCGCGGCGACGCGTGAGGCGACGCGGGCCGGCGTCGAGGCCGCGCTGGCGCGAGCGCTCGCGATCGCCGAGAGCCAGCCCGCCGTGCCGGCCGGTCCGCTCGTTGGCGTCGATCCGGCGCGCGGACACTGGGCGTGCGCGCACGAGCTCGATCCGTTCGACGTCTCGCTCGAGGACAAGCTCGAGCTGCTGTTCGCCGCCGAGAGCGCGTTGCGCGGCGACCCGCGGATCGTGCGCAGCGACGCGATCTGCGCCAGCCGCCGCGTGCTCACGACCTTCGCCTCGACGGAGGGCGCGGGCTGCACGCAGGAGCGTGTCGAATGCGGCGGGGCGATCTCGGTGATCGCCGTCGACGGCGACGAGCTGCAGGTGCGCTCCTACCCCGGCGCGCACGGCGGCTCGGCCGCCTGCTCGGGCTGGGAGCACGTGCTCGGCTTCGACCTCGCCGGCCACGCGCCGCGGATCGCCGACGAGGCGATCGAGCTGCTCAGCGCGCCGGACTGCCCGGCCGGCCGGCGCACCGTGATCCTCGGCGGCGAGCAGCTCGCGCTGCAGATCCACGAGTCGATCGGCCACGCGCTCGAGCTTGACCGGATGCTGCTCATGGAGGCCGCCTACGCCGGCACGAGCTGGGTCAGGCCCGGCGACCTCGGCGCGCTGCGCTATGGCTCGGAGCGGCTGAACATCACGGCCGACGCGACGCTCGAGGGCGGTCTGGGCACCTTCGGCTGGGACGACGAGGGCGTCGCCGCCGTGCGCACGCCGCTGATCGAGGGCGGCGTGCTGCGCGCCGCGCTGTCGGACCGCGGCTCCGCCGCCGCGATCGGCCTCGATCGCTCGGGCGGCTGCGCCCGCGCCGACGGCTTCGCGCGCCAGCCGATCGTGCGCATGACGAACGTCTCGATCGAGGCGGGCGACGCCGGCACGCTCGACGATCTCATCGCCGCCACCGACGACGGCCTGTTGCTCGAGACCAACCGCTCGTGGTCGATCGACGATCGCCGCCTGCACTTCCAGTTCGGCACGGAGGTCGCGCGCGAGATCCGCGGCGGCGAGCTCGGGCGGCTGCTGCGCAACCCGTCCTACGCCGGCGTGACGCCGCAGTTCTGGAGCGGCCTGGATGCGGTCTGCTCGCAGTCGGAGTGGCGGCTGTGGGGTCTGGGCAACTGCGGCAAGGGCGAGCCCGGTCAGGTCATGCGCGTCTCGCACGGGACCGCGCCGGCGCGCTTTCGCGACGTCCAGGTGGGCGTGGCGTGAGCACGACAGAGACCGCGCGCGAGACGCCGCTGCAGACCGCCGAGCGCACGCTCGCGCTGGCGGGATCGGGGTCGGGAGAGGTGCAGGTGACGGTCGTGCGCGAGCGCTCGCTGATGTCGCGCTTCGCGCGCTCCGCGCCGACGCAGGCGACCGCCGTCGACGACACCGCGGTCGAGATCCTCGTCGTGCACGAGGGCCACACCGCGCTCGCCTCGACGAACCGCCTCGACGACGACGCGCTGCGGGCCACCGTTCGCAGCGCCGAGGCGGCCGCGCGGGCGGCCGCCGCGCATGCCGGCGCCGGCACGTACCCGGGGCTCGCCGAGCCCGCCGACGGAGCCGATCACGACGGCTTCGACGAGGTCACCGCGCGCCTGGATCCGGCGCGCGCCGGCGACGCGCTGCGCACGACGTTCGCCGTCGCCGCCGCGCACGGTCTGGAGGCCTTCGGCGCCTGGACCGTGGGCGCCGTGCGGACGGCGATCGCCTCCAGCCGCGGCGCGCGCCTGGAGGAGGAGGTCACCGACAGCTTCATGAAGGTCGTCTGCCGCGACGACGGCGGGCGCAGCGGCTATGCCTCGGCGACGGCGGCCAGCGCCGACGGGATCGATCCGGCCGTGCTCGCCGCGAGGGCCGCGTCGAAGGTCTCGGCCGAGGAGCCGGCGCAGCTCGGCCCGGGCTCCTATCCGGTCGTGCTCGAGCCCGAGGCGGTCGGCGTGCTGCTCGAGTTCCTCGGCGGCCTCGCGTTCAACGGCCTGTCGCACGCCGAGGGCCGCGGCGCGCTCAGCGACCGGCTCGGCGAGCGCATCGCCGCACCCGCGATCGACCTCACCGACGCGCCGCTGTCAGCACGAACGCTGTCGCGCGGCTTCGACTTCGAGGGCGTGGCGAAGGCTCGGCTGCGGCTGATCGCCGACGGCGTCGCGCAGGGCGTCGTGCACGATCTGCACTCGGCCGCCCTGGCCGGCGGCGGCGCGCGCTCGACCGGCCACGCGATCGCGCCGGGCGGCTCGCCCTGGGGCCCCTCCCCCACGAACCTCGCGCTGCGCGGCGGCGCCGCGGCCGACGTCGCCGAGCTGTGCGCGCCGATCGAGCGCGGGATCTACGTCACGCGCCTGTGGTACGTCAACACCGTCCGCGACAAGGAGACGCTGCTGACCGGCATGACGCGCGAAGGCACGTTCCTGATCGAGGACGGCAGGATCGGCCGGCCGCTGCGCGACGTGCGCTTCACCGACTCGGTCCTGCGCCTGCTGGAGGCGACCGAGGCGCTGACGCGCGAGCGGCGGCTCGTCAGCGAGGGCGAGTTCTACGGCCGCCGGTTCGCGCACGGCGTGCTCTGCCCCGCCCTGCGGGCGGACGGCCTGCGCGTGACCGGCGCGACGCGGGCGTAGCCCGTGGTACGTGAGCTGGCGTGGCGCATCAGCCGGCTTGCCGCATCGTGTTGAGCGTGTGCACCCGCTGCGCGACATCCCCGACACCGTGGTCGCCGAACGGCCCCCAGGTGCGTAGCGCCCTCAGCGCGATCCGCTCGCCGCCGCGCAGCACCATCACGGCGCAGTGACCGTCGACCTCCTTGATCTGCACCAGGCCCTCGTCCAGAAGCGTCGCAATCTCAAATCGCTCGATCTGCTCCCACGCATAGCGCGACCTGCCGCGGGTGCGCAGGGCGATGCCGTCGCGATCGGCGATCACCCGGCTGCCATCGCGGCGCGAGATCCACACGAGGTACGCGGCGAAACCGGTGAAGGCGAGCCCGAAGCCGAGGCCGAGCGCGAAGTCGCCGAGCGCAAACGTCGTCGGCATGGCTTCAAAGCCGATCCCGAGCACGGTCGGCTCGCTGGTGGTGGCGCCGAGCCACGGATACAGGGCAAACCACAGAAACCCGATCCCCAGCGCACCCGTGAGCAACGCGTTGACCCACAAGACCAGCGCCATCGATGCCGGCGCACGCCAGCCGAGGCTGACCGGTTTCGTGGGATCTGCGATGACATCACGTGATGCTGGCGGCGTTGCCTGCGCAATCGCGGTACGTGACCTGATCACGCTCGTCAGCCGATCAACCCATTGCGCTTCGTATGGTGTGAGCGTCCACGTCGTCGACTTCGAGGCCACCGTGAGTGCCGGGGCGAGGGTCCCCGGCGTGACAGCGAACACGTCGATGTCCTCATATGCGATGGTCAGGCATCGCTGCCTGCGCCACCACGCGTTGCGCACGAGCAGCAGGCGCCGGTCGGTGGCCACGAGCAACTCGCCCGTAAGCCACGATGTCGTGCCGCCCACCATGCACTCGATCGATTCCCCCGCAGCGAGCAATGACGGAAGTACACGCAACTCGCCGAGCACGCCGCGCCGCCAGCCGCCAAGCTGCCGGACGGCGATGTCGGCGATGTCAGACCGTCCGAGCAGCGGCGTCTGACCAGCGTTCTGCGGCAGCGGCATGCCCTCGATCGAGGCGACCTCGCGTCTCATCACGGCACAGGCACCGCTTCGCCGTCGATCAGTGTGCTGCGGAGTGCCGCGATCGGCGCCGCAGGGGGGTGAGCACCTCCGCGCCGGACGGCACGGAGGCTTCGCTGAACGTCGAGGATGCCGGCACGGACCGAGGGCGACGCGAGCGGCTCGGCGGCGACCCGCGCTCGGTCGTAGGCGTGCAGTCGACGCTCGAGCCTGGCCGCCGAACACGATCGCCGCGCACACGACTCGAGGTCGAGCAACGACACACGCAACGGGATATACACCGCAACGCGGTCCAGGGGTGCAACGCTGTCGTGCCGCGTTTCGATCGTCCGTGCGAGGGACAGCACGAACGGGGCCAGCACGAGCGCCAGGATCGGACGCAGATAGCTGCCCTGGAACGTGGCGATGCGAACACGGTGCGGAGCGCGACGGTCGTAGCGAACCGGCACGGTCTCGCCGAGCTTCAGATACCCGTCGTGATCGGCGCAGAAGCGACCTGCGGTCCCGTCGGCCCCGACGAAGTCGACCACCGGGACCAACCCGTCGGCGCCGAGCTTCATGTCGCTGACGGTGCCGACCGCGGACGCGCGCGAACGCAGCGTCTTCAGCAGTGACCACGCGCCCTGCAGCCCGAGCGTGAGCGCCATCACAGCGGTGAACAGCGCCTCGCCGCTCAGTCCCAGCATCGCTGATCAGCGACCTTCGCGCTCGAGGGCATGCCGGCGCTTGACGCGTCGGTGTTCGTGTTGGCGCTCAGCCGCGTCGAGAGTGACGATCTCATCGTGGATCACGGTGGACCTTCCGTCGTTTGACGCTCAGGATGACGGGGTCGGCCAGATGCGACCACGTGCCTGATCCAGCCGGGATACGACGTCGAAGGGACGCACCCCCGACGTTCAAGAGCATGACGACCGACGGTCCGTTGCGTCCCAGGGCGGACCCGTCTCATGCCTCGCCGACCACGCCTCGGTCGCCGGCGGACGCCGGCGGCGGGCGAACGACTACTAGATCTTCAGCAGGATGACGGTGTTCAGCACGAACGCGCAGGCGAAGGCGATCGTCCAGCGGTTCAGGTTGCGCTCGACGAGCGAGCCGCCGCCGAACGGGCCCGTGCCGCTGCCGACGCCGAACGCGCCCGACAGGCCTGCGTCCTTGCCCGAGTGCATGAGCACGAGGAAGATGACGGAGATCGAGAGCAGCACCTGCACGCCGTTGAGGATGTTCTCCATGCGCCCAGAATAGCTCAGCCCGGCCGCGCGGGGCTCAGGTCTGGGCGTCGTCGAGCGCCGTGAGGATCTCGACGGCCTCGGCGCGCAGCTGGCGGTCGAGCACGCGATGGTCCTCGTCGGAGAGCTTGCCGGTGCGCAGGTCCATCTCGGCGTCGCGGATCTCGCGGTACTTGGCCTCCTTGCGCGCCTCGAGCTCGGCGATGTCGTCCTCCGCCTCGGCGCGGGCGCGCCGCACCGGCTCCCCGCGCAGCGGCGCGGAGACGAGCGCCACGACGGCGGCGAGCACGGCGACGATGACGAGCAGGGCGACGATGTCCACGAACGAACGCTAGTGCGCGGGCTACGCGCGGCCGAGGTCTTCGGCGACGCGTGCCGCATAGCGTGCCGTGACACGGCGCCGCGCGGCGTCCGGTCCCGGCCACAGCGCGATCAGCCCGCCGAGGAAGACGACGATCGAGCCGATCCAGATCCACGTCACGAGCGGCGAGCTGATGACGCGGAACGTCGCCTCGGGGCGATCGGCGAGGTACTTGTTGACGATCCCCCTGAGCGCGGCGCCGAGCGCCTGGCCCTCGAGCTCGTCGGGGAGCTTGCCGGCCGCCGCGGCGAAGACGCGGTCGCCCTCCTCGATCGTCGGCAGCAGGCGGCGGATGTCGGGCGTCATCGCCGTCCAGATATCGCCCCGAATGCCGGCATCGAGGCCGATCTCGCTCGTCGCCTCGCCTTCGAAGAAGCGCCCGATCGGCCCGAGGCCCTCGATGTCGCGCGAGGGGTAGTAGCCGCGCTCGGGGCGCATCGTCGTCACGTGCTCACCGTCGCGGGTGACGTCGACGATCGCACCGAAGGAGATCTTCTCGAGCTCGCCGCCGCGCGTGGAGATGCGCGAGGTCGCGCGCTCGTAGGTGAACGTGTAGTCGCCCGAGCGCACGCTCTGGCCGGGCGCGAGGCGCACGTCGCGGGAGTCGTTGAACGCCGTCGACGCGGCGACGCCGATGAACAGCAGCGCCATCCCGACGTGCACGAGGTAGCCGCCGTAGCGCCGGCGGTTGCGGCCGACGAGCGAGCGCAGCGCCGCGAGCGGGTTCTCGCCGGTCATCGCGCGGCGCACGCCGACCCCGCGCCAGAACTCCTGCCCGACGCTCAGCACGACGAACGCGCCACAGACGAACATCGTCAGCGCCAGCGGACGCGTTGCGGCGCCGAACACGGCGAGCAGCACGCCGATCGCCAGCGCGCCGATGCCCGGCAGCAGGAAGTTGCGCCGCGCGTTGGCGACCGTCGCCTTGCGCCAGGCGATGACCGGACCGATCCCGCTCAGCAGCACGAGCACGATCGCCAGCGGCACCGTGTACGTGTCGAACCAGGGCGGGCCGAGCGCGCGGCGGGTGCCGGTCAGCGCCTCGGCGATCAGCGGCCAGAACGTGCCCCAGAAGACGACGAACGCCATCGCCACGAGGACGAGGTTGTTGCCCAGGAAGATCGCCTCGCGCGACAGCAGCGAGTCCAGGCGGTTCTCGGAGCGAAGCTCGGTGCGGCGCCATACGACGAGCCCGATCGAGCTCGCGATCAGGATCCCGATCAGGATCACGAACGGCACGCCGAGCGTGGACGCGCCGAAGGCGTGGATCGAGTCGAGGATCCCCGAGCGCACGAGGAAGGTGCCGAGGATCGCCAGGATGCCGGTCGCCAGGACGAGCGACACGTTCCAGATCTTCAGCATCCCCCGCTTCTCCTGGATCATGATCGAGTGGATGAACGCGGTGCCGGTCAGCCACGGCAGCAGCGACGCGTTCTCGACCGGATCCCAGGCCCAGTAGCCGCCCCAGCCCAGCTCGGCGTAGGACCAGCGCGCGCCGAGCAGGATCCCGATCCCGAGAAACAGCCACGCGCCGAGCGCGAAGCGGCGCGTCGAACGGATCCAGTCGGCGGCGCCGACCTGGCGCGTGATCAGCGCGCCGATCGCGAACGCGAACGGGATCGTGAACAGCGTGTACCCCGAGTAGAGCATCGGGGGGTGGATCATCATGCTCGGGTGGCGCAGCAGCGGGTTGAGGCCGTTGCCCTCCGCCGGTACCACCGCGAGCAGCTCGAACGGCGTCTCCTTGAACACGAGCAGCGCCGCGAAGAAGGCGGCGAAGCCGAGCAGGACGGCGGTCGCGTAGGGCGCGACGCGGCGCAGTTGGTTGCGGGTCGCGAACAGCACGAGCGTCGACCACAGCGACAGCAGCCACAGCCACAGCAGCAGCGAGCCCTCCTGCGAGGACCAGGCCGCGGCGCCCTTGTAGAACAGGGGCGTCGTCGTCGACGAGTGGCTGGCGACCGTCGCGAAGCTGAAGTCCGAGCGCAGGAACGCGATCTCGAGGATCGCGAAGGCGCCGGTGACGAGCGCGGCGATCGCGTAGACCGAGCGCCGGCCCGACGCGATCCACTCGTCGCGGCCGCGGATCGCCCCGTAGATCGACGCCGCGACCCCGTACAGCGCGACGACGAGGGCGAGGATCAGCAGCGCGCGGCC
This sequence comes from Solirubrobacterales bacterium, assembly GCA_038255395.1. Classification (GTDB taxonomy): domain Bacteria; phylum Actinomycetota; class Thermoleophilia; order Solirubrobacterales; family Solirubrobacteraceae; genus CADCVQ01. The sequence continues at coordinate 33,351 of JBBSLI010000043.1, forward strand.
GACGGTGGCCATCAGGTCACTAGGAACGCTGCGTGGCGTCTTCGGTGAACTTCGACGGGCACTTCGTCACGAGCGAGTCGCGCTCACCGACGAACGTGACGCCTTGCTTGCGCACGGTGATGATGACCTCGCGGCCCTCGCGGAACGGGTCGGGCACGGCGCCGCTGTAGGACACCGGCACCGCCGTCGTGCCCTCGCGGTCGCGCACCTTGAAATCGACGCCGTCGGAGGTGTTGCGCACCGAGCCGTCGACGACCTTGCCGGTGAGCTGGTAGGACGCTCCGGCCTTCGCCGCGAGCAGGTCCGTCGGCGTGACCGCCTCGTTGGAGCTCAGCAGGCTCGTGTAGACGAGCGCACCGGCCAGCAGGACGGCGGCCGAGAGCGCGACGACGAGACGGATCCTGCGTTTGCGAGCGGGTGGCACGAGAGCTCCAGTATCGCAACTCACGCGCGCAGACAGGCCGGTCATCCTCGCCAGGAGGCTCGACCGGCGATCCGCGCGAACGAGGAAATGTCCGTTGCAGAGAGAAACCTTTGGCGTGCTGCGGAGTCTCTGCCGATAACGACATGACACCGATGACCGTCCGACAGCTCACCCTTCCCCGCAGGACCTCGGCCCGCCGGCGCCTGCATGTGGTGCCCGCGCCGAAGCCCCTGCCCGAGCCGATGCACCCCGCCGAGCGGCGCATGCGCGACGCCGGCGGTCCCGACGACCGGGCCTGTTACACCTGCGGTTGCGGCTTCGTCTTCGTCGCCCCGGTGTCGACGTCGGTGCACTGCCCGCACTGCGACTCAGCGCAGGCCTGGTAGGTCCCCAGCAAGCGCCGAGCGGCGCTGGTAGCGTCGCGCCATGGGTATCGGGAGTCGAGGGCCGGCTGCACAAGCTCCTGAACGTCGACCGCGGCGACGTCTGGCGCCAGCTGCGCGACGACCGCCACAACATCGCCGAGCTGGCGCGCCGCCGCGGCTGGCCCGATCCGGCGAAGCTCGCCGCGGCGCTGATCGCGCCGCATGAGCCGTCGCTCAGCGCGCAGCGCACCCGTGAGCTGCGCCGCGCCGCGCTGCGGACCCTGACCCAGGGCCACCTCGCCCAGCACCTGTTCTTCCACTCGCTGCACCAGTTCGCGATCCCCAGCGAGGCGCCGACGATCTTCGGCGTGACAGACGCCGAGTTCCGCGTCCTGCGCCGCGGCGAGCAGAGCCCGCTGGAGATCGGGCGGCAGCGCGGGCGCTCGCCCGGCCAGATCGAGCGGCTGTCGGCGGCGGTGCTGCGCGAGCGCATCCGCGCCGGCGTCGCGAGCCCGGCGCTGTCGGCCGACGGCGCCCGCGTCGTCTTCGAGGCCTACCAGCAGAAGCTGCCGCTCGCGCTCAGCAAGGGCGAGATCAGCGTCGCGTCGCGCACGGTCACCGGCACCGGCGCCGCACTGCACGCGTCGCAGCCCAACAGCGCGCGCAGCACGCCGCGCTCGGCCTACAACCCGTCGGTCTCGCGCGACGGGCGGCTCGTCGCGTTCGAGTCCGCCGAGGGCAACCTGAACTTCGCCAAGTGCTACGGCCAGATCAGGGTCTTCGTGCGCGACACGGTCGCCGGGCGCACGCGCGAGATCGGCCACCGCGCGAGTGGCGGCGGCGTGTCGCGCTCGGAGTACAGCGCGGCGCTCGCGGCCGACGGCACGCGCGTCGCCTACCAGGCCGCGCGCGCGGGCGGTGAGAGCGCGGTCTTCGTCTGCGAGTTGAAGACGGGGCGCACGCAGCTCGCCAGCCGCGCAGCCGCCTCCGGTGCGCGGCAGACCAGGCTCGACACCGGCAAGCGGGTCGGCGCCGCCCGGGTCTCGATCCTCGACAACGCCTTCCGTCGCGGCGCCGACCGCCCGCTCGTGCGGCTCGGCCGCGGTGGACGCATCCACTGGCGCTGGGACTCCCAGCAGTCACACCGGGTGAGCACGCGCTCGGGGCCGACCAGCGTGGCCTCGCCGACGCGCAACGACGGCAGCTTCAGCGCCCGCCTGACCACCCCCGGGCGCTACGTCTTCGTCTGTTCGATCCATGCGCCGGGCATGCGCATGACCGTCGACGTGCGCTGAGCGCGCGACGGCGCTACAGCAGGACGGTCGAGCCGGACTGCTGGAACTCCATGTTGCGCGCGAGGCCGGCGAGCTCGAGCGGCTTGGAGCTGCCCTCGCCGATGTCGGACACCTTCGCGCGGCGGCGCGTGGCGTGGATGCCGACGGTCTGGAAGCTGAGCTCGCTCGTCGCGCCCTCGAACTCGAGGTCGGGCAGGAAGATCGTCAGCGTGATCGTGCGCAGGATCGAGATGCGGTCGAGCGTGACGCTGACCTCCAGGCCGCGCGCGCCGCGAAAGGCCTGGATCTCGTCGCCCTCGAAGTCGTGGATGCCGAGCGGGCCTTCGTAGTGCAGACGGGGCGCGCCACCGAATCCGACCGGCACGTATGTGATCTTGGTGTCCTCGTAGGACAGCTCGAACACGTTCGGCACTGCGGTGTGGCTCGGCTCTGCCGTCTGCACGGTGGTCATTGGTGCCCCTCGATTCAGCCAGTTCGGCGCGTTGACGCTGGATGGTGAGGCCGCGGCGCCTCCGTGTCCAGCGATCTGGGAACCCTTTTATCCATCTCTTACGCAACCCAATCGCGTATGCGGGGGGATTTCAGCTGTCCGCGATCAGCTCCACGCCTAGCCGGGCGGCCAGACCGAGCGCCCCCTGACGCATGACGTGGTCGTGGTTCCAGGCGAACGCCGGGCGCCCCACGGCAGCGAGGCGATTCATCCACGCACGTGACGTCGAGACGTCCCAGCTGTAGATCAGCGCCGTGCCGGCGGGGCTCTCGTACAGGCGCCAGATGCCGACCCCGACGAGCTCGCCGCTGGCATGCCCCTCGAGCAGGTGCGGCGGTTCGGAGCGCGTGACGCGCATGTCGAACTCCAGCGAGTAGGGCAGCTTGCTGCGCCACTCGAAGCGGTTGAGCGCGCCGAGCCCGTGCTCGCCGCCGGGCTCGAGCTCGGTCACCTTGCGCACGCCCTTCCACCACTCGGGGTAGCGGTCGCTGGCCGAGATGACGTCCCATACGTCCTGCACCGGCGCGGCGACGCACCAGGTCGTGAGAAAGCTGTAGGCGGCCATCGGCGGCGCGAGAATAACGCGCCGCGCGCCGCGTGGCCACCGCCAGAGGCCAGGCGGGTGGGCGCCGCCCGGCGCGCACGGCAGGCGCCGCGTGGGAGCGGCCGCCGCGGGCTGACTGCGTGAAGCGGACGACGGGGGTCGAACCCGCGACCTCAAGCTTGGGAAGCTTGCGCTCTGCCAACTGAGCTACGTCCGCGCTGGCCGGGATTGTACGAGCCAGCGCAGTGGCAGCGCGAGCCCATCTACCCTGCAGGCCCGATGAAACGCTTCCTCGTACCGGGTGTCGCAGCCGTCATCGCGCTCGCGCTCGTCGGCCTGCTCGCGTACGGGCTGGCCTCGAAGTCGACCGACGACTCGATCGAGCAGGCGGTCGCGGCGGGCAGGTTCCCGCCCGCGCCGAGCAGCGTGCTGCCCGTGCTCGGCTCCGATGCCACGCAGTCGATCGCCGGGCTCCGCGGCAAGGTCGTCGTCGTGAACTTCTGGGCCTCGTGGTGCAAGCCCTGCCAGGCCGAGGCGCCGATCCTCGAGCGCGCCCACAGGAAGCTGCAGAGCTCGGGCAAGGGCACCGTCCTCGGCGTCACGTACGACGACTCGAGCTCGGCCTCGATGCGGTTCGCCGCGACATACGGCTTGAGCTTTCCGAGCGTGCGCGACGTCGGGACGAAGCTCGCCAAGCGCTACGGCACCAATCGCATCCCGGAGACGTTCGTGATCGACAGCCGCGGCCGCATCGTCGACCTGTTCCGCGGGCAGATCGACCAGCAGTTCATCGACCGCGCGCTCGCGAAGGCGACATGACGCTGCCGCGCGCGCTCATCCCCGCCCTGCTCGCCGCGGTCCTGTGCGTCATCCCCGCCCACGCGCTCGCCGCAGCGGCGCCGAAGGCCGACCTGATCGACATCGAGGACGAGGTCATGTGCGTCACGTGCAAGATCCCGTTGAACATCGCCGAGGGCGCGCAGCCCGACAGCCAGCGCGAGCTGATCCGCGAGCTGATCGCGCAGGGTCGCACGAAGGCGCAGATCAAGGACGAGCTCGTCGCCCAGTACGGGCCGCAGGTGCTCGCGCTGCCCGACAACGACGGCTTCGGACTCACCGCCTACGCGATCCCGCTGCTGCTCGGCGCGCTGCTCGTCGGCGGCCTGGCGCTGCTCGTGCCGCGCTGGCGCCGCCGCCCTGCCGCCGGCATGTCGAGCGCCGCCGGCAATCCGGGGCCGGACGCGGACCCCGGCGCAGCGATCAGCACCGCCGACGCCGCGCGCCTGGACGCCGACCTCGCCCGCTACGAGGGCTGAGCTTCGCGCGACATCTGCTCGGGCGCGCCGACGCCCAGCAGGTCCAACGAGCGCGCGATCGTCCGCTTCGTCGCGACGCACAGCGCGAGCCGGAACGGCTCGACGCCCTCACCCTCGGCGCCCACGACGTGGCAGTCGCGGTAGAAGGCCGTGAACGTCTGCGCGAGCTCGAGCGCGTAGGCGGCGATCTTGTGCGGCGCACGCCGCTCGGTCGCCTCGGCGACCTCCTCGGGGAACGCGAGCAGCTTCTTGACGAGCGTCCGCTCGGCCGGCTCGAGCGTGCCCTCGTAGCGCGTCGCAGCGTCGAGCGCCGCAGTGACGCTGGCAGCGCCCGCCTTCTTCAGGATCGACGCGATCCGGGCGTGGGCGTACTGCACGTAGTAGACCGGGTTCTCGTTGGACTGCTCACGTGCGAGATCGATGTCGAGGTCGACCATCGTGTCGTGCGAGCGCTGCAGCATGAAGAAGCGCGCCGCGTCGACGGTGATCTGCTCGACGAGGTCGTCGAGCTGGACGAAATCGCCGCGCCGCTTGGAGAACTGGGTCCTCTCGCCGCGCTCGACGAGGTTGACGAACTGCATGATGATCAGCTCCATCGCGCCCTCGGGCGCGCCCAGCGCCTTGAATGCCGCGTGCATCCGCGAGACGTAGCCGTGATGGTCGGCGCCCCACACGTCGATCAGCCGCTCGAAGCCGCGCTCGAGCTTGTTGAGGTGGTAGGCGATGTCCGACGCGAAGTACGTGTGCTCGCCGGTCGAGCGCTCCATCACGCGGTCCTTGTCGTCGCCGTGGGCGTCGGTCCGCAGCCACAGCGCGCCGTCGGAGCGGTAGCTCTCACCGCGCGCCTCGAGCTCGTCGAACGCGTGCTGCACGGCCGACGGCTCGCCGGAGTGCAGCGAGCCCTCCGAGAACCAGACGTCGAACGTGACGCCGAACTCCTGCATCGACGTGCGGATGCCCTCGAGCAGCAGCTGCACGCCGCGCTCGGCGACGACCGCGACGTCGTCGCTGTCGGAGTTCGGGATCCGCACCGCGAGCTCGGCCACGTAGTCGCCCTCATAGCCGCCCTCGGGCACCGCCGCGCCGCGCGCCCGCGCCTGGATCGACTCGCCCAGGCGGCGCACCTGGCCGCCGATGTCGTTGATGTAGAACTCGCGCGTGACGTCGTTGCCGGCGAACTCGAGCAGCCGCGCGAGCGAGTCGCCATAGGCCGCGTGGCGCCCGCCCGCGGCGGTCATCGGCCCCGTCGGGTTGGCCGAGACGAACTCGACGTTCACGCGCTCGGCGGTCTCGGCGCTGCCGCCTCCGAACGCGTCGCCGGCGGCGAGCATGTGCGCCAGCGCGTCGACGTACCAACCGTCGGACAGGAAGAGGTTCAGGAAGCCGGGACCGGCGATCTCGACGCGCTCCAGGGACGTTCCGAGCAGCAGTTCCAGCTCACCGGCGAGGCGGCCCGCGACGTCGCGCGGCGCAACCCCCGCGCGCGGGGCGAGCAGCATCGCGGCGTTCGTCGCGTAATCGCCGAAGCCGGCCTTCTTCGGGCGCTCGAGCGTCGGCGCGGCCGACGACGCATGGCCCGAGCCGGCGATGGCCACAGACGCGGTGACGACCGCGTCGCGCAGGTCTGACAGTGGTCCGGACACGGTCTCAGCCTAGCCCCGATCTCGCGCTCGCGCACCCCGCCGCCGCCGCGCGCGAGCGCCCGCGCTCAGAGCCGGCGCGAGGTGCGCGGCAGGCCGAGCGTCTCGGCCGGCGCGTAGCTGTCTCGAGTCAGCATCAGCCGCTCGAGCAGCTCGATCGTCGCGGGCGTGCCCAGCGCCATGACGTGATCGCCCGGTCGCAACACCGTGTCGTCAGGCGGCAGCGGCACGAACCAGCCGTTCGCGCGCCGCAGACCGACCACGAACGCGCCACCGCGCACGACCCCCACCGCGTGCCCGGACCCGGCGCCGTCGGCGCCGACGGCGATCTCCGCGACGCGGTAGTCCTGGCCTGGCGTCTGCGGCTCCCCCGTCGCCGGGTGCAGCGCGAGCCGCGCGAGCTCCACACCGCCGGCGCGCTCGGGCGTGATGAGCCGCTCGGCGCCCGCCTGCTTGAGCTGCTGCTCGCTGCCGTCGCCACTCAATCGCGCGACGATCCGAAGGTCGCCGCGCAGCTCGCGCGCGGCCTTGACGGTCGCGACGTTCGCGGCGTCGGAGCCCTCGCACGCCAGCAGCGACCGCGCCCGCGCGATGCCGGCCGCCTCGAGCTGCTGCGGATCGGCCGGCGAGCCGTGAAGAAACGGCAGGCCGACGATCGACGCGCGCTCGCCGGCGGCAGCGTCGGTGTCGATCACGACGCAGTGGGCGCCCGCGGTGCGCAGCTCGTGCGCGACCGCGCGGCCGACCGCGTCGAAGCCGCACACGATGTGGTGATGGGAGAAGGAGCTCGTCATGACATGCAGCGCATAGAGGCTAGTGGTCCGTCTCGTAACAGGTCGCTGGAAAACCCGGGATGCCGGCGCCGCCTGGCAAGATCCGATCCCCGCCCGCCCCGAAGGTGTGGCTCAGCCACATCGAGCGTCCGAGGACGCCGCCAGGCGGTGATCGGCGCCC
>JBBSLI010000044.1:0-38943 GCA_038255395.1 Solirubrobacterales bacterium
CGTGATCGGCTGGCCGTTGCTGGGGTTGACCCCCATGCCCGCCCAGTGACCCTCACCGTTGATCTTCTCGTTCGGGATCGAACCCTCGACGATGAGAACGAACGGATCGAGCTTGCCGGCCTCAGCGTCATACCAGGCCTGGAGGAACTCCGCACCGTTCTCGTACGCGAGCACCGGGGTGTGTGCCACAACCTTCGGCATGCCCGGAATCGCGCCCGTGATGATGTCCTCGAGGCTCGGGTTGACCGCTGACGTCATGGCAACCGAGTCACCATCGCAGCTCAATCCCGATGTCAGCCAGATCACGTGCGCCGTGATCTGCTCCGTTTCGTGCTGCCGTGGTGCGAACTCGATTGATGCCATGTGAGCTCCTCCCTATCGACTAACAGATGCGCGGCAGCGGATCGCCCACGAGCTGATCCATGACGCGCTTGCCTCCGAAGGCGGTGGCCATCAACACCATGCCTTCGGGTTCGGTCTTGCATTCACCGATGATGGCGGCCTCTTCGCCGCCCGGTGCCGACCGCAATGCGGCCAGGGCCGTGTCCGCCCCCTCCGGAGCCACGATCACGACCATCTTCCCCTCGTTCGCCACGTGCATCGGGTCGATCCCGAGTATCTCCGCGGCTCCTGCCACTGCCGGGTGCACTGGCACCGCGGCCTCGTTGATGACCATCGCGACACGCGATGCTCTGGCAAGTTCGTTGAGGACCGAGGCGACGCCGCCGCGGGTCGCGTCGCGCAGGCAGCGCAGCGACGGACCGGCCTGGTCCAGAAGTGTGTCGACCATGGGCCAGAGGCACATGGTGTCGGACTTGATGTCGGCGTCGAGCTCGAACTCGCCGCGCGCCAGCATGATCGCCGTGCCGTGGTCGCCGATGCGACCCGAGACGAGGATCTTGTCGCCCGGTCGCAGCGAGGACGGTGACAGGCTCGTGCGGTCGTCGAGGACGCCCATGCCGGTGGTGCACATGTACATCTGATCGCACATCCCGCGCGGGACGACCTTCGTGTCGCCGGCGACGATCGGCACGCCGGCCTCGGCAGCGGCCTTGGCGACCGCGGCGACCTGCTCCTTGAGGATGTCGGCCGGCAGGCCCTCCTCGAGGATCAGCGACAGCGTCAGCGCGAGCGGCCTGGCGCCGGCCATCGCGAGGTCGTTGACCGTGCCGTTGACCGCGAGCTCGCCGATCGTCCCACCCGGGAACGTGATCGGGTTGACGACGAACGAGTCCGTCGTCATGGCGACGTTGCCGCCGAGCACGGAGACCGTGCCCGCGTCGGCCATCGCCTCGAGCGTCTCGTTGGCGAACGACGGCACGAGCAGGCCCTCGATGAGACTCTGCGTCGCCTTGCCGCCGGCCCCGTGCGCCATCGTGATCTGCGTGTCGCGGAACTTGGACTTCTTGGCGCGCGCGGTCTCGATGATGTTGAGCACCTTCTGCTCACGCTCTGAGACGTCAGAAGGCATATTTCGCCCTCCGGTCCTCGCAAGCTCGGACGAAATCCGTTTCGCCCTTCGATCCTCTCAAGTTCGGATCGCCGGTCGATGTCACCTAGACGACCTCGCGCTCGCGGGCGAAGCGCCCGTAGTTGTAGTAGGCGGCGCAGGCGCCCTCGCTGGACACCATGCACGTGCCGATCGGGCGCTCGGGCGTGCAGCCGGAGCCGAACACCTTGCACTCCCACGGCTTGATGACGCCCTTGAGGACCTCGCCGCACTGGCAGGCCTTCGGGTCGGCGACGCGGATGCCGGGGACGCCGTACTGGATCTCGGCGTCCATGTCGGCGTACGCCTCGGAGAGCTTCAGCCCGCTCTGCGAGATGAAGCCCATCCCGCGCCACTCGAAGTGGGGGCGCAGCTCGAAGACCTCGGACATGACCTGCAGCGCGCGCGGGTTGCCGTCGTAGGGCACCACGCGCGCGTACTGGTTCTCGACCTCGCAGCGACCCTCTTTGATCTGCGTGAGGATCATGTGGATCGCGTGCAGCACGTCGAGCGGCTCGAAGCCGGCGACAGCGATCGGCTTCTTGTACTCGGCCGGGATGAACTCGAACGGCCGCACGCCGACGACGGTGGAGACGTGGCCCGGGCCGATGAAGCCGTCCAGGCGCAGGTCGGGCGAGTCCAGCAGCGCGCGCAGCGGCGGCACGATCGTCACGTGGTTGCACATGCAGAAGAAGTTCTTCACGCCCTCGGCCTTCGCGCGCTTGAGCGTCAGCGCCGTCGACGGCGCCGTCGTCTCGAAGCCGATCGCGAAGAAGACCACGGGGCGCTCGGGGTTCGCCTTGGCGATCCGCAGCGCATCCAGCGGCGAGTAGACCATGCGGATGTCGGCGCCCTCGGCCTTGGCGTCGAGCAGCGTCCCGGCCGAACCGGGAACGCGCAGCATGTCGCCGAAACAGGTGAAGATCACGTCGGGCTGATGGGCGAGCGAGATGCCGTCGTCGACGCGGCCCATCGGGATCACGCAGACCGGGCAGCCGGGCCCGTGCACGAGCTCGACGTTCTCGGGCAGCAGGTCGTCGATGCCGAACTTGTAGATCGCGTGCGTGTGACCGCCGCAGACCTCCATCAGCTTGTAGTGGCGGCCGGGCTCGACGAGCCCGAGGATCTCTCCCGCGAGCACCTCCCCGAGCACAGGGTCGCGGAACTCGTCTACGTATTTCATGCAGGGTCCTCCTTGTTGAGCCGCGCGATCGCCGTGCCGGCGTGTACAAGGAGTCGGTCCCCCGGCGCCACCGGGGCGACTAGGTCAATCTCAACCGTCTCCGAGTTCCCGTCCTCATCCGCGCAGAGCGCGAGTCCCCTCTCGTCATCGAGACGCAGGACCGTCAGCGGGATGGCGACGTCGCCGCAGGTGATGCAGCCAGTCGTGTAATCGCAGGTGGGTGCCAGCGCCGATGCGGCGTTGGCGATCAGACGAGTCATTCGATGATGCTCGCCTTCAGGTCCTCGAGCTCCTGCTCGTAGTCCTCGCCCATGCTCTCCAGCATACGCCGCGTCTCAAGTGCCTCTGCTTCGTCGACCTTCGACATGGCGAAGCCGACATGGATGAGGACCCAGTCGCCGGGACCGACGCCCTCACCGTCTTCGTCCAGAAGGCCGATGTTGACGTTGCGGTGCACACCCGCGACATCCACCTTCGCGAGGCGATTGACGTCGTCAACCACCTCAAGGATCTGGCCGGGAATCGCCAAGCACATAGTCGGTCGTCAAGCCCCCCGTTCAAGCTGCATTTCCACGTTGCTCCTCACAAGCAAGAAGGGAGTCGTACCACTCCTGCAAGTGGGGCGCTAGATGTGCGGATCACCTTGTGCCCGCGCTCGCGCCCGTGGTACCAACGGCCCGTCGCGACCAGACGAGCTTCGCCCAGACTCAGAAAGGGAGGATGAGACCGCGTGTCAAGAGGCCGATCGGTGACGCAGGATCCCATTGAGCAGGCGCTGGACAAGCTGGGTTCGCTCGGCGTACCCGTGAACGACATCTCAGAGAAGGCCGGCGCGATCGTCGGCCAGTTCGGTTCCTTCGATCTGTTCGAGATGCTCGATCAGGCCATGTCGATCGACCCGAGCCAGCTCGATGTCGGCGAGATGTTCGCCGAGCTGAAGTCCAAGTACGACGACCTCGACCCCGCGCTGAAGGTCCCCGTCGCGATCGCGGCCGGCTTCGTCGGTGCCCGGGTGGTGAGGTGGATTGTCCGCTAGTGGCGAGCGCATCGTTACTCGCGCGCGTGTGACGACGGCTGCGGTGACACGATGACGGCCGGCGCCATCACGACAACGACGAGCGACGAGGCACCGACGGTGCCCGGCGTCGGCTCGGTCCTGTCCATCTCCCCGGCTGCGGAGAAGCCCGGTATGGTCACGGTGCGGGAGGACGTGCTGGCCTCGGCGGCCGCGGTGGTCGGATTCGTCGCGGGCGCAGGTGGGGTCGGCGCAGCCGTCGGCATGCCCTTCCGGGCGGTCGGCCTAGGACGTCGGACACCAGCGTTGAAAGGGATGCGAATGCGAAACTCAAGACGTAATGCGCAGCTTGCGCCGGCGATGTACTCGCTGGCCGCGACGAACGCGCAGCTGCTCGGCCTCGTCGGGAGCCGCCACCCGATCATGAACCTCGCCAAGCTCGGGGTCGTCGCCGCCGGCGTCGCGTACGTGACCGCCGACGAGGCGGGCCGCAAGGCGATGCTCGATCAGGCCTCGGCACTGCTCGAGCAGGGGGGCAACCTGCTCACGAGCTCGGGCGTGCTCGACAAGGTCTTCAAGTAGACCCAGGACCGGCAGGGCTGGCCTGTAGTCCGCGTGCTCCCGGGAGTTCCGGGGCACGCGGCGCTTCGCCGTCGTCTACTTCGCCGCGTCCGCGGTGGCGTGGATGCGGCCCTTGCCCTTGGAGTTGCACAGGCGCCCGCCTTCGCGGCCGTGGCGCACCGCCGCGAGCTCGGCCATGATCGACAGCGCCGTTTCGCGCGCGTTCGTGGCGCCGAGATCGAGTCCGACCGGAGCGCTGATGCGCGCCTGGTCGGCGTCTGAGACGCCGGCGGCGACGAGGCGCTCACGACGGTCGGCCTGCGCGCGCTTGGAGCCCATCGCACCGATGTAGGGCACGTCGGTGCTGAGCACCGCCAGCAGCGTCGCGTCGTCGAGCTTGGGGTCGTGCGTCAGGATCACGATGTACGTCGCCTTGTCGGGCGCGCCCAGCTCCTCGAAGGCATCCTCGGGCCAGGCTGCGACCACGCCGAGTGCGTCGGGGAAGCGCTCGTTGGTCGCAAACCTGGCGCGTGGGTCGATGACGTAGGGGCGCCAACCGCAGACGCGCGCGAGCGCGGACAGGTGCTGGGCGTACTCGACGGCACCGAAGATGAGGATCCGCGGGTCGGGGTTGATGACGTCGATGAAGAGCTCGCCCCGTACCTCGGAGGCTTCCTTCCACATGAGCTCCTCGGCGTCGGCCTTGCCCTGGGCGTCGAGCTCGGGATCTCCGAGCGTGCCCTCCGACGTGCCGTCGGGGCGCACGAGCAGCTTCTCGCCCTTGTGCCGGCCGTCGACGACGGTGACGAGTGCCGCGCGCCCGTCCTCACGTGCGATCTGTGCGAACTCCTCCTGGATGCTCACGGCTGGAAGCGCTCCACCCAGACGTCGATCTCGCCGCCGCACGGCAGCCCGACGTCCCAGGCCTCCTCGTCGGCGATGCCGAACGTGACGAGTTCAGGCTCGCCGCCCTGGTTGAGGATCTTGTCGGCGATCTCGATGACCGCGCCCTCGACGCAGCCGCCCGAGACCATGCCGGAGACCTCGCCGCGGTCGTTGATCGCCATCTTCGCGCCCGGTGGGCGCGGTGCCGAACGGCGGGTGCCGGTGATGGTGGCGATCGCCACCTGCGCACCCTCTCCCACCCAGCGATCGACGTCTTCGATTACGTCCTTCATCGCGTCGCTCCTTCCAAGGTTCTCTCGGCGCCCGCAGGCGATCACAAAGGACCGCCGGGACGTGTGCAAAGCACACCGGACACCTTACTCGCGCGTGCGCGGGTGATTCAGGGCCGCGCGAACAACATGGCGCGGGTGCGTCCGGCGCGCCGGCCACGTGGCGGCCGGGAACGCTTGAACGCGCACCCGGCCGGCAGAGGGTCGTCGGCGTGGAGCCGGTACTAGATGGCGGCGGCGAACTGCTTGACGAGCTGCGTCAGCACGGCCACGACCGTCCCCTCGCCCATCGACGCCGCCTTGCCGTTGACGTTGGCAACGGCGTTGACCGTTCCGGTGCTGCCGCTGATGGTGATCGTGACGTCGCCGTTGGCCGCGCTCTGCCCACCGGCCTCGGTCGTCTTGGCCTTGATCTTCACCGTCTTGCTGCCGGGGTCGGCGGACTCGATCGTGACCGGGCCGACGAACTTCATCCCCATCGAGCCCATCTTGACCTCGATCTCGGCCTTGACGGACTGCGGGCTGTCAGCGGAGACCACGCGCGCGCCGGGGACGCACGGCACGAGCTTGTTCAGGTCACTGATAATGCCGTAGGCGGTGTCCGGGTTGGACACGGGAAAGGTCTCATTCAAGGTCGGCATATCGCGCTCCTCCTTTGATCAGAATGACGGCTGGGTGGTGGGGAAAACCTGTCGCGCGCGGTGCAGCCGCCGCCCGGGGCAAGCACTGACGCTGGGCAGCGGGCAGTATTTCAGGTCGCCCGCGGATTCGTCCTCACCCGGGGAGCGGCCGAAGATGAAGCTGTCTTCATAGAATCCGCCGATGGCGATTCAGACAGGTACATACAAGCTCGGACCAGACAACGCGTCTCTGCATGTCGAGACGGGCCGCAGCGGCGCTGCGGCCAAGGCGGGGCACGACCTCATCATCGACGTCAACTCCTGGGAGGCGACGCTCGAGGTGGGCGACAGCTCGAGCCTCGCGCTCAGCGCGGACCCGACCTCGCTGCTCGTACGCGAGGGCAAGGGTGGCATGCAGGCGCTCAAGGACGACGACAAGGATGACATCCGCAAGACGATCGACAAGGACGTGCTCAAGAACAAGAGCATCGCCTTCCAGTCGTCCAGCGTCGAGTCCGCCGGCGAGGGCCTGAAGGTCAGCGGCGATCTCGAGATGGGTGGCAAGTCCAAGCCGATCAGCTTCGAGGTGAGCGAGAGCGGCGGCACCGTCACGGGCAGCGCGACGTTCAAGCAGAGCGACTGGGGCATCAAGCCCTACTCGGCGCTGTTCGGCGCGCTCAAGGTCAACGACGAGGTGACGGTCGTCGTGGAGGGCAGGCTCGGCTGAGCCGAGCGCTGCGATCGATACGATGAGCAGGTGCCCATGATCGTCGCTCACATCGCGGGGATCCCGATCGAGGAAGCCGTCGTGATGGCGGTGCCCGTCGTCGGGGCCACGTACGTGGCGATCATGGCGAGCCTGCGCTCGCGCCGGCGGTCCTGGAAGCGCGACTGACCCTTAACGACCACCGGCCTGCAGAGCAGGCCGGTGGGTTTCGTCGGTGCCGTCAATGAGTCAGACGTTCGTGCAGAACGTCTGACTCAGGGCGGGCCTCAGTTGCGGAACGTCGTCTGTGCGTCGAGGGAGCCCTCGAGCTGACGGCCGTCGGGGCCGAGCGGAAGCTCGATCGCGCCGCCGTGCGCGTACAGCGCGATCTCCTCGATGCGCTTGCCGCCGAAGTTGTCGTCACGCCAGGACAGCGACTGCGGCGACGTGCCGAGCATGCCGCCCGCCAGGTAGCGCGCCTTGTCCTTGATCTTGGCGCACGTCTTGCGCGTGGCCTCCTGCACTCCGGGGCTGGACTGCGTGACGTACCCGTGCCCGCCACCGAAGCGGTCGAGATCCTGCGGCACGACCTTGATGTCGCCGGCCGGCATGCCCAGCTCGTCGCCGACGGTCTGCGCGAGCAGTGCTTCCTGTCCGCCGCCGTCGCAGCTCAGGCTGAGCGTGCACTTCCCCGTCGGGTGGACACGCAGATACACCGCACGGTAGACGCTAGCAGCCATGGACGACTCCCCTCATAGTTCTGATTCCGTGATTCACGGTCCCTCCCAAGGATCGTGCGACCGTAAATGGCCGCCGGTCAAGCGGGCGCAGTATGACAGTTCCGATGGCACCGCGCCCGTCCCGTCGGCGCCTCCGGTTGTGCTGGTGAAGCTCATATGCCCGAGTTGGAACCGGGCGACGTGTTGCCCTTGTAGGGCCCGTATCCGCTGGGCATCGCGACGTGCCGCTCGGTCGTCCCGGCGACGCCCCAGGTCTCCTCCTCGGGCTCGTCGTCGAGGGTCGGCACGCGCCAGGTCGCGAGCATCGGGTCGTAGTCGCGCTCGGCGGCGATCGCGTCGGCCACCTCCTCCAGCGACTTGAGCGTGTGGCCGCTGACGAGCGCGTCGCAATGCGGCAGCGCGGCGACGAGACCGCCGGCCTTCGGCGAGAAGCCGGCTGCGGCGACGCGCGGGTTGACCCACACGATCCGGTAGGCCAGCCGCGAGAGGCGCTGCATCTCCTGGGCCACGAGCGCGGGATCGCCGCGCTCCCAGCCGTCGGAGAGGATCACGATGACCGAGCCGCGCGCCATCCCGCGCCGGCCGTAGCGGTCGTTGAACTCCTTCAGGGCATCGCCGATGCGCGTGCCGCTGGACCAGTCCGGCGCCGCCTCCGTGGCGCGGCGGATCGCCCGCTGCGGGTTGCGACCGGCAAGCTGCTTGGTGAGCCGCGTCAGCCGCGTGGCGAAGACGAACGCCTCGGCGTACGGTCCCGTCGCGCGGGCCGCGTGCAGGAACTGCAGGTACGCGCGCGCGTAGGGCTCCATCGAGCCTGAGATGTCACACAGCAGCACGAGCCGGCGTGGATGCGTGCGCCGCCGCTTGCGCGCCAGCACGATCGGGTCGCCACCGGTGTGCAGGCTCTTGCGCAACGTGCGCCGCATATCCATGTGCTCGCCGCGGCGACCGCGCTTCTTGCGCCGCGTCGTGCGGTCCGGCGTCGCGAGCTGGAGGCGGACCATGAGCTTGTAGAGCAGCGCGAGCTCCTCGGCGTTGAGCGCCTGGAAGTTCTTGTAGCTGAGCGCCTCCTCCTCGCTGGCCTCCTGCAACGGGACGAGCTTCTCCTCTTCGCTCTCGTCGTCGTCCTCGTCGTCGTCGTTGCCGTCGCCGGCGTTCATGTTCATCGCGTCCTGGCCGCCTTCGCGCTCCATGACGTTCTGATCGTCCATGTCCTCCGGGGTCTCGCTGTCGACCTGCTCGACCTGCTCGTCCTCGACCTCGACGTCGTAGTCGTCGGAGTTCTTGAGCTTCTTGCGTCCGCCGAAGACCTGCCCGAAGACCTTGTCGAACGCCGGCACCTGCTGGAAGCCGGTGACGAAGATCGCCCGCGTCGTGCAGTACAGCCGCCGACGCGACACCGGCTTGGCGAGCTTCAGCGCGCGCGTGTACTGCTCGGCCTGAGAAGGGGTGACGGGCACGCCGGCCTCGTGCAGGCGCTGGCTGAACGCGCTCGCCAGGCCCGGCAGGTCGACGTCGAAGTCGACAACGGCAAACTCCGGGACCGGCGCGCCGTTCTTCATCGCCTTGTCAGCCATCAGACCATTCGCCTACCGCTTCTCGATCAGCTGATCCAGGCCGGCCGCGCGAACGACCTCCTGGTCCTCGCTGTACTTCAGCACGGAGCCCAGCGTGCGATCGGCCGTCTCGACGTCGAGGTGCTCGACGCCGAGCAGGTCCAGCGCCGCCACCCAGTCGATCGCCTCGGCGATGCCCGGCGGCTTCTGGATGTCTGACTCGCGCATGCGCGAGACGGCGTCGGCGACCTGGACGGCGAGCGTCGCGGACGCGCCCTTGACGCGGCGGCGGACGATGTCGACCTCGCGCTGCGGGGTCGGGTAGTCGATCCACTGGTACAGGCAGCGGCGCTTGACGGCGTCGTGCAGGTCGCGAGTACGGTTGGACGTGAGGATCACGATCGGCGGGTGCGTCGCGGTGATCGTCCCGATCTCGGGGATCGTCACGGTCGCTTCGGCGAGCAGCTCGAGCAGGAAGGCCTCGAAGTCGTCGTCGGCACGGTCGAGCTCGTCGATCAGCAGGATCGCCGGCCGCGGCCCCTTGTGCTCAAGCGCCCGCAGCAGCGGCCGGCGGATGAGGTAGTCGGGCCCGAACAGGCCCTCCTCGTCGAGATCCTCGCCCTTGGAGTCCGCGATCCGGATGCTCAGCAGCTGGCGCGGATAGTTCCACTCGTACAGCGCCTCGGAGGCATCGATGCCCTCGTAGCACTGCAGGCGGATCAGGGGCGTGTCCAGCACCTGCGCCAGCGCCTTGGCGAGCTCGGTCTTGCCGACGCCCGCCTCGCCCTCGAGCAGCAGCGGCTGCGGCAGGCGCAGCGCCAGATACGCCGAGGTCGCAAGACCCTCGTCGGCCAGGTAGTCAACGTCTCCCAACAGCTGACCGAGCTTGTCCACGCTCGGGACGACCCGGCGCATCTCCTCTTCAAGCTCGTCGCTACGTCGCAGCCGGCTCATGCCGTTACCTCCGTAAAGCCGGCCTCCGCGAGCACGGCCTGATAGTCCTCGGGCGTGTCCACGTCGAGCGGCACGTTGCCCGCGATCCGTACCTCGACGACCTCCTCGGCGCGCTCGTCCAGCAGGCGCCATACACCTTTGTCGCCGTGCAGATCGGCGAGCTGAGGCAAGATACGCCGGTCGAAGGCAAACGGATGCCCTCGTTCGTCGTCATATCTGCATACCGCAAGCGGCGCCGCCCCACGCCCGTCGAGCAGGGTACGGACCGTCCGCGGGGTGACGCCGGGCTGATCGCCCAGCAGCAGCACGAGCAGCTCGCAGCGCGGGTCGACGGTCTCGAGCGCGGCCGCGATCGACGACGAGCAGCCCTCGCCGTAGTCGTAGTTGACGACGACGTCGGCGCCGGACAGGTCGACGCGATCGCGGACTTCCTCCGAGGCGCCGCCGATCGGCACGACGATCTGGTCGAAGCCGCACTCGCGCGCGGTCTGGACGGTGTGGTCCAGCAGCGTGCGCTCGCCGTAGGGGAGCAGTTGCTTGGGCTGCCCGAGGCGCCGTGACCCGCCCGCGCCGAGCACGAGCCCGGTCGTGAAGACGTCAGCTCGCTGCGACGGCATCCACGTGCTCCTGCTGATACGTCGCCAGGCAGCCGTCGCAGCAGAAGTAGACGGTTTCGCCTTCGTGCTCGAGATGGGGCGTGTCCGGCGCTGCAAGAACCGTCATGCCGCAGATCGGATCGACTGCGGTCGCCGGTGCGGCGGCCTTCGGAGGGGCACCTTCCAGCGTGGCGGCGTACTCCGTCTTGCATGCCTCGCGGCAGAACCAGATCGTCTCGCCGTCGTGCTCGAGATGGGGCGTGTCGGGCGCCATCGTGACCGTCATTCCGCAGATCGGGTCGACGGCGAACGTGGGCGCCGGCTCGGCGCTCGGCGAACGCAGCGGGGGCGTGTATGCACCGCTGTAGCGCGTCTGGATGAGCTTCGCGAGAATCGTCAGCGCGACCTCGGCCGGCATCTTCGCGCCGATGTCGATGCCGGCGGGGCATTCGACGCGTGCAAGCTGGTCATCGGGGACGCCCGCTTCGCGCAGTTCCTCGATCAGCGCCGTCCCGCGCTTGGGGCTGGCGACGAGGCCGATGTAGGGCAGGTCGGCGTCCAGTGCGGCCCGGATCGCCTCGAGCTCGCCCTTGCCGTGGGCGGCGATGACGATGCCCAGATCGCCCTCGCGGATCTCCGCGGGGTTGTCGCCGACCGCTGCGATGTCAAGGTCGAATTCGGCACCGAGCCGTTCGATCGCCGCAGCGATCGGCTTGGAACCGACGATGTTCACGCGCGGGGTCGGAAGCGTCGGCTCGAGGAAGATCTCGATCGCGCCACCGGACAGGCAGGTGTTCTCCACGGTCACCGCCCCGTCTTCCTCCGTCCCGGTCTTCATGTCCTCGCTCACCTCCGGCAGGATGCGCAGAAGCAGCGGCTTGCCGGACTTCATCGCCGTCCAGGCGAACAGCCGGACGCTGTGCTCGGCGCAGATGCCGCCGACGAAGCCCTCGATGTTGCCATCGCTCGTGATGAGCGCGACATCTCCGGCGTGTGCGCTCGTCGGGCGCTGTGCGCGTACGACGGTCGCGGTCGCGAAGGCCGCGCCCTGCGCGGCGAGCTCTTCAGCTCGCCGCGCAAGCGCGTCATTTCTCACTGCGGGGGCTGCTCGTTACCGTTCATCGCGGCCCACACGCGGGCGGGGAAGCACGGGATGTCCATGTGCTTGATCCCCTTGGCGTGGTAGAGCGCGTCGACGACGGCGTTGGCGATGCAGGGCGGAGACCCGACACACGGGCTCTCGCCGACGCCCTTGGCGCCGATCGGGTGGTGCGGACACGGCGTGACCGTCTCGCCGAGCTCGAACCCGTGCTCCGGGCACTCCAGCGCGGTCGGGAGCAGGTAGTCCATGAACGACGCGTTCATGCAGTTACCGGACTCGTCGAACGAGATGATCTCCATCAGCGCCTGCCCGATGCCCTCGACGAGGCCACCGTGGATCTGGCCCTCGACGACCATCGGGTTGATCCGCACGCCGCAGTCATCGACTGCGATGAAGCGACGCATGTGGACCTTGCCCGTGCCGGGGTCGACGTCGACCACCGCGATGTACGCCCCGAAGGGGTACGTCAGGTTGGGCGGGTCGTACACCGCGTTGGCGTCCAGGCCGCCCTCCAGCCCCTCGGGCAGGTTGGTGGCGCTGTAGGCGTACTCCGCGATCGACTCGATCGTGGAGCCACGCTCCGGATCGCCTCGCACGAACCAGCGGCCCTTCTCCCACGCCAGGTCCTCGGCGCGGGTCTCGAGCATGAGCGCTGCGAACTGGCGAGCCTTGTCACGCACCTTGCGCGCGACGACGGCGACGGCGCCGCCGGAGACCGGGGTCGACCGGCTGCCGTAGGTGCCCAGGCCGTACGGGGTCTTGTCCGTATCGCCGTGGCGGACCATGATCTCGTTCGGGCTGATGCCGAGCTCCTCGGCAACGATCTGCGCGAACGTCGTCTCATGCCCCTGGCCCTGCGTCTGCGCGGACAGCGAGACGACGGCCTTGCCGGACGGGTGAACGCGCAGCTCTGCGCCGTCGTTCATCGCCAGGCCGAGGATGTCCATGTGGCGGCGCGGGCCGGCGCCGACACCCTCGGTGAAGAACGAGATGCCGATGCCCATCATCTCGCCCTTGGCGAGCTTCTCCTGCTGCTCGCGGCGCAGGCCGTCGTAGTCCGCGATCTCCATCGCGAGCTTCATGGCCTTGTGGTAATCGCCCGAGTCATAGACCCAGCCGGTCGCCGTCTCGTACGGGAACTGGTCGGAGCGGATGAAGCTCTTCATCCGCAGCTCGACCGGATCGACCTGCATCTCCATCGCCAGCGCGTCGACCATCCGCTCCACGAGGTAGACGGCCTCGGTGATGCGGAAGGAGCAGCGGTAGGCGACGCCACCCGGCGCCTTGTTCGTGTACACGGCCTTGACCTGGCAGTGCGCGCCGTCGAGGTCGTAGGACCCCGTGACGATGTGGAAGAACCCGGCCGGGAACTTCGTGGCCTGTGCGGTCGAGTCGAACGCGCCGTGGTCGGCGAGTGCGTCGACGCGCAGCCCGGTGATCTTGCCGTTCTTCGAGCACATCTCGCTGTACATGAGGTAGTCGCGAGCGAACCCGGTCGAGGCGAGGTTCTCCGAGCGGTCCTCGATCCACTTCACCGGCGCGCCGGCGACGATCGAACCTGCGATCGCGCAGACGTAGCCCGGGTAGACCGGCACCTTGTTGCCGAACCCGCCGCCGATGTCGTTGCAGAGGATGCGGATGTTCTGCTCGGGCAGACCCGCCACCTGCGCGTACACCGTGCGGTGTGCGTGCGGCGCCTGGTTGCCGTTGTAGATGTTCAGCTGTCCGGTCGCCGGGTTCATGTCGGCGACCATGCCGCACGTCTCCATCGGACACGGGTGGCTGCGCGGGTCGAGGATCGTCCGCTTGGCCACGACGTCGGCCTCCGCGAACACGCGGTCACACGTCGCCTTGTCGCCGGCCTCCCAGAGGGGGCTGGCGAGGTTGTCGACCTGACCGACCTTGTCGTCGCGGATCAGCGGCGCGTCGGGGTCCAGCGCCTTGCGGCAGTTGACGATCGCCGGGAGGACGTCGTAGTCGACCTCGATGAGCTGCAGCGCGTCCTGCGCGGCGTAGGCATCGGTGGCGATGACGAACGCGACCTCCTGCAGATGGAAGCGGACCTTGTCGCCCGCGAGCACGGCCTGCGTGTCGTAGGAGATCGTCGGCATCCAGGCCAGGCCCAGCGTCTCGAGGTCCTTGGCGATGACGACCGCCGCGACCTTCGGATGGGCGAGGCACGCGGAGGTGTCGATCGAGTTGATCCGCGCGTGAGCGTACGGCGAGCGCAGGATCGCGCCGTGGACCATGCCGGGGAGGCGCACGTCGTCCATGTAGTCGCCCAGGCCACGAATGAAGCGCGCGTCCTCCTTGCGCTTCATGTGACCGAAGCCGATCGGTGCGTCGGCGATCTTGCCGAACTTGTCACCGGTCGCGTGGGCATACCAATCGGGATGCCGTCCTGGTCCTGTCTCAACAGTTGCCATGCGGGTTACCTCGCTGTCCGAGCCGATTCGGGGTGCTCCTCGATGTAGGCAGCTGCCCACCGAATCGCCTTGATGATGTTGTCGTAGCCCGTGCAGCGGCACAGGTTGCCGGAGATTCCGTCGCGGATCTCGTGGTCGGTCATCTGCGTTGGGTTTGGATGCTTCTCGATCAGCCAGCGCCCCGTGGACATCATCCCCGGGGTACAGAAGCCGCACTGAAGTGCGTGCATCTCGTGGAAGCCCATCTGGATCGGGTCAAGCGTGCCGTCCGGCCTTGCCATGCCCTCGACCGTGACGATGTCGTAGCCCTGTGCGGCGGCGGCGAGCATCGTGCACGACTTGATCGGGTACGGCGGCTGCGAGCTGTGCGGGTCGTCCATGAGGACGATGCAGATGCCGCAGTTGGACGTGTCACAGCCCCAGTGGGTGCCGTGCAGCTCCGCGTACTCGCGGATGAAGTGGACCAACAGCAGGCGCGGCTCGACGTCGTGCGAGTACACCTGCCCGTTGATGGTGATGGAAACGAGCATCTCTTCTCCTAGCCGCGCAGCGCGACGGCCGCGGCACGGCCCAGGCCGCGCTCGGTGAATACGCCACAGACGGCGCGCTTGTAGTCCGCCGGCCCACGGCCGTCGGAGTTGGGCGAGCAGTCGGCGGCGGCCATCTGGCCGGCCTCCTTGAACAGCTGCTCCGAGGGCGCCTTGCCGATGATGTGCTCCTCGGCACGCGTCATGTGCAGTGTCGTGGGGCCGACTGCGCTGCCCGCGATGCCGGCCCATGCGATCTGGCCGCCCTGGATCGTCAGTGCGCTGGAGACGGCGACGATGGCGAAGTCGCCGGCGCGCCGTTCGACCTTCTCGTGGACGCCGCCGAAGTTGCCCTGTGGGATCGGGATCCGAACCTCGGTCAGCATCTCCGTCGACTGCACCGCGGTCATGTAGGGACCGAAGTGGAAGTCCTCCATGCCGACGACGCGCTCGGCGCCGCCCGGGCCGCGCAGGACGGCCTCGCCCTTGAGCGCGACCACGACGCCCGAGAGATCCTCGGCCGGGTCGGCCTGGCACAGCGAGCCGCCCATGGTGCCGCGGTTGCGGACGACCGGGTCGGCGAGGACTGCCTCGGCCTCGCCGAAGATGCTGGGGAACGTGCGCTCCAGCAGCTCGGACTCGAGCAGCATCACATGGCGGGTCAGCGCGCCGATGCGGATCTCGTTGCCCTCCTGGCGAATGTAGCTCAGCTCCGGCTCGAGCGGATTGATGTCGATCACGTGACCGGGGTTGGCGAGGCGCAGCTTCATCATTGGGATGAGGCTGTAGCCGCCCGCCAGAATTCGAGCATTGCCGCCTAGCGCTTGAAGCTGCGCTATGGCGTCGTCGACGCTCGTCGCCCGCGAGTAATCGCAAGGCGCTGGGGTCTGCATTGCCAAGGTGTGACGCTCCTCTCCTCCGAAAGTGGTCCGGCGTCGATCCTATGCACGCTACGATCGCAGATGCAACCAGGATGAAGCGATCGCTTAATTGACCCTCTCGCAGCTTCGCTCCTTCATGACGGTCGCGCGGCTCGGCTCCGTCAAGGCCGCCGCGCACGCGCTGGCCGTGTCGGAGCCGGCGGTATCCGGTGCGGTCGGAGCCTTGCGTCGCGAGCTCGGCGACAAGCTCTACATCCGGTCGGGCGGCGTCATCGAGCTGACGCCCGGGGGGCGGCGGCTGGCCAGCGCGGCCGGCGCGATCCTCGACCTCGCCGACGAGACGCGCCGTGTGGTGCGTGCCGGCGAGACCGACAAGGCGACGCTGCGCGTGGCGGCGACGCCACCGTTCGCCGAGTACGCCGCCGGGCCGCTGCTGAGCGTGTTCGCGCGCCGCCACCCCGACATCGAGGTGGAGTTGCGGGTCGCGCCGCGCGAGCAGCACGCCGCGCTGCTCGCCAACCGCGGCGCCGACATCACGCTCGGCCCGCCGGTGACCGAGCGTCAGGACGTGCCGGCGATGATCTCCGAGGCGTTTCTGCGCTACGCGCTGATCGTGGTCGCGGCGCCCGGCCACACGCTCGCCACCTCGAAGGGCCTGGCGCCGGCGGCGCTCGTCAGCACGCCGTGGCTGCTCGGCCCGCACGAGAACGACCGCTCGACGGACACCGGCGCGTTCCTCGCGCGCCAGTCGATCGCGCCGCGGCGCACGCGCGCCTACCCGAACTTCGCGGCGGCGCTCTCGCAGGTCGCCTCCGGGCGCGGGGTCACGCTCGCGATCGCCCATACCGTGCGCGACGAGCTCGAGCGCGGCGCGCTCGTCGAGCTCGACGTGCGCGGAACCCCGATCTCGGGGCTCTGGTACGTCAGCACGCTGCGTCCCGAGCTGCGGACGTCGTCGGCCGAGACCCTGATGCGCTTCATCACGACGCCGGAAGCGACGCGGGCGATGCTCGCCCGCGGGGGCGGGGTCCCCGCGGAGCGCTTCGTCCACATGGGCACGCGATGGAGCTGACGCTCCGCGTGCCGAGCCGGTCAGTCGGCCGAGGCCTCGTTCTCCAGGCGCTGGCGCTCCTGGTACGCCGAGGCCGCGTTGTGCTCCTCGAGCTCGCAGAAACGCGGGGGCGGGCCCTGGCGCTTGGGGTTGTCGGTCTTGTTGGGCGGTGCAACCGCCGGGTTCTCACAGCCCGGGAAGAGACAGACCAGCGCGTCGGTGCTGTCGCTCTTCTCGGGGACCTCGGCCATCTCGGGCATGGATCGCTCTCCTCTTGCGTTGCTCCCTCGGGTTCTAGCCGCATCCGTAACGTAGCAATCGTCCGGCCGGCCGATATCTTGGCGCGCCGGCGCTTGCCGATGTGGCGCGCAGCCCTCCCGCCGGCAACCGTGATACCGGCCTGTGGATGCTCTGCGCTACGGTGGCCGCAACCGGGAGGTGCTGTGATATGCACGCCGTAGAGACACGATGAGCAGCGAACTTCTGACCCATCTCGACGCGGACGGGCACGCCCGGATGGTCGATGTGGGCGCCAAGCCGCAGACCGACCGCGTCGCCACAGCGCGCGCCGTCGTGCGCATGACGCCCAAGACGGCGGCCGCCGTCGTGGCCGGCGATGCGCCGAAGGGCGACGTCGTGGGAACCGCCCGCCTCGCGGCGATCCAGGCGGCCAAGCGCACCGACGAGCTGATCCCCCTATGCCACACCCTGCCGCTGAACGGCATCGACGTCGGCATCGACGTCGACCCGCAGGAGGGAACGGTGATCGTGACGGTCACCGCGCGCGTATTCGCTCGCACGGGGGTCGAGATGGAAGCGATGGTCGGATGTGCCGCGGGCGCGCTGTGCGTCTACGACATGGTCAAGGGCATCGAACGCGGCGTCGTCATCGAGCGCGTCGAGCTGTTGGCGAAATCCGGTGGACGATCGGGTACTTGGAGGCGTGATGAGCAAAATTGAACCGCTGAAGGACGGACACAACCGACTGATCCGCGACGTGCGGATATCCGTCACCGATCGCTGCAACTTCCGCTGCCAGTACTGCATGCCGGCCGAGGGCCTGCCCTGGCTGGAGCGCGACGAGGTGCTGAGCTTCGAGGAGATCGAGCGGATCGTCGCGTTGCTGGCGTCGATGGGCGTGCACGACATCCGCCTCACCGGCGGCGAGCCGCTCGTGCGCCGCGAGTTCCCGCGCCTGGCGGCGCTGCTCGCGAACGTCCCGGGCGTGCGTGACCTCAGCGTCACGACGAACGGCTTTCTGCTCGAGCGCGACGCCGCCGCCCTCGTCGAGGCCGGCATCAACCGCTTCAACGTCTCCGTCGACTCGCTGCAGCGCGACCGCTTCTTCGAGATGACCCGGCGCGACGCGCTGCCGCGCGTGCTGCGCGGCCTCGAGGTGCTGGCCGGTTTCCCCGACGCGCACCCGATCAAGATCAACGCCGTCGGGATGCGCGGGTTCACCGAGACCGAGATCCTGCCGATGGCCGAGTTCGCGCGGACGCACCCCTACGAGGTGCGGTTCATCGAGTTCATGCCGCTGGACGCCGACCACTCGTGGGACCGCAGCAAGGTCCTCAGCGGCGAGGAGATCCGTGCCGCGATCGACGCCGTCTACCCGCTGGAGGCCGAGTCACGCGAGCCCAGCGCGACCGCGCGCGTCTACCGCTTCGCGGACGGCCAGGGGAAGATCGGCTTCATCAACCCGGTGTCCGAGCCCTTCTGTGGCGACTGCGACCGGATCCGCGTCACCGCCGAGGGCAAGTTGCGCACCTGCCTCTTCAGCATGCACGAGTACGACCTGCGCACGCCGCTGCGCGACGGGGCGTCCGACGACGATCTGCGCCAGACGATCCGCGACGCGGTCTGGAAGAAGGAGCTCAAGCACCACGTCAACGATCCGGGCTTCGTGCAGCCGACGCGGACGATGTCGCAGATCGGCGGTTAACCCGTTTTCGCTCCCACTGCGTAGGGGGCTGGTAGAGGGGTTGCTGCGGGCGGCGATGTGGCGCCCGGACGGTCTAACCCCGGGAGTAGGATCGCCAGCTCATCGATAGGGAGGTGCAGGGACACATGCCTAACAAGAGCCTCGCGGCAGGGGCCTCTTTGCTCATCGGCGCGTCGTACGTCGCCGTCGGCATCATCGGATTCTTCGTGACCGGCTTCGGCAACTTTCTCGCTGATACGGGGGACACGCTGATCTTCGGGTTCGCGAGCGTCAACCCGATGCACAACGTCGTCCACATCCTGATCGGCGCGTTCCTGATCGCGATGACGCGCTTCTCGACCGCCACGAACGAGGGCGCCCTGATGGGTGTCGGCCTCTTCT
The DNA here is from genome assembly GCA_038255395.1 of Solirubrobacterales bacterium. Lineage (GTDB taxonomy): Bacteria > Actinomycetota > Thermoleophilia > Solirubrobacterales > Solirubrobacteraceae > CADCVQ01. The sequence goes on from JBBSLI010000044.1 coordinate 18,906, forward strand.
ACATCGTGGCGTTCGTCATCGGCGTGATCGCTCCGGACAACCTGACGATCATCTCGATGAACGGCGCGGGCGACGGCGAGAACTTCGTCCACATCATCACCGGCGTCACGGCCCTCACGGCCGGCCTCATCTCGTCCGGTCAGTCGGAGGCCGCTGCCAAGCGCAGCGGCATTCCGGCCTCGTAGCGCCGGCAGCACAGGACAGTCCTGAACGACAAACGGCACGCGAGCCTGAGCGCTCGCGTGCCGTTTGCGTTCGGTCGGGCGCCGGTGGGACCTGCGGTCAGGCCGAGACGACCTGGCCGCGGACGCCTTCGACGAAGCCGTTGATGATCATGCCGAGCGAGCGATTGACGTCGAGCTCGTCCAGCGTCATGGTCAGATGCCAGGCGACCCTCGTGAAGGCCGCGTCGGTGATCTTCAGCTCCGAGTGCGCCGAGCCGAGCGACACGCCGGCCCACTCGTTGGCGCCGCCGCCGAGGACGAACGTCAGGAACTTCACCTGGTGGTCCTTCAGCGTCGGGCCGTCGATGCCCACGAAGTAGGACTTCAGCTCGGGGTCGGCCCAGAGCCGCTCGTAGAAGTGGTCGACGACCTTCTTGAGCCCGGCCTCGCCCCCGATCTGCTGGTACATCGCGTCGTTCTTCTCAGCCGCTGTGGCCACGCGGGACCCCTTTCCGATAGAACCTTCCTCCACCGGAGCAGGCTATGTCGACGCAGTGTCAGGTCGTGGTCGCCGCGATGAACGGCGCGTGAACTGGCGACGCGGCAGTTCGTCAGGCCGGTCCCTTGCGGAACGACCGCGCGATCTCGTCGAATGTCGGCTGCAACGTCTCGAGCTTCGTTGCCGGCACCGCCTGCAGGACGATCTGGATCAATCGGTCGCCCTTGAAGAGGAAGTAGTGGATGTGCGCACCGCGGCCGCCGTCGTCGTCGCGGTAGGTGTACGTGTAGCGGTAGCCGGGCAGCCCGTCGACGGCGACCTGCTCGGGATCCGGTAGCTCGCCGATGCGGTCGTCCTCGCGCAGCAGGTCGTCGGTCAGCGGCCGCACGACCGCGAGCGTGTCTGCGGTGACGGTCTCGAGATCGGATCTGCGCACGCTGACGCTCACCGCCGCGGAGGCGTCAGGCGACGACGCGACGAGGCGCACGGCCTGATCTGCAGGCATCCGGCGCAGCCACGTCGCCGGGTAGGCGAGCGACACGTCGGTCAGCGTGTCCTTGAAGCGCACCGGGCCGGGTGGCTTCGCAGGCTCCGGCTCCGGTGCTACAGGCGTCGTCGGCTCGTCCGCCGCCGGCACGATGCTGCGGCCGACCACGCCTCCGACCACGAGCGCGAGCACGGCGACGAGCGCAAGGAACGCCGCGACGCTCCCGACCAGCCATTTGCGGTTCACGGTCCCCCAGCCTGAAAAAAGAGTCCGGCCGAAGCCGGACTCTTTGTCAGTGGTCAGCGCTCCCAGGGCCGAGAGCCCTTGGCCGACAAGCGGCCCGGGGTGCTCGGCGGATCTGCCTGCGTCGCCTCAGGCGCGGCGGGAGGCGCAGCGACCTCGATCTTGCCCGTCGGCGCCGGAGGCGGCGTCGGCGGCGCATCGATCTTGCGTCCCTGTGCGTCACGCGTACGCGTGCCGGGCGTCAGCGCGGCCTCGTACGGGCTGTGCACCGGGTCCTTACCGATCACCGGAGCCTTCGGGATGTTGAGGTTCGGGTTACGGCGATCCGGCGGTGCCGGGTAGAGCTTCGCGACCTCGCTCGTCGAGTACTTCGCGTCGCGAATGGCGGAGCCCTTGGTGTGCGCAGCGCCGATCGGCGCGCCGCGACCCAGACCGGCGAGGATGCCGACGCCACGGGTGTACACCGTGCCGACGTTGATGACCTTGCCCGAACGGTTGACGCGGCGCAGGAACTTCGCGCCTTCGCCCGGGAACAGCGACTCGACGAGACCGGCTGAGTCCGGACCGGCCTTCTTCAGCATGAGGTTCTCGAGCGCGTCGCGCGTCACGACGAGGTTGGCGTTGATGTCGTCCACCACGGGGTTGACCGGATTCGTCTTGGCGACGATCTGGCCGACCAGCGGCAGCACCACGCTCAGCCCGGCGTTGATCTTGAACAGCTGCACGATCGTCGCGGTCAAGAAGAGCGCGAGCTCCGCGATGATGACGGTCGTCAGCAGGATGATGATGGCTACCTGAATTTCCATCACATACCCCTAGTAGTCCGGGAGGGCGGCATCGAGCGACCCTCCGTAGTCGAGGACCGAAGCCCTGATCGACTTGATGTACCCCTGCGTCGTGAGCAGGACGGCGACCGCGTCGAGGTCCTTCGACGCTGCCGCTGCCACGCCCGCGATGGCGTCGATCTTCGGCGGAATGCTCGTCGCCGCCGTCAGGATGCGCTTCAGAAGCTGCATCAGGAGGAGGATGACGACGGCCAGAATGATGACCATGATCCAGAGTGCCGCATCGGCCATCGATCAGCCCCCCGTTGCCTTGCGGACGACGAGGCGGGCCTTGCCCGCGATCACCGGCAGCGTGTCGACGATGATCTTCAGCGGACCGTTGACATCGGCGACGAGCTTGAACAGCGGGCGCAGGTGCTGCGACTCGACCGTCGCCAGCGCCCCGCCGAGCGTTCCAAGGCCCTCGGAGATGATCTCCAGCCGCTTACCCACCATGAACAGCCCGGTGGCGAGCACGACGACCAGCAACGCCGGCGCGAGCATGCTCAGGATGATCATGAGCTCAGTACTCATGAGGCGCTCTCCCCGGTCGCGGTGTAACCGTCAGTCAGTGCGTTCATGTAGCCGTCCTGGATGATCGCCTCTTCGATGATCAGGTTCAGGACCGGCGGCGTGGCGCCCAGCTTCGGGATGTTGGCCGTCTGCGAGGCCACGATGCCTGCTGTCTCCAGCAGACTCGCGACGCTCGCCTGGATGTCCTTCACGAGGCTCAACAGGAGCATCAGAAGGATGATCACGACGACGACCACGACCGCGCTCATACCGAGCACGACCTGCCACGCCGCATGTGTGTCAGCTGCTGCGATTACGGCCCTCATTTGCCCACCGCCACCTTCCGCAGGGCCCGGGCCATATGGAGGATCCGGACCGCCGAGTCGTTCACCCGGTCGACGCCGTCAGAGAGGCTCACAGACTGAGCCCTGACAACGTCGACGCCGGCATCCGCCTGCTGGGCCTGGTCCGCGATCCTCGCCGCCATCGTGAGAATGATGGAGACGATGATCACGACCACCACGATGATGAAGAACGCGATGCCCATGCCGATGTACCAATCGCTGTACGTAGCGCCGATCATCGCTTGCACCCCGATCCACCAAACCGCGGGTTCGGGTCGCCGCCGAGGATCGGCGTCAACAGCGGCGCGAGGCCACTGTTCAACCCGAGCAGATCAAATGGCGCCGAGCAGTCGATGCTGTTCGCGTGCCCGACCACATGGGAACCGAATGACCCGCCGCGACCGTCCTGGCCGACGCGCGCATCGATACCGATGAAGTCCTGCTTGATCGCCTTCGCACCATCGTTGATGGGCGACGCCAGGTCCCTGACGACCGTGGTCACGCCACGGTCGATGCTGTTGACGCGACTGAGGATCGAGTTGCCGCTCGACAGAATGCTCCGAGCGCTCGCGTTGATCTCCTTGGTCCTCTGGTCGACCGCCTGAACGCTTCTGCCGATCGACTTGACGCTGGAGTTGATCTCGCTCGCGTTGCCGAAGATCTGATCGACGGTGGTGCCGATCGACAGCACCGTTCCGTTGATCTCAGCGGCGACGGAGTTGATCTGCCCAACCTTGCCGAGGATGCGCTTGAGCTTCGGATCGATGCCCTTGCTCGCGACCTCGAGCGTCACCGCGAGATGCCCCGAGAGCGGCGCTGCCGCCCGGTTGATCTTCGTCGATGTGTCTTGAATGGTCCGCGCCTGGTCGATGAAACCGGCCTCCGTGCCGATTTCATCCACGTTTGGCTTGATGACCGCCACCGAGCGATCGATCGACCGCGCGGCGAGCAGCGTCCCGGTGAGGAACATCACCGAGAGCAGCGCCCACGCGATCAGGATCGTGAGCACGACGGGCGACATGCCCCGTGCTCCGCTGAGAATGTCACGCAACATGGCGAACTCAGCTCAGCACTTCTTGTTGCCGGCGATGGCGCCCAGGGCCTGGACCGCGGTCGACTTGCAGATGCTCGTCAGATGGTTGTGAGCATCCGTCAGGCCGGCGTTGATCTTGTTCGTGTCCGAGAGGATCCCGCTCAGGCCCTCGGCACTGTTGATGCTCGTGACGAGCGGAATGACCGCCGCGGTGCCCTGGCTGTCAGCCGAGCGAACGAGCCTCAGCTGCCTGTTGATCGTCTTGACACGGCTGTCGACCGTGACGAGGACGCCAGAGGTGTCGCGCAGGGAGTCGCGGATCACGACGAGGCGCCGCGTGGTACCCACGAGCGAGTTCGACGTGTCGACGAGCGACCCGGAGATCGTCTGCAGCGTGCCCGTCGTGTCCACGAGGGAGCTTGACGTGCTCAGCAGCGAGCTCGAGGTGTTGCCCAGAGCGGCATTGACCCGACCCGTCGACCCGTTGATCGAAGTCAGCGAGTTGAGAATCGCGACGCCCTGGCCGGGAACCGGCTTCAGCGCCTTGTCGATGTCGGTCAGGTTGCCGTTGATCTTCTGGATGTAGCCCGGCAGCGGGTCGGCGTCGCCGCCCACGTCGGTGAGGGTCGCATCGGTCGTGCCGAGCGCCTTGTCGATGGAGTTCAGCGCGCTCGTGATACCGGAAAGGAATCCGATGACCACGACCACGACCAGGATCAGGATCGTTCCGAAGATCCATGTCCAGCGGAGATCTGTCGCTATGCCACGCTGCACGGGGTCCTCCTCGAAGCGTTCTTGACGTTGCTGAGCGTCGCGCGGCTCACGGGAGACCCACGCAGTCGCCGGAGTTGGCGGGCTTGGCCGTGGCGTTCGCATTGACGTCAATGCAGGCCGCCGTGTCCTTGATGACCGTGGCGTCGCCGAGAATGTCGCCGGAGTCAGACTTGATCCCTCGGGCGATGCTCAGCGTCTGGGTCAGGCCCTGGACGATCGTCGCCGCATCTCCGTCGATGGTGCGAGCGATGCCGAGGATGCCCGCACCCGGACCGGCAGTCACGTTGATGCTCTTCGCCGTGCGGTTGATCGTGCCAGCAGTGCTGTTGATGGCACTGGCGACCGTGTCGATCTGACCGGCTGTGCTGTTGACCGTGCCGGCGGTGCTGTTGATCTCCGCCGCAACACCGTTGATCGTCGTGGCGCTCGTGTTGATCGTTCCCGCAGTCGAGAGAATCGTGCTCGCGAGGCTGTCGATCGAGGTCGCATCACGATTGATCGAGCGCGCGCGGGCGACGATCTTCGTGAGGACCGCGTCGAGCGGCGATGCCGTCTTCAGAATCGACGTCGCGATCTGGTTCGTCCTGACCAGCTGCTGGATCGAGTCCGTCGCCGTGTTGATGCCGACGCCGGTGTCGCGAATGCTCTTGGCCTTCTTGTCAATTGCACGCGCGGTGTTGACGGTCTCTGCGAGGAGACCTGCCGCGATCGTGACCGAGGCCGCGACCAGGACCAAGATGATGACGTTCACGCCCTGCACGCCGCCGGAGGCGCCGCTGGACCTTGTCGTTCCGCCGCCGCCGCCGCTTGTCGCCGCAGCCTGCTGCTGCGGGCTCTTCGGCTTCCTCTTTAGCGCTGGCACGGAACACTCCACCGATGCGGCGCCGATGCGCCTGGCCGTATAAGCACTGTGGCTCCCCTCTGTTGTACGCCCCTGAGGCGCCGTGGCGAAGTGCCACGCGCGACTCAGTTGCTCGCTCCCAATGATTCCGTTTCCGGGTCCCGGTACGTCTCCCTCTGCCCCGACCCAGCCGGTTCTGTGCGCGACACTAGTACACCGCGGGCTGGAATGTCTAGCGACCGGCCGCCTCAGGCGTGCCCGAGGGGGGTCGAGAGGCTTGAAAGGTCTCGGTTACCAGCGGTTCTTAGCTTCTGTTAAGAATTTTTGCAGGCCCGTGCCGAGCGCGTCTGGGGAGGCTCCCGGGAGACCTGTTGTACCGTGCCCTTATGGCCGTGGAGACCGACCTGGCACGTCACGTCCTGCCCAAGAATTTCTTGCGGCCGTGCCTGCTGCTGCTGCTGCACGAGAGCCCGGCGCACGGCTACGACCTGCGCGAGCAGCTGCGCCCGCTGGGCTTCACCCGCGACGATCCGGGACGGTTGTACCGCGCGCTGCGCGCGCTGGAGGCCGCGGGCCTCGTGCGCTCGACGTGGCATTCCTCGGCGGGCGGACCGGATCGCCGCACGTACGAGATCACCGCCGCGGGCGAGGCGCGCCTGGGCGATGCCGCCGACGAGCTGCAGGCCATGTACGCGATCCTCGACACGTTCCTGAGCCGGTGCGACGCCGAGACGGGGCTCGCGACGGCGCGCGGGCGCGACTGACGTTGGAGGACGGCGCTTGCAGGCTCGTCGCAGCAGCGTGAGCGGCCGCGATCAGCATTCGGTACGCGGGCTGCTGATCATCGTGTTCGTCCCCGTCGTGATCGTCGTCGGCATGCTTGCCACCGCGGTCCTCGGAGCCGGCGGCCCCGACGTGCGCGCGCCCGCGTACGGCGGCGTGAGCACCCCGACAGCGGCCGCGCCGGCGGCGCCTCTGCCCGACGAGCCGCCGATCGCCGTGGCTCCCGCTCCGGCTGCCCCCGCCGCAGCGGCGCCCGCGGCCGCGCCGGCGTTGACGGCCGCGCCCGCCCAGCCTGCGACGGTTCCCGCGCAGCCGCCCGCCCCCGATCGGTCGACGGCCTACGCGCCGCCCGGCGCGGAGCGCGTCGACGTCGGCGTCGGAGCGCAGGGCGCGGCCATCTTCCGGCGGCCCGGCAGCGCGGGGCAGGTGGGACCGGTCGTGATCTTCCTACACGGCTGGGTGGCGATCGACGCGGAGCGCTACGGCCCCTGGATCGGCCATCTCGTGGGCGGCGGCGCGACGGTCATCTATCCGGCCTACCAGACCAAGCCGGCCTACGACACGACGATGCCGCTGGCCAACGTTCTGGCCGGCGTTCGCACCGCGCTGGCGCACGTCCAGCTCGCGCCCGGCCGGCTCGTCATCGCCGGCCACTCGGCGGGCGGCGCGCTGTCGGCGGACTACGCCGCGGTGGCGGCGGCCAACGGCCTGCCCGCGCCGGCCGCTGTGTTCAGCGTCTATCCCGGGCGCAAGCTGCGCCACCTCGCGGTGCCGATCCCGGCGGTCGACCTGAGCGCGATCGCCGCGGGTACGCGGGTGCTCGTGTACGCGGGCGCGCGCGACACGTCGGTGGGCAGCGGGACGGCCGAGCGGATCGTCGCGGGCGCGGGGCACGCGCACACCACCCTGCGGATCATCCGCGACGACGCCGTCGACGATCACAGGGCGCCGCGGCGCTTCGACGGGGCGGCGCAGCAGACGTTCTGGGAGCCGCTCGACGCGCTGCTCGCGGCGACCGGGCAGGACGCCGCGGCAGCGCCGTAGCCGCCGCGCGAGCGGCGAACGCCTCTGTATCGTCCCGGCCACCCCGACTGGCTGATCAGCCAAGGCAAAGGAGCCGGACGTTCCGTGGACCTCAACGACACTCCTGAGCAGGTGCGCTACCGCGCGAAGGTGCGCGCCTGGCTCGACGAGCACAAGCGCGAGGCGCCCGCCGAGCAGGGCGAGGACGAAGCCACCCAGATCGAGGCCCGCCGCGCCTGGCAGGGCAGGCTCGCGGCCGCCGGCCTGGCGGGGGTGACCTGGCCCGTCGAGCTCGGCGGCCAGGGCCTGGGACCGATCGAGCACGTCATCGTCGGCCAGGAGATCGTCCGCGCCGGCGTGCCGAACATCCTCGACGTGATCGGCGTGGGGATGCTCGGGCCGACGATCATCGCCCACGGCAGCGACGAGCAGAAGGGCCGCTATCTGGGCCCGATGCTGCACGGCGACGAGGTCTGGTGCCAGCTCTTCTCCGAGCCTGCGGCGGGCTCGGACCTCGCGGCCGTGCAGGCGCGCGCCGTGTTGCAGGACGACGGCAGCTGGCGCCTCTCGGGCCAGAAGGTGTGGACGACGAACGCGCACTTCGCCGCCCACGGGCTGCTGCTCGCACGGACCGACGCCGACGTGCCCAAGCACAAGGGCCTGACGATGTTCATCGTGCCGATGGACGCCGACGGGATCACGATCCGCGGGCTGCGCCAGATTTCCGGCGAGGCGGAGTTCAACGAGGTCTTCTTCGACGACGTGCGCCTCGAGACCGATTGCGTCGTCGGCGGCGTCGGCAACGGCTGGGGGACGGCGCTGACGACGCTCATGTTCGAGCGCCTGACGATCGGCCTCGGCTCGGAGAGTCTTGGGTACAAGGCCGAGCGCTACGCGGCCGCGATCGCGACCGACGAGCACGCGCGCCTCGACCCGGAGGTGCGCCGCCGGCTCGGCGAGCTGAGCGTCGAGCTGCTGGCAGTGAAGTTCACCGGCTACCGGATGCTGAGCGCGCTGGCGCAGGGCCAGATCCCGGGCCCGGAGGCGGGCCTCGCGAAGGTCACGACCGTCCGCGCGGCGATCGAGGCGGGCGACCTGATCGCCGACGTGCTCGGTCCCGACGCGCTCGACGAGGAGAGCGAGTGGGCCTACATGATCTCGTTTCTGCCGGGGCTGAAGTCGGCCGGCGGCACGGAGGAGATCCTGCGCAACACGATCGGCGAGCGCGTGCTGGGGCTGCCGCCCGAGCCGCGCCTGGACAAGGGGATCCCGTTCAGCGAGCTGCGCGCCAAGGAGCGCGCGGGGGTGAGCGCCACATGAACCTCGAGCTGACCGACGAGCAGAGCTTCCTGCGCGATGCGGCCCGCGACGCCTTCTCGCGCGTGAAGACGATCGCGGCCGCGCGCGAAGCGCTCGAGGATCCGGCGGCGCTGCCCGACCTGTGGCCGACGGCGCGCGAGGCCGGCTGGGCCGGACTGCTCGTGAGCGAGGACAGCGGCGGCGCGGGGCTGAGCGCCTTCGACGCGATGCTCGTGATGGTCGAGGCCGGGCGTGTGCTCGCCGGCGTCGAGCTGCTGGGGCATCTGCCGGCGTCGGCGCTGCTCGACGCCGCGGCGGATGCGCGCGTCGGTGCGGTCGCCGAGGGCGAGTTGCGGGCGTGCTTCGTGGCGGCGCAGCCGCCGGGGGACCTCGACGAGCGCTGGACGGTCGAGCCGTCCGGCGGTTCGGTGCGCGTCGCCGCCCCGGTGCTCTCGGAGGATGGGGTCCTGAGCGGCAGCGTGGCGTGGGTGCCCGACGCGCCCGGGGCGGATCTGTACGTCGTGGTGGCGACGGCGGCTGCGGGCGGCGCGCCGGTGGCGGTTGCGGTCGAGGCCGCGGACGCCGCGGTCGAGGATGCGACGCGCTACGACGCGACGCGCGCGCTCGGGCACGTCAGCTTCGACGGCGCGGCCTGCTCGGTGCTGGACGGCGTCGGGGCGGAGGATCTGGCGCGGGCGTGGTTCCTCGCGCAGTCGCTGCTAGCGGCGGAGTCGCTCGGCGCGGTCGAGACGGCGCTGGCGTCCTCGGTGTCCTATGCGAAGGAGCGCTTCACGTTCGGCCGGGCGATCGGCTCCTACCAGGCCGTGAAGCACAGCCTCGTCGAGGTCCTGCGCCTGCGCGAGAACACGTATGCGCTGATGCTCTACGCGGGGTGGGCGTACGAGGACAAGCCCGACGAGTTCGCGCTGGCGGCAAGCGCCGCACGCTCGGCCGGCGGTCACGCGCTGGACTACGCCAGCCGCGCGATGATCTCCGTCCACGGCGGGATCGGGGCGACGTGGGAACACGACGCGCCGCTGTTCTTCCGCCGCGCCCAGCTCGCACGGCGCCTGCTCGGCGGCCTCGGCGACGCGACCGATCGGGTCGCCGGCGAGCTGCTGAGCGCGGCGTAGCGGCCGCGAAGCGGCGACTACAATCGGCGGCGAGGGGCCATAGCTCAGCTGGGAGAGCGCCTGCTTTGCAAGCAGGAGGTCACCGGTTCGATCCCGGTTGGCTCCATCGCGAGAAAGTGCTGCAAATCAGCGGTTTTTGGGTCGGGGGTGCCGGCGCGTTTCCTACCCTCAAATCGGCCGGATGGCCTAATGGATGGCCTAAACCCCATGGCCGAGCAGGATAACGGCCTGATCCGACGTCGTCCTGGCCCTGCTCGAGACGTCTCGCCGAGGCGAAGGACTTCGATCGTGCCCGCCGCGACATCACGCAGCTGCTCGGCGAGCCGGTCGACGCTGAGCATCCTCGTGCCGGGAAGCCAGATGTTGCCGCACTGGACCTACACCGTGCATGCTCGCCCATGCCTTCCTCCGGAATCCTGAATGGCAGAGGCACCGCCCGGAGCCGTCCGGGCGTGCGACTCCGACGAAGCCCGATGGCTGCCCCGACAGGTCGAGATCGACGCGGTCGGCGAGGCGGAAGGGCGCCAACGAAGGGTCTCCGTGCTTGATGATCTCGGCGAGTGCGACGACTCCTGCCAGGGCGGAGACGTGTGGCGCAGACACGCGGAGGTCGCCGGCGCCGCTGACGATCGACGCCTGCGCGTAAGCGCGCCGCCGCAGGTCGACGAGACGCGAGCCCGCGGCGGGCGGACGGTCCCCGTACCGGCCACCGATCGCGAGCGCCTGGGCATCGGCTTCGCTCAGGCGGCCGTCGTCCCGCTCCAACGCAACAATGCGCTCCACAGGCAGCCCGACCAGTTCGGCGAGCATCTGTGCGCCCGATAGCGCAGGAGCCACGTCGACGTACTGGCAGTACGCGCAACCGCGGTCGCCAAAGCCGTGGCGACTCACGTGGAAGGCGAGGCCCGAAACCCCAACGTTGATCGTGGTCTTCGCGAGCAGATCGGTCGCGTCACGCCGGCCGACGACGGTGTCGACGCTCGCGATGACGAGGTCAACCAGTGGCGGTTGGTCGGTCCCATTTGTGAATGCGGCGAGATGCTGCGCGTGCGGTCGCGCCGCAATACCGGCCTCGAGGCACCGGTCCGCGAGCCAGGACGTCTTGGGCACATCGACCACAGCGTCCAGGAGGATTGGGTAGCGACCTCTGTTGCGCGCGGTGAAGGTGTCGGGATCTACGAGGTCGACGAGCTCGCTGGTGATGTGTGCTGCGATCGCTGCGTACAGCACCGACGAGCCGACTGATCCGCAGCCGGCGTTCACGAACGGCGGGAGCACGACCTCGCGAGTGGAGGTCGCCGGTGCCTCGTCCAGGCCGTAGGTGAGCAGATTCCATCGAAAGCCCAGCGTCCGATGGCAGGGCACACCAAGCGGTTCTAGGGCCTCCATGAGCAATTGCCCTACCGCCCAGCAACCGACCGCGAGGGCGCCAACTGGAGGTCCTTCCTGCGGAGCCAGGGGAAGGTGCACCGGGCCAAGCGAGCAGCTCCATCCGGATGCGTCGACGGCGAGACCTGGGCCGCTTGGTGTCCCGCCCCAGCAGAGCTGAAACTCGCGCAGCGGCTCGCTCGCCGGCCGAGACCTGACGCGCGCCACGGTGTTGGCGAGCACGTCACCGAGCGGCCCCTGACCGACCGCAGGGGAGTCAACAAGGACGCCGTTGGGTTCCGGCAGTTGCCAGTGCGGGAAGATCCGTGCGCCGAGGTTGACGAGGTTCACGAGGCCGGCCACATCGTCCGGGTCGTTTCCACGGCCTGCCGCGATCGTGAGCACGACGCGCACGCCGTCGAGCCGGGCGAGCAGGTCGGTCTGGGCTGCGCTGCCCCCTGCCAGGCCAGCGAGCTCAACGCGTGGATCAGTCATGTGTGACCTCCAAGACGTCGTCGGCGCGCGCCTCGGTCCACCGGCCACTCTGGAGAACGAAGACGGCGCATGCTCCGATGCCGTCGCGAAGACCGAGGCCGAAGAACGGCACCACGATCGAGAGCGAACCCTCCGCGGTGAGCGCGGGGTTGCGGTCGTCGGTGCTGGAGTGGAAGGCGTTGTACGGGTGGCTGTGGATGCGGGCGATCCACCGCTCGTGGATGCCGAGAGCCGACACGAGTTCGAGCTTGCCGCGCTGAGTCACCTCGACGGCTACGCCGAGCTCGGAGCGATGTCCCACCTGGTGCGGGATGACAGCGCGCGTGATGTGGCCGTCGCTGCCGCCAGCGAGCATCGCGGCTGCCTCGAGACCGTGAGCGCCGCGGTCCTCCATGAAGGTTCGGACGTCCGTGAGAACCGACGCCGGGATCAGATGGCGCATGCGGGTACCCCCATCCGGTCGAGGAGGTGGCCGACGACCACGTCGAGTCGACGGCCAGGGCGGTCACGATCCCACCGCTCCTGCAGGTGAGACGGGTGGGTGTAGTAGTCGGCGAGGCCGCGCAGACAGCAGAACGGCCGCTGATAGACCGGGTGCGGCGACCCGAACCGCAGCCCGACCGGCCACGCCTCCTCGCTCAACAGCTCATGGGTCTTGGGATGCACCGCAGCCAGGTGGAGGGGTTCGGCGTTGTAGTTGTCGCCGGTCAGCGTCAGCACATGCAACGGCGCGTCTGTGGCGTTGGCGACCGTGACGAACACGGTGGCGTCCTCGAGCACCAGGTCGCTCGGTAGCCGCACGCGGAGGCGGCCGCGGTTTCCCACGGCCACCTCCTCGGCGAGCAGAGCCTTCGACAGTGCGCGGTGCATGTCAGCCGTCCACCTGCGGCTCGCGCGTGACGAGCGCGAGAACCGAGCAGTCGTGCACGCCGACGTCGGCCAGACGATCGGTCGGGTGCAGCGGCGGGCGAGCCTGCCCGTCGATGATGACGATGAGGTCGTAGTCGCCCGGCTGCATCACGTGCTCCTTGATGAAGTGCTTGAGCGACTTGTCGATCACCTCCTCGACAGTGTCGTGTTCGCGGAAATGGTCGGTCTTCCAAGGCGAGCCGTTGCTGGCCCGGATGGTGAGATCGAGATGAGCGTTGCGAATGGCAGCGGTCACTTGAGGGTCCTTTGGCTTGGGTGGCGAGCACTCGTTGGTCGCCTTCACCCAGCCCACACCAGTGATCGCGGCCGATCCTCAACGCGGTCTGCGAAGTTCGCCCGGACCGGTCCCTAGATTGGGCTCCCGCGTCCGCGCGACCTATGACAGAACGCGACCTCATCGACGCACGTCAGGCTATTCGCGCCGGTGCGCCCGTCCCTCAATCAGTCGTTGTTGAGCTGCGCTCCGCCGTCACTGGCCTAGTGCGCAGCAGGTCGCTGCCTCCGTCGTACGCCCCCTACGGGGTCTGGAACGTCGAGGCCGAGGAAGACGTATTCCAGGGGTGGTTCGCCGACCGATTGGTTGCTCAAGGCAAGCTCCAAGCGCTGCTCGACAAGGCTCGCACGCCCGCAGCGCTTCGCCGGATGGCCGAGAAGTCGGTCCGCCAGTGGCTGCTCAATCAGCGCGCGCGGACGCAGAGTCAGAACCTCTACGCCCGCGCCAGCGAGCTGCTCCTAAGTGATGATCGCTTCGTGTGTGCTCGTCAGGAGGAGCGGGCGTCACGATCTTCGTGGACGCTGCGCGACGCCGAGCAGGAGGGCGAGTGGGCTGGTAGCGACGAGCAATTGGTATCGATCGGCTACGCGCTCGGCGACTTCCAGATCGTTCGCTACCGGAGTGACGCCAAGAAGCTCGCGCCGGTCCTCAGCAACGACGACCTCGGCAGGTTCATCGAGGGCCTGCTCGCCACCTGCGGAGCGCGTTTGACGCTCAGCGCCATCGCTAGGACGATGAAGACCGTGTTCATGCTCGATGACGTAAACGTCGAGCCCCTTGACGACGTCCTCCACGTACACCACCCAGGTGCCGACCCAGGCGAGCAGGTCGTGCTCATGGCGGACGTCCGAGCCATCATCGCCGAGCTCACCGCGAGGCAGGCCAACGTGCTTCTCGCGGCCCGCGCCGAGATTCCGTGGGAGTCGACCGCCGACGCACTGAGCTGCTCGGCGGCCACAGTGACCAACGAACACCGGCGGATCGGGAGGATCATCGAACGCTTCGCCACGAGCGATGGCGAGCGAGATCTGTTGTTGAGGCTGACGGGCGATGCCCTGTATGAAGGACAAGCGATCCCATGACCGACCCCGACCCCTGCCCAGCCCTCATCGACCTGCTAGAGCAGTTCAGTGAGTATGCCGACCACGTTGCACGTTGCCCGCGCTGCCGCGCACTTACTAGCCCCGCTGGCGGGTTCAGCGATTCGGCCGGACCTGAGGTTGCGTCACCGGCGTACGGCGGGGTAAATCGTGGACGGCTTCGGGTGGGCCAGGTATGCCGCGTCTCGTTCGGAGACATCGACGAGTACCTACTCGCGGTCGTATTGACCACCGATGGCCGAGATGCTCACGTGCTGGCGCTGACCGACGAGATCGAAATGGCGACCGACCGTGACCTGATAGTCGCGTCGGCGCTCCTCGGTTACGAGGCGATGATCCAGACGTCCGTAGCGGGGGACGTTCTCGGCGAGCAGGTCCACGAGATCCGCGCAACGCTCTCCTCGGCGGACGCCTCGACGCTCAGCCGCATCGTTGGCACGTCTCCGATGTCTCCTGCGCCCGGTTCGGGACCGGCTGTCGTCGGTGAGCACGACCCGCGCCTGCTTTTTCGGTCCGAGCAGCAGGAACAGACAGCACCTTTCTGGAGGCCAGCCCTGCTGCTCGCTGGGGTCGCGACGTTCGGCGAGTTCGTCGGGGGCTGCCGCGCGCGATCGACCGGCGCGCGCGATGACCTTCTCGACGAACTGGACCTGCTACTGGGAGGCGAGGGTCTAATGCGCCGGCTCGAGCGCGACCAACTCGACCTCCACACCGAAGTTGAGCCCGCGCGACTCGTCGGGGTTCTCGCCCGTCTCCAGATCGGGTTGGACGAGGGGATCGCGCGATTGCTCGGCGACGCCATCACGACCTCACCCGGCGCCCCCACAGGGTCGCTGGCGACGTTCAGCCTTGGCGGTACCTCGACCTCGGCACCGTCGCCCGCGACGCCGGGTCGGGCTCAGCAATATCTGGACGCGTTGTGGCAAGCGCACGCCGGGATCCAACCAAGCCCAAAGGACTAGCCATGGATCGAGCAACAGCAGTCGCGAAACTCGCAGAACTCCGACCGAGCGGCTTCGCCGACGGGATCCGAACCCAAGGGACGGGCACAACTCCGGGCGGCACCGTGGACCCTCGTCCAACCTTCGGGCTCGGCCTTTCCGCCGGCGCTCATGCCGATGACTACCGGATCGCCATTCGAGTTCAGGACAAGAAACTGCTGGGCGGAGCACGCGTGGCCTCGGTGGTCGAGGCAGCCGGCGGCGAGGCTGACGTCGAGTTCGTCGGTCTTCTGAAACCGTTCATCAGTGGCCCTGCGACCGCGTCGCCGACGCAGCGTGCCCGCCCGTTGGTCCCTGGGGCGTCGATCTCACTCGCGACGGCCACGAGCGCCGGCACGCTCGGCTGCTTCGTCCGCGACGCGGACGCCACGTACCTGCTGTCGAACAGCCACGTCCTTACTAGCCACGGGACGGCGGCGCCGCAGTCGTCGGTCCTTCAGCCCGCGACCTACGATGGCGGCAACGCCACCGCAGATCACGTCGCCACGGTCACGCGCGCGGTCGTGATGGACCTCACGCAGCTCAACCTTGCGGACTGTGCCATCGCTGAGATCAACACGGGCAGCACCGCGGTTCGTACGGAGATTCCTGGCGTCGGACAGCCGTCAACGAGTTCGCTGCACGCCGACCTCGGCATGCGCGTGGTCAAGCGGGGACGGACCTCCAACGTCACGCTTGGAGCGGTCACGGGAGTCAGCCTCAATCTCAAGTTCGCGTGGCCACAGGGAGCGATGGAGCTCGTCGACCTCATCGAGATCACCGCGGACAACGGAGCCGCCGACTTCGCGGCCCCTGGCGACAGCGGCGCTCTCATTCTGTCCGAGATAGATCTACGCCCCGTCGCGTTGCTGATCGGCGGCGGGCCAGCATCCAATGGACTGGTCAAGGTGTACGCCACGCCGATCGCCACGGTCCTTGGTGTGCTCAACGTGAGCCTCCTATAGATGGGGTGGTCGGTCGACCGCGAGCGCGCTGAAGGAGCGTTAGCTTCGCTTCGTCGCCGACTGCACGACCATCCCGACGTCATCGGAACAGGCATCGGAGCTGACCGCGGCGCGTTCGTGCTCAGCGTCTTGACACGTCGCCGCATTGCGGACTTACCGGCGGCCGTCGACGGGGTGCCGGTGCACCAAGACATCCGCGAAGCGCCCCGTCCGTGGCACGCTTGAGGCCCAGCACGAGCCGTCGGACAGGGCGAGTATGGTCGGGGTCGCTCATGTCTCAGGGATCGCTGCTAGGGGAGTACGAAGCCGACGCACTGTCGAGGGCTCCGCGCCGCCAGCGGGCGACGGGTCCGTCGCGACGCGTCGCGCCTTTGCGCTCGCTGCCCTCCGACCGCGATCAGCACGGCCTGCTCGATGTTCGCGATGCGTTCGTCGCATTTGACGAGCTGTTGCTCCCTCCGGACGTTCAGCGCATGTTCGCTGAGGTCCACCTCGAGTTGCTCAAGGCAGACGAGCTCGCGCAGCATGGTCTGGCCCCGCGTCGACGGTTCTTGCTCGTCGGCCCGCCGGGGTGCGGGAAGACGGCCACAGCAGAAGCGCTTGCTGATGAGCTGGGCTGGCAACTAGCAACCGTGAACCTGCCCTCGCTGGTCTCGTCATTCTTGGGGGATACCGCGAAGAACCTCGCCGCCGTCTTCCAAACCGCGGCCACGTCCCAGATGGTCGTGCTCTGCGACGAGTTCGACGCCATCGCAAAGACGCGCAGCGACGACGCTGAACATGGCGAGCTGCACCGCGTGGTCACGAGCTTCCTGCAGTTGCTCGACCGCTTTTCCGGCCCGAGCGTCCTGATCGCCGCCAGCAACCACCCCGAGCTGTTGGACAGGGCAGTGTGGCGCCGCTTCGACGAGGTGATCACGCTCAACGCTCCCAAAGTCCACGAGGCGCGCGCATTGATCCGACTTCGCCTGCGTGCGGTTCCGCGTGAGCCAGGTTTCAAGGTCGACGCGATCGCCCACGCATGCAAGGGCCTGTCTCACGCTGAAATCGTTCGAGTCCTCGACGATGCGCGGCGACATCAGATCCTCCACGACGTCCCCGGCGCCGCCCTCAGGACCGCGACCGTCCTGGAAGCTGCAGAAGCCGCTCAACGCCGGGCCACTGTGCAAGTCGGCGGTTAGGCCGGTCGCAGGTGGCAGATGGGCTCGACCACCTTCGCTTTCAGCCGATCTCCCGTCCCGTGCGCGTCCGCAAGAAGGGCGGCGGATTTCCGCAGCGGATCGTGCATTACCGGAGCCCGAAAGCGCACGCGACCCACCTGCTCGCGATGGCCGACCGCGCGATTGAGGAACTGAAGCAAGAGCGGCTTCCGGAGGGGATCGCCCCCAAGCAGATCATCGAGATCCAGGCCCACCGCCGGATCGCCGAAACAAAGCTCGCCGCGAGCGGTCTCGTGGTGCTCGACTCATCATCGACCGACCGCGTCGTCGCGGTGTCCCGCGACGAAGCCATGTCGACGGTGCGAGAACGGCTGGGACGCTATGCGACAGCTGAGGATCTGCCTCCACGGTCGCCGGGCGATGGTCCGGACGAAGGCAAGGCGTCCCCGCACGAAGATGTCTTCGACGGAATCGATGGGTTCGTTCGACGCTCGCCATCAGAGCGGGTGTCCGAGCGCCTACAAGACCTTCTGGCGGAGACCGACGGCCAAGTCAACATCATCGTCGACCTCTTTGCGCCGGAAGACGACGAGTTGCGCGAGGCCTGGATCGAAGAGGTCGAGCTTCTCGCTGACCGCGCGGACGTGACGTTCGAAACCTACGATGACCCGGCGATCGGCGTAAGCCTCGTGCGCTTGTACGCAGATCGTGCGCTCGTCGCACAGCTCGCGTTGCTAGACCAAGTTGCGTTGATCGACACTCCGGCTGCGCCCACCCTGACGGGGCCAGGGCTTGCAAGTCTGCAAGACCTCGAAGAGCTTAGCCTCGAGGTCCGTCCGCCAGACCAGAACAAGCCGGCGGTTGGCATCATTGACTCCGGCGTCGCCGGGGGACACCCACTACTCGACGGGGCCATGCTTGGAGCCGACGCCTTGCACCCGGCGTTCGGCGGGCAAGGTGAGGATGCCTTCGGGCACGGCACGCTCGTAGCCGGGCTCGCGCTGTACGGGAACGTGTTGGCCCGCGTCGCCGAGGGAAAGTTTGAGGCACCGTTTCCACTAGCGAGTGTTCGCATCTTTGACGAGGACGGCAGGATCCCAGCTGGGGTGAATCCAGCCGTATTGCTGCGGGAGGCGATCGAGCACCTCGCCGAGCAGTACGACTGCCGTGTGATGTGCCTCAGCCTTGGAGACCACAACGCTCCATTCCTCGGAGGTAAGGCGTCCCCGCTCGCGGCGCTCGTGGACGATCTCGCGCGAGCACTCGACATCGTGATTGTCGTGCCCACGGGCAACGTTCAGCACGAGTCGTTGATTGCGCCGGCTCAGTTATTGGCTCAATGGCCGCGATACCTGACCGAACCCGGGAACGAGTTGCTCAGCCCGAGTCAGGCCGCACTCGCAATCACTGTCGGCGCCATCGCCGAGCGCGACGCGACCGACCTCGGAGGCGCAAGCGTCGCGGTGGCCGCCACAGCCTTCGGTCCGGCTCCGTACGCCCGTCGGGGGCCTGGGGTACGGGGGGCACAGAAGCCCGACGTCGTTGCGGATGGCGGCAACTGGGTGTTCGACCGAGGAGATGGCGCGATCCTCGACGATACGGGGACAGCGGTGGTCAGCACGAGCGCTCGCGACGATCTGCTGTTCGACACCGCGATCGGTTCCAGCTTCGCGGCCGCGCAGGTTGCGAACACTGCCGGGCGCATTGCCGAGCGGTACCCCGACTTGTCCGCTGCCGCGATCCGCGCCCTGCTTCTCCAAGGGGCGACACCGTTCGCTGCCGACCACGGATTCTCGACGGATGATCGGCTCGCACTTGCGGGACATGGTGTGCCCCGTGTCGACAACTGCGTCAAGTCGACTGAGAGCCGAGCCGTGATGCTCGCTGAGAACTCGCTGCGTCCGGACACGTTTCATGTCTATCGGTTCCCCGCGGGTACCGACTTCTTCACTCTCGGCGGAGAGCGGCGACTGACTACGGCGTTGTCGTTCGATCCTCCGGTGCGCTATCGCCGCTACGACTACCTTGCCTACCAAATGGAGCTTGTCGTCGTCCGAGGAATCTCGGAGGACGAGGTTTTCCACCTCGCCAGCGACGCGAACAAAGGAAAGCTGTCGGAGCTCTCGGCTAAGCAGTTGGCGATGGCACCGAGCTTTAGCAAGAACGCGCGCGGCGTGAACCAGGTGGCCCGCGTCACGTACAAGCGGCGCCCGGGAGCGAGGTTCCGGGACGACTGGTTCATCGTCGTGCGGAGCGTGAACAAGTGGATGCGCGACCGAAGCCCGCAACCGTACGCGCTCGCCGTGGCCGTCGAGGTGGAGCAATCCAACCAGCTCCGCACACAGCTACGCGCTGAAGTCGAGCTTCGCGCCCGAGGCCGGGCCCGCGTCTGACATGCTGTCTGGGGCGAGTGAGGCGCGCTCAGCAGCGCATTGATCGTCGCGCTTTCACGAACTGCTGCATCTCGTCTCCTCAGCGACGACAACGCCGTCGAGCGTGGCGGTCGCCGCGGACGTCATCTGGCCTTCATGACATTCCTTGTGACGGATGCAGCGTTGGACCGGGACGTCGCCGAAGACGCCGCAGCGGTGCGGGCGCTGTCGCCGCCTCGGATATCGATCGACCACGCGCTCGCGGGCGGTGTGCCCGACGCGCCGGGCCTGTACGCTGTCAAGGCCGGTTGAAAACTGACCCCCTGGCGCCGGTTGAAAACTGACCCCCCTGTGGTCGCGGTGTGCGTCGCGGAGGCGAGCCCGAAGGGCGAGCCGTAGCGGCGCTCACCGCGCGCGGTCGCCCGGGAGGGCCC
>JBBSLI010000045.1:0-38693 GCA_038255395.1 Solirubrobacterales bacterium
GGAAACCCCGGGCGCCGATCACCGCCTGGCGGCGTCCTCGGACGCTCGATGTGGCAGAGCCACACCTTCGGTCCTGCGTCCTTGCCAGGCGGCGCCGGCATCCCGGGTTTTCCAGCGACCTGTTACGAGACGGGCCACTAGACTCCGCCGCCCAATGCGTGCCGCCACGATCCGCGACGGCGAGGTTCTCGTCGAGGAGCATCCCGATCCCGAGCCGGGCGCCGGTCAGGTGCTCGTACGCGTCCGCGCGGCGGGCGTCAACGGCGCCGACATGCTCCAGCGCCGCGGGCGCTACCCCGCCCCGCCCGGCAGCCCGCAGGACATCCCGGGCCTCGAGCTCGCGGGCGAGGTCGAGGCGCTCGGCGACGGCGCGGTGCGCTTCGCGGTCGGCGATCGCGTCATGGGCATCGCCGGCGGCGGCGGCCAGGCCGAGCTCGCGGTCGTCCACGAGCGCCAGCTCATGCCGGTGCCCGACGGCGTCGGCTTCCCCGGCGCGGGCGGCCTGCCCGAGGTCTTCACGACCGCGCACGACGCGCTCGTCACGCAGGCCGGGCTACGGCCGGGCGAGCGGCTGCTCGTGCACGGCGCGGCCGGCGGTGTCGGCACGGCGGCGGTGCAGCTCGGCGCGGCGCTGGGCGCGCACGTGACCGCGACGGTGCGCAACCCCGGCGCGCGCGACGCCGTCGCCGGCCTGGGCGCCGACGAGGTGCTCGACCCCGACGGCTTCGGGGAGCACGGCCCGTTCGACGTCATCCTCGAGCTCGTCGGCGCGCCGAACCTCGCCGCGAACGTCAAGGCGCTGAACTCCGAGGGACGGATCGTCGTGATCGGCATCGGCGCGGGCGCGAAGGCCGAGCTGAACCTCGCCGTCCTGATGGCCAAGCGCGGGCGCATCATGGCCTCGACGCTGCGCGCCCGGCCGCTGGAGCAGAAGGCGGCGACCGCCCGCGCGCTGGAGCGCGAGGTGCTGCCGTGGTTCGAACGCGGCGACCTGCGCGTACCGGTCGCCGAGACGTTCGCGCTCGACGACGTCGCCGCCGCGTACGACCACTTCGCCGCCGGCGGCAAGCTCGGCAAGGTCATTCTGACACCCTGAGGGGCGCCGGGGCGGCGCCCGCTGGCGGATGGGCCACGAGTAGGCCTGCGAGACTCCGCGCCCGATGCTCGAGCTGGCGAGCCGCATCGCCGAACAGAAGGCGTCGCGCCTGATCGACGTGCTGATGGTGACGATCCGGCCGCGTCCGCTGCTCGCCGGCAGGCTTCGCCTTCTACGGCGGGCTGTACGCGATCGGCGCCGCGATCGTGCCCCACCAGGGCGACCTGCAGCGCTCGGCAGGCGTCCTGTCGATCGTGCTCGTCTTCGCACTCCTCGTCTCGGTCATCGCCCTCGCCGATCCAGGCGGCTCGTTCGCCGGCGTGCTCTCCTTCCTGCCGCCGACCGTTCCGATGGGCGCCCCCGCGCGTCTGATCGCCGGCGAGATGTCCGCGGCGGCCGTGGCCCTGTCGCTCACCGTCATGCTTGCGAGCACGGCCGCGGTGCTCGCAGTCGCGATGCGGATTCATGCCAACGCGGTGCTGCGGCTGGGCACGCGGGTGAAGCTGCGCGACGCGTGGCGCGGGCGTGACCCTACGGCACCGTCGGCATCGGTCCGAGCAGCCGGCTGATGCGGTCGAGGTTCGGTAGCAGGTACCCCGCGGCGATCAGCGGCAGCGCGGGGATCGCCTGATCGGTCGCGACGGAGAGCGCGACGGACGCGAGCAGGCCGAGCACCATGCCGGCCAGCGTGAGCCTGCGGCGAAAGCCGTAGCGCTCGCCCCAGGAGGCGAACATCGAGAGAAAGAGCGCGTCGGACAGGCCCAGATGCCCAGCGCTGCCCTCGCCGCCCCACGCCGGGAAGTCGAAGCTCAGCGGGTCGACGCGGTCGTCGCCGTCCTCGAGCATCCGCGCCGTCGGCCCCGTCCAGACCGAGATGATGTCGACCAGGGCGGCGAACAACGGCACGGCGACCGCGCTCATCGGGACCGCGAACAGCCGCGCGAGCAGCAAGCCGGCGGCGCTCGCCAGCAGCGCCTCGACGACGTTCGCGCCGGCGCCCACCCCCTCCTCGCCATCGAGGTTCAGCGCCGCGACGAGCAGTCCCGTGCCGAGGATGATCAGCAGCGGCCCGATCAGCGTCTCGCGCGCCGGCAGCAGCGACAGCGTCGTCGCTGCGACGAACAGCACGCCGACGCCGCCCGCGACGAGGACCGTCACGTCGCCGGGCGCCAGCGCGGGCAGCGCCGGTGCGGCAAGGAAGTAGACGAGCGCCGCGAGCGGCATCGCGAACGCCGGCGTGACCACGCCCGGACGGCGCCGGCTCGAGCGGCCTTTCAGTAGGGAGGCAGGTCGGCGTACCACTCGCCGAGCACCCTGAACGCCGACCAGAACGCCCGCTTGGCCGACTCCTCGTCGAGCGCCTCGTCGATGTTCGGCACGTACAGCGCCTCGATCGACGGCGTCAGGCGCTGGACCTCGCCGGGCTGCTCGAGCAGCGGGCGCGCGAGCGGCAGGCCGAGGTCGTTGAGCGCTGCCAGCGCGTCCTCGCCCATCACGACGACCATCTTCGGCTGCACGATCGCGAGCTCCTCGGCGATCCGCGCGATGCACTCGGGGTCGGCGAGCGAGGTGTCGCTCACCGGGCACTTGATGCACAGCGTCCCGTAGACCGCCAGCGGGTCGATCGCCAGGCGCTTGAACGCCTTCATCAGGGCGGCGCCGGCGCGGCCGTAGAACGCGACACCCTCCTCGATCTCCGGCGGCATCGGCGCGTGCTTGAGCAGGAAGATGTCGGCCTGCGGGTGGCCGGAGCCGAGCACCGGCATGAGCTGGCCGCGCGGGCAGTGCGAACAGCCCTGGATCTCGCGCGTCAGCGTGTTGAGTTCTCTGATCGCCCGCTCGAGGTACTTCTCGCGGATCTCGTCGTCGGTCGCGGGCATGGTCGCCGGTGGTTTCGACGGCTCCGACGGCCGACCCTGCGCGTGCATCACGACTTGCGCGTCGCTCTTCGCACTCGCCGGTCTCGAACCGCGCGGCGCGCGCTCTGCGGCGTCGCCCTCGTCTCGAGGAACTTCAGCGCCTGGACGTAGAGCAGCGAGGACGGCTTCGTCGTGATCTCCGCCTCGCGCAGCGCCTCGATGAACTCCTCGGGCCCGTCGAAGTCGGCCATCCGCACGCGCACGGAGCCCAGGCCCTGCGCGACGTGCGAGTCCGAGCCGGCGCCGGCGAGGATCCGGTACTTGGCGGCGAAGCGGGCGGCCTCCTCGTTGAAGGAGCCGATCGCAACGCGCGGGTTGTAGACCTCGATCGCGTCGATCTCGTCGACGATCGTCAGCAGGTGCTCGTAGTCGGGCACGGAGTGCATGCGGTCGAACGGGTGCGGCACGTAGACGAGGCCGCCCTGGCGCTTGATCTCGGCGACGGTCTCGGCGAGCGTCATCCCGCGCGGGATCTTCTGCTCGATGAACAGGCCGATCACCTCGCCCTGAGCGGCCGTCTTGACCTCCTCGGCGACGATGACCTTGACGCCGAACTCGGCCGCCTTGTCGCGTGCCTCGAAGGCGCCGGAGACCTCGTTGTGGTCGGTCACCGCGATCGCGCCGAGCCCCTGCTCGCGGGCGGTCGCCAGCAGCACCTCGACCGGCGTCGCGCAGTCGTGCGAGTGGTCGGTGTGCATGTGCAGGTCGACGTCGATCCGCGGCCGCGTGCGCAGCTTCGCGCCCAGCCGCGGGTTGCCGGCGAGCGGATGGCGGCGGGCGGCGAGGGTCGCGTAGACGTCCTCGAGCTCGTCGACGACGCGCTCCCAGGTCAGCGTGCCGCGGACGGGGCCGGCGGCGGATCGCAACCGCTCGAGCAGGGCGTCGTCGGTCGCGAGGCGCTCGAGCTGCGCGGCGAGCGTCTCGACGTCGCGCGGCTCGAACAGCAGCCCCAGCTCGCCCTCGCCCAGCGCCTCCTCGTACGCGGGCAGGCGCGAGGTCAGCGGCACGGAGCCGGCGTTCAGCGCCCGCAGGAACAGCCCCGGCGTGGGTGCGGCGCCGTCGGAGGCGCCGACGAGCACGTCGGTCTGGGCCAGGAAGGCGGCCTCGGGGAGCTCGTCGGGCGTCGCGTAGCGCACGCGCGCCTCGATGTCGGCCCGCAGCGGCGTCGTGCTCGACGGCCCGCGCGCGGAGATGATCGTCGCCTCCCACGGCGCGGCCGGGTCCAGGCGGCGCAGGGCGCGCAGGAACAGCCGCAGGGCCGGGCGCTCCTCGCCGTCGACGAAGCCGAAGCGCACGCGCCCGCCGGCGGCCGGCACGCGCGGCGCGGCGGGGTCGGCGCCGGGCAGCAGCACGCGATAGTCGGCGGGGAAGAAGCGCTGCATGAGGTCGCGCGTCGCGCCGAAGCTGGCGGTGCGCGCGTCGAGGCGGCCGAGCACGAGCTGGACGACCTTGCGCGCGACCTGGGTCGACAGCATGCGCTCGCTGGGGCGGTGGAACGTCCCGACGTTCAGCGCGCGCGAGTGACGCAGCGCGGCGCTCGACGTCGACGGTGCGAAGGGCTCGTGCACGTGGCACACGTCGAGCGCCAGGATCGTCAGCAGGTTCTCGATCGTGCGCGAGACGTCGACGGGCAGCGCCGGCGCGCGCCGCGAGCCGCCGGGCAGGTCGGGCAGTGCATCGCCGACGGCGAGCACCCGCGGCGGCGCGCCGGGCTCGGGCAGCAGAGCGCTCGGATCGTCGCGCGCGGCGCTGATCGCCTGCCGCGTCTCGCGGACGGCCTCGCTGGAGCGCGACGGTGCGACGATCAGCACCTGATGGCCGCGGGCCGCCAGCTCGGCGGTCGTCCGCTCGACGAAGGTCGTGATCTCATGGCGGCCTGCGCCCCACGGATAGGGCGTCACATGGGCGATCGCGAGGCGGTCGTTGGGCACGACTGCTGAGGATAGGGAGGTGGACGAATGTCACATTGCAACGTGCCACATGGCGGGCGTAGGGTCGGGCTCTGTGATCTCCAGAAAGGTGGGCCATGAACCCGAGTATTCCGGCCAGGGCGCTATGCCAACGTCACATCCACGCTGGCGCTCGTCGTTGCGCTGGGAGGAACCGGGGCGTACGCCGCCAACACGATTCGCAGTAGCGACATCGTCAACGGCCAGGTCAAGTCGGCCGACATCGGCAGCAAGCAGGTCAAGAACGTAGACCTGGCGGCCAGCGCCGTCACGTCGGCCATCGTCAGGGACGGGGCGCTGCTCGCGAAGGACTTCAAGGCGGGCGAGCTGCCGAAGGGCGCGAACGGCGCGAACGGCACGAACGGCACGAACGGGGCGCCGGGCGCCAAGGGCGACAAGGGCGACAAGGGCGATCCGGGCACCACGAAGGGGTATGCCCTCGTGGACGGGGCGACCGGCACCGTCACGCTCGGTAGCAACATCGCCACCGCGAACGTCAACCGTTTCACCTCGGGTGGCTACTGCATCTCGGGACTGGCGTTCACGCCGCAGAACGTCGTGGTGTCCCCCGAGAGCCCGGGGGGGAACTTCGACCCAGAGGTCGGGATCGGCGTGGGCCCATCGAGCTGTCCGGCCGGAATGCAGGTGCGTGTGTTCGTGCGCAACGCCGCGGGCGCGCTGACCGACAAGACGTTCTTCGTGCTGCTCAACTGACAGCGACGGCCGGCCGGGCGTCAGCCGGCCCGATTGCCACGGCCCGCGAAACGGCCCGCCATGAGGTGGGCCGTTCGCCGTGCTACTCCGTGGCGTCGTAGAGCTTCGTGAACTCGTCCGCGTAGCGCTCGTAGACGATGTTGCGCTTGACCTTCAGCGTCGGCGTCAGCTCCTCCTCCTCCTGGGAGAGGTCGCGCTCGAGCACCGTGAACCTCTTGACCTGCTCGATGCGGGCGAACTTCGCGTTGGCCGCGTCGACCGCCGTCTGCAACTCGGCGCGCACGGCGGGATCGTGCGCGAGCGCCGCCGGGTCGTTCGACGACGCGCCGACCTTCTCGGCCAGCGCGCCGGCCTCGTCGGGATCGATCGTCAGCAGCGCCGTCAGGTACGGGCGCCGGTCACCGAAGACGACGGCCTGCGAGATCCAGCGGCAGAGCTTGAGCGCGTTCTCGATGTTCGACGGCGAGATGTTCTTGCCGCTGGAGGTGATGATGAGGTCCTTCTTGCGGCCCGTGATGCTGAGGTAGCCGTCGGCGTCGAGCTCGCCGAGGTCGCCGGAGTGCAGCCAGCCGTCGGCGTTCAGCGTCTCGGCAGTGGCCGTCTCGTTGTTGTAGTAGCCGATGAAGATGTTCGGGCCGCGCATGAGCACCTCGCCGTCGTCGGCGATCTTCACCTCGCAGATCGGCAGCGGGCGCCCGACCGAGCCGAACCTGTGCTCCCTGATCGTGTTGAGCGTCTCGACGGCGCACGTCTCGGTCATGCCGTAGCCCTCGAGCACCCAGATGCCGGCGGAGTGGAAGAACTCGAGGATGTGGGTGTCGATCGGCGCCGCGCCGGACAGCGCGAGCTTCAGGCGACCGCCGAAGAGGTCGCGGATCTTGTGCAGGACGAGCTTGTCGGCGAGCCGGTGCTGCGCCTTCAGGACCAGCCCGGGATGGCCACCGCGGGACTCGCGCTGCGCAGCCTCGCGCCCGACGCCGACGGCCCAGTGGAAGATCTTGGCCTTCGCGCCGCCGGCCTCGTCGGCCTTCGCCGTCGCCGCCGTGTGGATCTTCTCGAAGATCCGCGGCACCGACGGCAGGTGCGTCGGCTTGATGATCGAGACGTCCTCGACGATCTTCTTCGGGTCGCGGCGCCAGTACGCCAACTCGGCGCCCGCCTCGATGGCGACGAACTGCACGATCCGCGTCAGCACGTGGGCGAGTGGCAGGAAGACGTAGGCGACGTCCTCGCCGGCCGCGAAGTCGACGCGTTCGAGGGTCGAGTCGACATCGGAGGAGAGGTTGCCGTGCGTGAGCATGCAGCCCTTCGGGGGCCCGGTCGTGCCCGACGTGTAGACGATCGTCGCGATGTCACCGGGGGCGATGCCGGCGACGCGGGCGTCGAGGCGGGCGTCGGTCACGTCCTTGCCACCGGCGCGCAGGGCGTCGAGCGTCAGCGCGCCCTCGCTCTCGCCCTCGAAGCGGATCACGTGCTTCAGCCCCGGCAGTGCGTCGCGGATCTGCGCGAGCTTCGCGATCTGTCCGTCGTCCTCCGCGAACAGCACCGACGAATCGGAATGCTCGAGCACGTACTGGCACTCCTCGGGCGAGTTGGTCTGGTAGACCGGCACGACGACCGCGCCCGCGCAGATCGCGCCCAGGTCGGCGAGCGTCCACTCGGCGCGCGTGTTGGAGAGGATCGCGACGCGGTCGCCCGGCGCGACGCCGAGCGCGATCAGGCCCTTGGCGATCGCACGCGTGTCGGCGCCCAGTTCGGAAAACGACGTGCGGCTCCAGGCGCCGCCCTCCGGGTAGCGCATCGCGGTTCCCCGATGGCGGTCGGCTGCACCGAGGGCAAGCGTCGCCAGCGTCCGTGCGGGCGGCATCGTCGCGGGCGCTGCGGTCGTCGTGCTGCTGTCGTCCGTGCTCATCGGACGATCCTAGACCCCGGAACCGGCCGGGACCGCTACTTCTTGGCGGTCGCGGCCTTCTTCTGCGAGGTCTTGGACGCCTTGGACTCCGTCCCGGGCTTGCGCGCGTACTTCGCGATGAACTTCTCGGTGTCGGCGTGCGCCTCGTCGTCGGGACGCTGGTGCATCGGCGATTTCATGAGGTACGACGACGGGCCGTCGAGCTGGCCCGAGAGGCCGTGGTTGAGGGCGAGCTTGCAGCAGCGCACGGCGTCGATGACGATCCCCGCGCTGTTGGGCGAGTCCCAGACCTCGAGCTTGAGCTCGGCCGTCAGCGGCACGTCGCCGAAGGAGTTGCCCTCCAGGCGGATGTGCGCCCACTTGCGGTCCGTCAGCCATGGCACGTAGTCCGACGGGCCGACGTGGACATCCCCGGGCGGAAGCTCGTGACCCATGATCGACGTCACGGCGTTGGTCTTGGAGATCTTCTTGGACTCCAGCCGCTCGCGCTCGAGCATGTTGAAGAAGTCCATGTTGCCGCCGACGTTGAGCTGCGACGTGCGCATGAGCCTGACGCCGCGGTCGTGGAACAGGCGCGCGAGCGAGCGGTGCACGATCGTCGCCCCGACCTGGGACTTGATGTCGTCGCCGACGATCGGCAGGCCGGCCTTCTTGAAGCGCTTGTTCCAGTAGTCCTCGCGGGCGATGAACACCGGGATGCAGTTCACGAATCCGCAGCCGGCCTCCAGGACCTGCTCGACATACCACTTCGTCGCGTCCTCTGACCCGACCGGGAGGTAGGAGACGACGACATCGGTGTGGGTGTCCTTGAGGATCTGGACGATGTCGGCGGTCTCGCCGGGCGCCTTCTCGATCTTCTGCTTGAGGTACTTGCCCAGGCCGTCGTGCGTCATGCCGCGGTGGACCTCGACGCCGAGCTTCTTGGGCACCTTGGCGAACTGGATCGTGTTGTTCTGGCCGGCGTGGATCGCCTGGCCGAGGTCCTTGCCGACCTTCGTCTTGTCGATGTCGAAGGCGGCCGTGAACTCGATGTCGGAGATGTGGTAGCCGCCGAGGTCGACGTGCATGAGGCCGGGCACGTCCTGCTCGGGGTCGGCGTTCTTGTAGTACTCGACGCCCTGGACGAAGGCCGACGCGCAGTTGCCGACGCCGACGATCGCGACGCGCACCTTGTCTGACTGGTAGCGCGCTGCGCCGTTGGTGGAGGCGGCGCCGTGGCCGTTGCCGTTGGTGGGAGTCATGTCAGATGGGTTCCTTTTCGTCTCAGCGTTCGCGGGTCATTACACCCCGCGAGCGATGGCTCGTTACACGGCGGGCTGTGTCAGCTGCGCCTTCACGTGCAGGATCCGCTGCACGACGGTGATCGTCGAAAGCGCGGCCAGCACGTACACGGCCGGCTCCAGTGCCCCGAGGTCGGCGAACACCAGGCCCGCCGACAGGATGATGACGCGCACGAGGCGATCGGCGATGCCGACCTTGCACTCCACGCCGAGCGACTCGGCGCGCGCGCGGGTGTAGGACACGACGAGCGACGCCATCACCGCGAGCACGACGGCCGCGACGGCGAGCTCGTCGCCCTGCTCGGTGAACGTCACGGCGACGGCGATGAGCACGAAGCCCTCGACGATCCGATCCAGCGTCGAGTCCAGGAACGCGCCGAACGGCGTGCCCTTGCCCGACATGCGCGAGTAGCCGCCGTCGAGCGTGTCGCAGATCGACCCGATGATGAAGACGACGCCGCCGATGAAGAACTCGTGCTGCCATACGAGCACGGCCGCTACGACGTTGAGCGTGAAGCCCGCCATCGAGATCTGGTTCGGCGTCAGGCGCGACGCGATCAGGCGGTCGCGCAGGACCTCCAGGCGGTTGGGCAGCGGTCGCGAGCGCGGCCGGCGCGGCGGGTCGCCTGGTCCGGGCCCGGGTTCGGTCGGCGGCGGCGGCGTCCTCGTGTCGGCCGGGCTCACGGCGCCGCCGCCGCCTCTGCTGGACGCGGGACCAGGATCCCGACCTCGACGCCGTCGTGCTGTGCCCGCGAGGGGAGGAACGACCAGACACCCGGACGCGTCCTCGCGAGGGCTCGGGCCGCGAGCGCGCCGAGGCCCGCCGCGAGGGCGCCCAGGACGGCATCGGCGATGAAGTGGTTGGCGGTCACGACGATGACGAACACGACGATCAGCGGATAGATCGCCCAGAAGACCTTCAGCGGGCGCCAGCGCACGAGCCGCGCGAGCGGCACGCTGATCATCAGCGCGAAGCCGACGTGCATCGAGGGCACCGCGGCGTAGGGGTTGAACAGCTCGTTGATCGTGACGCTGTCCTGGGCGACGCCGGTGAAGTCCGAGACCGCGTCGAAGAAGCCCCACTCGGGGAAGAAGCGCGGCGGCGCCGTCGGGAAGACCGTGTAGCCGATCAGCGCCACCCCGAAGGCGACGAGGAACATGTTGCGCACGAAGTAGAAGCTCTCGTTGCGAAAGAGGTACAACCACGCGAGCGCGCCGAGCGTGATCGACGTCTGCGCGTTGATGTACATCCACGACGCGCCGTCCAGCAGCCAGCTCTGGCCCGAGGCGAAGGCCTGCAGCGAGGGCTCGACGAAGATGTTCAGCGCCTGCTCGATGTGGATCAGGTCGCGCGCGTTGGAGAACGCGGCGTTCGCCGAGCCTGGGTCGTCGGCAAGCCCGCGCACGAGGCGGTAGAGCTGGTAGGCGGCCATGAACAGCAGCACCTGACGCACGACGTCGAGGGGACCGTGCGGCAACAAGCGCGCCTGGACCGTGCTGAGGCGAGCGGACATGAGGACGTGCCCATGTTACGAAAGATCACAGCTGGGTCCCGGGGCTTGTGCGCGGGACCGTGCAACGGGCCTTGCGGGTGATCAGCCGGCGCGCGTCGAACGTCGCCTCGACGCGCAGCGGGCCGCTGCTCAGTGCGTACACGAGCGTCCACCCGCCGGCTCCGCGCAGCACGCACCCACGCCCCCGCGTGACCTGCCAATACGGCGTGAAGCGCACGCGCACGAGCGTGAAGCCGGGGCGCTCGACGTCGAGGTGGAACGACTGCGGGGCGATCGTGCTGACACGACCGACACCGTCCGCGAGCCCCGGCGTGCCGAGCACCTCGTAGATCGCCCAGTGCCGGTCGCGATACACCGCCCGCAGGTACGGCAGGCCGCTGCGGATGAGCGCGCCCTCGGCGCGGCCGCTCGGATCGAGTGCCACGTCCGGCAGGGCGACGTAGCGCACGCCCTCGCGCACGAGCCAGCGGCGATAGCGCTCCGGGCTCAGCCAGTCCGCGGCGCCGCTGCGAAACAGCGGGTTGAGCTTGACGTCGAGCTGCGTCACCCAGCGGGAACAGCACCGACAGCGCGACGGCGGGGATCAGCGCGGCGGCGGCGAGCCACAGGCCGACCCGCGTGCGGCCGGCGACGGCGTACGCGGCGCCCGCCAGCGCGAGGAACAGCCCCGCGACCGGGCTGCCCAGCGTGCAGCAGGCGCCGAGCGCCAGGCCGCTGCGGCGATGGCCGCGCTGCAGCGCGTAGACGGCGGCGAGCGCGAACGCGACGCCGACGGCGAACGTCAGGCGGCCGATCAGCAGGTCGGCGACCGTGCCCGCGCCGAAGCACAGCGCGCCCCAGCGCGCCCGCTCGCCGAAGTGGGCGCGCGCGATCCGCTCGAAGAGGACCGCGGAGGCGACCGCCGCGAGCACGCCGACGAGGCGGACGCCGAGCAGCGAGCCCAGCGGCGGGAAGAGGATCGAGTAGGCGGGCGTGTGGTGGCCGCCGTACCAGTTGGCGTTGAAGAGCGTGAAACCCTCGCTGCCGAAGAGCCCGGCGCGGTAGACCTGCGCGGCGAGGTCCGGCGTCGGCGGCGCGAACGCCAGCCACGCGAGCGCGAGGGCCGCCGCGATCAGCCAGGGGGCGGGACGGACGACGGCCATGTCGCGCGCACCGTACGTGGAGCGTGTTGGGGTCGT
The DNA here is from genome assembly GCA_038255395.1 of Solirubrobacterales bacterium. GTDB lineage: Bacteria > Actinomycetota > Thermoleophilia > Solirubrobacterales > Solirubrobacteraceae > CADCVQ01. The sequence continues at coordinate 11,563 of JBBSLI010000045.1, forward strand.
GTGTAGGGGGTGTTACGACCCGCAGGACGAGCCGGTCAGCCGCGCCTGGATGCGCACCGTGCCCGCGCTGCGAACACGCACGCGCGTCATGGCGCCGGGGGCCATGGAGACGCACGCGTTCCCGGCCGTCACGCGCCACCAGCGCGTGTGGTGCACGCGCACGAGGACGTCGCCGGGGCGCGTCGCGCGCAGCGTGATCGTGTCGCCGCCGGTGAGCGTCGCGCCGAGCGGCTTGGGTCGCCGCACGGCGAACAGGCGCCAGTGCTCGTCGCGCCACACCTCGCGCAGATACGGCAGGCCGGCCCCGACGAGCCGCCCCTCCTCGCGGCCGGCGTAGTCGAGCGGGACGTCGGGCAGCGCGACGTAGGCGACGGCGCGCTCGTCGAGCCAGGCGCGGTAGCTCGCAGCGTCGAGGCTGCCGTCGTAGAACAGCGCGCCGTAGCGGCGGTCGAGCTGGCGCTCCCAGCCGCGTGCCAGCGCGACGCGCGGCGCAACGTGACGCGCCTCCCAGTGGTTCTCCGTGAACGGGATCTCGAGGCGGTGGGCCCGGAGATCGCCGCGCCGGGCGAGTTGTTCGAGCAGCGGCGCGTGGTAGCCCTTCTCGATCGACGGGTCGCCGCTTGCGCGCACGACGTCGCGGACCGCCGGATACAGCGGCCAGTAGGCGAGCGGCAGCGCGAGCGCCGCGAGCAGCAGCGGGCGGCGGCGGCCGGCGAGCGCGCCGAGCACGATCGGGCCCGCGACGAGCGCGCCGAGACGGCTGGCGTTGCCGCCCAGCGGCGTCGAGATCGCGAATGCCGCGACGAGCGCGACGGCGTAGAGCAGCGCGCCGGTGCGCAGCGCGCGCTCCTGGGCCGGCAGCAGCGCGGCGACGAGCAGCGTCCCGGCGAGCGCGGGCCAGAACGCCGAGGCGACGAACGGCTCGTCGCCGCCCTGGGGGAAGAGCAGCAGCATGAGCGCGGTCGGCGCGAGCGCGGCGAGCGCGATCGCGACGCCGGCGGGGCCACGCGCGCGGCGGTCCGTCAGTCCCCAGGCGAAGGCCGCCAGGGCGACGAAGAGCCCGGCGACCGGGCTCGCCAGCGTCGTCGCCGCGGCGAGCGCCGCCGCGAGGGTGCGGCGATCATGCGCCAGCGCGAGCAGCGCGCCGACGCCGATCGCGAGGCCGAGCAGGAACGTGAGCCTGCCGGTGAGCAGCACGGCCGTCGTGCCGGCGGCGAACCAGAGCGCGGCGAGGCTCGCAGCGTGCCGGCGGTCACCGTCCCAGTGGCGGTGCGCGAGCGCGGCGAACAGCGCCGCCGCCGCGACCGCGGCCAGCGCGCCCGTCAGCCGCACGCCGAGCGCGCCGCCGAGCGGCGCGAACAGGACGCTGTAGCTGAGCGTGTGGTGGCCCGCGTACCAGCCGTTGTTCCACAGCGTGAGGCCGAGATCGGCGCGGTACTCCTGGGCGGCGAGGTCCGCGCTCGGCGGCGCGACGAGCAGGTAGACGGCGGCGCCGAGGGCCGCGACGAGGCACGGGATCAGGATGCGGCGCGGCACGCCGCAACCCTTGCAGGCGCGGCCGTCAGCCCGCGTTCAGCCCGCGTCTTCGGTGGCTACAGGCTGAGGTGCTCGACGATCCGCGTCGCGAGCTCGGGCCGGTCGATCCACGGCCAGTGACCCGAGTCCTCGACGACCTCGAGCGTCGCGTCGCCGAGCGCAGCGGCGAGGCCCACGCCGAAGCGCTGCGGGATATACGGGTCCTCCTCGCCCCACAGGACGAGCGCGGGCGCGCCGATCGCGCCGAGTCGCGCGCCCGCCTGCGCGAGCGACTGCGGCGTCGCGCTGCGCAGCAGCGCCAGCGTGGCGCGCTCCGTGCCGAGGTCGAAGTGCCCGGAGACGCTGGAGACGAACGGCTCGGGCATCGGCCCCTTGCCGGCCGACGCGCGCCGCGAGACGTGACGCAGGATCCGCTTCGTGTTCAGTCCGACGGCGATCGGCCCGACGAGCGGCGTGCGCACGAGCCGCGCCGGCCCGCGCCAGGCGAAGCCGGGCAGCAGCGGCACGGCGTTGATCACGACGAGCCGCTCGACGCGCTCGGGCTGCCCGCTCGCCCAGGCCAGTCCGACCGCCGCACCCCAGTCGTGCAGGCACAGCCGCACGCGATCGAGGTCGAGCTCCTCCAGCAGCCGGTCGAGGAAGCGCACGTGGCCGGCGAGCGAGTAGTCGAGGTCGCCGCGCTTGCCGCTGCGCCCGTAGCCGGGCAGGTCGACCGCGATGCCGCCGCCGAGCGCCAGCGGTGAGAGCCAGTCGAACGAGCTCGTCGGGAGGCCGTGCAGGTAGACGACCGGCACGTCGTCGTCGCCGGCGCGGCGTAGGAAGACCGGCTGGTCGTCGATCTCGATCGTGTCCTGAGTCAGCGACGGCATGGCCGCGGAGGGTAGCCTGGGCCGGTGAAGACGCTGTGCCTCGGGGAGGCGTTGGTCGACCTCATCTGCCGCCATCCGGTCGCCTCGCTGGCGCAGGCGCAGGCGTTCGTGCCGGCACCCGGCGGCGTGACCGCGAACGTCGCGACGGCGGCCGCTCAGCACGGCGCGTCGGTCGCCATGGCGGGCGGCGCGGGCGACGACCCCTGGGGTGCGTGGCTGCACGACCGGCTGGCGGTTGCGGGCGTCGAGCTGGACTGGTTCGGGCTCGCCGCCGGGAAGCGGACGGCGGTCGCGTTCGTGACGGTGGACGAGCGCGGTGAGCCCACCTGGCAGCTCTACGGCGACGGCGTGACGGCGAGCATCGAGGCGCTCGACGGGCGCCTGCTCGACGCCGTCGAGGCGACGGACGCGTTCTTCTTCACCTCGAACATGCTCGCCGGCAAGGCCGAGGCGCAGCTGACGATGGCCGCGCGCGAGCACGCGCTCGAGCTCGGCCGCCCGGTCGTCTTCGATCCCAACATCCGCCTGCACCGCTGGGGCGGCAACCCGGGCCGCGCCGGCAAGCTCGCGGGCGGCTGCGTGCGGGGCGCGTTCCTCGTCAAGTGCAACCAGGCCGAGGCGCGCCTGATGACCGGCGAGAGCGAGCCCGAGGCGGCGGCAGCGTCGCTGCTGGCGGCCGGCGCGCAGCACGTCATCGTCACGCGCGGCATCGGCGGCGCGATCCTGCGCGCGAAGGGGATGCGGGTCGACGTGCAGGCGCGCCCGGCGCACGTCGTGCGCAGCACGGTCGGCGCCGGCGACGTCTTCCTCGGCGTCCTGATCGCGCGGCTCGGCCAGACCGACTACTACCCGTCCGCGCTCGCGGCGGCGCTGCCCGAGGCGGCCGAGGAGGCCGCCCGCGCGTGCGAGCGGTGGGGCGCGCTGGAGTGAGGACGGCGCGCGCGGACTGGCGGCGCCCGGCGCGTGCGCGGGTGGCGCGCATCCGCGAGCGGCTGGCGCAGGTCTACGGCGTGCCCGTCGCCGAGCCGCACGGCGACGCGATGGCCGAGCTCGTCCTCACCGTCCTGTCGCAGTCGACGAACGACCGCAACCGCGACGTCGCCTACCTGCGGCTGCGCGAGCGCTTCCCGAACTGGGAGTCGGTCCGCGACGCGCCGCTGGAGGAGATCGAGGAGGCGATCCGGCCCGGCGGCATCTCGAAGGTGAAGTCGGCCCGCATCCAGGCGATCCTGCGCGCGATCGGCGATCCGCTGGCGCTCGAGTGGATGCGCACGGCGCCGGTGTCCGAGTCGCAGGCGTACCTCTGCGCGCTGCCCGGCGTCGGCCGCAAGACCGCCGCCTGCGTGCTGCTGTTCTCCTTCGGGCTGCGCGACGTGCCGGTCGACACGCACGTGTCACGGGTCGGGACGCGGCTGGGCCTGCTGCGCCCGAAGGCGCCGTTCGAGGAGCTGCACGACGCGATGGTGGCGCTGACGCCGCCGGGAGCGGAGCTCGAGTTGCATGTGAACCTGCTGCGCCACGGGCGTCGGACCTGCCACGCGCAGCGGCCGGCATGCGGGGTGTGCGCGCTGCGGCGGATGTGCCCGAGCCGGCGCGACCCGCACGCGGCCGGCGAGCGCTGAGTCGCGCGCACCGCGCGAGCGTCGCGTTCGCCGCTGGGCCGAATGAGGGGTCGTCCCGCGACGGATATTCGGCCCACCGCACGACTGCCGCCACCGCCAGCCACCGCCAGCCACCGCCAGCCAACCGCCAGCCAACCGCCACCGCCACCGCGAACGGCGCGGGACGCGATCACGGCGGCGTCTGCAGCTTGCCGAGCGCCTTGAGCACCTCGTCGTCGTGCGTCTTGGGCGAGGCCTTCGGGATGACGTGGCGCACGCAGCCGCCGGCGTCGATCAGGAACGTCGCGCGCTGTGCGCCCATGTACGTCCTGCCGTACATCGACTTCTGCACCCAGACGCCGAACAGGTCGCAGACGGCGTGGTCCTCGTCGGCCAGCAGCGTGAAGTTCAGATCGCGCTTGTCATGGAACTTGCTGACCTTCTTGACGGGGTCGGGCGAGACGCCGATGACCTTCACGCCGGCGGCCGCGTAGTCGCTCGCGCGATCGCGGATCGAGCACGCCTGCGTCGTGCATCCCGGCGTGTCGGCCTTGGGGTAGAAGTACAGGACGACCGTACGTCCGCGCAGTGCCGACAGGCGCACGGGCTCGCCGTCCTGGTCGGGGAGTTCGAAGTCCGGAGCGGGGGTGCCTGGCCCGATCATCGGCGGATGATCGCACTTGTCTAGCCTGTGACCGACGACACCAGATCATGAACCGTGGCGCATCGGCACAACGCATGCGAGGTATGAGTGTGAACATCAAGATCCACGAAGAGACTGAGCCGCTTCCCGCCAGCCCGCGTGAAGAGGTGCCGCAGACGCGCGGCTACGAGGCCGCGGTGAGTGCAGCCACCGAGGCGCTGCTCAACTGCTACACGCGTGAAGGTGGCGAGTGGCGCCCCGTGCCCGCCGCCGGCGTTCCGGAGTTCGCCCAGGAGGGCGACGAGTTCGTCGCGGTGCTGCCCTTCCCCGACGAGCGCACCGCCGTGCTCGCCGGCGTGCGCCACCTCTCGCCGACGCATCGCCACCGCTTCCGCACCCCCGCGTACATCGCGATGGCGGGCGGCAAGCCGTGGGTCGTCTCGATCGACACGCTCATGGGCATGCTCGCCGACGAGCTCGGCAACACGCTCTACGACGACGACATCTCCGCCGCCGGCACGCGCGGCCCCGACCCCACGTTCCTGCTCTCGCGCGTGCGCCAGCACGTCGCGACGCTCGGCGCGTTCCTCGACGCCCGCGCCGACGACATCGACGCGCTCTGGAGCGCCGACCCGCTGCGCTTCGCCGACAGCGAGCAGGCCGGCCTGCTGGGCCACCTGGCGCACCCCGGCGCGAAGAGCCGCTGGGAACTCGATCCCGAGCAGACGACCGCCTACACGCCTGAGTCGGCGGCGCGCTTCGCGCTGCGCTGGCTCGCCGTCGATCCCGCGCTCGTGCGGTCCGACAGCGCCGACGAGGCATCGGCCGCCGAGCTCGTCGAGCGGCTGCTGCGCGGCGACCCGGCCGTCGACGGCGCCGCGCTGGATGCGGCCTTGGCCGACCTCGGCGAGCGCGTGCTGCTGCCCGTGCACCCGTGGGAGCTCGAGCACCTGCGCGGCCACGAGCTCGTCGCCGGGCTGCTCGCGGACGGTCGCATCGTCGACCTCGGAGCGCTCGGCAGCGAGGTCACGCCGACGGCGTCGGTGGCGACGGTCTACAACGCGGCGTGGCCGTGGCAGCTGACGTTCGCGCTGCACGTGCACGTGGGCGACGACCTCCAGCTGCTCGACGACACGGAGTTGCAGCGCGCCGTCGACCTGGCCCGCGATCTTGCCGGCGAGCCCGAGCTCGCCGCCGGCGTGACGCTGCTGCAGGATCCCGCCTACCTCGCCGTGCAGGTCGACGGCAAGCCCGTCGAGGGGCTCTGCGTGCAGCTGCGCGAGAACCGCTGGCGCGAGGGCTCGGGGGCTGACGTGAGCGCCGTCGAGGTGCTCGTCCAGGACCATCCGTTCGGCGCCACCAGCCGGCTCGGGCAGATCGTCGCGCGCCTTGCCCAGGAGAGCGGCCGTCCCGTCGCGGATGTCGCGCGTGAGTGGTTCGCCCGCTACGCCGAGGTCGCGATCGTGCCGCTGCTGCGCCTGTACGCCGAGCACGGGCTGACGGTCCAGACCGACCAGCAGAACACGCTGCTCGAGCTCGACGGCGGCTGGCCCGCGCACGCGGTCCTGCGCGACGCCCGCGGCGCGCGCGTCGGCCAGGCCGCGCACGACGACATCGCGGTCGGCGGCGCGGGGATCGGCGAGGGGCCCTTCCTCGACAACGCGCTCAGCGTCATCAACGCGCTCGGCGTCGCAGGGGCCGTCGACGAGGTCGAGCTGCTCGGCGATCTCAAGGCCGTGCTGCGGCGCGAGCACGAGCGCGGGGACGAGGCCGCGACGCTGCTGCACCGCTTGCTGACCGCGGCGACGTGGCCGTGCAAGGCGCAGATGCGCTCGCGCATGCACGAGGAGCCGACGTACATCGAGATCCCGAACCCCCTGCACGGGGTTCGCGACGACGCCTAGGACGCCGGGCTCCGAGCGCCCGTCGCCGGGTCGCGGCCGCTACTTCAACAGCCGCGACAGGCGCCGGTCCTTGAGCACCTTGCCGTCCGTCTGCTCGGCCGGGCAGTAACACATGACGTAGTCCTCGTAGTGGACCTGCTCGATCGTCGTGGCGCAGCGCGGGCACGGCTCGCCGCCCTTGCGGTGCACGAGCAGCGGTAACGGCAGCTTGTCGGCGATCGGCAGCGCGACGACCTTCTCGTAGTGCTCGATCGCGCCGTCGAGGACCGTCGCGATCGCCTCGCGCAGCGCGAGCGCCTCCTCGTCGGAGAGGTCGTTTCCGCGCTTGAACGGCGACAGCCGCGCGGTCCACAGGATCTCGTCCACCCACGAGCGGCCGATCCCGGCGATGACGCGCTGGTCGCGCAGCATCGTGTGCAGCGGGCGCGGCGCCTGCAGGCGCTGCCTGAGGTCCGCGGGCGGCTGCGGCCAGGCCTCCGGGCCGAGCGTCGCGATCAGCTCCTCCTCGTCGATCGCGGCGGCCGGCAGGAGCTTGACCCAGGCGGCCTGCTTGGTGCCGAACTCGCGCAGGCGCAGCTCGCGGTCGGGGTGGGCAGGGTCCGCTATCCGCAGCAGCAGCCGCGATGTGCGGTCGCGCGGGCCGGCGCGCTTGTCGTAGAGCTGCAGGCGCCCCGCGCTCATGAGATGCAGCAGCAGCGCCAGATCGCCGGCGACCTCGATCACGAACTGCTTGCCGCGCCGCGTGATCGACGTGATCGCCCTGCCCTCGAGCGCGTGCAGCGGCGGGTCGAAGGTCTTCAGCGCGTTGATCCCAGGCGCCAGCGCGGACTCGATCGTCGCGCCGCGCAGGGCGGCGTCGAGGCGGCGCGCGGTGATCTCGACCTCGGGCAGCTCGGGCATCGGTGTTCAAGCGTAGAGCGGCGCGGGATACGCTTCTTCGATGGCCCGACAACGACTGGCGATCGTCGGCGGTGACGCGGCCGGGATGAGCGCCGCGAGCATCGCGCGACGGCGCGACGAAGACCTCGAGATCGTGGCGTTCGAGCGCGGGCCGTACACGTCGTACTCGGCCTGCGGGATCCCGTACTACGTCGGCGGCCTCGTCGAGGACGCCGACCGTCTCATCAGCCGCAGCCCGGAGGAGCACCGCGCGCGCGGGATCGACGTGCGGATCCGTTGCGAGGTCGTCGCGATCGACCTCGGCGCGCGGAGGCTGACGGTCCGCAGCGCCGCGGGCGCCGAGACGACCGAGGGCTTTGACCAGCTCGTCGTCGCGACGGGCGCCGAGCACGCGCCGCCGCCGATCCCCGGCGCGGAGGCGATCGAGCCCGCGGTCACGGTCGATGCCGCCGAGCGCCTGCGCGTCGCGCTCGACCGCGGTGGCCGCAACGCCGTCGTGATCGGCGCCGGCTACATCGGGATGGAGATGTCCGAGGCGTTCGCCGACCGCGGCCTGCATGTGACGATGATCGAGCGGGCGCCGCAGGTCATGGCGACGCTCGACGCCGACATGGCCGGCCACGTGCAGGACGCAGCCGAGGGCCACGGCGTGCGCGTCGTGCTCGGCGCCGCGGTGCAGGAGATCGTGCTCGGCGACGACGGCGCGCCGGTCGCCGTGCGCACCGCCGACGAGACCTTCGACGCCGACCACGTCGTGATCGGCACGGGCGCCAGGCCTGCCGTCGCGCTCGCGCGCGAGGCCGGCCTGCAGGTCGGCGAGAGCGGCGCGCTGCGCGTCGACGACCACCAGCGCTGCCCCGGCCACGACGGCGTCTTCGCGGCCGGCGACTGCGCCGAGACGCGCCACCGCGTGCTCGGCACGGACGTCAACATCCAGCTCGGCACGCACGCCAACAAGCAGGGCCGGATCGCCGGCGTCAACGCGACGGGCGGCGACGATCGCTTCCCCGGCGTGATCGGCACCGCGGTCTCGAAGATCTGCCGCTACGAGGTCGGGCGCACGGGGATCGGCGAGCGCGAGGCGGCGGACGCGGGGATCGCGGTCGTCAGCGCGACGATCAAGGACCGCACGCGCGCGGGCTACTACCCCGGCGCCGGCCCGATCTGGGTCAAGCTCGTCGCCGAGCCCGACAGCGGGCGCCTGCTCGGCGGGCAGATCGTCGGCGTCGAGGGCGCGGCCAAGCGGATCGACGTGCTCGCCACCGCCGTCTGGGCAGGCATCCCGGTGCAGGAGCTCGCGCTGCTCGACCTCTCCTACGCGCCGCCGTTCAGCGGCGTCTACGACCCGCTGCTGATCGCCGCGCACGCGACGGCCAAGCAGCTCTGATCAGCCCGGCTGGGCGATCAGGCCGAGCTCGCGCGGGCGCAGCAGCACGATCAGCTCGCCGCGGCGCGCGGTCCGCATCCGCACGCCGGCGACGGCGCCCTTCTTCATGTCGATCGCGCCGCCGGTGAGGTCGTGGACGACCTGCGTGAAGTCGGGGTCGTGACCGACGAACAGCACCCGCTTGTCCTCGCCCGCGGCCGCCGCCAGCTCGAGCGCGTCGTCGACGCAGAAGCCGCCGGACAGCGAGCTGTCGATGACGACCTCCCCGGCGGCGAGCTCCTGCGCGGCCAGCCGCGCGGTGTCGAGCGCGCGTACGCGCGGGCTGGAGAGCACGAGCTGAAAGGAGATGTCGAGCGCCCTCAGCGCCCGCCCCGCCGCCCGCGACTGCTCCTCGCCACGCGGGGTCAGGCGCCGATCGGCGTCGGGGCGAGCGTCGTGCGGCTCGGCCTCGCCGTGTCGCAGAAACCAGAGCTGCAGTGCCATGGAAGCGGAATCTAGATCGTTTGCCGACTCGCGGCCGTCAGACCGCGCGCACGCTGATCCAGCTCTTCACGAGCGGCCCCGCGCGCTCGGCGACCGGCGCGCCGAACAGCGCGGTCATCTCGGCGCGGCGCAACAGCTCGATCTCCTCCCAGTCGCCGGCGACGCCGAGGCGCCAGTACGGGCGGCGGATCGCGTGCGGCAGCCAGTGCGCGGCCGGCAGCAGCGCGTGCGGCTCGACCGGGAAGGAGAAGGCCGGCGTCTGCACGTACCAGCCGCGCGCGACGCGGCGCAGCTCGGCCGCGAACGGTGCCCGGTCGGCGGGGGCGATGTGCTCGATGACGCTCGAGCAGTAGGCGAGATCGAACTCGCCGTCGGCGAACGGCAGGCCCGCGAGCACGTCGGCCTGCACGAACGGCCCCGGGTACTCGGGGCGTGGCACGCGGTCGACGCCGGTGATGTCGAGCTGCGGCGCGTGGCGGCGCAGCCCGAGCCGGCCGCAGCCGATGTCGACGATCCGCGTCTGCTCGGTCGCGCCGGTGAGCGCGAAGAGCCGCTCGTGGCGGATGCGGCGTGCTCGCGCGGAGGCCGCCGCGGCCACGCGGGAGCGCAACCCCTGCTTGGCGGTGCCATAGACGTTCTCGGCCGACCATCGCGACATCGTCGCGCCAGCCTACGGCGCCGCCGCGTCGCTACTGGTTGCGGCGCAGCACCACGATGACGACCGCGACCGGCACGACGATCATGAGCAGGAGGATGATCAGCTCGATCGGGCCGAGGTTCACGCGAAGTAGCCTAACCGCGCGGCGAAGCCCCATGAGCGAGATCTACACGCCCGACAACCTGCTGGACAACCTCAGCGACCCCGCGACGCTGGCGCAGCAATACGAGCGCGGCAAGCGCCGCGAGCGCGAGCTGCTGGACCGCCATCTCGGGCGCAGCGGCGGCGATGCGCTCGCGGTCGGCTGCGGCTGGCACCCGGGCCGCCACCTGTTGCCCAAGCCGGCCTGGCGCCTCGTCGCCGTCGACCTCGACCCCGAGCGGCCGCGCCACGCCGTCGCGCAGGGCGAGGCCGACGAGGGACTGCAGGGCGCCGCCGGCCATCTCGACGCGCTCCCCGACGCGTCCTTCGACGTCGTCCTGCATCGCCTCGTGCTGCACCACGTCGCGTACGTCGAGCCGCTCGAGCCGGTCCTCGCGGAGGCCCGCCGGCTGCTGCGTCCCGGCGGCGCGCTCGTCGCGATCGAGCCCAGCCTGCTGCATCCGGTCGGCGCCGCGCTGGCGCTCGCCAACCGCGCCGGCCTCGGCGTGCGCGTGCACGGCACCCCCGACGACATCCCGCTCTCCCCGCGCCGGCTGGCCGCGGCCGCCCGCGCCGCCGGGCTGACGCCGCAGCTGCACGCCGTCAGCTACTCGTGGCGGCGTCTGCCCGTACGCGCGCAGCGCGCCGTCGGGGCGCTCGACCGCTTCGGCTCGGCCCCCGGTATGCGCTGGCTCGGGCACACGTTCATGCTCATCGCCAGGCGCTGAGCGCCGCGCGATTGACCGTGCGCGTGCGCTACCTGCCGGTGTAGGACCCCACGGGGCTGCCCGCGAAGTTCTCCCACTTCAGGTTCCAGCGCCGGCCCTTGCGGTACGTCGCCCGGACGGTGAAGTAGCCGCGCGCGTCGGTCGTGACGGTGCGCAGGGTCTTGAATCGCGACGAGCCGCGATCGGCATAGGTGATCGTCGCGGTCACCCGGCCGGTCGCCGGGCGCACGAGGCCCCAGATCGAGACCTTCGAGCCGACGCGCTTGACCGCCAGCGGCAGCCGGAACGCGCGCAGCGACGGCTTCGGCCTGCCGTCGGCGAAGCGCAGGCCCGACTCGAAGCCGCCGTACTCGTTCTTGCCGGTCGGATCGCTGTCGCGCAGCAGATACTGCGAGAACGCGACGACGCGCGGGTTCGTCCATGCGATCCGCTCGGAGATCGCCCGGAACTGCACCTGCTTGGCGAGCGAGACGCCGCTCTGCGTGTCAGGCGTGGACTGGATGCCGAACTCGGTCAGGTAGATCGGCAGCCGTTTCCTGAACGCGCCCGCGGCCTGCGCGCGGTCCAGCGCCTTCGTCAGGCGCGACAGCACGCCGATCGTGACGTCGTCCTTGCTGTGCGGGGCAGGCGGCACGAAGTACGGGCCCTGGCGCGTCGTGTAGGCGTGGTGGGCATAGCCGTCGGCATCCAGCGCGCCGCACGCGCGGCGCTTCTTGTACCTGGAGTTCAGGCACAGCATGCCGCGCATGAAGCGCAGGGGCGGGACGATCCTGCTGCGGTTGCCGCGCGGCGACGTCTCGGCGATCAGCACCTTGTCGTCACCCTGGCCGGCGTTGGCGAGGCCGCGCACGGCCGCCTGGAACAGGCTGCGGTAGATCTTCGGCGACTCGGCCTGGCCGCCGCGCGCGAACTGCGGGCGCAGGAACTGCGGCTGGTTGGGCTCGTTCCAGACCGCCCACGTGTTGATCTGGTCGCCGAACTTCCGGCCCAGTGCCGTGACGAACGCGGCGAACGCGGTCGGGCTCGGGCGCGTCACGTTGTCGCGCCTGGCGGCGGTCGCCCACTTCGGCACGGGGCCGGAGATCGTGACGAGCACCTCCCAGCCGCGCTCCCTGGCGGCGTCGAGCAGCGGCTCGTACTCGCCCCAGTCGTAGGCGTCGGGGTCCGTCGGCTCGAAGGCGGGCTGCTCGGCCTGGTCAGATCCGGGCGCGACCGACGACCACTGGACGATCACGCGCAGCGAGCGGACGCCGAGCCCGGCGACCTCGTCGAGCGCCCCCGGGCGCGACCCGGGGTCGAGGAAGTCCTTCGGGCCCTCGAACGTCAGCGATTGCGTACGCGACGCGCTCGCGGCGGGCGCGAGGGCGAGCAGCAGCAGGAGGGTGAGTGGTAGGAGAAGTCGGCGCATCGCGAGGTTCCAACCAACGTAGCGAGGCAAGGTTGCGGGACCCCTGACTAACGTCTCACGCGGATGGGAGCGCCGCTGGCACCCGACGACGTCGTCGCGACGCACACCGCGGCGGCATCCAACGCGCGCGCGCCGCTCGTCGTGACCGAGCCGCTGCTCGCATTCCTGGCGCAGCACGGCCTGGCCGGCGCCGGCGACACCGAGCTCGCCGTGGAGCCGCTCGGCGACGGGCACTCCAACGTCACGCTGCTCGTGCGCTGCGACGGCCGCGAGCTCGTCCTGCGCCGGCCGCCGCGCGGGCCGCTGCCGCCCAGCGCGCACGACGTGCTGCGCGAGGCGCGCCTGCTGCGCGCGCTCGAGCCGACCGCCGCGCGCGTGCCGCGCGTGCTCGCCGTCGCCGACGACGCGGCGCTGATCGGCGCGCCGTTCTACGTCATGGAGCGCGTCCACGGCGAGGTCGTCACGACCAGCGTCCCGGCCGCGCTGGACACCCCGCAGGAGCGGCGGCAGATCGGCGAGGAGCTCGTCGACGCGCTCGTCGAGGTGCACGCCGTCGACTGGCGGGACGCCGGCCTGGAGGGCTTCTCCAACCGCCCCGAGGGTTACCTCGAGCGCCAGCTGCGCCGCTTCCTCGGCCTCTGGGAGCACAACCGCACGCGTGAGATCGCGGCCGTCGAGCGCGTCGCGACGTGGCTGCACGCGCACCTGCCGGCCTCGCCCGCGCCGACGATCGTGCACGGCGACTACCGCCTCGGCAACGTCATGCTGGCGTCGACGCCACCGGCGCGCATCGACGCGGTCTTCGACTGGGAGCTGGCGACGATCGGCGATCCGCTCGCCGACGTCGGCTACCTCTGCGCGCTGTGGGTGCAGCGCGACGATCCGCCGCTGGGCATGTTCGAGCTCTCCGGCGTGACGCGTGAGGAGGGCTTCCTCACGCGCGACGAGCTCGTCGCGCGCTACGAGCGCGCCAGCGGGCGATCGATGACCGACATCCGCTGGTACCACACGCTCGCGCTGTGGAAGGCGGTCGTCTTCATGGAGGGCAACCATCGCCGCGCGCTGGCGGGCAGCACCGACGACCCGTGGCTGCACGGCGTCGGCGAGGGCGTGGTGGCCCTCGCCGAGCGCGCCGAGCAGATGACCGCGGAGCGCTGAGGTCCTAGGCGGCCTTCGGGCCGTCCTCGTCGCCGCCGTAGTTCGCCTCGGTGGGCGGCGCCGTCTGCGGGGCGGGCGGGGTGGGCGTCGTCGCGGGGTCGGTCGCCGTCGGCGTGCCGGCCGGCTCGCCGCGCTTCTCGGCGAGCTTCTCCTTCGCGTTGTGGATCTGCTCCTCGACCTTGCCGCGAGCCGTCTCGATCTTCTCGCGGTTCTTGGGGTCGTTGGCGATCGCCTGCGCCTTGTCGATGAGCTCCTTGCCCTTGTCTGACTTGGCGAGTTGTGTGAGCTTGTTCATGAGGGACATACCGAAGACGTTATCGCGTGCCGTCGTCCTCGATACGCCGTCTGAGGTCCTCGCCGCGCCCGGCGGAGACCGCGCGTGCGGCGCGCCGCTCGTCGAGCGCGACCCCGCCGGCGGCGGCGAGGTCGAGCAGCTCCTGGCGCTCCTCGCCCTCGCGCGCGCTGCGCAGGAACAGCCAGCCGAACAGGCAGATCGTGAGGATCGAGCCCTCGACCATCATGATCGAGCCGGCGACGACCTGATCGGTGTGCGGCGTGATGGCGTTGGCCCGCTCGCCCTCGGCGTAGACGTCGAAGAACGCGTCGCTGCTCCACACGAACACGTTCGCCAGCACGGTCGACGTGAGCCGCACGACGACGATGTACAGCAGCTTGGCGAAGTTCTGAAACCACGCCGGCTTGGGCAGCGGCCCGAGCAGCGCCATCCACATGTTGATCCCGAAGCCGATGAACAGCATGTGCTGCAGCGCGTGGACGACGTCGTTGTCGACCGCCGCCTCGTGCGGCACGACGAGGTGCCAGAAGAACAGGTCCGCCGCCCACAGCCCGAAGGCGGGCACCGGATGGGCGAGGTGGCGCAGCCAGCCGAGCACCTTCGTGCGCAGCAGCGGCTGCAGCATCTGGCCGGTGAGGCCGAGCACGAGCAGCAGCGCGCCGAGGTCGGCGAGCAGCAGGTGCTCGGCCATGTGCGCCCAGAAGAGCTCGTCGGCGAGGCCGGCGAGCGGTGAGACGAGCGTGAGCGCGATCAGGCCCAGGCCGCTGTGGAAGCAGGCCTGACGCCACGTCGGGACGGGCCGCCCGAGCCGCGCCAGCCGGCGGGCGCGCACGACGTACATGGCGCCGAACCCGAGCGCGGGCACGAGCTGCAGCGGCTCGATCTGCAACGTGGCGGCGGCGAGCGCGGAGGGCACGCCGCCAAGGCTGACAGGAACAGCCGGCGGGGCTACCCCCTGGGCTTGGAGAGCGCCGCGAAGGCGACGAGGTTCGGCGCGCGGCTGACGACGCCGAGCTGGCGGGCGGCGCCCTTGCCGAGGTTGATCCTGTACAGGCGCGAGCGCGGGGCACCGGCGCGGCGGGCCAGCACGTAGGCCTTGCCGTCCTTGGCGGAGATGTCGAAGCTGACGGGGCCGGCGATGTTCACGCCGAGCGCGCCGACGGTCGTCAGGACGCCGTCGTTGGGCGGGGCCTGGATCGCCAGCACGTCGCGCGCCGAGTCGATGTCGTAGAGCGTCGTCGTCATCGCCCCGGCGACGCTGTTGGTGTACGCCGAGGCGACGACGGCGGGGCCGCTGCCGGCGCCCGCGTCGCCATCCTTGTAGCGCAGCGTGCCGTCGGTGAACGCGAGCGTGCCCGTATTCGGGTTCAGGCGCAGGTTCTGGCCGCTGTCGGCGACGAGGCGGATGCGGTCGACGGTCGGGTTGAAGTCAAAGCCGAAGGCGCTGCCGCTCAGCGCGGGGGCGAACGGACCGGCGCCCAGCAGCGTGGCGGTCGCCTTCGTGCGCTGCACGACGTAGAGCCGGCTCATGTTCGTCAGCGCGATCAGCCGGCGCCCGGCGGGCCGCACATCCAGGCCGACGACGCGCTCCCCGGCGGCGAGGCCGGTCAGCGCCTTGGAGCGCGTCCACTTGGCGGGGGCCTTGTCGTCGAACGTGTACAGGCGGTTGCCGGCGTCGACCGCCACGAAGCGCTCGGCGAGCGCGGCGGGTGCGCAGGCGAGGGATGCGGCGGCGGCGCTTGCGGCCGCTGCGGCGAGGGCGTGACGACGATGCATGGGACCTCCGGGGGGCCGATCGGGTTGCACGCCCTTCTTCGCCCGCGGCCGCGCGCCGGTTCACCCAGGGTGCGCGGCGGCGCGCCAGCACGGGTGTGACACCGCTCACCCGCCGGGGTGACGACGTATCTCCGCGCGGCCCCGATTCTCCTTGCATCGACTCGCACGAACTATCGAGGTTTCCCCATGACGCTCATCGCCGACCCCAGCCTGCGGATCGTTCATCCGCGCCACCGCCGTCACGCTCATCCGGTGGCGGTACGAAGCCGTTCGCCACAAGCGGATCCGTCACTCGCGCCGGCGCTCATGCTGGCGCTGATCGTGCTGCTGGCGCTGCTGGCGGCGATCGGCTCCGCGCTGATCACCGCGCTGTGAATCGCCAGGCCGATTCATCGGGACGTTCCACATCACGATTCGAGAAAGGCGTAGACTCATTCGCGTACGCCCGGCTCCCCAACCTGCAAGACCCCCCGGGGAGCATCCCTCTCCCAAGTCCGCGGCGCGCCCCACCCGAGGGGCGCGCCGTCAACCTCCCGCCGAGATCGCCACGACGCCGGCGAGCGCGATGATCACGCCGATCCGCTGCACGCCCTGGATGCGCTCGCCGAGCCACAGCGCCGCGAGCAGGACCGTCGTGACCGGGTACAGCGAGCTCGCCACGGCGACGCTCGACAGCTCGCCGATCGTCGTGGCGTAGTTGTAGAAGAAGTTCGCGCCCAGATCGAGCAGGCCGATCCCCGCCAGCACGGCCAGGGCGCGGCCGCCGGGCCGCCTGCCGCCGCGCCGCAGGACGACGATCGCGATCGTCGCGATGATCGGAAACGCCGACGTGCGCGACAGCAGCAGCGCCCAGCCGACGTCGCCGCGGGAGCCGATCTCGGCGAGCACGAAGTAGGACCCGAAACCGATCCCGGCGACGAGCGCGAGCGCGATGCTGAGGCGCTGCTGCGCAGGGTCCGCCGCGCCCTCGTCGTCCTCGCGCGAGGCGAGCACGATGCCGACGACGGCGAGCGCCAGGCCGGCCGAGCGCAGCAGGCCCGGGCGGTCGCCGCCGATCAGCCCGACGATCACCGGCAGCGCCACGCCGGTCGAGGCGATCGGCGCGACGATGCTCATCGTCCCGATCGCGAGCGCGCGGTAGAAGGCCGACAGCGCCGCGATCCCGACGATCCCTGCGCCCAGCGCCGCGAGCACGTTCTGCGCGGGCGGCGGCCCCTCGCCGCGCGCCGCCACGAAGGCGAGCATCACGGTCAGCGACGCGCCGTACATCATCGCGAGCACGACGGGCACGGGGAACGTGCGGCTCTTCACGCCCCCGAGGTAGTCCGACAGCCCCCACAGCAGGGACGAGAGCAGCCCGAGGGCGATCGCGGCCATGGGCGCCTACCCAACCAGGTGTGTGGCGATGGCGCCGTGCGGGCGGGCGCCGCTGCGCCTCAGCGCCGCCGGCCGCGCCCGTAGAGCAGGCGCAGTCCGCGGAACAGCGCCTTGGAGACCTTCGGCCTGTACGGGTACATGTAGACGTCGTTCTTGAGGTGCACCCGGCTGATGAACAGCGACTGCTGCTTGGTGAACTTCCTGATCCCGGCGGCGCCGTGGCGCGTGCCCAGGCCCGAGGCCTTCCAGCCGCCCATCGGCAGCTCGACGGCGACGTAGTTCAGCAGCGCGTCGTTGACGCAGACGGCGCCCGCCTGCAGCCGCCGCGCGAGCGCCTCGCCGCGCGAGCGGTCGCCGCTGAAGACCGCGGCGCCCAGCCCGTAGGGCGAGTCGTTGGCCAGCGTCAGCGCCTCCTCGGCGTCGGCGACCTTCATGATCGGCAGCGTCGGGCCGAACGTCTCCTCGGTCATCGCCTTCATCGTGTGGTCGACGTCGACGAGCACCGTCGGCTCGTAGAAGAGGCCTGTGCCGGGACGGCGCCGGCCGCCGGTCAGCGCGTGGGCGCCCTTGGCGAGCGCGTCACGGACGTGCTCCTCGACGATCTCCAGCTGCTTGGGGAAGGTCATCGCGCCGACCTCGACGGTGGCCGGGCCGGTCGACTCGCCCTGGCGCAGCACGCCGACCTTGTCGACGACCTTGCGCACGAACTCGTCGTAGGCGGGCGCCTCGACGTAGACGCGCTCGATCGAGATGCACGTCTGGCCGCCGTTGCACATCGAGTAGTAGACGGCGAGGTTCGCCGCCCGCTCGAGGTCGGCGTCGGCGAGGACGATCATCGGGTCCTTGCCGCCGAGCTCGAGCGCGACCGGCGTGAGCGTCTGCGCGGCGCGCGCCATCACCTTCCTGCCCGTCGCCGTGGAGCCCGTGAACATGATCATGTCGACCTCGTCGATCAGCGCGGCGCCCGTCTCGCCACGGCCGGTCGCGACCTGGAAGACGCCCGCCGGCAGGCCGCTGTCGGCGAGCCCCTCGGCGAGCAGCAGCGACGTCAGCGGCGTCACCTCGGAGGGCTTGAGGATCACGCTGTTGCCGGCGAGCATCGCCGGGATGCAGTCGCCGAAGGAGTTCGTCAACGGGTAGTTCCACGGCCCGATCACGCCGATCAGCCCCAGCGCCTCATAGCGGACGACCATCTTCTTGCCCAGGACGGCGACCGTGCTCGCGCGGACCTTCTCGTCGGCGAGGTGCTTGGGCGCGTGCCTGAGCCAGTAGTCGATCGCGCCGCCCGCGTAGTTGATCTCGAGCATGTACGCGTCCTCGTACGTCTTGCCCGTCTCGGACACGATCGTCTCGACGACCCGCTCGGCGTTGTCCATGATCCACTTCTGCATGCGGCGGATGACGCGGCCACGGCCCTCGATGCCCATCGCCTGCCAGCCCGGCTGCGCGGCGCGGCCGATCGCCGCGAGCTGCTTGACGCGCTCGGCGGAGAGGTCCGCGACGTGCGCGATGACCTCGCCGGTGGCGGGGTTCTCGACGGGGATCTCCGCTCCGCCGCCGTGGCCGTTCGTGCTCTGGGCGGCCGTGGTGTCGACGCTGGCCATCGTGGGACGCTCCTCAGGTTCTCGACGTGGTGTCAACCCTAGGCTAACGCCCGTTCACCGCTTGCCGCGGTTGCTGTACAGGTAGACGACGAGATCGCCGGCCCTGACCGTCTGGGCGCGCGGGTCGTCGAAGCGCATGAGATCCTCCCCGCGCGAGACCGCGACGACCGGGCCCGGCACGCCGAGGGCGGCGATCGGGCCCTCCTCACCGTCCTCGACGGCGCGCTCGGCGACGTCGAGACCCTGCCCGACGGTGATCAGATCCTCGAGCACCTCGGTGAGCTTGGGCTGGTCGACCGCGAAGCCGAGCAGCCGTCCGGCCGCCTCCGAGGACGTGATCACCGACGATGCCCCGCTCTGGTGCAGCAGGTGCACGTTCTCCTCCTCGCGCACGGCGGCGACGATCGTCGCCGCGGGGTTCAGCTCGCGCGCGGTCAGGGTCGTCAGCACCGCGGTGTCGTCGCGGTCGACGGCGACGATGATCGAGCGCGCCTCGCGCACGCCGGCCTGCAGCAGGACCTCCGTCGAGGCCGTGTTGCCGGCGATCGCGACGAGGTCGCTGGCGGTCGCCCGCGCGCGTGCCTCGCGGGTCTCGTCGATGACGACGATCTCGTCCGTCGTGACGCCGTTGGCGAGCAGGGTCTTCAGCGCGCTGCGTCCCTTGACGCCGAAGCCGCAGATGATCACGTGGTCGTTCAAGGTTCTCCTCAAGCGCGAGCGCCGGAAGGCGTCGCGGCTGCGTTGGGCAAGGATCTCGAGCGTCGTACCGACGAGCAGGATGAGAAACAGGATCCGCGCCGGCGTGACGAGCAGCGTCGTGACCAGCCGCGTCGTGTCGGTGACGGGGCGGATGTCGCCGTAGCCGGTCGTCGTGATGCTGACCGTCGAGTAGTAGAAGGCGTCGAGCAGGCTGACCGCGTCGTCCTCGGGGTCGATGTAGCCGGCGCGGCCGACGTACGTCAGCAGCGCGACGAACGCCACGAGTCCGATCGCGATCGCGACGCGCAGGCCGATCGCCGGCAGCGGGCCGAGCCCGTTGCCCGGGAACTCGACGGAGATCCGGTCTGTGCGGCGCGCCATCGGCGGCACTCTACGGTGGCGCCGCCCGGCTGCTACGCGATCGTGCCGGTCGCCGCGAGCACGAGCACGGCGGCGCCGAGCACGATCCGGTAGGCGACGAAGACGCCGGTCGTGTGGGTCGTCAGGAACTTCAGCAGGAAGGCGATCGACAGGTAGCCGGAGATGAACGCGAAGACGGTCGCGACCGCGGTCGGGCCGAGGCCGATGGCGCCCTCGGCGCTGCCGCCGACGACGTCGCGCAGCTCGTAGATGCCGCTCAGCACGACGGCCGGGATCGACAGCAGAAAGGAGAAGCGCGCCGCGGAGACGCGGTCCATGCCGAGAAACAGGCCGGCGGTGATCGTCGCCCCGGAGCGCGACACGCCGGGGATCAGGGCCAGCGCCTGCGCGAAGCCGACGACGATCGCGTCACGGCGCGTGATCGTCGACAGGTCGCGCTCGCGCAGCGAGACCTTCTCGGCGATCAGCAGCACGATGCCCAGCGCGATCAGCGTCGAGCCGATCAGGTACAGACTGCGTGCGCCGTTCTCGATCTGGTGGGAGAACAGGACGCCGAAGACGACGATCGGGATCGTCCCGATGATGAGATACCAGCCCAGGCGCGCGTCGAGCTCGGAGCGCAGCGCGGGCTGGCGCAGCGAGCCCAGCCAGGCGCGCGCGATACGGACGAGGTCCTCACGGAAGTACAGGACGACGGCCGCCATCGTCCCGAGCTGGATGACGGCGGTGAAGGCGGCGCCGGGATCCTCCCAGCCGGCGAAGGCGGGGACGATCCGCAGGTGTCCGCTGCTGGAGATCGGCAGGAACTCGGTCAGTCCCTGGACGATCCCCAAGACGATGGCTTGGAAGAGGTCCAAGCCGCGCGAGAACGGTTAGTCGCCGAGTTCGATCGAGGCGATGCGAATCGGCTCGACCGGGCGGTCGGCGCCCTGCGTGGGCACGTTCTCGATCTTGTCGACGACCTCCATGCCGCCGGTGACCTCGCCGAAGACGGTGTGCTTGCCGTCCAGCCAGGGCGCGGCGTCGGTCGTGACGATGAAGAACTGCGACCCGTTCGTGTTCGGGCCCGCGTTCGCCATCGCCAGCGCGCCGCGGACGATCTTGTTGTCGTTGAACTCGTCGTCGAACTGGTAGCCCGGCCCGCCGGTGCCGGTGCCGGCCGGGCACCCGCCCTGGATCATGAAGTCCTTGATGATCCGGTGGAACGTGAGGCCGTCGTAGAAGCCGTCGGAGGCCAGTTTCTTGAAGTTCGCCACGGTCTCGGGCGCGTCCTCGTCGAAGAGCTCGAAGACGATGACGCCTTCGGTGGTGCGCATAGCGGCTGCAGACATGGCGCGCAGCGTAGCGAGACGGTCGCGACTAGAGCGTTCCGCGCAGCGCGACGTCGCCGATCGAGACCTTCGGGTCGGTCGGCTCGGCGGCGTCGGTGAAGTGCAGCAGCACGAGGCGGACCTTCGCGCCCTCGCCCTTGCCCTTGAGGACGATCAAGCCGTCGTCCTGCACGTTCTTCTTGTCGGTCAGGTGGATCCAGCGCTTGTCGATGACGTCGACCGGAAGCTCCTTGGCGCTCTTGGCGCCGTAGATCTCGACCGTGAAGCCCGGCGTCGCGGTGAGCAGGCGCAGCGAGCGCAGCGCGTAGGGCCGGCCGAGGTCGATGACGAGCCCCGCCGCGATCGGCTGGCCGTCGGCGGGCACGACGACGTCCCAGACGGTCGTCGGCGTGTCGTCGATCGCGTTGGCCGCCGGGCCGAACTCCGCGCCTGGGCGCTCGGGCTGGTTGTAGGTCCTGGCGGCGTCCTTCTTGAAGGCGATCAGCTCGCTGGTGGGCGTCGTCGGTGTGTTCGAGCCGGTCGAGCCGGTGCTGCCGGTGGCGCCGGTGGCGCCGGTCGAGCCCGTGGCGCCGGAGTTGTTCGTCGTCCCGGCGGGTGGCGCGGGCGGCGTGACGGGCGTGTTCGTCACCGGGGGCGGCGGCTGGACGGGGATGATCGGCGTCACGTTCGTGGGCGCGGGTGCCGTCGTGCCGGGACCTGTCGCGCCGGGCGCGACGGGGAGCGCGCCGGGCGTCGTGCCGGGCGCCACGGCCCCCGGCGTCTGCGCGGTGATCGGATCGCCGGAGCCCACCGGCTGGCCCGCGACGCTGCGCTCGGCGTCGCCGGTCAGCGCCGCGTAGGCGGCGACGACGGCGCACAGCAGCAGCATCGTCGTCAGGCCCACGACCGAGAACGCGGCGCGCCAGCCGGGCCGCGCGCCGAGGCGGCCGGGAGCGGCGGTTCCGCACTCCAGGCACCAGTCCTGGCCGCGCTCCATCGCGGCGCCGCAGGCCTCGCAGGCGAAGTCCGGAGCGGTCGTCGTGAGCGCGCCGTTGGGCGGCTCGTCGGCCGGCGGCGGGCTCGTCTCACGGTCTTTGAGGAGCACGGACACGTCGAAGAAGGGTAACGCGCCTGCTCAGGAGGAGTTGCGGGTGGCGCGGGCTGTCCACCCTCAGGCGAACGCCGGACGTCGTTTCGAGCGGGTGACCGATCCGCGGTCGGCTCCGTGCGCGCGGACGTGCGCGTGTTCCGGCGGGCGTGCTGCGCTTCGTCTCAGGAGCGGCTGGAGCATGACCCAGCTGGCCCAATGGCCGGCGGTCGCCACGTGCGGACGCACCGTGGAGGAGGCTCCTCGATGCCGCACGCGAGATGCTCGCTTCCTCCCGCGACGAGGGCTGCGAGCCGCCGATCGGCGGCGGGCACGTCGAGCAGCTCACGATCGACGTCGCCGCGGCTTGAAGCGCCGCGACCTCGAGCGCCACCTCACCACTGACGGCTGCGGGGTGCTGCGCGAGGGCGCCAACCACACCATCTGGCACAACCCGCCGCGGACCTGCGTACGCCCGTGCCTCGGCATCGCGAGATCCCGACCGGCACGGCCCGCGCGCTCTGCCGACAACTCGCGATTCCTCCGCGTCGGGAGCGCGCTGAAGCCGAATGCCTCGCCGATCCGGCTCCGCACGGGAACCTCGAGCGGGACGCCAAGTTCGACGTGCTCGCGTATCCCGGGTGGCGTAGGGAGGCGGCTCAGTCCAGGTCGAAGGCCGCGTGGATCGCGAAGGTCATGGCGAACCTCGAGCGGGACGACCGCTGCCGTCGACCATCGGCCTCAGCGGCACTGCACATGGCCGATGGGTGCAATCTGCACCCATCCACGGTAGGATGTGCGAATGCCGAAGGTCATTCAGATTCGAGACGTCCCGGACGACGTTCGCGACGCGCTCGCCGACGCCGCCGACGCCGAGGGCTTGTCGCTGACGGGATACGTCCGACGCGAGCTCGAACACCTGGCCCGGCGATCACAGAGGGTGCGCGACAACGCCGCAGTCGTGCGACGGACCCAAGAGCAGGTCGGCGCTCGCGTCGACCGGAACCTGATCCTGTCTGAGCTGCACGACGGACGAGGCGATTGAACGTCGTCGACGCCGGCGTGATCGTCGAGCTCGTCGCCGGCGGACTTGATCCCGATCGGCTCGGAGTCGAAGATCTCGCGGCCCCGCATCTGCTCGACAGTGACGTCACGCATGTCCTGCGAGGCCTCGTCCTACGCGGCGCCCTCACCGACGAACAAGCCGTGGTGGCCATGGGTGGCTTCGCGGAACTCGCGATCGTGCGCTATCGAGCCGACTGGCTCAGGCCACGCATGTGGGCGCTTCGCCACAACCTGAGCGCGTACGACGCGACGTACGTCGCGTTGACCGAGATGACGGCCGCAACGTCGTTGCTCACCACCGACGCGCGCCTGGCAAACGCACCAGGCGTTCGGTGCGCTGTGCTGGTCCTCTGACCGCCGGCCGCAGACTGCCCGTGCGCAGCCGAGTCGTACGGGGAACCTCTACCGGCGCACGCGAGTAGGAGCGTGATGATGATCGAGCTGGACGCTGTGGCTCGCGCACGCCCGTCGCACGGTGGCCCCGTCGTCCCGAGGTAAAGGGGTCGCGGGAGTCGCTCGTTCAATGGAACTCCTGTGTACGAACCCGCCATCGCGGAGATAGTGCTTGGTGACTTCGGTCTTCAGGGGGCGTCGTGAGCGAGCTGGTGCAGGGAGTCCAGATCAACGGGCGGCGAGGCGAGCGCTTCGACGAGATCCTGACGGCGGATGCGCTGGAGTTCGTGGCGCGGCTGCACCGCGAGTTCGACGCTACCCGGCGCGAGCTGTTGGCCGCCCGGATGGAGCGACAGAAGGAACTCGATGCGGGCGGCACCCTCGACTTCCTGCCGAGTACCAAGGACGTCCGCGAGGGCGACTGGACGATCGCGCCAGAGCCCGCTGCGCTGCAGAACCGCCGCGTCGAGATCACTGGTCCGACGAGCCGGAAGATGGTGATCAACGCCCTGAACTCGGGCGCGTCGGGGTTCATGGCGGACTTCGAGGATTCCAACTCGCCGACCTGGAGCAACATGATCGGCGGGCAGGTGAACCTCGCCGACGCGATCCGCGGCACGATCGAGCACGACGAGAACGGCAAGCACTACGAGCTCGGCGGGACGGTCGCGACCCTGTTGGTGCGCCCGCGCGGTTGGCACCTCGTGGAGCGCCACCTGCTGGTCGACGGCGAGCCGGTGGCCGGCGGCCTTCTGGACTTCGGCCTGTACGTCTTTCACAACGCGCGCGAGCTGCTCGCGCGCGGCGCCGGGCCGTACTTCTACCTGCCGAAGCTTGAGTCACACCGCGAGGCGCGGCTGTGGAACGACGTCTTCACCCTCGCCGAGGACCACGTCGGGCTGCAGCGCGGCACGATCAAGGCGACCGTGCTGATCGAGACGCTGCCGGCGGCGTTTGAGATGGACGAGATCCTCTACGAGCTGCGCGAGCACTCGGCCGGCCTGAACGCCGGCCGCTGGGACTACATCTTCTCGGCGATCAAGCGCTTTCGCACGCGGCCGCAGTTCGTCACGCCCGACCGCAAGCAGGTCACGATGACCGTGCCGTTCATGCGCGCCTACACCGAACTGCTCGTCAAGACATGCCATCGGCGCGGCGCGCATGCGATGGGCGGTATGGCGGCGCAGATCCCCAGCCGCACGGATGAGGCGGCGAACGAGACGGCCTTCGCAGCGCTGCGCGAGGACAAGCGACGCGAGGCCGCCGACGGCTTCGACGGCACCTGGGTCGCGCACCCCGACTCGGTCGCCGCTGCGATGGAGGAGTTCGCCGCCGTCCTGGGCGACCAGCCCCACCAGCTCGAGCGCCGCAGAAACGATGTCGACGTCAGCGCCGAGCAACTGCTCGACGTGCCCGCCACCGAGGGCCACATCACCGAGGATGGCCTGCGCAGCAACATCAACGTGGCCATCCAGTACATCTCGTCCTGGCTACGCGGCAACGGTGCCGCGGCGATCGACGGCATGATGGAGGACGCCGCCACGGCCGAGATCGCTCGAGGCCAGGTCTGGCAGTGGGTGCACCACGCCGCCACACTCGGCGACGGCCGTACGATCACCGCCGAGCTCGTGCGCGAGCTCGCAAGCGCCGAGCTCGAGAAGATCCGCCAGGAGATCGGCGACGACGAGTGGTTCGAGAACGAAGGCCGGCCGGATCTCTCGCGCGAGATCTTCGAGGAGGTCGCGCTGGCGCAGGAGTTCGTCGAGTTCTTGACCCTGCCCGCCGGCGAACGGCTTCAAGAGATCGCCCGCTAGATGCGCCACTCGAACACTCCAGCGACCGCCACTCTCAAGGGTTCCACTGAGGAACTCCACCGGGACGAGGCGACGGACGGCCGCGTCGCTCGCGACCACGTCGAGAGTGCCCCGTCTGCCTCGAAGGAGCATTCGGATCTAACGGTGATAAGGCCGCGATAGGGTCTCCCCATGGGCCTCGGATGCTCCATCTATGGGTTGGACGACGTCACCCGTGACCGACTGCTCGCTTTGAGCCTGGAGGACTACGAAGGCGACGACGAGCCGGACGAAGAGATTCTCGAACAGCTTGCGGAGTCGCACGGGGTCTGGTTTGCCAAGCGCTCGGACTCAGTGAGCTGGGATCTCATCCACTGGGCGTTGACCGAATCCCTTTCCGGCGTGACCCACACGGTTCCTGGCGTGAACGAGAACTTGTTCGGCTTTGAACCGGTCGACATATTTGGTCTGGAATGGGCAGCCATCGCGGACGCGGACCAGACGCGTGATCTGGCTCGCAAATTGACCCAGGTCAAGGAACACGAGATGCGCGAGCGCCTAGATCGAGCCCCGCCCGAGGTCTACAGGTCCGGTCCGGTGAGCGGAGACGTGGACAACCTCGTGGATCACATGGTCGCGGACGCCCACAACCTTGTAGCCCTTGTTGAGCGCTCCGCCGAGAAGGGCATCGGCTTGCTGATCGAAATGAGCTGACGAAGCAAACACGGCTACCGCTTTCGCCTGGCAAGGACACTCTGGTGACCGGCCGCCAGCCGGTTGGGCTACGGCACGGGGTTGACCCGGTCGGCGTCATGCGCCAGCGAATCGCCTGGTTGGACACGCCAGGAGTCGAACTCCGGCGCCTGGAGGATCGCGTCGACGAGCTCGATCGTGCCGCCAACCAGCGTCGAGTCGAAGTCGATCTCGCTAGCCACGCACCATGCCCGGTCGGTCGGCCAGAACAGATTCGGCGACTGGGAAGCAAAAGCAAACGCCGCGGGGCCGTACCAGTCGCCAATCTGCAGCGCTGCCTCCAGTGAACCGGCGAGCAACAGGTAGTCGCGGTTTGGAAGACGCAGTCTCGGGCGCTTCAACTCCTCCGCAGAGAACGCCAGCGCGATCGGGTCACCAGAGCTGACCGGCGCGGCCCCGGCGCCGCTCCGTCGTGCGACCGCGGGCCGAACGGGACCCCCGTGGATCCAGCCCCAGCCTTCCCACAAGCAAAAGAAGCAGCGCTCGGGTGTGGCGGTGTGATCGGCGAGCGCGTGACACAGATGCGCGAGCACTTCGGGTACCAGGTTGCCTCGCTGCGGGTCGCCGCCGGGCCACAGCGAGCCCGTCATGTCCAGCGGGTCCGCTGATCCGACGAGGGCGTGCCACTGCATCAAGGGGTGGGCCTGACGCCCCGTCTGTCGAGCGACCTCAGGCCACGTAGTCAGACGCTCGGCGCGATCGGTGGCCGGGTGGCAGATGCGAGCGTAGGCGGCAAAACCGATCGGGATCGTTCGGGTCACCGCGCCAAACCGGCCCTCCAACCTCGAAGCGATCCATGCCCCCGCGGAAACGTCGTCGCAGACACGCAGCTCGTCGAGCGCCATCGGTCAAGTCTGCCGCAAGCCGGTCCCCAGCCGGACGCCTCATCGGACGGCGACGCTCTGCCCCCCCCCGGCGGCGCGTCCCGCAAACCGAATGGAACCGGTCGCACCACGCAGATGCGCTGTCGCCGGTGCGTCCCACGGCGACGATCGGTCCTGTCGCGCTGTCGCGCAGCCCCCTGATCGCCCAGAGATGATGCTGGGCTTAGCTGCGATGTACGACATCTGAGCTGAGGCCGCCCTGCCGGTTGCGGCACCGCGCCTCCTGTTAGCTTCCCGCCCGTGAGCATCGGCGCCATCGTCTACTTCGTCCTCGGCGTGATCGTCGCGGCGTCGCAGA
>JBBSLI010000046.1:0-34257 GCA_038255395.1 Solirubrobacterales bacterium
AGAACTACCTGTACCGGGTCCTCCCCGGGCTCGCCGAGGACGGCCTTGTACGCAAGGACGGACGCGGCTGGCACCCCAAGGACGCCGCCTGACGCCTGCTCCGCGGGGTCAGGCCCTTGGTGGGAGCCCTGACCCCGTGGACCCAGCGCCGGCTGCGGAGGGAGCGGACTCGGCCGGGAAGCGTCGGAACACCCGGCGCTCCCACCCGCAGGCGTCTCGAACAGCCCTTGACGGCGCTATATGTATCCGTCATATATGTACCGAGCCGCTTCTCCTCCGGCAGCGGCTCCGGCGTTTGCCAAGGAACGCCGGCACAGCAGGCGGCGGCCCGCGACTCCTCCCTTGTCGCGGGCCGCTCGCCGCTCGCCGAAGGTGTGTGCAACGCGCTTGTCGCCCGGCCGTACGAGGCGTACCGTCGCTCCTTGGCCGCCCTTCGACGCATGTCGCCAAGCCCCCGGCACGCGCTGCTGGGGGTTCTGACGCTGCTGGCGGCGCTCGCCTCGACCGCGGCGCTGGCGTGGGCGTGCAATCCGCAGGCGCATATCGTGCTGGACAAGGGCACGTACGAGGCTGCGAGCACGATCACGGTCAACGGCTCCTACTTCCCGGGCGACGCGACGGTGACGGTCGACGGGCCGGTCGACGCGAAGGTCGTGCAGACATCGGCGCTGGGCGGCTTCAGGACGCAGCTGACGGCGCCGTCGGTGCCGGGCCACTACACGATCACGGCGTCGCGCCCGACCGGCGGGTTCGCGCCGGCCTCGTTCTCCGTCGTGGCGGCGTCGACGCCGCCCGTCACACCGCCGACCGAAGGCCAGCCGACGGTGCCGTCGCCGGTCTTGGCGCCCGATCTCGTGGGTCCCGAGATCGTGCGGCCGACGCGTCCGAATGAGGCCGTCTCCGTCGCCCCGAACGGCTCGTTCACGCTCTTCTGCGCGCGCCTGGAAGAGTCCGACGTGACCGGTACCTGCGGCCTCGTGAGCAGGCGCAGCTCGCGGCTCGGACAGGGTCCGCTGCTCGCGATCGCGGCGAAGTCGTTCCGCGCGCAGGCCGGGCAGCGGGTCGCCGTGCGCTTCTATCTCTCGCCGTCGAAGCTGCGGCGCCTCAAGCAGGCCGTCAGGCTGCGCATGCGCGCGAGCGTCGCCGCAACCGACCTGCTCGGCTACCGCTCGGCGCTGACCTTCGGCGTCACGCTCAAGGCGCCGCGCCAGAACCGCTCGCCGTGAGCGAGAACGCGTCCGCGAGCAGTTCGTACGAGCGCCGCCGGGCCGCATGGTCGTGCGTGACCGCGACGACGAGCAGCTCGTCGACGGCGTAGTCGGCGGCGAGCCGCTGCAGGTCTGCGCGAACCGTGGCCGGCGCACCGGTGACCATCCGCTTGCGCAGCGCCGGATCATCGCGCCCGCGCGTGCGGCGCTCGACGAAGCGCACCGCGGTCTGGACCGGCGGGACGGCGGTGTACTTCCCGCGCCGCGCGCGCAGCGAGACCATGCGCGCGCTGGCTGACAGCTCGAGCGCTTCCTCGTCGCTGTCGGCGCACAGCGCCCAGACCGCGACGACGACGCGGGGCTGCGGCAGCCGCTCCGAGGCCACGAACCGCTCGCGATAGAGGTTCACGATGTCGATGCCGCCACCGGCGTTGATGAAGTCCGCGAACGCATACGGCAGCCCGAGCTGCGCCGCCCACACCGCGCTCTGCGCTGAGGAGCCCAGCAGCCATGGGGCCGGACCTTCGGGGCGGCCCGGCAGCAGCCCGGGCAGCGAGGCGAAGAGATGGTCGGCGGGCAGCTCGGCGCGCAGGTAGCCCAGCAGCTCGGCGAGCTGCTCACCGAAGTCGTCGAGCGCAGGGTGGTTGCGGTCGCGCTGCAGCGCGAAGATCGTGACCGGGTCGTCGGTGCCGTCGGTGCGCCCGATGCCGAGGTCGATGCGGCCGGGGAACAGGCCGCTCAACACGCTGAACGTCTCGGCGACCTTGAACGGGCTGTAGTGCGGCAGCATGACGCCGCCGCTGCCGACACGGATCTGTGACGTCGCGGCCGCGATCGGGCCGATCAGCGCCTCCGGGCTCGTGCCGGCAAGCATCGGGCCGCCGTGATGCTCGGCGACCCAGTAGCGGTGGTAGCCCAGGCGGTCGGCCAGGCCGGCGAGGTCGAGCGTGTCGCGCAGCGCCTGCGCCCCGGATGAGCCCTCGGCGACCGGGGACTGGTCGAGGACTCCGAGTCTGAGCGCTGTCGGCACCGCCGCATGATCGCAAGAAATCGCCAC
This sequence comes from Solirubrobacterales bacterium, assembly GCA_038255395.1. Classification (GTDB taxonomy): domain Bacteria; phylum Actinomycetota; class Thermoleophilia; order Solirubrobacterales; family Solirubrobacteraceae; genus CADCVQ01. The sequence continues at coordinate 2,266 of JBBSLI010000046.1, forward strand.
CGGGTAGATGTACCCGTCATATACTGGTCGTGTCGCCGTTCATCCTCTTCCCGGCGACCGCGCCGCTCGTCCGGCGCGGGGTGGCGGACGACCCGTGGCTCTCCGAGTCGGCCACGGGTCGCCCACCCGCGCACCCGAAGGTTCAGTACCTCTGTGGCGCCGGGTACGCGCCGGCCGGCGGCACGCAGCGCGTCGCCCACAGCCTGCGCCGCGGCGTCAGTTTGTGGCGATCGAGCGCTCGCCGCAGCGTGCGAGGAATCGCCGCAGCAGGATCTGCGTGCTGCGCAGGCTGTCCGCGGCGATGCCCAGCCGCTCGGTGCCCTCCGGCGTGAGGCTGTAGATCGGGCCACCGCCGTCGCCGTCGTGCTCGTCGTCGTCGACGAGACCCTCCGTCACGAGCCCCCGCAACAGCGACCCGATCCGGGCGGGCTCGATGCCGCTCTCGGTCAGTCCGAGGGTGCGCAGATGCGTGCTCAGCTGCTGCGCCGTCGCCGGCCGCTGATCGAGGACCAGGATCACGCAGGCGCTGACGAAGTCGTCGGCGTCCGGACCGCTTGTCGTCGGCCCGGGCGGGCCCCCGACACCGCTCCGGACGACCCCGGTCATTCGATCTTGCTGGCTTCCAGCTCGGCGAGCTCCTCCCGGAACGGGTCGCCGAGCTCCTCGAGGAACTCGCGCGTCGCCTTCGCCTCGGCTTCGTCGATCTTCGACATCGCGAAGCCGACGTGGATCAGCACCCAATCGCCGATGTCGACGCTGTCCTCGGTCTCCGCCAGCAACCCGACGTTGACGTTGCGACGGACGTTCGCGACCTGCGCCTTGGCGATGTTCAGGTCCCGGTCGACCCATTCGACGATCTGTCCGGGGATGGCTAGGCACACGTCGGCACGCTCGCGTTCTCAGTAGTTGGTGTAGACGTCGGACGGTGGCGACGCCGTGTCGCCGTTGGGCTGTCTGTCGCCGCCATGGCCGCTCAACCGCTGCTCGAGGCGGTCCACGCAATCGGAGAGCGCTGCCTGTCCGGTGGCGAGATCGTCGGCGATCTCGTTGACGATGCCTTCCAGGCCGTCCGTCCGCTCGACGGTCTCGACCACAGCGCCGAGGATCGTGACGAGCCGCAGCGACGTACGACGCAGCTCGACGATGACGGCGATCAGGAAGCCGGCGATGACGAGGACCGCGACGAGCGCGAGGATGATCGAGACAACATGTTCGGGCTTCATCTGTTCTCCCTAACGGATCTTGTCGATCGCGGCGATGTACGAGACGACGCCCTGATTGACCTGCTTGACGAGGTCGCGGGTCGTCGCAAGTTCTGCGGCCGCCTCGAGGTGCGGGCCGAACAGCCCGCCGTGCTCGGTGATGTCGTCCGCGTAGTGGCGGATCTCCCTGATCGGGTTGAGCAGGTTGAAGAGGATCGAGATGACGACCGGCACGATCACGAGCAGAAAGACGAGGTTTGCGATCCACCACAGCATCAGGAGCGCACCCCCCCGCGGGCGTACTGCTCGGCCATCTCGACGATGCCGGGAGCGACCGCTCCGATGTCCGTCAGCCCGGAGTTGACGTGACGGATATTGGACTTCAGCGCCCTGAGCTGGCGCTCCACGGCGCGCGCGCCCCAGGCGACCTCTGCGAGCGTGCGTGCGATGTTCTTCAGCAGCCGCGTGATGATGATCAGAAAGAACGCCAGCGTGGCGACGAGGACGACGATCTCGACGACCGTCAGCCAGGTGAGCAGCGACTCGCTCATGACGACACCCGCCTACCGGTCACGGTGGAGAGCAGCTTCTCGTGGCGCAGCAGCTCCTCGCGCAGCGCCCGCACGATCGAAGCGGTGCCGGCCAGCTGATACAGGCCGGTGGTGTTGATCGCGGTGCGCTTGGTGACCGTCCACAGGTAGGTGACGCGGCCGTCGATGTCGCGCACGAGCGACCAGAGGAACGTCAGCAGCACGACGACGACCAGGCAGACGACCAGCCCGATCCCCAAGACGATCGTCCACAGGACGCGCTCGTCGGGAGTGGTATGCAGCATCACCCTCCTCCTTCCAGGAGCCTGCGGGCCTTCTCCGCAGACCTCCAAATGCCCGTTGTCGAAATGTTGATGTCCTGGACGCGCCACACCGAGACGGTGTTCGCACGCGCCATGTCCATCCTCCAGATGCCCTCTTCCGCCTGGTCGCGAATCCGCGCGGCGTACGTGAGGATGAACGAGACGAGGATTACGACCACGACGACGATCAAGAATCCGATCCCGATTCCGGCCCACCAGCCGGGAAACGACGCTGCCACGACCACGTGCGATGCCTCCTGTACGAAGGGGTTGTTGAGGGCGAGACTAACAGAACACTGTGTGTCTGGCACACATATTGTGCGCTCTCTCGGCCACAGCCGTCAAGGCTGGCGCAAAAAGACACTACGTGCAGGGCTTTCTTCAAGGATGTTGAGCGGCGACCGGCTCTGAGCGGCGCATCGGGCGCGCCGTGTTCAGGCCCGCGATGAGCTTCGCCATGCCCGCGATCGCACGGGGGTCGTGACCGGGGACGAACTCGTCGATGTACGGCATCGCCGCCCGCATCCCGATCGCGAGCGGCTGCTTGTCGACCTCCATCGGCCGCGGGTTGATCCAGATCAGCCTGCGCGCCTGCAGTTGCAGACGGCGGACCTCGCCGGCGAGGACCTCGGGGTCGCCGCGGTCCCAGCCGTCGCTGACGACGAGCACGATCGCGCCGCGGGCAAAGCCGCGCCTGGCGTAGGTGCGGTTGAACTCGGCGAGCGCGCCGCCGATCCGCGTGCCGCCCGACCAGTCCGGGATCGTCGCGCGTGCCTTCTCGAGCGCACGCTCGAAGTCGCGGCCGTCGAGCGACTTCGTCAGGCGTGTGAGCCCGGTGGCGAACACGAACGCCTCGGCCTTGCGCGAGGCGCCGACGGCGACCTTCAGCGAGGCCAGCAGCACGCGCGAGTAGCGCTCCATCGAGCCGGAGACGTCGCAGATGAACAGCATCCGGCGTGGCACCGGCCGCGGCCCGGTGTAGGAGAGCCGGAACGCCTCGCCGTCGGTGGCCATCGACCGCCGCAACGTTCTCCGCACGTCGAATCGGCTTCCGCAGGAGGACGGCGTCTGGCGACGCGAGTTGCGCTCCGGCGCCGCGCGCTTGATCTCGTCGGCGAGCAGACGCAGCGCCGCGAGCTCGTCCTGCTGGTACTCCATGGCCTGCGCGGCGGTGAGGTCCTCCGTCGCGCTCCACGCGACGAGGATGCCGTCCTTCTGGTTGCTCGTGGCGTCCTCGCCGTCGGCGCTGGGCAGGTCGGCATGGGCCTTCGTGCGCTCGCCGTCGAGCGCGACCTTCTCCGTGCCCTTGCCGCCGAACTGCGGCAGCGCCTCGCCGCCGTGATGTGAGCCGCCCATGCGCGCGTCGCTCTCGCCGTGCTCCGAGCCGCGGCCCCCGGGCACGAGCGGGTAGCCGCGCATCAGCCGGTCGAACACCACTTGGTAGGTCTCGATCTGGTCGGGGCTCTTGACGAACGACGCGTGCCCGGCCCAGTACAGGGCGTGGGCGTCGCGCATGTCGATCTCCGTGAGCGCGCGCAGGAAGACGTGCTCGCTGTCGACGCTCGTCGACAAGCCGTAGAGGCGCAGCGCGCGCGCGAACGCGACGGCCGTATGGACGATCAGCTCATCCGTCGGGCGGTCGGCGGTCGGCGAGAGCATCAGCGGACGCCGCCCTGCCAGCCCTGCCCGGGGTGCTCGGCGGACTGCGACCGCGCGATCAGCCCTTCCAGGCCCTGTCCCCGGATGCGGTCGAGGTCGTCGCGCTCCTTGAGCAGCACGCCGAGCGTGCGGTCGGCAGTCGACGCGTCGAGCGACTGGCGGCCGAGCGCGTGGAAGCCCTCGATCCAGTCCAGCGTCTCCCCGACGCCCGGCGAGCGGTACAGATCCAACCAGCGCAGATCCTGCACGAACGCGCAGACCTGGCTGGCGAGGTGCTGGCCGATGTGCGGCAGGCGCGCGCTCACGATCGCCAGCTCGCGCTGGAGGTCGGGATGCTCGATCCAGTGATACAGGCAGCGCCGCTTGAGCGCCTCGTGCAGGTCGCGCGTGCGGTTGGACGTGATGATCACGACCGGCGGCGTCTCGGCCTTGTAGACGCCGACCTCCGGGATCGTGACCTGAAACTCCGACAGGAACTCCAGCAGGAAGGCCTCGAACTCGTCGTCGGCGCGGTCGAGCTCGTCGATCAGCAGCACGGCGCCGGGCTGCGCGAGCGCCTCCAGCAGCGGCCGGCGCAGGAGGAACTCCTGCGAGTACAGCTCCGTCGTGCCGCCGGCTCGCAGCTGCAGCAGCTGGCGCGGATAGTCCCAGTCGTACAGCGCGTGGTGGACGTCGATGCCCTCGTAGCACTGCAGGCGGATCAGCGGTGCACCGGAGCACGCCGCGAGCGCCTTGGCGAGCTCGGTCTTGCCGACGCCCGGCTCGCCCTCGAGCAGCAGCGGCCGGCGCAGCTTGAGCGCCAGGAACACGACGGTGCCCAACCCGTCGTCGACGAGGTAGCGCTGCTGCGTCAGCGCCGCGCGCAGCTCCTCGATCGAGTTATAGCCAAGCATCGACGATCTCCTCGATCCTCTTGACGGCATAGGGAAGCGCGCGCTGCACCACCGGCGACAGCCCCTGGCACATCTCCTCGATGTCCAGCGGCTGGCAACCGATGATCCGCACGCGGTCTGGCAGGTAGCCCATCGTCTTGGCCATCGACAGCACCCGATCGGGATTGGCGAGGTGTACGTCTGGCACGTGTACGCCCTCCCCGACCTCGGGTTCCAGGACGAAGATCGTTCCGGGCTCCGCGCCGCGGTCGCAGGCGTCGATCAGCACGAGGCCGTCGCAGCCGACCATCAGCTCCTGCAGCAGCGCCACCCCGCCGGTGCCGGTCTCGATGACCTCCGCTCCGGCCGGCAGGTGGCCGAGCAGCTCCGTGACGGCGGGGCCGAAGCCGTCGTCGCCGCGCAGGGTGTTGCCGACGCCGGCGACGAGGATGCGCTTGGAACGCACCTCTTGTGGCGGGAAAGCGAGGCTCACGCTACGTTCGCCGCGATCCGCATGACGCCGTCCGAGGAGACCGCGATCGGCACGACCGCGAGCGAGTCCATGTTGGGCTCGTCATCGGCGCGCTTGCCGGTGCGGGCGTCATACGCACAGTTGTGCCATGGGCAGATGAGCACGGTACCGGTGAGACGACCGCCGTCCAAGGGGTTGCGGCCGTCGACCGGGCAGATGTTGCGAAACGCGTACGGCTCGCCGTCGAGGTTGATGACCAGGATCGCGTTGCCGTCGACGTCGGCCACCTTCATCGTGCCCGGTGCCAGCTCGGCGATCGGGCCGACGTCGACGAAGACCGGGCGCCTGAGCTGCGCGATCTGCAGCAGGTCGCCGTCGCCGTTGCCGGCGCCGGCGCTCGCGCTCGCGCTCGCGCCCACCTGCACCATCGGCAGCGCGCCGGGCAGCGGCGCCTCGTCGGCCTCCTCGGGCTCGTGCGCGACGATCTCCTCGAACCACGGGATCCGCTCGCGCAGCTTCTCCTCGACGCCGCGGCGCAGCGTCATCGCCGAGGCCGCGCAGCCGTGGCAGGAGCCGCCCAGGCGCACGTGGACGATGCCGCCGTCGACCTCCAGCAGCTCCAGCTCACCGCCGTGCGACTCGATGTAGGGGCGCACCTCGTCGAGCGCCTCCTCGACCTGCGAGTGCTCGTCGAGCGGCACGAGCTCGTACATCGCGAGCACCGCCGCCGCGATCGGATGATCGAGCTGGCCGGCGAGCATCAGCTCCAGCGCCGGTCGATGGATCGCGTCCATCAGCTGCAGCAGCAGGAGCGCGCGCTCGTCACCGTCGCGTTCCAACGTGCCGACCAGCGTCTCGAGCTCTGCTACAGCTTGGTCAAACTCCATACCGTCTCCGTGATCTCGGGCAGCCTTGACTGCACCTCGTCGCTGAAGCCCTCGCCCCACGTCTCGTCCCCAGGCTCGATCTCGACCACCCACACGTCCTCCGGGAGCGCCTTGAACGCCTCCGACACGACGATGAGGTTGTCCAGCGAGATGGAACCGGTGACCGAGTCGCCGACACGCTCCTGGATCTCCTGCACGTCGGGCAGCACATGATCGTATTGGTAGGCCGTGATCGTCCCGGGCTCACGCCCGCGGTTGACGGCTCCGACGAACACGATGCGATCGTAGGCGGGCCGGTCGTTGAGGTTCTGGGTGAACCCGACCGGGTGGTAGCCGAGATCCTCGAACTCCACACCGTTGGATGCCTGCGGGGCAAGGGTGTCGGTGATGTGAATGCCGAGCGCGTTGTCGCGCAAAAACCGGTACCCGACCCCGCAGACCAGCACGCGCACTGTGCTGGATCCTCAGCTTCCCTGTGTCGTCGGGCTAATGATGCTCATGCACCTCGTCGGCGCCGCAGGCGCAGCTGATGATCTCACGCGACACAGTGCGTCCGTCCATGTGCATGTGCGTCGTACACGGCATGCACGGATCGAAGCTGCGGATCGCGCGGAGCACGTCGATGCCCTTGAAGTCCTCGGGCTTCTCGTAGTTCTCCAGCAGCGGCGTGGCGAGCACGGCCTCCTCGTAGGGACCCGGGTTGCCGAAGGGATCCTTCGGCGAGGCCATCCACGTCGACGGCGTGAGGATCTGGTAATTCTCGAGCACGCCGTTGTCCATCTCCAGGTGATGGGTCAGGTAGCCGCGACCCGCGCCCCAGAGTCCGACGCCGATGCGATGGTCCTTCGGCATCTCGTACGGCGTCGACATGCGCGCGTCCGGCCCGCCCTTCTTGAGCAGGTCGTAGGCGAGCTGGAGGTTGTCGTACGCGATCGCCGCCGTGTAGAGGATGCAGTACGCGCGGGCGCGGTTGCGCTCGAACGCGCCCCAGACCTCGGGGATCTTCCACTCGATGTCGGTGTTCGGCAGCTCCGCCTTGGGCAGGAAGATCTGCATGCTGGTGCCGGTCGAGTTCAGGTACGGCGACTTGCGGAAGGCCTCAGGCCCGGTCTGCGCGGCGGCCCAGATGCGCGAGTACGCGCCCGTCTCCATCGCGGTGCGGTCCCAGCGCGGCGCCGTCGACCAGGAGTACTTCTCCTTCCAGCTCGTCGCCGTCGGCTTGGGGATCGTCTCCTTGTTCCACGGATGCCACGGCGACAGCGGGTTGCCGTTGGGGTCGGTCGGGTGCTTGTAGTACTCGTTGCCGTTGCCCGTCCACTCCTCGTAGAAGGCGTGCTCGACGAACTCCTCGACGCCGGCGTTCAGCATCGTCAGGCTCGTCGTGACGAGCTCGCCGTCGCGGATGACGCCGGGCGGGGCCCAGCGCTCGCGACCCCAGGAGTCGGCGTTCTTGTAGGTGCCGTCATAGGCGTAGGGGTCGTCCCACTGGCCGGGCTCGATCATGTTGGCCGGCCGCGTCCCGATCTCCTTGTACTTCGGGTTGACCTCGTAGAAGAACTCGGCGAGGTCGTCCCAGATCGCGGCCGTCTTGCGGCCGTAGTCGAAGTACTTGACGACGCGCAGCATGATCTCGTTGAGATCGGAGGCGTCGATCGTCGTGCTGACCCCGCCCGGGACGACGGTCTGCGGGTGCGGGTACTTGCCGCCGATCAGGACGTACGCCTCGCGGGCGAGACGCGTGTAGTACAGACCCTCGAGGTAGAGCTTGCCGGTCAACGGCGTCAGGTCGGTCATCAGCTCCGACATGAGCGCGTACCCGTGCACCGCGGCGCCCTCGCACTTCGTGTTGCGGGCGCGCTCCCAGATCTCGGGGTTCGTCTCGCGGATCGCGGCCTCGGAGAAGTCCGGGCCGGCGAGCAGCGACAGATGGATCGGGTGGTCGTAGAGGTACTCGGTCGACAGCAGCAGGTTGCGCGCGACGATCCCCATCGGCGGCGGCTTGATGCCGAACGCCATCTCGCAGGCCAGCGCGGCCGCGGTCGCGTGGACGCCGCCGCAGACGCCGCAGGCGCGGCTTGAGATGAAGATCGCGTCGCGCGGATCGCGGCCCTTGAGGATGATCTCGTAGCCGCGGAAGAGCGTCGCCATCGACGCGGTCTCCATGACCTGGCGATTCTCGAGATCGACGACCGTGTGGAACGCGAGGGCGCCGGCGACCCGGGTGACGGGATCGAAGTCCACGCGCCGGACAGCGCCGTTACGGGCGAACAGCTCCCGCATGCGCTCCGGATCGTCCTCGATCGGCGTCGGCGCCGGAATCTCTGTGTAGGAGTACGGGTTCGCCGCCCCGGGCTTGAGCGTCGCGTTGCCTTGGGCGTCGAACTCGATCGGCAAGTTCTTGAAGCACATTCTTATTTCGTCTCCCGGTGCTCGACAGTGTCCCCGATACCGACGCTCGGCTGGAGGTTGACGCCCTGCTGACCCAAGATGTTCCGGCTCTGCGGCAACGGCTGCTTCTTGTTGCGCTTAGCCTGGTTCACCGAGCCGTGGTATTGCAGCTTCTTGTAGAAGAACGCGTTGGCGTGGGCGATGGTTCCGCCGCCGCCACTCCCGTCAGACCAGGCCGAGGGAACCTCGCCGGTCCTGTCCCACTGCGGCGCGCTGTTGCCGCTGTGCATCGACATGCGGCGCAGCCGCCGGATCGCCCCGCCGGTCACCTTGGAGATGCCGCCCGACAGCGCCGAGCCCGGCGCCGACTTGTTGAAGGGGCTGAACTTGTCGGGGAAGCCGGGCATCGTGCAGCCGATGCAGGCACCGCCGGCGACCATGCAGCCGCCCATGTTGTTGATGGCGCCGCGTTCGACGATGTTGCACTGCACGACCGGGCCCCAGCAGCCGATCTCGACGAGGCACTGGTTGTCGCCCTCCTGCTCGGCGAAGACGCCCTCCTCGTAGTAGCCCGCCTTCGGGCAGTGACGGTGGACGGTCTCCTCGAACAGCCAGGCCGGCCGGCCGAGCTCGTCGAACTTGGGCACCGGCGCGAGGTTGGCGAGAAACAGCAGCACCGCCGCGACGGTCTCCGTGAAGTTGTCCCCGACCGGCGAGCAGCCGGGAATGTTGACGACGGGCACGCCGAGTGCCGAGCGGTAGTCCTTACCGAGGAAGTCCGTCAGGCTCATCGAGCCCGTGATGTTGCCGGCGGCCGCCGGGATCCCGCCCCAGGATGCGCAGGTGCCCATCGCGATGTACGCCGCCGCGCCTGGCGCCAGGCGCCACAGCCAGTCGGTCACCCGGTTGGGCTGCTCGGTGTCGTGATTGGGGTCGAAGCCGCCGACGCCCATCCCCGAGAAGTAGCCGACCTCGCTCGGGAACGCCTGGTCGTCGGGGACCGAGCCCTCGAGGATGACGACGTAGGGCGCGCCCAGGGTGCCATCGACCGCGCGCCGGAACGGCGCGATGAACTCCGTGCCCGCGCCGGGCGACAGCACCGGATGGTGCAGGACCACCTTCGGCAGGTTCGGGATCCGGCCGAGGAGCAGATCCTCGACCGACGGGTTCGTCGCGCCGGAGGCGGCGATCGTGCACCCGTCACAGCTCATCCCGGCGATCCAGAAGACGTGGACGATGTTCAGCGGGCCCACTGGGCTACCGCCGATTCCGCCTACGCCCTCGACACCCGCGCCGAAGACACCACCGGCGTTGGGGACCGTCTGAAGCCTGAGTTTCGACATCCGCCCTACCCTCTCTCGTTCAACCGGCGGCTACGCTGTATGTACTGTACACATACCATCTGAGAAATGTTCGACTCCCTGCTGAAAAACACCACTTGGCGCGATCGCGCCACATGCCGATGAGCAACCCGCGTCCCGAGACCATCGCGGTCGACTCCGGCCTCATCGGCAAGACGCTCGTCGAGGCCGTCTTCACGAAGGTGCAGGAGCGTCCCGCTCCGGCTCCGCCGGAGCCGGCCGGACCAGCGCTCGACGATGCCGACATCGCCTTCGCCGACAACGACGAGGCGACGCTCGAGATGGCGCTGCGCCGCGCGGGCTACCTCGCCCGCGTCGTCGAGGCCGAGCTCTTCGAGCCCGCACGTCAGACGGCCACGTGGCTCACCCCGCGACTGCAGGAGCAGTTCGCGCTGACGGGCGACCGGGCGGCGGCGATCGGCGCCCTGTGCGCGCAACTCGCCCGCGCAGAGCCTGTCGGCAAGCCGCATCCCGACGATCCCGCCGCCGCGACCTGGCGCGTCCCCGGCCCGGGCGGCCATGTCCGCCACTACGTCGCGCGGCGCACGATCGAGGAGCTGCTCCAGGGCCGGGACCGCCCGGTCGCGGGCGATCCGGCCGATCTGAAGATCCCCTGGATCTACGGCTTCTTCGTGCGCGCGTGTGAGGAGATCCTTCCTCATGTCTCAGTGCCCGTCAGCAAGTAGCCGCGGTCAGTGTGAGGAACACGACATGCACGGGTCGAAGCTACGGACGGCCCGCAGGACGTCGACATGGCGCTCCTGGCCCTGCGTCGCCAGTGCGGGCGTCGATGTCACGGCCTGCTCCATCGGAGACGCCGAGGATCCGTCGTTGCCGATGACGAACGTCGTCGGTGCGACGATCTGGTAGTTCTGGATCACGCGGTCGTTGACCTCGATGTGGTGGCTGATGTAGCCGCGTGCTCCGCCCCAGAAGCCGACGCCGATGACATGGTCCTTGGGGATCTTGTAGTGACTGAAGATCCCGGCCTCGGGCCCGCCGATGCGCGCCAGGTCGAAGGCGAACAGCAGGTTGTCGTAGGCGGCGAGCGTCGACTGCACGAGCGAGTAGGCGCGCGCGCGGTTGCGCTCGATCGCGTTCCAGGTCTCGGGCACGACCCACTCCAGCTCGGCCTGCGGCAGTCCGGCCTGCGGCATGCCGAACAGCATGCTGCGACCCGTCGGCTCCATGAACCCGCGGTTGGACGTCTTCTGGGCGAGCGCCGTGATCCACAGCCGTGCGCCGGCACCCGTCTCCATCGCGTGCCCGCGCCAGCGCGGCGCGGTCGCCCACGAGTTCTTGCCCCGCAGGTCGGGGTCGGCCGGCCGCGGTAGCGTGCGCTTGTTCCACGGATGGCGTGCCGACAGCGCGTTGCCGTTGGGATCCTCGGTGACGATCTTCGCGTACGTGTCGGCCCAGTCCTCGTAGAAGGAGTGGCGCACGAACTCCTCGACGCCGTTGTCGATCTCGGGCAGGCGCGTCGTCTGCAGGACGCCGCCGACGATCGCCCCCGGTGTCGACCAGCGGTGCTCCCCCCAGACGGCGGAGTTCTCGAACGTGCCGTCATAGAACTCGGGGTCGTCCCAGAGACCGAGGTCGATGAAGTTCGCGGGCGAGGCACCGACCTGGCGGTAGCCCGGGTCGGCCTCGTAGAAGAAGTCGGCGAGGTCGTCCCAGATCGCCGCCACCTTACGGCTGAAGTCGAGGAACTTCATGACGCGCAGCAGGGACATGTTGAGGTCCGAGGCGTCGACCGTCGAGCTGATGCCGCCGGGCACGATCGTCTGCGGGTGCGGGTACTTGCCGCCGACGACCACGAACGCCTCGCGCGCCGTGCGCGACATCACGAGCGACTCGCGATACAGGATGCCGGTGAAGCGCGTGAGGCCGGTCATGATGTTCGCGATCGTCCGCATGCCGTGCGTCGCGGCGCCGGGGGCCAGCGAGCTCTCGGCGCGCGTCCACAGCTCCGGGTTGGTCGCGCGCACGACAGGCTCGGAGTAGTCCGGGCCCGTGCGCAGGAACAGCGCCGCCGGATGGTCGGCGAGGTTGTCGATCGCGGAGAGCGCGTTGCGGATCGCGATCCCGAACTGCGGCGGGCGGACCTCGAAGGTCATCTCGAGCGCGAGCGCCGAGCAGAGCGAGTGCGCGCCACCGCAGACGCCGCAGGCGCGACTGGAGATGAAGACCGCGTCGCGGACGTCTCGATCGCGCAGCAGGATCTCGTATCCGCGGAACGTCGTCGCCATCGCGGTGGCCGTGCTGGCGCCGCCGGCGTCGAGGCTTGCGTGCAGCGACAGTGCACCCGCGACACGGGACACGGGATCGATATGAACGTCCATCTAAAGCTCCTCTCGGGTGATCACGTGCTCCTGCAGGACGTCGGTACTCGCGTCGAGGTCGACGCCCTTCTGGCGCAGGATGTCCATGCTCTTGGGCTGCGGCTGAAGCTTGTTGCGGTCGCCGTGATGCACCGAGCCGCGGTACTGCAGCTTCTTGTAGAAGTGCGAGTTGATGTCCTCGAACGGGTTCGTCAGGCCGTTGGCCAGCCCCCAGCCCGTGAAGCCCGCCTGGCCGCTGCGGTCCCAGATCGGCTCGGTGTTCTTGGCGCGCATCGACATGCGGCGCAGCCGCCGGATGCCGCCACCGGTGACCTTCGTGATCCCGCCCGAGAGCGCCGAGCCGGGGGGCGACTTGTAGAACGGGCTGTACTTGTCGGGGAAGCCGGGCATCGTGCAGCCGATGCACGCCCCGCCGGCCACCATGCATCCGCCCATGTGGTTGACCGCGCCGCGCTCGACGATGTTGCACTGCACGACCGGCCCCCAGCAGCCGATCTCGACGAGGCACTGGTTGTCGCCAGGCTCCTCGGCGAAGACGCCCTCCTCGTAGTAGCCGGCCTTCGGGCAGTGACGGTGCACCGTCTGGTCAAACAGCCATTCCGGGCGTCCGAGCTCGTCGAACGGCGGCAGGTCGACGGAGCCGTCGAGGTACTTGATGATCGCGAGCAGCGTCTCGGTGAAGTTGTCGCCCTGCGGCGCGCAACCGGGCACGTTGACGACGGGGATCGAGCGCGCGGAGCGGTACCCGGAGCCGAGGAAGTCCATCAGGCCCATCGAGCCCGTGATGTTGCCCGCCGCGGCGGGGATCCCGCCCCACGTCGCGCAGGTCCCGATCGCGATCGTCGCGGCGGCGCGGGGTGCGAGCGCGATGACCCAGTCGGTGACCTTCACCGGACCGCTTGCGCGCCTGCGCGAGGTCAGGTCCTGCGCCGTGCCCATCGTCGCGAACGCACCGGCGCTCAGCGCCTGGTCGTCGGGGATCGAGCCCTCGACCACCATGATGTAGGGCGCGCCGAGCGAGCCGTTGGCGGCAGCGGCGTACATCGCCATCAACTCGTGCCCGGATTCGTCGGAGAGCATCGGGTGATGCATCACGACGATCGGCAGATCCGGGACGCGGTCGAGGACGAGATCCTCGACACCCGGATTCGCCGCCCCGGTCATTGCGATCGAGCATCCGTCGCAACTCATTCCCGATAGCCAGAACACGTGCACGAGACTCTCACGCGAACCTCGGGCCGAGCCGCTTCGGGCTGAACCGTGTCCCCCAACATCGATGGCCATGTCTCTGGGTTCTCCCTTCTCGCCGACCGCCCGTCGGTGGGCTGCACGGGCACTATGTGATCGAACCATACACCGGTGCGCCGCCCCGCGCCAGCACCTATGTGTTGAAGCCACACACCCAGCTCTGTAAGGTGGCTCTCATGAAGCTCGCGATCGCCGGCAAGGGCGGATCAGGCAAGACCTCGATCTCCGGAACAATGGCTCGTCTGCTCGCCCGCAGCGGCCACAGGGTGCTCGCCATCGACGGCGACTCCAACCCGAACCTCGCGCTCACGCTCGGCATTCCTGCCGAGCAGATGAGCCACATGCCGGTCCTGCCCTCCAACCTGCTGCGCAGGACCGAGGCCGGCCCGATGCTCACGATCACGCTCGACGAGATCAAGGCGTCACATTCGGTGACAGGTCCAGACGGCGTCGAGTTGCTCGTGATGGCGCATCCGCAGCATGCCGACACGGGATGCTTGTGCAGCATGCACGCAACCGTCCGGCGCATCATCGAAGCTGCATCCGATGAGGATCGCGACGTCTGCATTCTTGACACCGAGGCCTCGCCCGAGCATCTCTCGCGCGGGACCGCGAGCTACGCCGACGCGATGCTCGCCGTCGTCGAGCCGTACTTCAAGTCGCTCGAGACCGGGCGCCGGATGGCGGCGCTCGCCAACGACCTCGGCCTCGAGCGCGTCGCCCTCGTCGCCAACAAGATCCGCGACGAGCGCGAGCTCGAGGCGGTGCGCACCTTCGCCTCCAACCACGACCTCGAGGTCGCGGCCTGGGTGCCGTTCGACGAGACCTTCGCGCTCGCCGAGCGCGCGGGCGTGGCGCCACTGGACTTCAACCCGGACGCGCCCGCGCTCGGCCCGATCGGCCGGCTCGCGGAGGAATGGGGAGCGGGTGTCCATGGACGAGCTTGAGGTCCTGCGCATCCGCGACGAGGTGCTCCAGGCGATGTACTGGATGCATTCCGAGTCGATCTCCGAGCAGCCGACCGCTCAGGAGATGAGCCGTTTCCTCGCCGTCCCGGAGGGCGTGCTGGCCGCCTACCTGGACCGATTCGTCATCGACGGACTGCTTGAGCGTGCCGCCGGACCGCGGTACTGGTTGAGCCCCCACGGCATGGAAGTGGGCAAGCGGACCTTCGCCGACGAGATGGCCGACCTCACTCGGCCGACGCACGGCGAGTGCGACGAGGACTGTTGGTGCCATGATTCACCCGAGGCCGCCGCCGAGTGCCTCCACAAACACACTGGAAACGCACATTCCAACTGAACCCACACCCGCGCAGGTACTCCCCAAGAACTTCCTGCGTCCATGCCTGCTGCTGCTCCTGCGCGAGCAGCCCGCGCACGGCTACGACCTGCTCGAGCGGCTGCGCCCGCTCGGGTTCAACCGCGACGACCCCGGTCGGCTGTACCGCGCGCTGCGCGCGCTGGAGACCGACGAGCTCGTGCGGTCGGTGTGGGAGAAGTCCTCCAGCGGCCCGGATCGCCGTATGTACGAGCTGACGCGCAAGGGGATGGAGGAGTTGCACGACTCCGCCAGGGCGCTGCTGGCGACGGACGCGATCCTCGGTGTGTTCCTGAGCCGCTACTCCGAGTTCGTGGCGCTCGACCCCCCCGCCAAGCCGGCCACCCGGTCGCGCCGCAGCGACTGACGCCGCGCCGGCCATGACCACGGCAATCGCCGCCGGGATGCGGCTCGCCGTCGTCGGCAAGGGCGGCTCGGGCAAGTCGGTCGTCGCGGGGACGCTCGCGCGCGTGCTCGCGCGGCGCGGGCACAAGGTTCTCGCGCTGGACTCCGACACGCTGCCGGGGCTGTCGATCAGCCTCGGCGCCGACGTGCCCGACGACGTCCCGCTCAACGCGGCCGCCGAGCGCAACGACAAGGGCCGCTGGCACCTGATCAAGGGCGTCGGGGCCGCACGGGCCGTGCAGCGCTACGCGACCGACGCGCCCGACGGCGTGCGCCTGCTGCAGATCGGCAAGACCGACAAGCGCGGCCTGGCGCCCAACCGCGCGTCGCACAACGCCTTCTACCAGGTCGTCCACCGCCTCGACGACGTGCGGTTCCTCGAGAGCTGGGTGCTGCTCGGCGACCTCCCGGCCGGTGGGCGGCAGATGGCCTTCGACTGGGCGCCGTACGCGCGCCACCACCTGCTCGTCGTCGAGCCGACGTGGCAGGGGATGCTGACCGCGCGGCGGATCGTCAAGATCGTGCGCCAGCAGCGCGACGACGCCGAGTTCTCGCTGATCGTCAACAAGGTGACCCCCGAGGCCGACGTCGCGCGGGCCGAGCAGTTCCTCGGCGTGCCGCTGCTCGGCACCGTTCCCGCCGACGAGGATGTGCGGCGCGCAGAGCGCGCCGGCGTCGCGCTGCTGGACGCCGCGCCGGACAGCGCGGCGGTCGCTGCGATCGAGCGTTTGGCGGACGCGCTAGATGCGCGTAACATAGACCGCATATGAAGATCGTTGTCGCAGGAAAGGGTGGCGTCGGCAAGACCACCGTCTCGGGCACGATCTCGCGCGCGCTCGCGCGCGCGGGACACGATGTCCTTGCGCTCGATGCCGATACGAATCCGATGCTTGGCGTCTCGCTCGGCATCGGCCCCGAGGAGACCGATCTCCTCGTCGCCGTACGTCAGGGTCTGGAGACCGGCGAGACCGAGCACGAGCGAACGACCGAGGGCTTCGTCGAGCGCTTCGGGCGCGACGCGCCCGACGGCGTACGGCTCGTCGTCGCGTCGCGGATCGAGCGCGCCAACCCCGGCTGCGCGTGTTGCGGCGTCTCTCCGGAGGGGCTGCTGACCGAGCTCGAGTCCGAGGGCAAGATCATCATCGGCGACCTCGAGGCGGGCATCGGCACGGTGATGCGCCTGCAGGAGGGCCATGCCGACGTCGTGCTCGTCGTCGCCCAGCCGACGGCGAAGTCGCTGAACATCGCGCGCCGCGCGGTCGACATGACCGACGAGCGCGGCGGTCGCGTGATCGTCGTCGCCAACCGCGTCCGCGACGACGAGGATCTCGCGGTCATCCGCGCGGCCGTCGGCGAGTGCGAGATGGTCGTCGTGCCCGACGACGCGGCGATCGCACAGGCCGACCGCGAGGGCCGCGCGGCGATCGACGTCGACGCGAACTCGCCCGGCGTCAGGGTGCTGATCGAGCTCGCCGACCGGCTGGCGAGCATGGCCGTCCCGGCCTGACCGGCTCGCACCTCAGCGCACCGTCACCTCGTTGATCATCCCGAGCTCGAGGTGGCGCGGCCCGCCGCGGCGTCCGCGCACGAAGCAGACCAGCGCGTACCTGCCCGCCGGCAGGTCGAGCTGCGTGACCTGACGGTCGCGGCCCTCGAGCACGACCGTCTCGCGCACCGTCTCGGTGTCGACCGGCGGTGCGCCGGTCGACGTCCGGGTGCTGAAGAACGCCGTCACGTCCTTGAGGTCGGCTCCCGCGCGCATCGGCGTGAAGTACGCGTGGTGCGGCTCCGAGCCGGTGTTGTCGAAGTCGACGCTGTTGCGCCCGGCCTTCAGCCCCGATACGCGAAACGAGAAGTCGCGTGCCTCGACGCGCGCCGGGGCGCGCGGAGGCGCGGGCGCCGAGTCCGGCCCTGTGACCGTGAACGACGCGACGATGCCGGGGGTGTCGAGCACCGCGGCGACGTAGTAGCGGCCCGCCGGCAGCGCCTGCAGTGTGCTGCTCGTCTTCCCCGGCTCGGTCAGGCTGACGCCGCCGGCCGTGCGCAGCCAGTCCGGCTGTGGGCGGCGGATGCGCAGCGCCTCCTCGACGCTGTGGTCGCCGTCGATCCTCCACAGCTGCGCCTTGCGCGGAACGGCGCTCATGTTGCGCAGGCGGATCTCGACGAGGCCGCCGCGCACGCGGCGCGGCGCCCGGTAGCGAAAGCGCGTATCCCCGACATCGTCGACCGTGATGTTCAGACGCGCCGAACGCAGACTTGCGTCGCGCAACGGATCGCTGCCGGCCGTCCCGCCGGCCGCCGGCGCGACGCCGCGCTGCTTGGCTGTCGGGGCCTCCTGCACGACGACGTTCTCGCCGCCGCAGCCCCACACCATCAGCAGCGCGACGAGGACGAGCGGCGCAGGTGCTGCCGAGGGTCGCCCAGCGAAGCTCATGACAGGCGATTGGAGCAGGCCGCCGCGCACGACGTCAAGGCGGCGCCGAGGATTGGGACGCATCGCGCTGCTCGAGCTCACCGAGGAATGCGTTGTGCGCATCGCGCGCGACCGCGATCACCCCGGCGATCCGCACGAGCTCGCGGCGCCCTTCCGGCGTGATGTCGTAGACCCGGCGCCTGGGACCGGCCTGGGACTGCATCCAGCGCGATCTGATCAGGCTGTCGCGTTCCATGTCGCGCAGGCTGCGGTACATGACGGCGGGATCGAGATGGCTCGCGCGCAGCGTGAGCTCGCGGCGCAGCTCGTATCCGTAGCTCGCGCCGTCGCGGATCATGAGCAGCAGCCATGCGGTTCGAAGGTCCTTGTGCATCGCGAGGAATATGATCCCATCACATAGTGGAGAGTCCACGAACGCCATCTGGCAAGGCGACGAGGCCGGCGATGATCCGCTGCTCGACCGCCGCTGAAAGGAATCGACGTCGCCGTGACAGACAATCTCGCTTCGCAGGGCCCGATCCCGATCACCGTCGTCTCCGGTTTTCTGGGTGCGGGCAAGACCTCGCTGATCAATCGGCTCGTCGCCGCGCGGGCGGGCACCGAGCGGATCGGCGTCGTCGTCAACGAGGCCGGCGAGATCGGCCTCGACGGTCAGCTGCTCGGTGACACGAACGACGACGTCGTCGAGATCGCCGACGGCTGCGTGTGCTGCACGAGCCAGGGCGAGCTGCTGGATGCGATCACGCGCCTGCACCGTGCCGCGGGGCAGCTGGACCGGATCATCGTGGAGACGAGCGGCCTGGCCGATCCGGGCCCGGTGATCGACGCCCTGGCGAGCATCACCCACGTGCTGCGCCTGGACACGATGGTCACCGTCGTCGACGCCGTCCACATGGTCGACCAGCTCGACCGCGTCGGCAGCCCCGAGGCGCGCCAGCAGCTGCAGCTCGCGACCCACGTCGTCGTGAGCAAGATCGATCTCGCCGACGACGACGCGATCGCCGCGGTGCGAGCGCGCGCCGCGAAGCTCAATCCGGACGCGCAGATCGTCGCCGTGCCGCGCGACGAGCTCGACCCCGGGCTGCTGCTCGATCACTTCGCCTTCGCGGCGGACGACGATCGCGCGGGCTTCGGTCACGCGCACGATCACGCCCACCTCGATGTCGAGATCTTCACGCTCGCGCTCGCGGGCGAGCTCGATCCCGGCCGCTTCGAGGGCTGGCTGGGCGGCGTGCTGATGCTCAACGCGCCCGACATCTTCCGCATCAAGGCGATCGTCGCGCTGGCCGGTGAGCCGCGCCGGCAGATCGTGCACGGCGTGCAGACCTACGTCGAGCAGGCTCCGGGCCGCGAGTGGGGCGCCGACGAGGCCCGCACGAGCAGGATCGTGGTCATCGGGCGCAATCTCGAGTCCGCGCAGTGGCGCGGCGAGCTCGAGCGCTGCGTCGTCGGCTGAGCTCGGGCGCTACCGCAGCGCGGCGACCGTGTAGACGATCCGGATCGGGACGCACCAGATCGCGATCGACCGCACGCGGTCGGTGTCGACGCTGCGCGGCAGCACGTAGTTCTGCTCGCCGATCGTCGACTTCAGTGCGACGAGCCGTCCCACCCGCGGCGCGGCGACGACCTGCTTCGTCGTGCGCGGGCGCGCCGCGGTGCTCAGCCAGATGAACAGGTCGGTGTTGGAGGACGTGCGAAAGCCGTCGAGCCGCAGCGCCGGGCGCCCGTCGGCGAGGCGGTAGAGGTGTGCGCTGCCGCGACCCTCGCGCTCGACGTCGTAGAAGCGCCCGCTCGTGAGCAGCCGCGTGCCGGGCGCGCTCATCGCCGCCAGCGCCGGCTCGCGCAGCGGCGTGTCGACCTGCTGCTCGACGACGACGCTCCAACGCCCGCCGCCGGAGACGCCCAGCTGCTGATCGCCGGTCTGCACCCACGTCGTCTCGCCCGACCCGGGGCAGGGGCCACCCGGCTTCTCGGCGTCCGCGCGCGGCTTGGGCTCCACGGCCAGCGCGAGGCGCCCCGTCGTGCAGCGCCAGCGCGCGCGCCATTGGATCGCGCCGTCGGCGATCTTCACCGGATGGACCGCGGGCGCGCTCCCGTCCAGGCGCGCGACGCGCTCCCAGCGCGGGGCGGCGCGGCGCGCACTGCGGGCGGGCGGCTCGCTGCTGACCTGCGTGAACGGATCGGCCGCGGTCCGAGCGCCCGTGCCGTCGCCGTCGCCACCGCCGCAGCCTCCCCACGCCAGCGCGGCAGCCAGGAACAGCGCGGCCCAGCCCCCACCTCTCACGCTGCGGCGCCGTCGGCCTTGGCCCCGTCGACGACGAGCCCGCCGAGCCGGCGGCCCGTCTTCAGGCCCTGCTCGAGGCCGACGCGCCGGCGCACGCCGAGCGCCGACGTCGGCGAGGTTGAGCGGCGGTGCATTGAGTGATCCAACCACATAGCACCATGGTGCGGCAAGCACCTACCGCGGGCGCGTACTAGCGCCGCGACCGCGCGTACCCGTCACGCAGCTGCGCGACGAGCTCCGGCGCGGCCGTGTGCGGCGATCCGGCTCCTGCCGACGGCGGCTCCGGCGCGTACTCGAGAATCAGCGCGATCCAGTCGGCGATCGCATCACCGGCGGTCAGCGCGGCGAGCGCGAGCGCCATGTCGATGCCCGCCGAGACGCCGGCCGACGTGACGATCCTGCCGCTCACGACGACCCGCTCGTCGACCGGGATCGCGCCGTGGTCGCTCAGCTGCTCGTGCACGAGCCAGTGGCTCGTCGCCTCGACGCCGTCCAGCAGGCCGGCCGCGCCCAGGATCTCCGAGCCCCAGCACACCGACGCCGTGTAGCGCGTGTGCTCGTGCGCGGCGCGCAACCAGCGCAGCACGCGCTCGTCGCGAGCCGCAGCGACCGCACCGGGACCGCCGGGCACGACGACGATGTCCGGGCGCGGGACGGCCTCGAGCGTGTCCCCCGCGACGAGCTTCAGCGGGCCGTCCGTCGCGACCTCGCCGGCCTGCGCCGCGACGAGCCGGACGTCGGCCGCGGGCAGCAGCTTGAGGACGTCGTAGGGCCCGATCGCATCGAGCGCCACGAGCCGGTCGTAGAGGAGGATCGCGATCTGCACGTCGTCAGATGCAGGTCGCCGGGCGGCCGAGCCGGTGGCGAAGCTCCCACAGCGCATCGATGTCGGCCTGGGACTGCAGCAGCCCGGCGGCGATCTCGTAGGCGACCCAGCGATGCTCGAGCCGGCGGCGCCGCGGACGCACCTCGTCGAGGCAGACGCGCACCGCGAAGGCGCGCTCAGGGACCGGCACCGGCGCACCGTCGCCTCCGATCGCAGGGAGCGAGTCGAGCGCGAGATAGGCAGCGTCCGGCGGGATCTCGGCGATCCGCCAGGCCTCTCTGCGCGCGGCCTCCAGCGGCGTCTCGCCGCGCACACCGTGTCCGGCGAGCGTGTGCCAGGCGACGTCGCGGCGGGCTGCGCCGCGAAAGATCGCGTAGGAGACCTCGCCGTCGAGCTCTACGCAGTAGGGCAGGACGAGGACCGCGAAGGCAGGACGGTGCATGTCTGGAGCAACGGCGGCCTAGACCGCCACGGCGACGAGCCGCTCGCTGATCGCGATGATCGCGCGGACGCCCGGCGAGCTCTCGTCGAGGTCGATCGGAGCGACGCCCTCGGCGTCGGCGCGCGCGATCACCGGGTCCTCCGGGACGATCGCGATCTCGTAGTCGCCCAGGACGCTGCGGATCGCGTCGAGATCGTCGTCGTCGGCGACGCGGTTGGCGACGACGAGCACCGGGATCTCGCGCGCCACGGCGGTCGCAGCCGCGCGCCGTGCGACCTCGATCGACTTCGGCGTCGGGTTGGCGACGACGAGCACGACGTCGAGGCTGCCGGTCTCCATCCGGGTCAGCACGCCGATGCCGGCCTCGAGGTCGCCGAGCACCGTGCGCCCGCCCGCCTCCATCTCGCGCAGCAGCCGGTCCGCGCTGACGCCACAGCACAGGCAGCCGTGGTCGGGCATGTCGACGCGCGAGGCGACGACGACGCGCACGCCGTCGGGCGCGTCCTCGCCGAAGCGCGCGATCAGGCCCTCGATCGTGTGCTCGTGGATCGCATCCTCGGCGCCGCTCTCGCTGAGCTCCTGGCGGATCCCGGCGAGCCGCTCGGTGCCGTCCATGCCGAGGCCGAGCGAGATGCCGAGCATCGGGTTGACGTCGGCGTCGATCGCCATCACGTCATGGCCGGAGCGCGCGAGCGCGCGGCAGATCGTGCCCGAGATCGTCGTCTTGCCTGCGCCGCCCTTGCCGGATACCGCGATCTTCATGATGACCCCGTCCCTCGCTGCTCGATGATGTCTGCCAGCTCCTGCACGGCGCGTACGACCCGCGAGTCCGGCGCGGCGTCGATCACCGCGACACGGCGCCGCTCCGCGTCGCGGACGGCCTGGTCGGCGGGGATCTCGCACTCGACGGGCTCGCCCAGCAGCCGCTCGACGCGGCGCCGGTCGTCGGCGCCGGTGACCTTGCTCGCGACGAAGATCACGTCGGCCCCCAGCGGCCCGCGCGCGATCCGCGCGACGCGGCGGCCGGTCAGCGCCGACTGGCTCGTCGGCTCGACGACGACGACGTAGATCCGCGCGTAGGGCGTGAAGCCGGCGGCGAGATGGCGGGGGCCCGCCGGCAGGTCGCCGACGATGACCCAGCCGTACAGCGCCGGCGCCTCGTGCATGCGCCGGACGGTGCCGAGGAAGGCGTTGACCGCGCCGTTGACGGGGTTGAGGCCCTCGGTTCCGGCCTTGCCGAGCTGCAGCATGCGGATCCCGTCGGGCGCCGGGGTCGTGTAGCGCCGCACGACCGTCATCGGACCGACGCCCGTCTTCAGCCGCCACGGGCCCTTCTCGGGCTTCTCGGCCGCGTGCATCAGCCGCGGCGCATCGGGCTCGGGCACGCCGAGCGAATGCGCGAGCCCGGGCATCGGGTCGGAGTCGATCGCGAGCACCTGATGGCCGCGCTGCGCGAGCACGCGTGCCAGCGTGCCCGAGAGCACCGACTTGCCCGAGCCGCCCTTGCCCGCGACCCCGATCCAGAGCGGACCGCGCGGACGCGGCTGCAGCGGCATGTCGATCGGCCACAGCGCCGGCTTGGGGTCGGGCGTGGCGACCGGGCTCATGCGCGCGCGACCGGCGTCGGGCCGACGATCGCGCCGACGTCCTCGAGCGTCAGCGTCTCGCGCTCCAACAGCGCCTCGGCGACGCGGTCCAGCGACGTGCGCTGCTCGGTCAGGACGCGCCTGGCGAGCTCCTCCGCCTCCGAGACGAGCCGCCGCGCCTCGACGTCGATCATCTGCGCGGTGTCGTCGGAGTAGTGGACGCCGTTCATGCCGGTCTCGTCGCTGTAGTTCAAGGCGCCGACGAGATCGCTCATGCCGAACACGGTCACCATCCGGCGCGCGATCGCGCCGACCTGGACGAGGTCGTTGCCCGCCCCGTCGGCGGGCTCGCCGAAGACGATCTGCTCGGCGACCCGCCCGCCGAGCAGTGTCGCCATCCGCTCGATCAGCGTGCTGCGCGAGCGCAGGCGGCGATCGCCGGACTCGGGGATCCACGTCACCCCGGCGGCGTTGCCGCGCGCGACGATGCTGATCTTGTGCAGCACGCGCCCGCCCGGCAGCGCGCGCGCGACGAGCCCGTGGCCGGCCTCGTGGTAGGCGACGACGAGCCGATCCTCGTCCGACAGCGGGCGCGTGTTCTCGATCCCGACGCCGACGCGGTCCAGCGCGTCCTCGACGTGCACCTGCGAGATCGTCTCGGCGTGGTCGCGCGCGGCCAGCAGCGCGGCCTCGTTGAGCAGGCTGTTGAGATCCGCGCCCGACAGTCCGTACGTCAGCCGCGCGATCACGTCGAGGTCGGTATCGGCGGCCATCCGCCGGTCGCGGGCGTGCAGCGCGAGGATCTGCTGGCGCGCCACGAGGTCGGGCATCTCGAGCGTGAGCTTGCGATCGAAGCGCCCGGGCCGCATGAGCGCGGGGTCGAGCATGTCGGGGCGGTTCGTCGCCGCCATCACGATCACCGTCGAGGTGTTGCCGAAGGCGTCGAGCTCGATCAGCAGCTGGTTGAGCGTCTGCGCGCGCTCGCTGTTCTCGGCCATCCCGGTGGAGCGGTGAGCGCCGATCGCATCGATCTCGTCGATGAAGACGATCACCGGCGCGATCCCGCGGGCCTGGGCGAACAGATCGCGGACACGGGCCGCGCCCTCGCCGATGAACGTCTCGTTGAACTCCGTCGCGGCGACCGCGACGAACGCGGCGTTGGACTCGCCCGCGAGCGCGTGCGCGAGCAGCGTCTTGCCCGTTCCGGGCGGACCCGCCAGCAGATAGCCGCGCGGGACGCGCGCACCGATCTTCTCGAAGCGCTCGCGGTCGGCGAGGAACTCGCGCACCTCGGCGAGCTCGGCGATGACGTTGTCGACGCCGGCGACGTCGGCGAACGTGACGCGCTCGCCGTGCAGGAAGGACTGCCCGATGCGGCGGTCGCGCATCGACAGGCGGCGCTGGCGCTCGGGGGCGTCGCGCACGCGCTCCAGCGCGTCCTCCAGGTCCTGCGGCACGATCGAGCTGCGGCGCGCGCGCGCGGTGAGCAGCGCCGCCTCGTTGAAGAGGCCGGCGAGATCCGCGCCGGTCATGCCGACCGTGCGCTGTGCGATCGACGGCAGGTCGACGTCGGGCGCGAGCGGCTTGCCGCGCGCATGGACCTCGAGAATGTTCAGACGGCCGTTCTCGTCGGGCAGCTCCAGGCCGACGGCGCGGTCGAAGCGGCCGGGCCGCAGGAGCGCGGGGTCCAGAACGTCGGGGCGGTTCGTCGCGCCGACGACGATGACGCCCTGCGCCCCCTCGAAGCCGTCGATCTCCGCGAGCAGCTGGTTGAGCGCCTGGCCCTGCTCCTCGGCCGAGCCCTGGCTGCCGGGACCGGTGCCGGCGCGGCGGCGGCCGACGGAGTCCAGCTCGTCGATGAAGACGATCGACGGCGCCTCCTCGCGGGCCTCCTTGAAGAGGTCGCGCACGCGGCGCGCGCCGATGCCGACGTACATCTCGACGAAGTCCGAGCCCGAGATCGAGTAGAACGCGGCGCCGGCCTCACCGGCGAGCGCGCGCGCCATCAGCGTCTTGCCGCAGCCCGGCGGCCCGTAGAGCAGGATCCCGCGCGGGATCTGCGCGCCGATCTCGGCGTAGCGCTCGGTGTGCGCGAGGAAGTCCGAGATCTCGCGCAGCTCCGTCACCGCCGCGTCCTGCCCGGCGACGTCGTCGAACGTCACGTCGACGTCGTCGACGCGGGCCGACGACTTGCTGCGCGCGAACATGCCGTCGCCACCGCGGATCGACAGGATGAAGTACAGAAAGACGATCGTGAGGATGAGCGCGGGCAGCAGCGTCGTCGCGGGGCCGATGATCCGTTTGCCCAGCTGCTGGTCGACGGTCGTGCGGACGCCCTTGTCCACGAGCAGCTCGAGCAGGTTGTCCGTCGCCGTCGTGACGTTGCGCGAGAACGGCATGTAGTACCGGCGCTTGGAGCCATCCCGCGCGTCGTAGACGCCCTTGATGACGCGGTCGACGTCGAGCACGGCGGCGTTGTCGATCCTGTTCTCCTCGACGAGCACCGTGAACGAGTCGAGGCGCAGCTTGTCGCCGACCAGATGCGGGCGTGACGCCTCGAGCGCGACGAGGTAGATGAGGACCAGGACGCCGATCGCGACGATGCACCAGAAGCCCAGCGACCGCCGCAGGCCGCCCTGACGATCGCTGCCACGAGCCTTCTTTACGGGGCTGTCGTCCTTGCGCTTGGCGGTCTTCACTATGTGTGGAGGTTATCTACCTCGACGGCAGCCGGGCAACAATCTGCCGCTCAGCGCCGGCGCGGCCGCAACCACAGCAGGCCGCCGGCAAGTGCGAGCACGAGGAATCCGATGATGACCGGTATGAGCGAGAATCCCTCGTTGTCGCTTTCGTCGGTCACGTCCCGCGGATCGAACGAGTCGGCGGTGCCCGCGGGCTGGGCTGCCTGGCCGCGCAGGAACGAGAGCTTGTCGAGGACGCCCGTGCCGCGGACGTCGACCCAACGCTCGTAGGCGGCCGGGCGGTAGACGAACGTGCCGCCGCCGAAGTGCAGCGGCACGGCGGGGAGCTCGCGCTCCAGGAGCCGGAGCTGCTGGGAAACGGCCATTCGGCGCTCGGTGACGGTCTTCGCCGAGGCCACACGCTCGGCGGCCGCGTCGAACCCGACGCTGCGATAGCCGCCGTCGTTCAGCGGGGCGCTGCTCGGATCGCCGAAGATCGCGCGCAGGAACGAAGGATCGTAGGAGACCAACGCCGGGATTCCGAGCACGGCGACATCGAACGAGGCCGGCGCCCCGCGACGGCCGAGCGCGCGATCGAGCGCGGCCGGCGACAACTCGACGAGCGCGGCGCGCGCACCGGCGTTGCGAAGCGCTCGCACGACCCGCTTGCCCGTCTCCAGCCGTACCGGATCGTTGCGCGCGGCCGCGACGCGGAACGCGCCGACCCCCTGCTCAGCGAACGCGAGCCGTGCGGCCGCGAGGTCGAAGCGATGCAGTTCCCCTGTGCGCGCCCACGGCGAGCGTGGGTGCACCATCCCGCTCAGCGCCGGTACGACGCTCTCGCCGGAGCGGACCGTCCTGCCGGCGATGACGGCGAGATCGAGCGCCTCGGAGACGGCGCTGCGAGCGGCGAGCCGGTTGAACGGACGGCCGGCGACGTTGAACAGCAGCATCGTGCCGGTGTAGGAGATCTTGTTGCCGACGCGCAGTCCGGCCGAGCGCGACAGCCGTGTGCCTGGCGGGATCGTGATTGGCGCCAGATCGATGCGGCGCCGCAGAAGCTCGTCGGCGAGGGTGTCCTCACGGCCAATGATCGACACGTCGATTCGCGGTACCGATGGCGCTTCGCGAAAGTAGTCCTCGTTGGCGTCGAACCGGTATCCGCGCCCGCGCTGGTAGCGCGTGAGCCGGTAGGGTCCGCTGCCGACCGGCAGCCCCGCAGGGGCGCGGCGATTGCGCGGAAGTCCGCGCCAGAGGTGCGCCGGCAGGATCGGGACGTCCGCGAACGGCTGGTCCTCCAGGCCCAGCGAGCGGCGGCGCATCTCGAAGCGGACCACGAGCGGGTCGTCCGTCGTCGTGACGCGCGTGATGTCCTGAAGCTCGGGCGTGAAGCGCGGGTGCGGGCGATCGCGCATGTACCCGTACGTGAAGGCGACGTCCGAGCCGGTGAGCGGTTTGCCGTCGTGCCATTTGATGCCCGGCCGCAGCCGGACGGTCACGACGAGCCCGGTCGCGTCGCGGTTGATCGAGCGCGCGAGCCATGGCCTGGGCCTGCCGGACGCGTCGCGCCACGTCAGCGTGTCGTACACGAGCGACATGAGCGCGTAGCCGGTCTCGAACGTGTAGGGCGTGAGGCTGCCGTCGTCGCCGGGAATCGCGATCCGCAGCGATTCCTGCGCGTTCTGCGTCTGCTGTGCGACGACGACGTGCGGAAGCGCAAGTGCCATGGTGGTTGCGACGGCGACGGCGACGAGGAGAGGGCGCAGCATGAGCGCGCACCATACATAGACGCGCCACGCACGCCGGCGGGCCTGCTTGCGAATGCGCCCGTCGCCGCTGCCGGTACGCTCGCGCTCGTGCCACGGCCGTCCGACCCATCCGCCGACCCTGCGCCCGATCGGATCGAGAAGTGGCTCATCGCCCTCGCCTCCGTCGCGATCTGGTCGATCGTCCCGCCGTATCTCGGGCCGCTCGTCGGCCTCGAGCTCGACGTGCCGTCGTCGGTGGAGCTCATCGATCACGTCCTACCCGGAGTGCTCGCCTGCGCCGGAGCGCTCATCGCGCTGGCCGATGTCCGCGCGGGAGCGCAGGACAGCATCCGCGCGCTCGCGGCACTCGGCGTCTGCGCGCTGGCAGGGCTGTTTCAGACCGTCAGCCACGCCACGCTCGTGCTCGACGCGGGTGGTCCGCTGGCGCCGGTCGACGCCGTCGTGCTGCACGCCTCCCCCGGGCCCGTGCTGCTGCTGCTGTCGCTGTGGCTGTTGTTCGCGCCGCCGGCAGCGAGGCCGCCGGCATGAGCGGCCGCGTCCTGTTCGTGGGCTGCGGCCCGGGCGCGGCGGATCTGCTGACGGTGCGCGCGGTGCGGGCGCTGCAGTCGGCGGACATCGTGATCTGGAACTCGACCCTGCTCGATCGCCAGACGCTGTCTGACCACACGCGCGACGACGCCGAGATCGTCCAGTGGCCGCCGGCCACGCGGGACGACATCGAAGCCGCATACGATCGCGCGCTGGCCGAAGGCCTGCGTGTCGTGCGCCTCAAGGGCGGCGACCCGACGCTGTTCGGCGTGCTCGAGCCAGAGCTGTCGGCGGTGCGCGAACGGGGAGTCGCCTGCGAGATCGTCCCCGGCGTCAGCGCGCTCAGCGCCGGCTTCGCGGCGCTCGGGCGCGAGATGGCCACGGCTGCGGCGGGGCTGCTGCTCGTCGATGCGGCGGGACTCGTGGACGGCGAGCCCGAGACGACGGGCATCGTCGCCTACGGCGCCAACCGCGATCCGCGCGCGCTGCAGCGCGCGCTGCTGGCGCGCGCTGCTGGCGCGCGGCCTGCCGGCCGCGACGCCGTGCACCGTCGCGATCGATGTCGCACGAAGCGACGAGGCGCTGATCTCGTGCGCGCTGGAAGATCTCGGCGAGACGATCGAGGACATGGCGATGGGCGCGCTGACGCTCGTGTTTGCAGGCAATTCGTAGCCTACGCGAGCCGGCGCCGCAAGATCTGGACGTTTGTCCGACCGGCAACTAGTCGTATCGGCACTAGATGTACAGGACACGTTGCTGTATGTTCGCGCCTAATCGTCTATGTGGCGAGGTTTCGGGTTATCCCAGAAAGGAGTGTGCCGTGTCCCTGACATCCGGGCGCACCGGTGTGGTGCGAAGGCGCCGCGCCACCTTCGTAACGATGGTGGTAGCGGCTTTTGTCGTTCCTGTCGCCATCGCATATGCCTGCAATCCGCAGGCGCACGTGTCGTTGGACAAGACCTCCTACCAGCCCGGTAGCGCGATCACGGTCCACGGCTCGTACTTCCCGGGCAACACGGCTGTGACGGTCAACGGACCTTCTGGTTCCGTCGGCGTCACGACGTCTCCCGGTGGTGGCTTCACGACGCAGCTTGCTGCGCCGTCGACCCCCGGCAGCTACACCATCACGGCATCGCGTCCGACCGGCGGCTTCGCGCCGGCGTCGTTCACGGTCGCCGCACCGGCTCCGGCGCCCACCGCCGCTCAGCCGAGCACTCCCGCCGCATCCGCACCGGCTGCGGAGACGGCGAAGAGCGCACCCGGATTCAGGACGCCGAGCGTCGCCCGCAGTGAGGCTCCGGCCTCTGCTGAGCGGACGAACCCGCCCGCGCGTTCCGGTGGCAGCACGTCGACTGGCGGCGGCAACACCGCCGGCAGCAGCGTGACGTCCTCCGCCGGCCAGCAGGTGTTCTCGGGCTCGACGAGCTCGGCGACGCCGGCACAGACGTTCTCGACGGCACCGGCTCCGGCCGCGCGCCCGTCGCGCTCGTCCTCGTCGCGCACCGCGCCCGCCGCCACGGCCCCGGCATCAGCCCCGGCCGAGCAGGCAGCGCTCAGCGACCTGTTCAGCAACTACCAGCCCGGTCGTACCCCGTCGCTGACGGGTTCGGCCGCCGGCGCTCCGGCCGGCGGTGCCGGTTCCGGCCTCGGGCTCGGTATCGGCATGCTGGCGTTCGGCCTGTTCGCGCTCGTCGCGGGCCTGACGGCCGCCGAAGTTCGCAGGCGTCGTCCCGCGTAAGCGGCACGAGACACGCAAGTCGCGACCGGGGCCGGCATCTTGCCGGCCCCGGCGTGTTTTCGCCCCGCGTCGGCTCGGTTCGGCGTCACCGACGGACTCGGCCTGGATCCAAGAGCCGCCGTGTGCGCCCGTCCGAGGCCGGCCAACGCGCGCGTTTCGCCATGTTGCGCCGAATTTCGGCCCGTTGAGATGTCCCGCATCTGGTGCGTGTCCTCGCGCTTGATGGACTAGATGTCCAAGTCATCTATTGCGCTCGACACTTAGAGGAGCGTAGGTTCCGCGCAATGCCTGCTCGAACCGGAATCTGCCGGCGGTTGAAGCTCCTTCCCGTCCTCACCCTCGCCACGGTCGCGATGTCCGCCGCGTCCGCCGCCGCACAGGCTCCAGGCCTGCCGCGTACCTTCGATGTCACCCGCATCGACTCGGCTGCGCCGGTTCCCGGCGGCGCCTTCGGCTGGGGACTCTGGAGCGCGGACCTGACCGGCGACGGCAGGCAGGACCTGCTCGTGGCCCAGGGTCAGCTCGGCACGGCCGCGGTGCCCACGCAGGTCATGATCTACGACGGGGCGACAGGCGCGCACATCGACACGATCCTGCCGCCCGAGGAGAACCCTCCCGGTGCCGGCGGCGCGTACGTCAGCCCCGAGCTCGCCTTCGTCTACGTCGAGACGATGCCGGACCTCGGCAGCTGCCCAGCCGGTGACGGCCCGGACGCCGGCAGGATCTGCGACAACGACGTGATCGGCACCAAGGACGGGATCCCCGAGATCATCGTCGGCGCCCGCGCACTGCGCGTCAACGCGACCGACGGGTCGATCCCGCCGACGACCGCCGACCCGCGGATCGGCCGCGGCTACGTCATCGACGGCAAGACGCGAGCGGTGCTCAAGCGCATCGACATGCCGGCCGTCGACCGCCAGGCGGTGCTCGCCCGCAGCGGCGCCAACGCCGTCCAGGCGTTCGGACGAACGATGGCCTCGCCGCAGGGAATGCCGCCCTGCGCCGGCCTCGCCGGCGAGAACAACGACACCGGCGTCGGCGTCTGCCCGCCGCTGCACCGCGGCACGGGCAACACCACGGCCACCTCGACGAGCGTCACGAACGTCAACCTGCCCGAGGCGCAGAACGGGCAGATGCTCGTCGGCCCGGGGATCCCGCGCGGCGCCCGCATCACGGCCGGCGGCGGGACGTCCTCGCTGACGATCAGCGCCGCCGCGACCGCGACCGCGAGCGGCGTCGCGCTCGAGGCCTCCGACTACCGCTACCCGCAGGCCGTGCGGATCGGCGACCTCGACGGCGGCGGCCAGCCCGACATCGTCATCACCGCCCGCGGATTCGCAGAGATCCGCGGACCGGGTGGCACGGCCGCAACGACCTCGGAGTGCTTCACGAACACGACGCCCGGCAACAACTGCGGCGCAGGCAAGATCTGGACCTACCGCGGCGAGGACATCGTCGGGACCAGCCCGCAGGCGATCCTCGACACGGCGTGGCAGTCGATCAAGAACCCGGACGCGCAGACGACCGGCGGCGAGTACGGCGGCAACCTGTACCGCACCGGCGACGTGGCGAGTTGCAACACCGCGACCCCCCCGGTCTGCAACTCGAACCCCGACGGCATCCCCGACTACGTCATCTCCTTCCGCGGGTCTGACTTCCCGCTGAAGAACCCGGATCTCACCTGGGGCCTGAACATGGGCTCGGCCGACGTGTTCGACGGCCGCACCGGTGCTCGCGCACGGCTGCTCGTCAGTCCCGAGCCACAGATGCGCTCGACGTTCAGCGGCGGCTTCAACGCGGGCCGCAGCGTCGGCGACCTCGGCGCGACCGACACCGACGACATCCTGCTGGCGGCGCCGTTCCAGAACCTCCAGTTCGCCGACCAGGGTCGCCTCTGGGTGTTCAACGGCGACCTGTCCGCCGGCGGCGGCGGCGAGCAGAGCTGGAACTTCAGCATGCTCAACGACCCCGAGCCGTACATCGGCGGCAACTTCGGCGGTAGCCAGACCGGCGTCGGCGACATCGTCGGCGGACCCGGCGCACCGGCCAACGAGGTGCTCGTGGCCGGCTTCCGCTTCGACAACTTCACCGAGGCGTCGCAGAACACGTCGCCAGACCTGAACTTCATGAACGGAACGCTGGACAGGAACCTCATGACGATCCCCCATCCGGAGGGCAAGACGGGCGATGGCTTCGGCGTCGGGCTCACGCCGATGGGCGACATCAACAAGGACGGGTTCCTCGACTTCGGAGCGTCCGCGTACTTCGCCGATGGTCCCTTCGGTGGCCAGGGCCGCGCGTGGATCTTCACGAGCAACAACGCGCCGCTGCCGCCCCCGCCGACGGCGCCCGCGCCGGCCGCGCAGGGTCCGACGACGCCTGCGACCGAGAAGGAGCCGCTGCGGGCCGGTGCCTGCTCCAACCGCATCGTCGGGACCGATCGCGGGGAACGGATCCGCGGGACGATCGCCGGTGACGAGATCTTCGGATTCGGCGGCGACGACAGCATCTCCGGCTACGCGGGCCGCGACTGCATCGACGGTGAGCGCGGCAACGACCGCCTCTACGGCGGCGACAACAACGACAAGCTCGTCGGCGGCTCGGGCAACGACCGGCTCTACGGGCAGGACGACCGCGACGAGCTGTTCGGTGGCTCGGGCAGCGACCGCCTCGAGGGCGGGGCGGCCAACGACAT
>JBBSLI010000047.1:0-34209 GCA_038255395.1 Solirubrobacterales bacterium
CGACTACGCCCGCGAGATCGCATTCCAGAAGATCGCCAACCGCGTCGAAGGCACCCGCCGCGCCGCCGAGAAGCTCGGCGTCAGCTAACAGCCACTGCCGCCAACTGACGAGTGCGAACGGCCCGCCCCGGCGGGCCGTTCGTGTGTCGTGATCGCGATCGTGCCGGCAGAACTGCATCGATGCGGGACGTGGGTTCGTGTTGTCGCGGCCGCCGCGCGGGGTCCGGCGGTGCGGGGCGTCACGGCGGGGGCGTTGTGGCGGATTCGTGCTCCATGCCAACAGAAAAGCGCCACCACGACGGGCCTTCGCGTGCAGATGTGACGGATGGATCCGGCCCCGCGAACGCGAGCGCTACCCCGCCGGCAGCCGCAGCTCCGCCTCGGCATTGCGGATGATCCGCTTGCCGTTCTGCTCGCAGCCGCACGCCACGACCGCAACGCCGTCGTCGACCGAGGAGACCGTGCCGGTCACGACCATCTCGTGCTCGGGCAGCCCCATGCCGCGAAACTGGACGCTGAGGCGCTTCAGGGACTCGGGCCCGCCGCCGGCGTCCGTATGGGCGCGCGCGACCTGGGCCATCGTGTAGAGGCCGTGCAGGATCCTGCCGGGCAGCCCGACCTGCTGGGCGAACTCCTCGTCGATGTGGATCGGGTTGAAGTCGCCCGAAGCGCCCGCGTAGCGCACCGTCAGGTACTTGTCGGGGGTCACCACCAGCGGCGTGATCTCGTCGCCGGGCTGCATCACGCTCCCCGCACGATGTTCGACCAGCGTCCCGAGCAGACCGTCTCGCCACGCCCGTTGACGGACTCCGAAGCGAAGACGTAGAAGCCGTTGCCGGCACGCTCGCTGACGTCCGCGACGCTCACGGTCGTCGTGATCTCGTCGCCCGCGACCACGAGCGGGCCCCAGGAGAACTCCTGGCCGCCGTGCACCATGCGTGAGAAGTCGATCCCGACCTCCTCGTCGAACAGCACCGGCCACAGTGCCGGGAACGCGTAGACGACGGCGAACATCGGCGGTGCCACGAGGTCGTCGTAGCCGGCCGCGCGCGCCGCCTCGAGATCGAGGTGCAGCGGGTTGGTCTCCCCCACCGCCTGCGCGTACTCGCGGATCTTCTCGCGCCCGACGGCATACTCCGCCGGCGGATAGGTCTTGCCGATGACGTCCGTGTTGACGGCCACGCGCGGAAGTTCTAGCAGGCCCGGCGCGTGCGTCAGGCGAGCAGGTCGATATGCGGGGCGTCGTCGGGGACCGGCGGCGGCGACGGCTCGGGCCGTGGCGGCCGCTGCTCGGCCGCTGGCGCGACGGCCGCCGGGGCCCGCTCGGGCGGTGGCGCGTCGTCGACCGCCTCGGCGGCGCGCGCGCGCTCGAGCAGCAGCAACTGATCGTATGGCAGGTCGTCCTCGTCGATCCAGCCGTCGCGGTCGGTGTCGAGCATGTTGCGACGATCGAGGCGGCGTGGCCCGCGTCGTCGAGTCGCCGCTCGCGCGCTCCTGCCGCGGTCGCCTCGGACCGCTGCGATGCCCACAGGGCAAGCCCCGATTCGGTGATTCGCATCCGTGCTCCACCCTGCCGGCCTCCTTGGCCGGCGTTCTGACGATGTCGTCCTTGTCTTCGGCCGCTCCGCCCAGGACTTGAGACGATCTCTCAGACGATCGTCGCGACGGTCCCACCGTCGGCCGACCACGCCGCGCCGGTGACCGTCGAGGCCCGCTGCGAGCACAGAAAGACGATCACCGCGGCGATCTCCTCGGGCTCGGCGAGCCGCCCCAGCGGGATCTTGCCGGCCTGCGCCGCCAGCGCCTCGTCGTGCGAGATCCCGCGCGCCTGCGCGGCCTGGTCTGCGAGCCCGCCGGGCGCGGTCCACAGCGGCGACGTCACCGCTCCCGGCGCGACGGCGTTGACGAGCACGCCGTCGGCCGCGTAGCGATCGGCGAACACGCGCGAGAGCGACAGCTGCGCCGCCTTCGTGACCGCGTAGGCGGGGTTCGTCAGCGACGGGCGCTTGCCCGCCGACGAGCAGACGTTGACGATCCGCCCGCCGCCGGCCTGCGCCATCAGCGGCCCGGCGGCGCGCATGAGGCGCATCGGCGCCATCACGTGCAGCTCCCACTGCCCCTGCCAGTCCTCGTCGCTCAGCTCCTCCAGCGAGCGCACGAACGACGTGCCGGCGTTGTTGACGAGCACGTCGACAGATCCGAAGCGCTCGACACAGGCAGCGACGATCCGGTCGCCCGCGGACGGATCGGTGACGTCCGCGGCAAGCGACGCGCAGCGCTCCCCGAGCTCCGCCGCCACGCGCGCGCCCGCGCCGGCGTCGCGCGCGACGAGCAGCACCCGCCCGCCCTCGCCGACGAGCATCCGCGCGGTGGCGAGGCCGATCCCGCGCGTCGCGCCCGTGACGATGCATGCCTTGCCGGCGAGCCCCAGATCCACGCCGCGGACCCTACCCGCGCGCGCGCTTGGCGTCGTACAGGATCTCCAGGAAGCGCTCCGGATCGGTCACGTCGGCGCCGCCGACGCTCGGGCGCAGCGCGCCATCCAGCTGCGCGGCGAGGCGGGCGCGGGCGTCGCGGGCGAGGCTGTGGCGGCGCTCCAGGAACGCCCGCACGGTCGCGAGATCCTCGGCCGGGACGGCACTGACGTCCCAGCGCGCGCCCGCGGCGGCATGAACCGGTTCGGCACTCGCGGCCGGCGCGCCGAAGGCGAAGCCTGCCTGCGAGCCGTCGATCTCACGGCGGTCGCGGATGACGATCGTGTCGGCGGCGAGGTCGCCCACGCGCTGGTTACGCTTCGTCACGGCGATCGAGACGATCGTCGGCACATAGCTCAGGGTCATCCCGTCGAAGAGCCGCAGCACGTTGCGGATCATGCTCGCGGTGAGGTCGACCGGGCGCCCGCTGGTGCGCACGACGCGCAGCCCGCAGATCGCCTTGCCCGGGGTGCGACCGCGGTTGAGCTTCTCGAACGCGACGTCGTAGAGCAGCAGCGTCAGCGCGATCGAGGGAATCAGGACGAGCGCTCCATAGCCGCCGAAGAACCCGAACAGGAGCGCCAGCAACACGAGCAGGAGGAGCCCTTTGAAGACGAGGTCCAGGCCCCCTGCGAGGGCCCGCGATCCGATCCCGGCGAGCGTCAGCTCGAGCGCCACGCCTTCCGGCGTCGGGATGGTGATGCGATCCTCGTACTGCACCGGTTATGAAGGTAGAGCGTTTCATGGGTGAACGGGAGGGCGACTGGCGCGAGCTGGATGCGCTGGTGCGCGCCCGCGGCCGGCGCCGCAGGCGCCGCCCGGCGGCGGAGGTCCTGCGGCTCGCGGCGCTCTACCGCGGCGCCGCCGCCGACCTCGCGCTCGCGCGCCGCGGCCATCCCGGCGACCCGATCGTCGCGCGGCTGGAGTCGCTCGTCGCCCGCGCGCGCCAGGCGGTGTACGCCGAGGAGCCCCGGCGCGGCTCGCTGCGCACGTTCTTCGGCCGCGGGTATTGGGTGGCGGTGCGCGAGCGTCCGGTCGCGCTGCTGATCGCCGTCGCGCTGCTGCTCGTCCCGGCGGCGCTCACGATCGCCTGGTCGATCAGCGACCCGGGCGCGGCCGTCGGGCTCGTGCCCGGGCAGTTCCGCGGCGCCGTCGAGCCCGTCTCCGACACCGGCATGACGACGGCGCAGACGACGGCCTTCTCGAGCGCCGTGATGACGAACAACATCCAGGTGACGTTCCTCGCGTTCGCCGCCGGGATCCTGTTCGGCCTCGGAACGGCGTTCGTCGTCGCCTACAACGGCGCGATCCTCGGCGCCGTCGCCGGCGGCGCGATCGCCAACGGCAACGGGGTCGAGTTCGCCGAGTTCGTGACCGCGCACGGCGTCATCGAGCTGTCGTGCATCGCCGTCGCGGCGGCGGCGGGGATGCGGATGGGCTACGCGCTCGTCGCGCCCGGGCCGCGGACGCGCTCGCGCGCGCTGGCCGAGGAGGCGCGCGCGGCGATCGTGATCGTGCTCGGCACGGTCCCGTGGGTGATCCTCGCCGGGATCATCGAGGGCTTCGTGACCCGTGCGGGGTTTGGGCTCGTGCCGGGCATCGTGCTCGGCTTCGGCGTCGGCGGGACCTACTGGGCGCTGGTGTTCGTCCGCGGGCGCCCGCAGCGGCTCACAGCCGCGCCCGCGACTTCGCCCTGAGGTACGCGCTCACGCAGGCCCGTCCAAGCTCCGCCGGCGCGGTCTCCAGGACCCGCGCGCCCGCCGCCCGCACCCGCGCCGCGGCGCGCTCACGGGCCGCGAGCACGTCGAGGGCCGCCGCCGCGCGGTACACGTCGAGGTCGCTCGCGCCGGCGCCGGCGCCGGCGCCGGCGAACCGCAGGATCGCATCGAGGTCGGGGTCGACGACGCCCGCGACGACGACCTCGTGGCGGCGCGCCAGCACCGGCACCGCCAGCACGAGCGAGCGTGCCGCGACCTCCTCGATGAGGTCGGTGAAGACGATCACGAGCGCGCGCTTGGACGAGCCGACGGTGCGAAAGGCGAGCTCGTAGTCCGAGTCGACCGGCGCGGGCTGGAGGTCGTAGACGGCGCGCACGAGCGCGTCTCCCCCGCGGCGGCGCGGCGCGAGCCGCCGGTGCACCGTCGCATCGAAGGCGACCGTGCCGCAGCGGTCGCCGAGCTCGTCGGCGACGAGCCCGACCGCGGTGGCGGCGTCGATCGCCGCGTCCAGGCGGGTCGCGCCGCCGCTCAGCGGCGCCGCCATGAGGCGCCCGCAGTCGAGCACGCAGATGACGTCGCGGTCCTGTTCGATGCGGTACTGGTTGCTCATCGGCCGCCCGAGCCGCGCCGTCGCGGGCCAGTTGACCTGGCGGATGTCGTCGTCGGGGAGGTAGTCGCGGATCGACTCGAACTCCGTGCCGAGCCCGAGCGGGCCGCGCGACTGGCGGCCGGACTCGCGAAAGCCCCCGGAGCGGACCGCGAGCGCCAGCCGCCGCGCGGCGGGCAGGTCGGGGTAGACGAGCAGCTCGGCCTCCTCGCCGGCGCGGTGATCCCAGGTCGCGAGGCCGAGCGGGCCGCTCACGCGCACCGCGGCCGGCGCGATCAGCCGGCGCCCGCGGCGGCGCGCGACGAGCTGTGACTCCAGCTCGCCGTCGGACTCCTGCGGCTCGATCTCGATCTGGGCGGTCGTCGCCTGCCGCACGCGGATCCGGCGCCCGCCGACCGCGTCCGCGTCGGGAAACGTGACCGCCAGCGGCGCGGGCACGCCGCGCGCGACGATGCCCGGCATGCGCCGCTGGGCGTTCGGCGGCCGCCGCGCGGC
Source organism: Solirubrobacterales bacterium (assembly GCA_038255395.1). Taxonomy (GTDB): domain Bacteria; phylum Actinomycetota; class Thermoleophilia; order Solirubrobacterales; family Solirubrobacteraceae; genus CADCVQ01. The sequence goes on from JBBSLI010000047.1 coordinate 5,295, forward strand.
CAGCGCGTCGGCGATCAGCGCCCCCGCGAGCGCCGCCGTCAGCAGCACCGCGACGACCGGCCCGAGCGCGATCGCCAGCAGCGCGATCGCGGCGAGCGCGGCGGCGGCGCGCGGCGTCGGGCTCACGGCGCGGGCATCCCGCTACCGCGGCACGCGCACGGACTCGAGCGCCGTGCGGACCGCGTCGGCGGCGTCGTAGCGCTCGAGCTCGGCCTCGGGGCGCAGCACGAGGCGGTGGCGCAGCACCGGGCCGGCCAGGCCCGCGACGTCGTCGGGCGTGACGAAGCTGCGGCCCGCGAGCGCGGCGGCGGCCTTCGCGGCGACGAGCAGGTGCACGGCGGCGCGCGGGCTTGCGCCGAGCGTGACGCTCGGCAGGTCGCGCGTGCGGCGCACGACCTCGACGAGGTAGCCGGCGACCTCGTCGGAGACCGTCACGGCGTCGACGGTCGCCCGCGCGGCACGCACGTCGCCGAGCTGGGCGACGACCGCGACGTCCTGCAGCGACACGGGCTTGAGGCCCTGGCGGGCGAGGCCGAGCATCCGCAGCTCGGCGCCGGCGTCGGGGTAGCCGACGTCGATCTTCAGCAGGAAGCGGTCCAGCTGCGCCTCCGGCAGCGGATAGGTGCCCTCGTACTCGATCGGGTTCTGCGTCGCGACGACGAGGAACGGGTCGGGCAGCGGGCGGCTCTCGCCGTCGGCGGAGACCTGGCCCTCCTGCATCGCCTCCAGCAGCGCGGCCTGCGTCTTGGGCGGCGTGCGGTTGATCTCGTCGGCGAGCAGGACGTTCGTGAAGACCGGGCCGGGCCGGAACGCCAGCTCGCCGGCCCGCAGCGTGCTCGTGCCGGTGAGGTCGGAGGGCAGCATGTCGGGGGTGAACTGCACGCGCCGGAACTCGAGGCCGAGCGCCCGCGCGAGCGCGCTTGCGAGCAGCGTCTTGGCCACGCCGGGCGGTCCCTCCAGCAGCACGTGGCCGCCGACCGCGAGGCCTGTCACGACGCCGCGCACGACCTCGTCCTGGCCGACCACGACCTTGCCGACCTCGCCCGCCAAGCGCTCGTAGAGCTCTCTCATCGCCTGCCTCTCGCCAGCGCCCGGCCGAGCGCCTGTAGATCGCCGTGGGGCGCGGGCCTGCCGTCGTCGGCCGTCAACGCGGCCACCTCATCGGCTTCGAAGCCGAGCCGCAACGCGGCGGCGCGGACGTCGTCGTCAGGCGCGTCCGCAGCGAGCGCGGCGCGGCGCACGACCTGCGCCCGCGCCGCGGCCCGCACGGGCGCGAGCGCGACCTTGCGATCGCCGGCGCGGCGCAGCGCGAGCGCGATCGCCTCGACGTGCTCGCGCCGGGCCGGCGTCGGCTCGTCGTCTGCGAGCTCCGGCGGGCCGAGCCGCCGCGCCCGCGCGAGCAGCAGCACGAGCGCCGCCAGCAGCGCGACGCCGAGCCCGAACTGCCAGCGCGCCGGTAGCGCCGCGAGGCCCGTCTCGCGGCCGAAGCCGTGGACCGACTCGACGAACGTCACGCGCCGCCCCGGCGCGCCCGCGAGCCCGATCCCGAGCGCGGCGTTGTCGGCCTCGCCGAGCAGGCGGTTCTGCAGCGGCGACGAGTCGGCCAGCAGCAGCGCGCGGCCGCGACCCGCCCGCGCGACGGCGAGCAGCACGGGATCGGCGCCGAGCACGGGCAGCGCGCCACGCGGCGCCGCAAAGCTGCCGCCGCCCGCGCTGCGCACCCGCGACACGCCGGTCGTCTCGGGCACGGGCACGGTCGGCAAGGCGTTCTCCACGCCGTCCTCAGACCAGCGTGGCGCGCGCGCGACGACGCCCGCCCCCGCCCGCTCGCCGGCCGCGACGAGCCGCCCGCCGGCGCGCACGAACCGCGCCAGCGTCGCGCGCTCCTCGTCCTCGAGGTCGGCCTCGAGCACGACGACCGTGCCGTCAGGGTCCAGGCGCGCCTGTGCCAGCGGGTCGCGCAGGTAGGCGATCGGATGTCCGGCGCGGCGCAGCAGCTCGGCGTAGGCGGCCGCGCCGCGCGGCTGTGTCGCGTAGGCGGAGCCGTCCTTGCCGCCCGGCTCGGGGCTGACGCTCGAGACGACGAGCACGATCACGTTGAGCACGGCGAAGAACGCGATCGCGGCGACGAGGGCGCGGGCGCCCGGGCTGCGCGGCAGCAGCCGCCTCACCGCCTGTCCGCCTCCTCGGGCACGCGCGGCCAGCCGTCGCGGGCGCTCTGCAGATCGTCGGCGTCGGCGGGCCGGCCGCCGTAGGCGACGGACTCGAAGCCGTCGACGAGCTCGGCCAGCGTCGGCGACGGCACCGTGCCGAGCAGCTCGCGGTTGGTGAGCGCGGGCCGCAGCTCGATCAGCTCGCGGCTGTCGAGCTCGACGAGGCCGGCGCGAAATCGCAGTCGCAGCGCCTCCTCGAGGTCGCCGTCGCGCTCGGCGCGGTCGGCCTCCTCGCGCAGGCGCGCGGCGCTCATCCGCTCATCGTCGTCGGCCCCTGCGCCCGCATCCGCGCCGCCCTGCTCGCGCGTGCCGGCGCGCCCGGCGAGGACCGCCGCCGACGCCAGCACGAACGTCGCCAGCAGTGCCCACAGCACGGCCCTGCCGCCGGGCACCCGCGCGGCGAGCCAGTTGAACCCGTCCTGCAGCGGCCTGCCAGCCGAGCGCAGCGCCGCGCCGATCCGCTCGCGCACGCTGCGCAGCGGCGACGGCACCTTCGTCTCCTGAAAGCGCCGCTGCGCGAGCACGTCGCGTGCCTGCTCGCGCGCGGCCGCCGGCGTCGCGGCGCCGCCTGGAGACGGGACCTCCTGTGCGAGCGCCCGCAGCCGGGCGGCGACCTCGGCGCCGGTCCCGCGCAGCGCGTCGCCGAGCCGCGCCGGGCGGCCCTCGACGACGTCGATCGCACGCAGCCGCGCGAGCGCCGCCGGATCGCGCTGCGCCGCGACGGCGAGCGCGCGCAGCTCGGCGGCGGTCGCCTCGGCGGCCTGCGCGGCCGCAGGCCAGCACGCGCACGCGACGACGCATGCCAGCACAACACGGCCCGCGCTCACCCGTGCGGCACTCCGGGCATCCGCGGCGGGCCGTCCGGTGGCGGAGGCTCGTCGCGACCGCCGCCGGCCGGCGGACCGTCCGGCTCGGCCTCGCCGGACGCGGCGGGCGGGTCGGCAGGCGGGGGCGGCTTCCAACCGGGCGGCGGCGGCCAGTACGGGGCGCCCGTGCGGTCGACCGGCTCCGCGGAGGGCAGCACCGACGGCGCCGGCGGTGCCTGCGGCAGCGGCGCTTCGCCGCCACCCAGCGCAGCCCCGGCCGCTCCCGCTGCGCCCGGCTGCACGCTGCCGCCGATCTCGCGCGCCAGCAGCTCGAGATCGAAGCCCTCCTTGCGGACGCGCAGGTCGAAGTAGATGACCGTCAGCAGCGCGGCCTGAAACGGCGTGCTGACCGCGAGGCCGACGATTCCCGCGATCGCGCTGAGCACGAGCACGAGGGCGTCGTTGCCCTCGCCGGCGAAGATCCCGATCAGGAACACGCCCTGCGCGATCGTCGACACGATCGTGGCGAGGATGAAGCCGACGATGATGACGCCGAAGGTGCGCCACCAGCGCCCCTTCACGAGCTGAAGCGAACGACCCAGCGCCTTCGGCCCTCGCAGCCCCTCGACGAGCAGCACCGGCAGCGCGAGCGCCCAGGCGACGTAGAGGAAGATGCCTGGCAGGATCAGCAGGACGAGGCCCAGCACGAGCCCGAGGGCATACAGCAGCGTGAGCCACAGCAGCGCCGGCGCCATGCTGAAGGCGTACTTCACCGAGCTGCGCCAGTCGGTCTGCTCACCGAGATAGGCCTGCGCGATCGCCCGGAAGCACGCCGCCGTCGCCAGCAGGACGGCAAGCAGCTGCAGCACCCCGGCGATCGCGAGACCGCCGAGGTACTGGTTGAGCTGATCGAGCGTCTCCTGCGGCGTCTGCGTCGAGCTCGCGCCGAAGTCCAGCGACTCGACGGTGTAGTCGGCGTTGACGATCGTGCTGACGATCTGCACCGGCACGACCACGACGAGCACCGCCTTGATCAGCGTGCGCCACTGCGAGAGGCAGATCTTGATCGAGACGTCGAGGATCTCGCCCAGCGACAGCGGCCGCAGCCGCGGCCCGGCCCTCTCGCTCGGTGTCGTCACGCGCGTATTCGTCCCCGGTCCGCTACGAGCTGACCGGGTAGGCGCTCGTCGGCACGACGACGGAGCCGGCGAACTTGTCGTGCCAGGTCTGCTTCTCGGGATCCCAGAGCATCCACAGATAGCCGAGCAGGAGCGCGAGCGCGGACGCGATCCGGCCGATGTAGCGGATGAAGCCGCGGCCGTAGCCGATCGACCCGCCGCTGGCGAGGTCGTACACGCGGATCCCGACCGCCATCTTGCCGACGGTCTGGCCCTTCGGCCCGCCCTCGAGCATCGTGTAGTACGCGATGCCGCCGATCAGGCCGAGGATCGTCCCCAGCGTGGGCTCGATCAGCTGCAGCACGATCGAGACGACGCCCACGAGGATGCCGTCGATGAGCCACGCGCCGAAACGGATCCAAAAACCCGCGCGCGGACCGGATGCGCCTCCCGTGGCCTGCGGCGGAGCGCCGAATGGGTCGGGCTGCTGCGTGGCTGCCATCGTGGACCTCCCAGGTTCGTCCGTCTCGTCCCCCGCGCGCTGCAAGGTACATGTTCTGCCTGGCCGTGACGAGGCACGTGCCGCGCCGTCAAGGCGACGGGTGCGCAGACGGCGAATGGTTCAGGCGCTCGCGGCGCGCCGCCTCGACGCGGCGGGCGAGCGCCGGCGCATCGCGCATCAGCAGGCCGAGGTGGGCCGGGCCGAGCACGAACAGATGCAGTGCCGTCGCCGCCGTGACGCTCGCCGTGCGGGCGTAGCCGTAGCCCGCGCCCCAGTCCAGCGCGGCGATCTCGCCGAAGAAGTCGCCCGGGCCGAGCCGGGCGAGCAGCTCGCCGTCGCGCTCGACGTCGGCCTCGCCGTCGACGATGACGAAGAAGTCGCGCGCCGACGCCCAGCGGCGCACGAGCTCGTCGCCGGCCGCGACGCGCAGCTCCTGGCCCCACACGGAGACCCGCGCCACGACCGCTGCGCAGACGCCCTCGAAGAGCTCGAGCTCGGCAAGCGTCGCCGGGTCGATCTGCGGCGGCCCCAGCCAGCCCTCGCCGATGTCGGCACGCTCGGGGTCCAAGCCCTGCTCGACGGGCGGGCCGGCCGGCGCAGCGGGCTGCGGCAGCGGCGCCGCCGCGAACCAGTCGAGCACGCGCAGCACGTCGGCGGCCGTGCTCGTGTGGTTCATGACGCACAGCCGGATCGCGTAGCGCCCGCGCAGCCGCGTCGACGACACGAGCCCGTTCCCCGTCTCCTCGAACGCGCCGACGAGCGCGCTGTTGACGTCCGCCACGTCCTCCTCGCTCGCGCCGGGAACGCGACGGCGAAACGCGATGATCCCCAGCGAGGCGGGCGTGACGAGCTGCAGCGCGTCGCTCGCGCGGACGTGGCGCTCGGCGAGCTGGGCGAGGTCCAGCGACGTGTCGATCGCCTGGCGGAACGCGCCCAGCCCGTACGTCCCGACCGACAGCCAGATCTTGATCGCGCGCGAGCAGCGCGTCAGCTGCAGGCCGCGGTCGGCGAAGTTCACCTCGTGGTCGACGAGCGTGTCCTTCAGGTAGTCCGGCGCGATCTCGAACGCGCGATGCAGCAGCGCGCCGTCACGGACGAGCAGCGAGCCGCACTCGATCGGCTGGTAGAGCCATTTGTGGGGGTCCAGCGTGACGCTGTCGGCGAGCTCGAGCCCCGCCAGCCACCCGCGTCCGCGCTCGGTCAGCACGGCGAACCCGCCGTAGGCGGCGTCGACGTGCAGCCATGCGCCGCGCGCGCGGCAGACCTCGGCGAGGCCGGGCAGGTCGTCGACCGCGCCGGTGTTCGTCGAACCCGCGGCCGCCGCGGCGAAGAGCGGCTGCAGGCCCGCAGCGGCGTCGGCGTCCATCGCGGCGGCGAGCGTCTCGGGCTGCAGGCGGTAGCGGCCGTCGGTCGGCAGCACGCGGACCTGCTCGGGCCGGAAGCCCAGCGCGCGCGCGGCGCGCGCGATCGACGAGTGCGTCTGATCGGAGACGTAGGCGACGACGCGGTCGGTCATCGCGCCCAGCAGCGCCTCGCGGGCGCAGTGCAGCGCGGTGAGGTTCGCCGCCGAGCCACCGCCGACGAGGACCCCCGCCGCCGCGTCCGGATAGCCGATCCACTGCTTGAACCAGCCCAGCACGACGAGCTCGAGGTGGCTCGGCCCCGCGCACTGGCGCCAGGAGCCGACGTCGATGTTCATCGCGCTGTCGATGAGGTCGCCGAGCGCGCCGGGGAACGTCGGGCAGGCGGGGATGTAGGCGAAGTAGCCGGGGTGCTGGAGGCGGCTCATGAACGGCAGCACGTCGTCGCGCAACTGGCCGAGCAGCTCGCCGTAGGGTCGCGGACGCTCCGGCGCGCCGCCGTCGACGCGGCCCGCCATCTCCGCGGGCGTCGCCTTGCGCAGCGCCGGCGCGCCGTCGTCGCAGAGCATCTCGACGAGCATGTCGATCGTCTCGTAGCCGATCGCGCGCATCGTCTCGCGATCGAGCGCGAGCGGGCTGGATTCAGCCGACACGGACGGCGCCCTCGCTCATGCGCTGCGCCGCGAAGCGCTCGGCCGCCTGCGCGGCGCGCGGCTGTCCGGTGACCGCGGCGAGGAACTCCTCGCGCCCGAGCGACTGCAGTCGCACGGGCGCGACCGCGGTCACGGTGGCGGTGCGCGGCACGTCGTGCAGCAGAGCGATCTCGCCGAAGCAGTCGCCCGGCCCGAGCCGGCCCAGCGTGCGGCCGCCCGCGTGGACGTCGAGCTCGCCGCTGTCGACGAGGTAGAAGCGCTCGCCCGGCTCGCCCTCGCGGACGGCGTCCGCGCCGGCGGCGACACCGACCGGCGCCAGCCGCAGGGCGAGGTTCTCCAGCGTGGCGAGCGGCAGCGGCGCGAGGAACCCGACGCCGCGCAGCAGTTCGAAGCCGCGCTGCGGTACGGGCCGGCGGTCCTCGATCCGCGCGAGCGCACGCGCGGCGACGGCGACGAGGACGACGAGGCAGCCGCCGGCGACGGCGAGCGCCCCGCGCACGCCGAACCACGCGATCAGCAGCGGCGCGAGGATCGCGCCGATGCCCGTCGTGATCCAGTAGACGCTCTCCATGACGCCGAAGGCGCGCGCCAGCAGCTCGTCGGAGGTCAGCCGCTGGGCGAGCGTCAGCCCGGCGATCTCGACGAGCGTGTAGCCGAAGCCGAAGGCGGCGATCAGGACCAGGCCCGCGACCGCGCCGGGCAGCGCCGCGAGGACCAGCAGCGAGATCCCGGCCAGCACGGCACCGCCGGCGAGGCCGGCGCTGAGGCGCCCGCGGTGCAGGAGCATGAGCGCCGCGACGCCGCCGACCAGACCGCCCGCGCCCCAGGCGCCGTTGAGCCAGCCGACGCCGGCATCGCCGAGATCGAGCAGGCTGAGCGCCGCGACGACGACGAGCACGTCGACGATCCCCTCGATCAGCGTCGTCACGGCGAGGACGCCGACGACGCGCGCCAGCACAGGGTCCGAGCGCACGGCCCGCAGCCCGCCGGCGATCTCGCCCCGGCCCGACAGCCCGGCCCGGTGCTCGGGCACGCGGTCACGCTCGACCCGCGCGAGCGCCGCCGCGGCGGCGAGCAGCAGCGCCGCCGTGACGGTGAAGACGGTCGCCGTCCCGGCCGTCGCGATCAGCGCGCCGCCGAGCAGGGCGCCGGCGACGAAGCCCGCGTTGTCGAGCGCGTTCCAGACGGTGTTGGCGGCGGCGAGCTCGTGCGGTGTGCGGGCCAGCAGCGCCAGCAGCGCCGCCTGCGCGGGCCGGTGCGCGGTCTGCAGGACGGTGACGACGGCGGCCAGCGCGAGCACGACCGCGAGCGGCGCAGCGGCGGCGATCGCAGCAGCGATCGCGGCGAGCGCGACGGCGCGGCCGGCACACGTCACGACGAGCACGTCGCGGCGCGAGTAGCGGTCGGCGAGCAGCCCGGCGAGCGGCGCGGCGAGGCCGGCGGGCAGCATCCGCGCGAGCGCGGCGAGGCCGACGGCGGTCGCGCCGCCCTCGCGGTAGGCGTACACCGCGAGCGCGACCATGAACGCCCAGCCGCCGACCGACGCGACCGACCAGCCGAGCTGCAGCCGGCGCAGATCCGGCGTCGCGAATCCCGCTCGCAGGCCCTGGACGATGCCGGCTTGTCCCTTCCTCACGATCCCCCCGGCGTCGATTCCGTTCGTGCCGGCGACGCTAGCTCAGCGCGCAACGGCGGTGCAACTGGTCATCGGGCCAGCTTTCGGGCGGGCTGTCACGACGGCCGCGGTGGTGCAACTGCGGCGACGATGGCCGCGACGAAGATCGGCATCGAGGCGCTGTACGCGGCGCATCGCGGGCCAGGAGCCGCGAGCTCGAGAACGGCACCACGCCTGCCGCGCGCCCGATGCGGCGCCGAGGATGCCGCAACCGTCAGCGCCTGCGGACTTTCCAGACCTCCTCGCAGGGCCACTTCTGCGCCCACTCCAGCGAGTCGTTGGGGTGGTAGACGTTCGTCGCGCCATCGGGCGGGCGAACCTCGACGAGCTCCTCGATCTCGAAGCCGCTTGCGCGTAGCAACGCAATCAGCTTGCCGTGCGGGAGATGGAACTCGACCGAGTCGTCGGCGGGCCATTGGACGCGGTGCATGCCGAAGTACGGGCGCAGCAGGCGGTCGCCGAGCGGCACGTCGGCGGCGTCGGGCGCGCAGAGCATCACGAGGGCAGAGTTCACGAGGAACACGAGCCGCCCACCGGGTCGCAACAGCCGCGCCGCCTCGGGGATCCAGGCGTACGGGTCACACCAGATGCTCGCGCCGTACTCCGAGATCGCGAAGTCGAAGCTCGCGTCGGGGTACGGGACCTGCTCGGCATTGCCGTGCAGCAGCGGGAACGCGATGCCGAACTCCTCCTGCAGCTGCCGCGCGGTGTCGAGCTGGGCCTGCGAGTTGTCGATCCCGACCGGGCGCGCGCCGCGGCGCGCGAGCCAGGCCGAGACGTAGCCGGTGCCGCAGCCGAGCTCGATCGCGTCTGTGCCACGCAGGTCGCCGGCGAGCATGCCGACCTGCGCCTCGGGCACGCGCCACACGCCCCAGACCGGCTCCTCGCAGCCCCACAGGTAACGCCCTGGCTGGACCCAGTCCGGCGCCGACCGATCCCAGTCCTCGCGGTTGCGGCGGACGTGGTCGGGGAGCTCCTCGCCGCCGCTCATCGCGCCGGCGTGCGCGGGTCGGGCAGCAGCAGCTCGACGTTGCGGTCCTGTGGGCGCCCCTCCGCTCCGGCCTCGACGCCGACCTGCGGATCGTTGTAGGCCAGCTCGCGCCCGATCGCCGCCAGCGTCTCGGGGTCGAACGCGCCCGCGTTCGTGCCCGGCCGGGGCGTCACGAGCGACCCGCCGTGGTCGATCAGCGTCCCGAAGATCGACAGCGTGCCGTCGCGGTTGTCCATCACCTCAAGCAGCCGCGACTGGATCGGCCAGTCGATCTCCGAGGCGGTCTCGATGCCCCAGAAGCCGCCGCCGCGGCCATCCGGCGCCCGTTTGAAGGCCGTGATCCGGTTCTCGTGCGTGTGCCCGGCGACGTAGGCGATCACGCGCGGGTGGGCCAGCAGCAGCTGCTCGAAGCTCGGGCCGAGGTGCAGCGGCTTGGAGGCGCGCGGGTCGCGGTCGCAGCCCGGTCCGAAGACGGCGCGCAGCGCGCAGTCGCCGGCGTCCTCGTCGGCGGCGCTGTTCGTGAGGCTGCCGATCGGGTGGTGGCCGAAGAGGATGACGAGCTCGTCGCGGCGGTCGGCGGCCTTCAGCTCGCGCTCGATCCAGCGAAACTGCGGCTCGTCGATGTTGCCGTTGGAGCTGAGGCGATCGCCCTCGGCGACGGTGTTGACCGAGATCATCCGCAGGCCCGGCTTCGGGCTGAAGGCGTAGTAGGACGCCTCGCCGCGCGAGGCCGACAGCTCGTCGCGGTCGACGTGCGCGAAGCCGTGCGCGTCGCCCTGGCTGCCGGTCGCGTGCAGGCCCTTGTACGTCGGCCGGTCGGCGAAGCCGCGCTCGGGATCGGGCGGGACGACGATCGACCGCCCCGGGCTCGTCAGCAGCGAGGACAGGTCGGAGACGCCGGTCGCGGCCAGCGGCTTGACGCAGCCGCGCGCGACGTCGTCGAGCGCCTTGAGCGCGTGGATGTTGCCCTGCACGGTGCCGTCGTGGTTGCCGAACGACACGTAGCTGGGCTTGCTCAGGCCGGCCGCCTCGAACGGCACCTGGGCGCGGTCCATCAGGCCGGGGTAGCGCGGGAACGCCGCGAACGCCCCCGACGGCCGATCGGGGTCGTAGAAGCGGCCGGACTCGAGGACGTCGTCGTCGTCCTGCACGCCGGTGTAGCGCGCCGCCTCGCCCGCCGGCGCGGCGGCGAGCGCGCCGCAGACGCCGCCCGCGACGCCGGAGTTCGGGTTCAGCCGGCCGCCCTCGAGCAGCCCGACGACCCACTTCGTCTCGTTGATCTGCTGGTTGTCGGCCGAGTCGCCGGTCGTGATCGACAGCGCCAGGCGCGCGTGGCGGCGGCGCCGGTTGCGGATCGGGCTGACGTCGAAGCGGTTGATCTGGCGCACGACCTGGTCGACCGTGAACGGCTCGAGCGCCTCCTGCGGGCGCCACGCGGAAGTGAAGGGCGAGTCGGCGACGTCGAGCGCCTCGGCGCGCGCGGGCGACTCCTCGTCGGCGAGCTGGAAGTCCGACAGCTGGGCGAAGTACAGCAGCGAGCGGCGGCGGACGTGGCGGCGCTTGCGCGGGCCGGCGAGATCGTCGCGGACGGCGCGCTTCCAGCCCGACTGGAGCTTCAGGCGCGAGTACGGCGCGCTCGGGTCACCGGCGATCGTCGTGTAGGAGCTCGTCGTCTTCTCCAGCGAGCGCGCGTTCGCGGAGACCGGGCCGACGGCGACGGCGAGCGTCAGCAGTGCAAGCGTGAGCCGGACGCGATGCCGCATGAACGCAAACGTACCGTGCGCCGCCGTCGGCCCGGACCGGTGCGGTGCTGCCGGTAGGCTCGCACGGCTCGTGTCCAGCACGCCGTCACTGCCGATCGGCCGCAACACCGCCCTGCTGTCGGGCTCGCTGGCGATGAACTCCGCGACGCTGCAGCTCGCCGCGGCGGTCGCCTCGCTGACGCTCGTGCGCGTGCTCGACATCGATGGGCTGCTCGGACTCGGCCCGGCGATCACGCTCGGCTCGGGCGCGCTGGCGGCGCTGCCCGCCGGGCTGCTGATGGACCGCTTCGGGCGCGTGCCGGTGCTGGCGGGCGGGTTCGCCGCCGGTGCCATCGGCTGCGCCCTCGCCGCGCTGGGCAGCGCCCAGGGCTGGGCGCTCGTGGTGCTCGCCGGCCTCGCGCTCGTCGGCGCGTCGAGCTCCACCGCGCTGCTCGCGCGGACCGCGGCGGGCGACATGTACCCCGCCGAGCGCCGCGCCCGCGGGATCGCGCTCGTGCTGTTCGGCTCGGTCTTCGGGGCGATCCTCGGCCCGGCGGTGTTCGGCCCCGTGCTCGCCGGGCGCGAGCTCGACGGCGACGCGCTCAGCACGCTGTGGCTCGCGGGCGGCGGCTTCATGCTCGCGGGCCTGGCGATCGTTCTCTTCGTGCGGCCCGACCCGAAGCGGATCGCCGAGCTGCTCGAGTTCGACGACAGGATCGAGGACGACACGCCGCCGGCGCCGCTGCGCGAGCTCGTCCGGCGTCCCGGCGTGCTGCCGGCGCTGATCGCGGCGCAGGCGAGCTTCGCCGTCATGGTCGCGCTGATGACGCTGACCGGCGCCGTCGTCGTCGACTATCACCACCACGGCGCCGACAACGTCTTCCCGATCATCGGCGCACACGTGATCGGGATGTTCGGGCTGATCGTCGTCGTCGGCGATCTCGTCGACCGGTTCGGCCGCACGCGCGCGCTCGCCGGCGGCCTGCTGCTCATGTGCGTCTCGGCGATCAGCCTGCTGTGGATCACGAGCGTGCCCGCGACGATGGCCGCGCTGTTCGGCCTCGGGCTGGGTTGGAACTTCTCCTATGTCGCGGCGACCGCCGCCCTCTCCGACAGCACCGCCTCGCCACGAGCGCGGCAAGCTGCTGGGCTTCAACGACCTCGTCGCAGGCCTGACCGGCGCGGGCCTCGCCCTGCTCGGCGGGCTGGCGCTGACGGCGCTCGGCGTGGCCGCGCTGGCGATCGGCGGCGCGGTGCTCGTCGCGGCACCCGCGCTGTGGATCCTGCGCAGCGATTCCACGCGGCCGGCGGTCGCGTCTTGACCGCGGCTGCGGGGCCGCGTCTGCGGTACGTGCTTGCCCGCCGCCGGGCGCCCTGCGAGCATGCGCCGCGCGTCATGGCAACCCTTGGACACAGATCACTGCGCGTGCTCGTCGCCGTCGCCGCCGTCGCGGCCGCGTTGGCGGGCTGCGGCGGGGACGACGAGCGGTCCGAGCCGCCGGCCGCCGCCACGGATGGTCTCGAGGCCAGGATCGAGGCTGCGGACAAGCAGGCCAAGGCCGCGCCGGACGATCCTGAGCCGCTCGCCGAGCTGGCCAAGGCCCGCTTCCAGGCGGCGGGCCTGAAGACCAACGCGACCGGCGGCTACACGGACGACGGCAAGGACGAGCTGCGCGAGGCGACGAAGGCCTGGGACCGCTACGTCGCGCTCGATCCCGATCGGCTCGACACCGGCGTCGCGCAGCTGATCGCCGCCGCCTACGGACCCGGCTCGCTCGATCTGCCCAAGAAGGCGGTCGAGGTCCAGATCCTCCTGACGGAGAACCTCAGCCCGCCGCGCGCGTCGCAGTACGCGCGGCTGGCCCAGATGGCGTACTACGCCGGTGAGACCGAGACCGCCGAGAAGGCGGGCAAACGGGCGATCGAGCTGTCGCCGGAGCGTGCGCGCAGGGCGATGCGCAGGCTGCTCTCGTCGGCGCGCCAGCTCGCGCCCGCGCAGCCGTAGCGAGCAGGCCGAGCGCGCAGACCGCGTTCGCCGCTGACGTCCTCCCGCTCGCTGCGCCTATCGCGAATGACGTCGCTGGCCGCGCTCAGTCGCCGAGCTCGAGCACCGCGAGGAACGCCTCCTGCGGCACCTCGATGCGGCCGACCTTCTTCATCCGCTTCTTGCCTTCCTTCTGCTTCTCCAGCAGCTTGCGCTTGCGCGAGATGTCGCCGCCGTAGCAGCCGGCGATGACGTCCTTGCGGTAGGCCTTGACGGTCTCGCGCGCGACGATCGCGGCGCCGATCGCGGCCTGGATCGGGACGTCGTACTGCTGGCGCGGGATCTTCGCCTTGAGCTTCTCGGTCAGCGTGCGGCCGACCTCGTAGGCCTTGTCGCGGTGCACGACCATCGACAGGGCGTCGACCTGCTCGCCGCCGAGCAGCAGGTCGAGCTTGACCATGTTCGAGGCCTGCATGCCCTTCAGCTCGTAGTCCAGCGAGGCATAGCCGCGCGTGCGCGACTTCAGCGCGTCGAAGAAGTCGATCACGATCTCGGCGAGCGGCAGGTCGTAGTGCAACTGGACGCGCTCGGCCGACAGGTAGTGCATCCCCTTGTGCGTCCCGCGGCGCTCCTGGCAGAGCTCCATGATCGGGCCGATGTACTCCTTCGGCGTCAGGATCGACGCCTCGATCATCGGTTCGCGGATCTCCTGGATGCGGCCGGGGTCGGGGAAGTCCGACGGGATGTGGACCTCCGTCTCGGTGCCGTCGGTGAGCGTGACCTCGAAGCGCACCGACGGCATCGTCGCCATCAGCGCGATGCCGTACTCGCGCTCCAATCGCTCGCGCACGATGTCCATGTGCAGCAGGCCCAGGAAGCCGCAGCGAAAGCCGAAGCCGAGCGCCTCGGACACCTCGGGCTCCCACGACAGCGCGGCGTCGTTGAGCGTGAGCTTCTCGAGCGCGTCGCGCAGGTCGGGATACTCGTCGGAGTCGATCGGAAACAGGCCGCAGAAGACGACGGGCTGGACGTCGCGGTAGCCCGGCAGCGGCTCGAGGTCACGATTGCGCGCCCAGCCGTCCTTCGTCGTCAGCGTGTCGCCGACGGCGAGCGCCGAGACCTCCTTGATGCCCGTGATGAGGAAGCCCACCTCGCCCGCGCTGAGCTGCTCGGTGACGACCATCGCCGGCGTGAAGAAGCCGATGTCGTCGATGTCGGCGACCGTGTCGCCGGCCATCGAGCGGATCACGTCGCCCTTGCGGAACGTCCCGTCGACGACGCGGATGTAGGCGATCACGCCGCGGTACTGGTCGAACTCGGAGTCGAAGATCAGCGCCCGCGGCGTGCCGTCGGGATCGCCGGCGGGCGGTGGCACGCGCTCGACGAGCTGCTCGAGCACGTCGATGACGCCGTCGCCGGTCTTGCCGGAGATACGCAGGATCTCGTCGGTCGGCTCGCCGAGCAGGTCGGCGACCTCCTCGGCGACGCGCTCGGGCTCGGCGCCCGGCAGGTCGAGCTTGTTGAGCACCGGGATCAGCTCGAGGCCGTTCTCGATCGCGAGGTACGTGTTGGCGACGGTCTGCGCCTCGACGCCCTGCGAGGCGTCGACGACGAGCAGCGCGCCCTCGCAGGCGGCGAGCGAGCGGCTGACCTCGTAGGTGAAGTCGACGTGGCCGGGCGTGTCGATGAGGTGCAGCTGGTAGGTCTCGCCGTCGCGGGCCTCGTACAGGACGCGTACGGCCTGGGCCTTGATCGTGATCCCGCGCTCGCGCTCGAGGTCCATCGAGTCCAGCACCTGCGCGCGCATCGCGCGCGGGTCGACGGTCTTCGTCATCTCGAGGATGCGGTCGGCGAGCGTCGACTTCCCGTGATCGATGTGGGCGATGATCGAGAAGTTGCGGATATGGGCCTGGTCTGCCACGGGAGTACAGAGTAGGGCGCGGTCCCGCACACCCCGGCGCTCCGGGCCGCACGCGAGAGCGGTCACGCCGCGCGTCGGCCACGACCACCCCTCGCCGTCGCCCGACAGCAGACCGAGCGGAGGGCACCGCGCGCAGCCACCAGGCGCGCGCACGTCAGCGCGAGAACGCCAAGGACCGGCGTGCACGTCGAATCTGCAGCGCATGAAGCCGCATAGGTGCCACCGACCGAACTGAGCCGACGATCGCGAGCGCCCCTGAGCGCACGCTGCGATCTCGTTTCGTCGGCCCACGCGCGCCACGGCGTGGCGCCGCCGGCAAGGCGGAGCGTCGTGGTCAGCGGGTCGGGCGTTCGAGGTCGGCAGTCTTGCCGAGACGGCGATCGAGCGTGACGAACTCGGCGCCCACGACGAGCGCCGTCGCAAGCGAGATCGCGTCGGGGAGGCGCAGCGCGCGGTGCGCGCCTCGCAGCTGTGCGGCGCGCCTGGCGATGTCTCGATCGATGGGCACGATGGTCGCGCCGATCGCCTCGATGAACGCGTCGACGGTGTGGTCGCTGCCGCGTTGGAGCGGGCGCACGAGGATCTCGGCATACACGCTGGCTGCGATCAGGAGTTGCCCGCCGGCTGCGAGGCACGGTCGCAGGACGTCGACGGCGCTGTCGTGCTGCACATCGGACGCGTCGAGAAACGCGATCAGGACGTCTGCGTCGAGTGCTAGTGCCGCCACTCGCCGCGCAACTCGTCGAGATGTCCCGGGGGGTACGTCCGCGCCGGCAGGCTGCCTGCGAATCTCGCGATCAGGTCATCGGCGCGCTCGACCTCGATACGGCCGCTCCCAGCAGCGCGAATGATGACGACGTCGCCCGCCGCGAGTCCCGCCTCGCGCAGGACGCTCACGGGGATCGTGACCTGGTTCTTGCCCGAGACCTTGCTCATCCTTTACGAGATTAGCATTGTCGTAAAGGCTGGTCGCCGCCGCAGGTGGGTCCGTCGCGGCGTCGATGAAGCTTGCGAACGTGGTCGTCGCGCTGATCGGCGACCGCGCGCTTCTCACGCAGTACAACGCTCTCAAGCGCCGCCACGACGGAGCTGACTACGCCGACTACACCGCTGCTAAAGCGGACTTCATCGCGCACGCCATGCAAACCAGCACCTGATCGACCTCAACCAGTCTCGCCGTTCTGCCGGCGAACGGCGCCCTGGGACGCTGCGGCGGCGGCGTGCGCTGCCGCTCCTGCCTCGGAGGAGCGCTCGTTTCCGGGTAGGCAAGAATCCGCTCGCGCGAGGCGCTTCCTGTCGCCGGATGTGGGCTCACAACGTCCGCAACGCGCCGTAGGTTCGAGCGGTGGCGAAGAAGTCTCGAGAGGTTCGCGAGCGCTGTCGATGGCGGACTGGACAACGGTGCGGCAGGCCGGCTCGCACGAACGTGGCGCAGCCCAGGACTCCGATACCGTTCCGGTCGGGACGCTTGGCGCCATCCGCCGGGCGACAGGATTGGAGCATCTGCGATGAAGGACTATCTCGTCATCTACGAACGCGCCGACGACGGTGGCTGGGGTGCCCACAGCCCTGATGTGGAGGGCGTATTCGCGGTGGGAACGACACGCGAGGAGCTCGTTCATGGATGCTCTCGCGCTTCGTAATCGGACCCAGCAGTTCGCTCTCGAACACGAGATCGCCGACTTTGAGCCGGGCGTAGCGAGCAAGCCCGTGGTGGCCGCCGCGCTCGTGGCGAGCATGGAACGTGACTCGCGGCCGCGCCCACTCTTCCGCCTCTTCAAGCAGCGTTGGCAATTCCTGAGTGCGCTCCATCTCGGCAGAAACCTACGCCGCGCCTCCAGTTTCCGCTTTCGCCTGCATGGAGGTCCCGTCGGCGAGCGGCGCTCGCACCCGACCTGTCGAGTGGTGCCATTCTTTGTGTCAGACCAAGTCAAGCACCACTCGACCACTCCGCTGCTACTCGGCGGCAGAAGCGATCTGCTCACAGCGCCGCCGGCGCGAGGAGGAGCGCTCTTCGCGCGGCGAACGAGAGCGCTGGTCCTCCCTCAAAGCGGCACTCTCAGTCGATCTGCTCGGTGTCAGCGTGAGACACCATCCAGACACGCTCGTCGTCATCCATCATCACCGCCCACTTCCAGTCGCCGTCCCGCGACTGCGTGAATCCCGCGACGGTTCCGGTTCGCCCGCTCGACATTTCCCGCACGCGAGCCTCATGCGGCACGGGAGCGTCCTCAGGCCAGGTCACCTGAGGATCGTCCCGAGTTCTGCTTTCGCCTGCACGGGTCGCTCTCGCTCGAAGCCGAAGGCCTCTGCGCGGCTCGTCCAGCAATCGCGCCGGCCGGCTATACCCGTCGGCGCGCTCGTCTCGCATGGAGCCGTCCGGTGATCTGTCCGGCGCTCGCTGCACAGGACAGCGGCGCGCTGACCGCGCTCAGCGGTCGCGCACCCGCGCCGCCAGGCGCTCGTCGATCGCATCGACGCTGCCGGGGATGCGCAGGCGCTCGGCCTGCTGCGGATACGCGGCGGCGAGCTTTGCCAGCTCGGAGCGCAGGAACGCCAGGCCAGCGTCGAGCTCGCGCTCTCCGGCCTCGCTGCGCCGCGCGACGCCCATCGCCCGGTTGACGCGCGCCTGCGCCTGCGGCCACGTGTAGTCGGGGTCGATCTCGCGGCGCAGCTTGGCCCAGCGCCGCGCGAGCCGGTCCAGCGCGCGGCGCTTGTCCTCGACGCGGCGGTGCGCGGGAACGGCCGTCGCCGGCGCCGCCGATCCCGGCGTCGGCGCGCCGGCGGCCTGCTGCTGCCCGCCGCCCATGCGCTCGCGCCGGACGAACTCGAGCACGGAGCGCAGCGCCCGCTCCGGCTGGCCGAGCTCGCGCAGCAGGCGCCGCGCGGCGTCGACCTCGTCGCGGCGGTAGTGCACCCCGGCGACGATCATCCCGCCCGGTGCGACCTCGGCATCCAGCGCCTGGAAGTCCGCGCGGTGGCCGGTGCCGACGGGCGGCTCGACGTCGAACCCGTGGCCGGCCTCCTCGGAGACCTGCTGGCGCAGCTGCACCTCGACGCGCTCGGCGCAGCCCTTCAGGGTCGGGTCGGCGGGCAGGAAGACCGTCGCGACGAGGTCCTCGGGATCCTCGTCGCGCCGCCGCACGACGCGGCCGACCGCCTGGCGGAAGAACAGGTCGGTGCGCTTGACGGTCGCGTACGCCGCGAGCACGAGCCGGGGAACGTCGACGCCCTCGCTGACCATGTTCACGGCGACGATCCAGCGCGGCGCGCCGGCATCGCCGCGGGCGAAGCGCTCGATCCGCGCGTGCACCCCGACCTCGTCGCTGACGACCACGACGGGTTTCTCGCCGGCGATCGTGCGCAGCAGCGCCGCGGTCGCGCGCGCATGGGCGCGGTCGTCGCAGAGCACGAGCCCGCCCGCGTCGGCGACGACGGTGCGCGCCTTGACCAGCAGCGCGTCCGCGTCGCGCAGCATCTGCGGCAGCAGCGGCGTCGCGGGGTCGATCGCGGTGCGCAGACGGCGCGCGTCGTCCTGCGGGTCCAGCTCGTCGGCGAACGCGGCGATCGTCTCCTGCGCGTCGACGCGCCAGTGCAGCGTCGCGTCCAGCAGCCGGAACGCCAGCGGGCGGCAGACGCCGTCGGCGACCGCCTCGCCGTAGCCGTAGACGAAGTCCGGCGCGCAGCGGCGGTCCTCGTCGTAGCTGACGAACGGGATCGCGCGGGCATCGGAGCGAAACGGCGTGCCGGACAGCGCGAGCCGCCGGTGCGCGTCGCCGAACGCTGCCCGCAGCGCGGTCCCCCAGGTCGCGGACTCGCCGGCGTGATGGACCTCGTCGAGGACGACGAACGTCGGGCGCGCGAGGTGGTGGGCGAAGAGGTCCGGTGCGGACGCGACCTGCTGGTAGGTGACGGCGACCCCGTCCACGTCGGCTCGCCAGGCACCGTCGGCATTGCGCCAGCGCGGGTCCAGGTGCAGGCCGACGCGGTCCGCGGCGTCGGCCCACTGCGAGCGCAGGGCGGTCGTCGGGCAGACGACGACGAGCTGCTCGCAGCCCGCGGCGCGCGCCGCCTGGCATGCGGCCAGCGTCTTGCCGGCGCCGGGGGTGGCGACGAGCAGGAAGTCGCGATCGGTCGCGGCCGCGTGGCGCGCCAGAAACGCCGCCTGCCACGCGCGCGGCGAGACCGTCACGGCGCCGCGCCGCCCTTGGTCAGGTTGCAGCGCGGGCACAGCGCGCGACCGTTGGCCGGCGCGGTCGTGCCGCCCAGGCGAACCGGCATCACGTGATCGCCGTGCCAGCCGGGATCGAGCTTGACACCGCAGTGCTCGCAGCGGCCGCGAGCGGCGAGGAAGAGCGCGACGCGCGTGGCGGAACCAAATCGGCGGCTGGCCATCGGCGCCAAGTCTCGCAGCAGCCGGGCTCGCGCGACACGTCGCGCGAGCGGCAGGCGCGCGGTTACCCGGAGCGCCGCACCCGCGCGGCGACGAGCGCGCGGATCTGCTCGGCCTCGGGCACCCGCAGCGCGACGACCACGGCGACGTAGGCCGCGATGCCGGCGGTGAGGCCACCGCAGACCGAGACGATCTGCGCGGGCAGCGAGCGCCCGAGCGCCGCGTCGAGTCCCAGCCACAGCAGGTACGCAACGCCCGCCAGCACGGCCGCAGCGAGCAGCATCCGCACGAGCGCCCGCAGCGTCTCGGCACCCTCCAGGCGACCGCCGAGCTCGCGGCGCAGATAGTACGCCTGGCCGACCGTCATCGCGGCGCTCGCGACCGCCGTCGCGAACACGATCCCGCCGATCCCGTACGGCCCCACGAGTGCCAGCGCGACGACGAGATTCACGACGAGCGTCGCGGCGCCCAGGCCCGTCGGCAGCCAGGGCCGCTGCAGCGAGAAGAACGTCCGCGTGAGCAGCAGGTTCACGCCGGCGAACGGCAGGCTGAAGGAGAACCAGAAGAGCGCCTCGGCGACGATGTCGGTGGACTGCGCGTCGAACGCCCCGCGCTCGTAGACGAGGCGCGTGATCGGCTCGGCGAGGACGAGCGTGCAGGCCGCCGCCGGGATCAGCAGCAGGAAGATCTGGCGCGTCCCGGTGCCCGTGAGCTTGCGCAGGCCGTCGACGTCGCGCCGCGTCGCCAGGCGCGCCAGCGCCGGGAACAGCACCGTCGCGACGGCCACGCTGAACATCCCCTGCGGCAGCATGTAGAGCCGGAACGCGGCGTCGATCGCGCGCGGCACGGCCTCGGAGACCGTCGAGCCGAGCGTCGAGTTGATGAAGAGGTTGAAGTTGATGAGCCCGAGGCTGAGCGTGATCGGCAGCATCAGCGCGAGCACCTGCCTGACGCGCGGATCGCGGAACGAGATCCCCTTCCACTCGAAGGCGAAGTCGAGCCTGCGCAGCACCGGTACGCACATGACGAGTTGCACGAAGGTCCCGACGAGGACGCCGATCGCATACGCGTAGAGCTGGTCGGGACCGTCGAAGTGCGGCCTGAGCACGACGAGCAGGGCGATGATCACGACGTTCCAGACGAGCGGCGCGAGCGCCGGGATCGTGAAGTGGTCGTAGGCGTTGAGGATCCCGACGAGCAGGCCGTTGAGGCCGAGCAGCAGCACGATCGGGAACAGCACCTGTGACAGCCCGACCATCAACGCGTCGAGCTCGGCGCTGAAGTCGTCGCCGGTCAGCGGCGGCATGATGACCGGCGCGACGAGCACGAAGAAGACGGTGACGGCGGTCAGCGCGGCGACGATCAGCACGACGAACGTCGACGCCAGGCGGTACGCGTCGCGCCTGTTGCCCTTCTCCAACAGCTCGGTGAAGACGGGCACGAAGGCGGCACTCAGCGCGGCGTCGGCGAACAGGCTGCGCACGAGGTTCGGCACCTGGAAGGCGAACGTGAAGGCCGAGAACGCGCCGCTCGTGCCGAAGTAGCTGGAGGCCACCACCTCGCGCACGAGCCCCGCGATCCGCGACAGCCCGGTGAGCAGCGAGAAGATGGCGGTGTTGCGAGCGATCCGCCCGGAACCGCCCTTGAGCCCACGCGCTTCGGTCGCCATCCGTTGCGCTACTCTAGGGACCGCCGCGGTCCTGTCCGCGGCGCTTTCACGCTATGGCCAACATTCACTCACAGAAGAAGCGGATCCTGCGCTCCGAGCGCGAGCGCCTCGAGAACCGCCACTACACCTCCGCGGTGCGCACGTACTTCCGTCGCCTCGAGGCCGCCGTCACCGCCGGTGACGACGCCGTCGCCGACAAGGAGCACCGCGAGCTTGTCAGCCTCATCGACAAGTCCGTCAAGCGCGGCGCGATGCATCGCAACACCGGCGCCCGCAAGAAGTCCCGCGCGTCGCGCGTTCGCCGCGGCGCCTCCGGCGCCTAACCCCCGCGCCGCTCAGCGTGAGGCCGGCGCCATCGGCGCCGCGCCATCGGACTCGCGCTGCGCGCGATGGACCGCCTCGACGACCGCCGCCGGGCTGGCGACGCCGGCGAACTCGAAGTCGTAGTCGTCGCCCGCCGCGGTGTCGAAGTTCACGTCGCCGATCATCAGCATCCGCTGCAGGACGGACTGGTGCGTGTTGACGTTCTGCACGCGGTTGATCTGCGTCTGCTGCTCGGCGCGCGCGACGATCCCGCGGCGGATGTGCAGCCGGTGGTTGGAGATCGTGTAGGTCGTGAACAGGCGCTTGATGTAGCCCGCGACGAGCACGAGCCCCAGCAGGACGACGACGACGAGCGTCACGAGGCCCGTGTTGACCTCCTCGTCGGCGACGCGCGTGGCGATCGCGACGGCGGCGCCGGCCAGCACGACGCCGAGCAGGGCCTTGACGTAGAAGCCGAGAATCGAGCGCCAGGACGGATGGCCCTCGAAGATGACGTGCTCAGCGGGCTCGAGATCCATGGCGGCGAATATACGCGCGCCGCCGGGCCGCGGCCAGCGGACCGACGGATGACGTAGTGGAGTTCCTGCCGGCGGTTGCGATACTCAAGCTGTGGTCCGGTTCATCTTCCGCTGTCAGTTCTGCGATGAGCAACCCGATCCGCTGACGCAACTGAGCCTGACGCGCGCGATGCGCGAGAACACGTGGGGCGCCTACCAGGACGTGCTGCCCGGGCGCTGGCTCGTCTTCCACGGCCGCGGGCTGTACGGCCCGGCACGCCACGCGTGTGCGGCGCACCGAGGCGACCTCGTCGCGTACCTGCGCGAGCACTACGGCACCGTCGGCTTCCACGTCTGGAAGCGCCCGCCCTACCCCACGAGCCTCGCACACGCCGAGACCGACAACGCCTGGAACACCGCCACCCGCCGCCAGGGCGGCTGGGGCTCCTGACCCTGAGCGAGGCTACGAGGCGGCGACGGCGTCCACCGACGCGAGCTCGAGCAGCGCGCCGCGCGACGCGAGCTTCACGCGCGGACGCCGCTCGCGACGTCCGTTGTCGAGCTCGTGGCGGGCGATCGCGCGCCAGCCCTCGGTCGTGACGAGGTCCGGCCGGCGCTCGGCGAGCAGCGCGTCGATCTGCTCGCGCCCGGCGTTGGCGGGCTGCGGCAGCGCGCCTGCCGCGAGATCCTCGACAAAGCAGGACACGGTCTCGTCGGCGTCGCGCTTGTTCGTGCCGAGGATCCCCGTCGGCCCGCGCTTGATCCAGCCGACGGCGTAGACGCCGGGCAGCGCCTCGCGGTCGGGGGTCAGCACGCGGCCGCGCTCGTTGGGAAGCACGAAGCTGCGCTCGTCGAACGGCACGCCGGGCAGCGGCACGGCGCGGTAGCCGACCGAGCGCAGGACGAGGCCGCACGCGATCGTCTCGACGTCGTCGTCGACGCCGCGCGCGCGCAGCATGCCGCCGTCGTCGCGCGCGATCTCGTTGCGGCGCACGTCGAGCGCCTCGACCTTGCCCTCGCCGCGGATCGCGACCGGGGAGCGCAGGAAGCGCAGGACGATCCGGCGATCGGCGCCGGCGCGCTCGGGCCGCGCTGCGAACTCGGTCAGGAGCTCGACGTTCGTGCGCGCCGTGAACGTGCCGACGCTCGCCAGCCACTCCTCCGAGACGGGATCGAGCGTGCCGCCGGCCTCGTCGACGCCTAGGTCGACGCCGTCGAGGCGGCCCAGCTCGCGCAGCTCGGCGCTCGTGAAGGCCGCCTGCGCGGGACCGCGGCGGCCGAGCACGACGACCTCCTCGATGCTGCTGGAGCGCAGCGCCTCGAGCGCGTGGTCGGCGACGTCGGTGCGCTCCAGGTCGGCCGCGCTGCGCGTCAGGATCCGCGTGACGTCGGCGGCGACGTTGCCGTTGCCGATCACGACCGCGCGCCTGCACGACAGGTCGAACTCCAGCTCGCGGTAGTCCGGGTGGCCGTTGTACCAGGCCACGAACTCCGTCGCCGCCCAGCTGCCGGCCAGGTCCTCGCCGGGGATGCCGAGCGACTTGTCGGTCTGCGCGCCGGTGGCGTAGACGACGGCGTTGTAGTGGCGCATCAGCTCGGCGTGCGAGATGTCGGTGCCGACCTCGACGTTGCCGAGGAAGCGACAGCCGCGCTTGAGCGTCTGTCGGTCGAAGGTGTCCTCCAGGCGCTTGATCTCCTGGTGATCGGGTGCGACGCCGCCGCGCAGCAGTCCCCACGGCGTCGGCAGCCGTTCGAAGATGTCGATCTCGGCGTCGCCGCAGGCGCGCAGCAGGCTGGCCGCGGTGAAGGCCCCGGCGGGGCCGGCGCCGACGATCGCGACGCGCGGGCGGGTGCGGCCGGTGGCCGTCATCCGGCGGTGCGCTGCGCGGTGCTGAGCTCGCCGAAGAAGCGGTCGTTCAGATTCAGCGCGTAGTCGTATTTCGCGGGGATCTCGGCCTCGGCGTAGATCGCGTCGACGGGGCACGCCTCGACGCACGCATCGCAGTCGATGCAGGTCGCCGGGTCGATGTAGAGCTGCTCCGCGGTCTCGAAGTCCGGGGCGCCAGGCTTGGGGTGGATGCAGTCAACGGGACAGACCTCGATGCACGAGTCGTCCTTGATGCAGCTGCCGACGATGACGTAGGTCATGGGCCTTAGGCTACATACTCTCTAATCCCGAGTGCTTTTCGGGTGTTACGCGGAGGTCGTCAGCCCGCGCGCGCCGCGCTGCGCAGCCCGCCGCGTGCCCACAGGGCGGCCAGCGCGAACATCCCCGCCAGGCAGGCCGCGGTGATGGCGACCTTCGTCGGCTCGCCGGAGATGAACCCGCGCGCGGCCTCGAGGAACGCCGTCGCCGGGTTGAAGCGCGCGACGTCGTGGACCCAGCCCGCGACGAGGTCCAGCGGTACGTAGACCGGCGCGAGGAAGAGCAGGATGAAGACCGGCATCTGCATGACGGGCCCGGCCTGCATCGTGCGCAGGCGCATCGCGATCCCCGCCGCCCACAGCGTCGAGACGGCGCTCACGCAGAGCGCGAGCGCGAGCAGCCCGGCGAGATCGCCCAGCGACCCGTCGACCCGCATCCCGCTGACGAGCCCGGCGACGAACACGATCGCCAGCACGAAGACCGCCCGTACCATCGCGCCGATCATGTAGCCGATGACGATCCCGCCGCGGTTGGGCGCCGCCAGCAGCAGCCGCCGCGCGAAGCCGAACTCGAAGTCCGCCGCGATCGCGAAGCCCGTGAAGACGCCGCCGAACGCCGCCGCCTGCACGCACACGAACGCGAACTGAAACGACGTGTAGCCGGACTTGAAGTCGAAGTCCGGCACGTTCTGCACGCCCGACAGCCCGCCCGCGAACGCGATGAAGAAGAACAGCGGGAACATGATGCTCGGCAGCAGGATCGCGGGGTTGCGAAACGCGTTGTGGATGCTGCGCCAGGCGACGGTCAGCGCGACCGAGCGCGTGCGCTGCAGGGCCGTGGTCATGTGCGCACCAGTCGCGTGCGCAGGGCCCGCGCGCTCAGCGCGAGGAACGCGACGATCGCGATCGCGGAGATGCCGAAGGCCTGCGCGAGCGCCTGTCCGTCCCAGCCGCTGATGACGAGGCTGCGGATTCCCTCGACCATGTAGGAGACGGGGTTGTACGTCGCGATCGTGCGAAACCAGTCCTGCTCGATGAGATTGCGCGGAAAGAACGCCGAGCTGAGGAACAGCAGGACGAAGAACAGCGGGAAGAAGCCCTGCACGGCCTCGCCGGTGCCGGCGCGCAGCGCCACGTACGTCCCGAAGCAGGCGAACGCCGACGAGATCGTGATCGCGAGCACGAGCAGCACGAGCGCGCCGCCGATGCCGCTGGCGATCCCGGCGCCGAACGCGACCCCGACCACGAGGTAGAGCACGGCGCTGATGACGCCCATGAAGAGCGCGCCGCCGAGCTGGCCCGCGAGCAGCGCGGCGCCGGACATCGGCGTCATCGCGAGCCGATCCAGGAAGCCGCCCTGGATGTCGCGCGCGAGGTCCTGGCCGCCGTTGAGCGCCGCGAACAGCGCGCCCTGCATGAACGGGATCGCGAGCGCGAAGTCCAGATAGCTCGCGGTCGGAAAGCCGGGCAGGTCCGTCGCCGCGTCGAGGCCCGATGCGTTGACGGCGAGCAGGATGAGCGGAAAGACGATCGGGAAGACGAGTTGTGCGGGCTGGCGCAGGATGCGGCGCACGGCGCGGCCGGCGAGCAGGCCCACCTGCGCGGGCATGCCGCCGTGCACGGCGGCCGTCACGCCGGCGCGCCCGCGAGCAGCTCGGTCTCCGGCGCGTTGGCCGCCCCCTCCAGGCTGCGGCCGGTCTTGGCGAGGAAGACGTCGTCGAGCGTCGGCTCGTGCAGGGCGAGGTTGGCGACGGAGATGTTCGCCGTGTCGAGCGCGCGGACGATGTCGGCGAGCTGCTCGGCGCCGGCGTCCAGCCGCACGGCGATCGAGCCGGCGGTGCGCGGCGCCACCGCCTCGCCGAAGGGCTTCAGGGCGGCGGCGGCGGTGGCGCACTCGCCAGCGTCGCGCGGGATGAGCTCGACGGTCGGCTTGGCGACCTGCGCCTTGAGCGCAGCCGGCGTGCCCTCGGCGACGATCGTGCCGCGGTCGATGATCCCGACGCGGTTGGCGAGCACGTCGGCCTCCTCGAGGTACTGGGTCGTGAGGAAGACGGTCGTGCCCTCCTCACGGGCCAGGCGCGCGACCTCGTCCCACAGCGCCGTGCGCGACTGCACGTCGAGGCCGGTCGTGGGCTCGTCGAGAAAGAGGATGCGCGGGTTGTGCAGCAGCGCCAGGGCGAGGTCCAGCCGGCGCTTCATGCCGCCGGAGTACGTCGCGGAGCGGCGGTCGGCGGCGTCGGAGAGGCCGACGCGTTCGAGCAGCTCGTCGCCGCGGCGCGTGCGCTCGGCGCGCGGAATCCCCTGCAGTCCGCCCTGCAGCCGCATGTGCTCGCGGCCGGTGAGCATCGGGTCAAGCGCCACGTCCTGCAGCGCGACGCCGATCGCGGCGCGCACCTTCGCGCCCTCGGTCGCCACGTCGTAGCCGGCGACCGTCGCGCGTCCCGCGGTCGGCGGCAGCAGCGTCGTGAGCACCTTGACGGTCGTCGACTTGCCCGCGCCGTTGGGCCCGAGGAAGCCGTAGATCTCTCCCGCGGCGACGTGCAGGTCGATCCCGTCGACGGCGCGCACGCCGCCCTTGAACTCGCGGACGAGGCCCGCGACGTCGATTCCACGCTCTTCGGTCATCGCGCCAGCCTACGCGGCAAAGGTTGAGGTTATCAACTGTTGCCTTGATCCATTATTGTGTTCGTCAATGGATGCCGCCGTCACCCGCCGCACGCCCCTGGAGGATGCCTGGACCCTGATGGGCGAGCTCTTCTGGCAGATGCGCCCGCGGATGGTCCGCGTCGCGGGCGAGTTCGGTTTGAGTCCCCCCCAGCTCTTCGCGCTGAAGACGCTCGACCCCGACAACCCGGTCCCGATGAGCGCGCTCGCGACCGCGCTGCACTGCGACAACTCCAACGTCACGGGCCTCGTCGACGGACTCGAGGCGCAGGGCCTCGTCGAGCGCCGGCCCGGCGAGCACGACCGCCGCGTGCGGATGCTCGTCGTCACCGAGCGCGGCGGGGCCGTCCGCGATCGCCTCACAGCGGCCATGCAGGAGGTCCCGCCGCAGCTGGCGGCGCTGAGCGCCGCCGATCAGCAGGCGCTGCGCGACATCCTGCGCCGCGCGCTGGGCTGAGGCCGCGGCCGGCGCCTATGCCGCGATCTTCGCGATCGCGTTGATCATCCCGGTCGGGTCGCTCAGCTCGCTCGCGCCGTGGGTGGCGAGCTCGAGGTCCGACAGCGCCTCGAGCGCGCGGCTGAGGCGGTCGGCGTCCGAGCGGCGCGCCTCGGCGATGCGGCGATCCAGCGCCCACGGGTTGCCCTTCATCCCGGCCTTGATCTGCTGCGCATTCTCGCCGGCCTCGAGGCGCTGGGCGATGGCGAGCACCTCGCGCACGCGGCGCGCGAGCAGGCCGACGAGCCGCGACACCGACTCGCCCTGGGCGGCGAGCTCGAGATAGGCGCGCGTCGCCGCCGGTCCGTCTTCGGCGACGAACGTGTCGACGAGCCCCCAGACCTGGTGCTCGGCCGACTGCGCCGCCGCCTGCTCGACCTCTTCGGCGCCGATCCGGGCGCCGTCGCCATGCTCGAGCGCGAGCTTCTCGAGCTCGCGCAGCAGCCGCTGCTGGCGCTCGCCGACGTGGGCGACGAGCGCCTGCGCACCCTCGCGGTCGAGGTTGACGCCGAGCCTCGAGGCCTCCGCCAGCAGCCATTTCGGCAGCTCCTTGGCCTTCATCGTCCGCTCCACGGCGATGCTGCCGCCGGCCTTCTGGACGGCTTTGACGAGCAGCGGGCTGATCTTGAAGCGACCCTCCTCACGGGCGAAGAACGCGATCGTCGTCTCCTCGCCGATGGTCGCGAGCGCCGGCAGCAGATGTGTCTGGACGTCGGCGTCCTTCCAGCGCTCGGCGCCGTCGACGATGAGGAAGCGCCAGCCGATCGCGAAGGTCATCGCGGCGAGCGCGCCTGCGACGGCGTGCGGCGCGGCCGCGTCGCCCTCGAAGCACTCGACGCCGCTGGAGCCCGATTCGCGCTCGGCGAGCGCGCGGAGCGCGGCCCGCCGCTCGCCGATGCGGCCGTGATCGTCGCCGTGGATCAGGTAGACGGGCTTGAAGGCTGGCACCGCGGCCGAGTCTAGGTGCCGGTCCAGTCGGCGGGTCTGCGGCCGGGTGGTACGACAGGCGGGCGCGGCCCGTGATTGAAGATGTCGCCGGCCGCCGGGGCGCGGCGCCAGCTCGGCAGCAACGACGAGGTCCCGCGCCAAGCGACGTCACAGGAGGTGTCGCCCTCGCGCACGGGCAACGTGGGGCGCGGGGCCGCCCAACTGCCCCAATTCGCGCCGTCGCACACCTCTCGACACGGACCGCGCCCGGTCCCTGGATGCGCCTGCCGGAGCGCCCCAAGCGTCGAGGAGCAGAACTGTGGCCGGCGGACCGGCCGCAGGTTGCGCGACTGTCGAGTGGCGCCTTTCTGTGTCTCAGACAAAGTTAAGCGCCACTCGACCACTCCGCCCCTCCTCGCGCCGAGCGGGTGCCGGCGCTGCTCGCCGGCGGGGCTCCGTGCAGGCGAACGGGGCACACCCCTGTGGTGATCCCGACGCGCCGAGTGCGATATCCGCACCGGGCGCGTCACGGCCACTGTTTCCCCAACCCGCGCGACGCGAGCGTTCTGCGATGAGGCATGACCGGCGCTCTCGCTCGCCCGCAGACGAGCGCCCCTCCTCGCGCAACGCGGGTGCGGTCGGGCCGTCGAATCGCGAGATCCTCGCCGAAGCCGGGACCGGTCGCTTCGGCGGGCAGGATGGCAGCTATCGGGCGGATATAGCCCACAAACTGCCAGGCACGCGTTCGACGCCATCGGGATGCCGTGGTTGACCGCCGTCGGCCCGCGTATACATGCTTGCGGCACTCTGCGGACGTCCGCTCGGTGACCGTCC
>JBBSLI010000048.1:0-33840 GCA_038255395.1 Solirubrobacterales bacterium
CGTCAACCAACCCCTTTGCCGCCTCCCTCGCTCGATCGCTTGACCAGCGAGGGTCCGGCTACGCCCGGACGCCTCCGCCACACGACCCGGGGGTCAGAATTCAACCGGCAGAGGGGGGTCAGTTTTCACCCGGCGCCGACAACAGAGCGCCCCGTTCAAGGCGATAGGTTCGCTCTGCGCGTCGGATCTATGCCCCGCGAAGCAACCGTTGTGGGGCGGTATGACCCGGTTATACTCAGACCGTGAAGACGGCCATCTCGCTTCCGGACGACACGTTCCGCCGCGTCGATGACGCGGCCAAACGGCTGGGCGTATCGCGCAGCGAGTTCTTCGCGCGCGCGGCGGAGCGCTGGCTCGAACGCTTGGACGACGACGGCACCACCGACGCCATCAACCAAGCCATCGCGGGGTTCGAGCCCGATCATCACTTCACCAACGCGGCTGCTGCGGCGTTGGCGCCCAACGATCAGCACGAGTGAACCGCGGCGACGTCTGGTGGGCCGATCTCGGCCTACCCCGAGGCTCTGCCCCGGCGCTGCGACGCCCTGTGGTGATCATCAGCGCCGACTCCTACAACCGCTCGGATCTGCGCACGGTCACGGTGGCGGTCCTTACGACCAACATGCAACTCGCGGCGCTGCCGGGGAACGTCTCCGTTCCCGCCGACGTCGAGTCGGTCGAGACCGACTCGGTCGTCAACGTCACGCAGATCGCCACCGTCGATCGCCGTGCGCTTGAAAATCGCGTCGGTGCGCTGCCGGACTGGCTGATGGCGCACGTCGATGCTGGTCTCTGTCGCGCTCTTGCGATCACATACCTCCGACGGCCCTGAGCGACCCCGGCGGACCGCGCCCCCTCGCGCGAGAAGCGACACTGTGTGAGCATGGACGAAGCCGCACGTCGACTCCTGCTCGAGGCTGCGCGGCAGGCTTCCGGCGTGGTTCCCGATGGCTTGGCAGCCGATCTGCTGCGGGCGGATTCGGTGTCCGGGCCCGCCGCGGTCGCGACCGCGAATCTGCGGAAGATCTACGAGATCCTGCGCGGCGCCGCTGCTGCGCCCGCCGGCGACCGCCAGGTCGCCATACGACGTCCACGTTCCTTGGGCTTGGACACCACGGTGGTCGGCCTGACCTACCTGGCGCCAGCTACATCACTTCTACCGACATGACCCGTCCGCCGGGTTCGTTTGAGGATCCAACCGGGCCCAGAATGCCGATCATGCCGACGTGTCCCTGACGTTGCGGCCGCAACATCGGCTCGATGACGCTCGACGCCGGCGGGTCACGGCCTGACGTGCCACCGGCCGGTTCGGTACCCGCTGACCGAGACCCGCTCTACTCAGCCGGCCCCACCAATGCGAAAGGCCCGCCTGAGCGGGCCTTTCGCTACAAGCGGATGAAGGGACTCGAACCCTCGACCTTCTGCATGGCAACTGCATCCAGCGGGTGTGGGACGCGGAGTTTGCGGGAGTTCCACGTCCGAAAAGCGCTGTAAAACCGGTGTTCTGAGTGCGGTTTGGTACCCGGAGTGGTACCCGCGAACGGGTGGTACCCGCGTGGTACCCTGGCCGAAATGGCGGTCTCGTAGAACCTCCTCGTGCGCTGCGACAAGGCCGGTCAGCCGTACTGGGAGACGAAGTGGCGAGACGCTGGCCGGCAGCTCAAGCGGCGCCTGGGAGTGGCCTGGCTGGTCGCTGACGGGCAGGGCGGATGGGAGCGCCGACCTGGCCGCCCGCCGGCGGATGTGCTGGACGAGCGTCGAGCGCACGCCGCCGCGGTGCAGACGATCGCCCGGGTGGCGATGGAGCTCGCCGAGCGCGAGCGGCTGGAGCGCAAGCGAGCGAACCGGCCCCTGACAGTGCGCGAGCTCGCGCACGAGTGGCTGCGGTGGCTGGAGGACGTGCGCAGGGTCAAGCCGGCGACGCTGCGCGACTACGGCGCGCTGCTGCGCGAACCCGGGATCCCGTACAAGCGCGGCACGCGCGTGACCCACGGCCGGCTGATGGGCGGTCTCGGCGATCGCCCGATCAAGCAGCTGAGCACCCGCGACGTATCGGCGTTCCTGCGTGCGCTCGACGACGAGGGGCTCAGCGCGCGCAACGTCAACAAGCACCGCCAGGTGCTCGCCGCGATGTTCCAGTACGCGTGCCGCGAGGACACGCACGGTCTGCAGGTCAACCCGGTCCTGGCGTCCGACAAGCGCCCCGAGCCACCGCCCGCGGCGCTGGACTACTACGAGTTTCACGAGGTGCAGGCGCTGGCCGACGTCACGGCCGCCGGCGAGCATCGCCACGGCGTGCGCGACGAGCTCGATCTCCGCATCGACGAGCAGGACGCCGAGTTCTTCCGGATCCTGTTCTTCACCGGCCTGCGGCTGGGGGAGGCCGTGACGCTGCGCTGGTGCGACGTCGACCTCGAGTCACGCACGGTGCTCGTCCGACGCGGCCTGTCGGCGGGCATCGAGACGATCCCGAAGGGCCGGCGCTACCGCTACGTGCCGCTGGCCGGGCCGGCCGTCGACGCGCTGCGGCGGCTGGCGGCGCGCGGCGAGTTCCTCGGACCCGACGACTACGTGTTCGCCAACGTCTGGGGCCGGCGGCTGGACGAGTCGGCGATCCGCCGGCGCTACAAGCGCGCCTGCGCCGCGGCCGGGCTGCGACCGATGAAGCTTCACGGCCTGCGCCACGCCGCGGGCAGCATCGTCGCGCGCACGGCCGACCCGGTGTTCGTCCGCGACATGCTCGGCCACGCGAAGCTCACGACGACAGATCGCTACCTGGCCGCGAAGTTCCGCCCCGAGGAGTACGCGCGCCTGGACGCCGCGTTCGCGCGACCGGCAGACGATGCGTCCGCAACGATTGCATTGCGGCAATGAGAGCATTACCATCGTGAGCTGGGACATCTACTTCACCGCGTACGCGGAGCAGTGGATCCTCAAGCTCAGCGACACCGACTACGAGGCGATCATGGCTGCCGTCGAACTCCTGGAGGAGCGCGGACCGTCGCTCGGGCGACCGGCCGTCGACCGCATCGCGGGATCGCGGCATCACCACATGAAGGAGCTGCGCTCGTTCGGCGGCCACCTGCGCGCGCTGTTCTGCTTCGACCCCGAGCGCAACGCGATCGTGCTCCTCGGCGGCGACAAGCGCGACGACTGGACCGGCTGGTACGAGCGCAACATCCCGCTCGCCGACGACCTCTACGACGCGCACCTCCGACTGCAGGGACTGGACTGATGGCACGCCACCTCGACGAGATCCGCAAGCGCCGCCCGCTCGACGACGACGCTCGGGCGCGCGTGGATGCGACCAAGCGCGCGATGCGCCTGCAGGTCGCGCTCGCCGAATTGCGCGAGGGCCGCGGCATGAGCCAGGCCGGCGTCGCCGAGGTGCTCGGGACGTCGCGCCCCAACGTGTCTCGGATCGAGAGCGAGGTCGACGTGCGCCTCTCGACGCTCGAACGCTACGTCGAGGCGCTCGGCGGCCGGCTGGAGATCCATGCCGTGTTCGATGACGAGGCCGTCAAGCTCAGCTGACTCCGCCCGGCCGGCCAGCGGTCATCAGCTCGCCTGCAGCCATCGCTCGATCTCCGGGCGCAGGAACCGCCAGGCCCGCCCGACGCGGTGGCCGGGCAGGTGTCCGCGGCGCGCGAGGTCGTAGACGGTCGACGTGGGAACCCGCAGCCACGCGGCCACCTCGGCGGCGGTGAGCACGTCGCTGCGGGTCAGAGGCTGGGTCTGGAGGGCGAGCTGCATGGCTGGCATGAGGACGGACGGGGCGCGCGCGACGGCTGGTCAGATGGGGCGCACTCGTCGAGTGCAAGTGCGTCCCCCTGTTGTGGTGGCTGGCTAAGGGTGCGGCCTGCGGATGACTGAGAGGAGCCCTGATCGCGTTTGGCGGGGGATTCGGCCGGTGCGGCTCATGAGCGCGCGCTGCTGGGCTGTGTGACGGTGCGCGGGCCAGGTGCACGAGTGTGCTCGGGCACGCCGGTCGCGTTCAGGCCAGCGCGCGTATTCGGTGCCGACGCGCTCGCCTGTGATCCACGACGCCGGACCGATTGCCCAGCCGGCATCAACGGCGCGAACAGGGGCCACGGGCTGGTCGGCATGCGCGAGCGCATCGGCCTCCACCGCGGCAAGCGGCGGGTCGGCCCGGACGACAATCGCGTGGCGAGCAGCGCCGCGGGCCACCGGGCTGTCCCGTCGGCTGTTCCTTGGAGGGAGTCCCGACAGCGGATCGGCCTGCGGCGTTGACGCTGACCCCGACCAGAGCGCTCCGTGCAGGCGAAAGGGAAGCCGGATTCGAGCGCGGAACGATCGTGTCGCATCAGGGGTCGCATACACCCCTTCGTTCGACACGACCGCCGCGCTGCTGCTCCTCGGCGCATCGCCGGCGCACGCGGCCGCGACGGTTGAGGCCCGGGGGTCCGACGAGACGCGCGCCGCGGTGCGGACAGCCTCGGCCCTCCGGGCCTTCGCCTGACCGCACCGCGGTTCGAGGCCTTCATCAGCGAAGCGAGTGCCTCTAGGATCCTGCCGGTCATCTGTTGCGACGTTGGCTGGCTTTCCCCCGTCCACGGTGGGGCCACTGCAAGTGTCTACACCGACGAGGTCCCTGCGGCGCGCGGCCCGGACAGTGGCCGAAACTCGACTACTTCTTCGCGAGCTTCTCCAACTCGCGTCGCGTGCGCGCGTCTGCGGTTGCTAGCCCGATTGATCGATGTCTGGGGAACGGCGATTGCGTTTGGTCGAGGCAGCAAAGCGCAATCGCCGCGAGTTCCCGCGCATCGTCTCGTTTGCCGAGGCGGTCGGAGAGTCGCGCAGCAACAAGATTCCACCGGAACCGCGTGGCCGGAAATGGAGCGCCCGCATCCTCACTTCCAACGCCAACCAATACAGCCAGAGCTTCTTCATACCGATGCGCCCAGCGAGCCAGCACGATGACTTCGGCAAGGCGGACCGCGGCGGAAGGGTCGGGGCGATCCGACGTTAGCGCGACTGAGTAGTGCTCGGCTGCCTCTTCTACCTCGTTGTCCTGCACCAAGGATGCGGCCGAGGTCCCGGTGTGCCCAGGTCGCCTCCAACGCGTCAGAGGGGTACTCGGTCACGACGCGACGCAGAAGATCCCGACCGGCGCTGCGCGTTGCCGCATCAGCGGCGGCGGTGAGTCCAACGCCCTTGATCCGGAGGTACTGGGCACGGCTGGTTTGGCAGCGCTCGAGCCAGTTTGGCCTCGAAAAGCTCCTGGGTCTGCGCGCTCCAGTCCGTACCCCGATACCACTCGTCGGCTCCCATCCGCGCGAGAGTAACGACGGTGGCAAGGAGTAGATGCGCTCACGGGGCCGGAACCGAGAAACCCACGACTGCTGGATCGAGGCATGACCAGCACTCTCGCGGTGGCCGCGAACCGCTAGCACCGGGCGAGTGGCGGCCGTCCGGGTGACCCTCCTTGCGGTGGATTCGGCGCCACGCCGGGTCAGGACCCAGACGCGACCCATCACGCAGGTTGGTACCCGCGAGTGGTACCCGCGGACTCTGGCCCAACCCGCGAAGCCATCGCCCTCAACGCGAAAGGCCCGCCTGAGCGGGCCTTTCGCCACAAGCGGATGAAGGGACTCGAACCCTCGACCTTCTGCATGGCAAGCAGACGCTCTAGCCAACTGAGCTACATCCGCGAAGGCGCGGATTATAGCCCGGCTTCCCGCCACCGTCGGCAGCTCGCCGGCAGGGATCCACCACGAGCCGGCGCGCGCCGACGCCGGCAATCGACGTGCGTGGGGTCGCCGGTCGAGTTCTCCAACCGCCGGCGCGGGCTTGCCGGCCACGACACCCCGGGCACCGCGCGGCTCGTCAGCGTCGCGTCCGGCGACGTGATCGTGGCTGCGACCTTTGTCGCATTCAGATGTGCGGGGTGGTCGCAGGCCGCGACGACCGCGCTCGCGGGCAAGTGCCGCTCAGACGGCGGTGCAATTGCGTCCCGGCGCTCCCGACCCGCAGCGAGGTGTGGTCACGGTTGCGGAGGACCGGGAAAAGGCCAGGTTCCACGGGCCGCGTTGCGAGATCCTGCAACAGCGGCTGCGTGAAGCGGTCAAGATCCCTGCAGTTGCGCCTGGGTAGAGCCCGCAACCGATACGCAGACAACGGCAGCAAACGTGGGGGCTAGCCCCGATGTAACGGGACGAAAGCTCTGCGAGGGTCGTGGACGTTGACGGTCACACCCGTGACCAGGGGCCAACGAACAGGGGCAAAATTCATGCTGCCAGACGCAGCGATCGTGCGCGGGCCAAGGATCGGCACGCGACGCGTACGACGCCAGAGCAGGGACGTTCGATGAGCGTGAATCTCACGGATCCCGATACGGCACGCGTGCGCACGTCGCCGCTGATCGCCGCCGTCGCCGAGGACGAACTCGCGGCACTGCGCATCGAGAGCGTGCTCGAGGACGCGGGGATGACCGTCGAGCGGCGCGGCCTCACCGTCGACGAGCTCGGTCACGGCTCGTCTCCTGACCCCGACGTGCTCGTCGTGGCCTTCGGCCGCGGGATCACCGAACGCGACGCTCACATGCGCCGGCTGCGCAAGAGCCTGCCGAAGACGCACCTGATCGCCGTCATGCCCGAGGACTCCCGGCGCGGCGTGCGCCGTGCGCTCGAGGCCGGCGCCGACGGCGTCGTCTTCGAGACCGAGGTCGAGACCGCGCTGACATGGACCGTCCGCGCCGTGCTCGCCGGGCAGACCGCCGTTCCGGCAGCGGGCCGTCACGAGGTCGACCGGCCGACGCTGTCGGGCCGCGAGAAGCAGGTCCTCGGCATGGTCGTCATGGGAATGAGCAACAAGGCGATCGCCGCCAAGCTCTTCCTCGCCGAGAGCACCGTGAAGTGCCATCTCTCCTCAGCCTTCTCCAAGCTCGGCGTGCGCTCGCGTAACGAGGCCGCCGACCTGATCCTCCACTCCGGCGGGGGACTGGGCATCGGCCTGATCGACACGCCGGCTTCTTACGCGACCACGGAGGGAAGCGAGCAATGAACACCGCCGCCACGCAGCGCACAGGAGGGGCACAGGCATGAAGCGCCTACTCATCGTCGCCGACCATTCCCTGGTCGCGCACTCCATCCGGCTCGCGCTCAAGCAGACCGTCGGCTTTCAGGTCGTCGGTGTCGTCGACGGCCGCACCGGCGCCCGCGACGCGCTGCTCGACAACCGTCCCGACGTCGTGCTCGTCGACGACATGCACGATCCGCGCAGCGTCGAGAAGCCCGCTGCCGAACCCGCGCTCGCCCGCCTGCGCGAGGCCCGCGAGCATGTCCCGACGGCGCAGCGCCTGCTGCTGACCCTGCGCATGGACGAGGCCTGGATGAACGAGGTCTTCGGGGCGGGCGCCCATGCGGTGCTGTCGAAGTCGATGCACCCGGTCAGCCTGGGAACGATGCTGCGCGAGGTCGTGCGCGGCAACGTCGTGCACCGCTTCGAGCGGAGCCCGGCCGCGGCGATCGCCGACTGTCCGCTGACGCTGCGCGAGAAGGAGATCCTCTCGCTCGTCGCCGCCGGTGCGACGAACGGCCAGATCGCCCGGATGCTCTGGGTCACCGAGCAGACGGTGAAGTTCCACCTCTCCAACACGTATCGCAAGCTCGGCGTGGCCAACCGCACCGAGGCGAGCCACTACGCACACGTCAACAACCTCGTCACGGCGGCTGAGGCAGTTGCCTGCTGAGTCCGACAACAGCGTCCCGCACGAAGCGCGGTCGCACATGAACACAGCGAATAGGGGAAATGAGCACATGAACCGCGAGCCTCTCAGAGCGCTCCCGATGCCCGAGGCGGACACGCCCTGGGCCGGCGGCACCAAGGACCGACTCGTCGCCAAGTCGACCGTCGACTCATCACCCGAGATCGAGCGGCTCGTCAGCCGCGCGGTCATGCGCGCCAAGCAGGGCGACCGCGACGCGGTCCGCTTCCTCTATCTGCGCTACGCCGACAACGTGTTCGGCTACGTCCGCACGATCGTGCGCGACCACCACGACGCCGAGGACGTCACGCAGCAGGTGTTCGCCAAGCTCATCACCGCGATCTCCAAGTACGAGCCGCGCGGCGTGCCGTTCGTCGCCTGGCTGCTGCGGATGTCGCACAACGTCGCCGTCGACGCGGTGCGCGCCCGTCGCACGACGCCGGCCGAGGAGATCTTCGGACCCGACGAGGCGGTCTGCCCGGATGCGCCGGAGCGTGCCCGCTCGCTGCACGAGGCCTTCGCCACGCTGCCCGACGACCAGCGTCAGGTGGTCGTCCTGCGCCACGTGCTCGGCCTCACGCCCGTCGAGATCGCCGAGCAGCTCGGTCGCACGAACAGCTCCGTCTACGGGCTGCACCACCGCGGCAGGCGCGCGATGTGCGCCGAGCTGGAGCGGATGGACTCGATGCCGCTCACGGCAAGGCGATCCGGACGCATGGCGGTGGCGGCGTGAGGGTGGGACCTGCCACAAGCGCGGACAGCCGGGTGCCGGTCATGTCCACGTGCAATGACGACCCGCAACTGTTCGCGCAGATGATGGCGGCCGTCGAGCGCGTCGCATCCTCCGGCGCGTTCACCCTCGGCGAAGAGGTCGAGGCGTTCGAGGCGGAGTTCGCCGCCTACAACGAGACGACCCACTGCATCGGCGTCTCCTCGGGCACCGAGGCGCTGGTCCTGGCGCTGCGCGCGCTGCAGATCGGGCCCGGAGACGAGGTCATCGTTCCGACGAACTCGTTCATCGCGACCGCGGAGGCGGTGTCGCTCGTCGGCGCGCGGCCGCGGCTCGTCGACGTCGATTCCGCCAGCGGGTGCCTGACCGCCGAGATCGTGGAGCGCAACCTCGATCCGCGCGTGGCCTGCGTCATTCCGGTGCACCTCTATGGGCGTACGGTCGACATGGACCCGCTGCTCGCGGTCTGTCGCGCCGCCGGTGTACCGGTCGTCGAGGACACCTGCCAGGCGCACGGCGCGCGTTACCACGGCCAGCGCGTCGGCACGCTGGGCGACATCGGCTGCTTCAGCTTCTACCCGACCAAGAACCTTGGCGCGTGGGGGGACGGTGGTGCCGTCGTCACCGCGAATCCCGAGCTGGCGGAGCGCATTGCGATGCTGCGCTGCCACGGCGAGGGCTCGCAACGCAACCGCCACGAGATCGTCGGCACGACCGCACGCCTGCACGCGCTGCAGGCAGCCGTCCTGCGCGTGAAGCTTCGCTGCCTGGAAGGCTGGAACGACGACCGTCGCCGGGTCGGAGCGGCGCTCAGCAGCGCGCTCGCCGGATGCGACCGGATCCAGACCCCGGCACCGACGGCGCCGGGCGAGGACCACGTGTTCCATCTCTACGTCGTCACGACCCGGGATCGGGACCTGCTGCGAGCGCAGCTTGCGGAGCGCGGGATCGCCAGCGCGATTCACTATCCGACGCCGATTCACCTGACAGCGGCATACGCTCACCTGGAGATCGCGCGCGGCAGCCTGCCGGTCTCAGAGCGCCTCGCCGGCGCGATCGTGTCGCTGCCGATGTTCCCTGGCATGAGTGAGCTCGAGGTCCAGCGCGTGGCGCATGCCATGCGCGAGCTGGCCGACGCAGCGGAGCAGGCGGCGTAGCGCGTTGGCCCGCTCAGACCCACCGACAGACGCTCCCGACCTGAGCGTCGCGATGGTCACCTACAACGGTCGCGCGCTCGCGCTGGCCACCCTTCGGTCGGCGCTCGAGAACAGCGGGCCGATCGCGGTCGAGTGGTTCGTCGCGGACAGCGGCTCCACCGACGGCACCGCCGACGCGATCGAGAACGAGCTGCCTGACGTCACGGTGATCCGGGGCGACAACCTCGGCTTCGCACATGGCAACAACGTCGTGCTCGAGCAGGCGCGCGGACGCTACGTGCTGCTGCTGAACCCCGACATCGAGATCGAGCGCGGCACGCTCGCGTCGCTCGTGGCCGCACTCGACGAGCGCCCCGACGTGGGCGCGGCCAGCGTGATCCAGCGCGGCACCGCAGGTCACGTGCTGCCCTCGATCCGGCGGTTTCCCTCGCCGCTGCGGAACCTGGCCGAGGCTCTGTTCGCGCCGAAAATACGAGCACTGCGCGGGTTGCAGGAGCACGACGTTGAGCTCGACACCTACTTCGAGGAGCGCGCCGCCGACTGGGTCTGCGGCGCCTTCCTCATCGCTCGCCGCGAGGCGATCGAGGACGCCGGACCGCT
Organism: Solirubrobacterales bacterium; assembly: GCA_038255395.1. Lineage (GTDB taxonomy): Bacteria > Actinomycetota > Thermoleophilia > Solirubrobacterales > Solirubrobacteraceae > CADCVQ01. Next base: position 10,214 of record JBBSLI010000048.1, read on the forward strand.
CGACGAGCGCTTCTTTCTGTATTCCGAAGAGGTCGACTGGTGTCTGCGTATCAGGGCCGCCGGGTGGGACATCCGTCATCTCCCCGTGATGGAGGTGGTCCATCACGAGGGCAAGGCGACGCCCGCGCGCGTCGCCGAGGAATGCTATTCACGCCTGCTGTACGCCCGTAAGCACTTCGGTCGCCGGCCTGCGTTCGCGATCCATGCGGCCCTCGTCATCAGGCATGCACTGCGGCTCGCGCTGATCGCCGGCCCGGCGCTGGCGCGACCGCGGTTGCGCCATCGTGCCCGCTGCGAGGCTCACGCGCTGGCCGTGCTCGTCGGCACCATGAAGCCCCCGTTGTCGACGGCGGCGCGGCTGGGCGTCGCCCGCTTGAGATCTGACCGGCGCAACGGCTCCCCTGTCGGCGCACAGGCCATCCATGGGACCGGTGATTGACGGTGGCTCGAGCTGTGAGTTGTCCGTTTTTCCCCCCAGCACTCACGGGAGACGCGACACGCCCGCAACGTTCGTGGGGTGAATCTGATGAGTGTTAGAGCAACAACCACAGAGCTGGAGCTCAAGCTGCCGGCGTCACTGACCTCTGGATCGGGAAGCTCCGGGGCCGTCATCTCGGACTTCCCGACCCCCATCGCGGCACCCGCCCCGGTCGCGGCGCCGCGGCGCAAGTACGGAGAGCGCGTCCGAACGCGCCCGCGCGACCAGCGGGGTCATCTCCTGCGGCGGCTGCTGCTCGCCGGGGATCTCACGTCCCTGGTCGCTGCGTTCTGTGTGATGCAGCTCGCGTCGGGCAGCTTCCGGTCCGTCGACGTCGTGTTGCTGCTGCTCGGCATCCCGCTGCTCGTCGCGCACGGTCACCGCCTCTATCACCTCGACAGTCACCGCGCCGACTACGGGGCGGCCGACGAGCTCGGTCCCGTGTTGCAGGTGACGACGCTGTGGTGCTGGGCGGCGGTCGTCGCGCTGTGGCTGATCGATCCCCAGGATGTCGCGATCCCGCGCGTCGCGATCTTCGGCGGGCTGATGCTCGTTCTGCTGATGGCGCTGCGGTCCGGCGTTCGCGCCTTCGCCAGGCGACAGACCTGGTACCTGCAGGACGCGCTCGTGATCGGTCCGGCCTCGCAGGCGGAGGCGATCCTGCGCAAGCTCGAGCGCCATCCCGAGTGGGGGATCGCCGGAGCGACGTACGCCGCGATGCCGGGCTGCGAGCCGTCCGTGCGCAACCGTCGCAAGGACGACCTTGCCGGTAACCCCTCCGACGAGGACCTGATCGCCCTCGTCAAGGAGCTCGGCGTGGACCGCGTCATGCTCGCCCCTGCGGTCACCCAGCAGCCCGGCCGTGCCGAGCTCATCTGTGGGCTCACCGCGATGGGCATCCACGTCGACCTGATCCCGAGCTGGTCGGACGTCGTCGGTGCCCGACTGGACCTCCACGAGATGGAGGGCATGCCGGTGCTTACGATCCCGCGCACGGAGCTGCGCCCGTCGGCGCTGCGGCTCAAGCGCATGCTCGACATCGTCGTCTCCGGCGCCGCCCTTGTCGCCCTGTCGCCGCTGCTGCTGGTCTGCGCGGTCGCGATCAAGGTCAACTCGCCTGGCCCGGTGCTCTTCCGTCAGCGGCGCATCGGCCGTGACGACAGCGCCTTCTCGCTCCTGAAGTTCCGCTCGATGTGCGCTGACGCCGAAGAGATCAAGAACGAGGTCGCGGCGCTGAGCTTCCACGGCGGTGGCACCGACAACGGCATGTTCAAGGTCCGTGCGGACCCGCGGATCACCCGCGTCGGCGCGGTGCTGCGGCGCTACTCGATCGACGAGCTGCCCCAGCTGGTGAACATCCTGCGCGGCGACATGAGCCTCGTCGGACCACGACCGCTGATCGAGAGCGAGGACCGCCAGGTCGAGGGCCGCTTCCGGGCACGGCTCGGCCTCACGCCCGGTCTGACCGGCCTCTGGCAGGTCCACGGTCGCTCGGACATCCCGTTCGACGAGATGGTCAGCCTCGACTACCTCTACGTGACGAACTGGTCGCTGTGGGGAGACGTGAAGCTGCTCGTTCGGACCTTCCCGACGGTCATGAAGGGTCTGGGTGCGTACTGATGCGTCGCTTCTCACGCCGGGCGCCCGCTGTTGACGGAGCGCCGACCGTCCGCGACCAGGCGGCGCCGCACGTCCTGATCATCGTCCAGAACCTCTCGGTCCCGCTGGATCGACGCGTCTGGTCGGAGTGCCGGGAGCTGACCGGCGCGGGCTACAGGGTGTCCGTGATCTGCCCGAAGGACGAGAACGACGCGCGCTACGAGGAGCTGGAGGGCGTGCGCATCCACCGCTACAGCCCGCCGCGTCCCGCCGCCGGGCTGCTCACGTATGCCTGGGAGTTCGCCTACTGCTGGATCCGGACGGCGGCGATCGCGACGCGCCTCTTCGCGCGGGAGCGCTTCGACGTCATCCAGGCCTGCAACCCGCCCGATACGTACTTCGCGCTCGCGCGGCTGTTTCATCCGTTCGGCGTGCGGTTCGTCTTCGACCACCACGACCTGTGCCCCGAGCTGTTCGTGTCGCGCGATCCCAGCCGGCCGGCGTCGCGCCGTGTACTCGCCGTCCTGCGCTGGCTGGAGCGCGGCACGTACCGCACCGCCGATCACGTCATCACGACGAACGAGACCTACCTCGAGCGTGCTCGCGAGCGCACCGGCAAGCCACACGACGCCTTCACCGTCGTGCGCAGCTCGCCGGACCCGGCGACGATGCGGCCCGGAGCGCCCGTGCCCGAGCTGCGCAACGGCCGCCGGCACCTGTGCTGCTATCTGGGGATCATGGGCCACCAGGACGGCGTCGAGAACGTCGTCCGGGCGGCGGCGATCATCAAGCACGAGCTCGGCCGCGACGACGTCCAGTTCGCCCTCATGGGCTTCGGCGACACGCTCGCCCACCTCCGCGAGCTGACCGTCGAGCTCGAGCTCGAGGACGTCATCACGTTCACCGGGCGCGTCGATCTGGCGACGATCGGCTCGTACCTGTCGACCGCCGACGTCGGGCTCTGCCCTGACCCGAAGACGTCGTTCAACGACGCCTCGACGATGAACAAGGTGCTCGAGTACATGGCGCACAGGGTCCCGGTCATCTCGTTCAACCTCAACGAGACGCAGAAGACGGCCAAATCCGCCGGGCGCTACGTCGCGTGGCAGGGCGACTCGCAGGCCGACCAGCGCGCCTACGCGGCGGCGATCGTGGCACTGCTCGACGACCCCGCCCTCCGGCTCGAGATGGGGCGCGATGGCCGCGCCCGGATCGAGAACGGCCTCGGCTGGCCCAGCCAGGCTGCCGCCTACGTCAATGCCTACGACCGGCTGCTCGGACGCGAGGTGGTCAGCGCAGAGCCGCTGACCGTCGACACGGTCCTCGCCGAGTCGCTGCTCGCCGAGGACCCGGCCGTCGAGACCGCGCCCTACCGGTCAGGCCGCTTCGTACGACGCGACGACGAGTTCGCGGCGGACGCCGAGCCGGCCGAGGACTTCGCGTCGTGACGACCGTGCTGCTGGTCGCGGGCATTGCGCTCGCGCTTCCAGGTCTCGCGACGGCCGCGCATCTCGGCCTGCTCGCACTCGCCTCGCTGTTGTACCGCGCGCCCAAAGCGGCGGCGGCGGACGGTGCCGTGCGCTTCCTCGTGCTCGTGCCGGCGCACAACGAGGAGCCGGTCATCGGCCGCGGCCTCGAGGCGATCCAGCGCGATCGCCGGCCGGGCGACCTCGTGCTGGTCGTCGCCGACCGCTGCACCGACACGACCGCCGAGATCGCCCGCGGGCATGGCGCGATGGTCCTCGAGCGCGGCCCTCGCGACACGCCCGGCCGTGACGCCGCCCGGCAGGCGGGCCTCGAGCACGCCCGCGACCTCGAGTGGGATGCCGTTCTCATGATCGACGCCGACTCGGTGATCGAGCCGGGCTTCTTCGCCGCGTGCGAGCGTGTCATGGCCGGCGGCGCCGCGGCCGTCCAGGCGCGCAGCGAGAGCAGCCGTGCGCGCACGCTGGCGATGGAGGCCTCGCTGGCCGCGTTCACGCTGCAGGGCATCACGATCCCGCGCGGGCGCGACCGGCTCGGGCTGTCGGTCCGGCTGCGCGGCACCGGCATGGCGGTCCGTCGCGATCTCGCGCTCTCGCACCGCATCCAGGCGCCCGCCTCGGAGGACCTGTTTCTCACGCTCGACCTCATGCTCGCCGGTGTGCGCTGCCGTCACGTCGAGCAGGCGCGCCTGCGTTCGGACGGCGAGGCGAAGTGGGGCTCGTTCGGCGGCCAGAAGCTGCGCTATGAGGCCGGCCGCATGTCAGCCGCCCGCACCTACGTCCCGCGCCTGCTGCGCCGCGCGGTCCACAAGCGCGACGCGGCCTGCCTCGAGGCCGCATGGTTTCTGGCGACGCCACCGTTCGCGCTCGCCGCGCTGCTGCTGCTGCTGGGCACCGGCCTCGTGGCCCTTGCCGGGGCCTGGTCTGCCGCGGCGGTTCTCGGCGCGGGGGTGCTCACGCTCGCCTTCGCGCTTGCGACCGGCCTCGTCCAGGGGCGCGCCGGGGTGCGCACGTGGCTGGCGCTCGTCGCCGCTCCCTGGTACCTGGTCTGGAAGGCGATCGTCCAGGTCCGGGCGCTCGCGAGCGTCTTGCGCCGCGAGACGTACTATCCGCCGACTGCACGAACCTGACATTCCGATGTCCACGCAGGTGAGGCCGATAGCCACAGCGGACGTGCGCGCTGTCGGCGAATTCCTCCATGCCCATCTCAACTCGCGCGTCACCGCGGACGCGTGGGCGCGCTGCATCGAGGTGCCCTGGACCGTCGATCAGCCGAACATGGGCTTCATGCTCGTCGCTGACGAGTCCGTCGTCGGTGCCCACCTGGCGTTCTATTCCGAGCGCGTCATCGACGGCCGCGCGGAGCGCTTCTGCAACCTCGGGGCATGGTGCGTGCTGCCCGAGCACCGCTTCCAGGGGCTGAAGCTGCTGCGCTCGCTGCTGGCCCAGAAGGAGTACCACTTCACCGACCTGTCGCCGAGCGGCAACGTCCCCGCGCTGAACGCCAAGCTCGGCTTCGAGGAGCTCGACACGACGACGTGGATCGTCCCCAACCTGCCGTGGCCGCCCGTGCCCGGCGCGGGCTCGATCGTCACCGACCCGGCCGCAATCGCGCGCGCCCTCGACGGCGAGCAGCTCGCGCTCTACAAGGACCACGCCCGCACCGCCGCGGCGCGCCACCTCGTCCTCGCCCGCGGCCAGGAGCGCTGCTACGTCGTCTTTCGTAAGGACCGCCGCCGCCAGCTGCCGCTGTTCGCCTCGCTGCTGCACGTCAGCGACCCCGAGCTGCTGCGCCGCATGGCGCGCCCGCTCGCCCGCCATCTGCTGCTGCGCCACGGCGCCTGCGCGACGCTTGCGGAGCGGCGGATCGTCGAGCACCGGCCGTCCGGAGGGCGGTTGCTGCGGGCGCCGCGCAAGAAGATGTTTCGCAGCCAACGGCTGCAGGCCGCTCAGATCGACTACCTCTACAGTGAGCTGGTCTGCCTCGCATGGTGAGTGAAGGAGCCCCCCAAGCATGCGCATGAGACTCCATGACATCGTCGCCGAGAAGGTCGACCGGCAAGGAAGCCTGCCGGCGGTCACCTTCAAGAGCACGACGGTCACGTACGCGGAGCTGTGGAACGCCGCCGCCGCCTTCGCCGCCGGCCTGCGCCGGATCGGCCTGCGCCGCGAGGAGCGCGTCGCGATCTATCTCGACAAGCGCATCGAGACCGTCGTCTCGGTGCTCGGCACATCGGCCGCTGACGGCGTCTTCGTGCCCATCAACCCGCTGCTGCGCTCGCGCCAGGTCGCCTACATCCTCGGCGACTGCGGCGTGCGGGTGCTCGTGACGTCGGCCGAGCGCTTCGAGCGCCTGCGCGAGGAGCTCGCCGCCTGCCCGACGGTGCAGCACGTCGTCGTCATCGGCGCCGCGCCCGAGGCCGCGGCGGGCTGCGAGCTGCACGCGTGGGGCGAACTGATGGGCGCGGGGGAGGGCGACGGCGAGGCGGCTCGCCGGGCGATCGACATCGACATGGCGGCGATCCTCTACACGTCGGGCAGCACGGGCAAGCCGAAGGGCGTCGTGCTCTCGCACCGCAACCTCATCGCCGGTGCCGAGAGCGTCAGCAGCTACCTCGAGAATCACGAGCAGGATTGCATCCTCGCCGCGCTGCCGCTGAGCTTCGACGCCGGCTTCAGCCAGCTCACGACGGCGTTCAGCGTCGGCGCGCACGTCGTGCTCGTCAACTACCTGCTGCCGGGCGAGGTCGTGTCGCTGTGCGCGCGCCACGGCGTCACGGGGCTGACCTGCGTGCCGCCGCTGTGGCTGCAGCTCGTCGACCAGGACTGGCCCGCTGAGGCGACCCGCAGCATGCGCTACTTCGCCAACACCGGGGGACGGATGCCGCGCGCGACGCTTGCGAAGCTGCGCGCGCTGTTCCCGGCCGCCAGCCCGTACCTCATGTACGGCCTGACCGAGGCGTTTCGCTCGACGTACCTCGATCCTGCCGAGGTCGATCGCCGGCCCGACTCGATCGGCAAGGCGATCCCCAACGCCGAGATCGTCGTCGTCGGCAAGGACGGCGCCGTCTGCGGGCCCGGGGAGGAGGGCGAGCTCGTCCACCGCGGCGCGCTCGTCGCGATGGGCTACTGGGGCGACGCCGAGCGCACGGCCGAGCGCTTCAAGCCCGCTCCGGGGAGCGATCCCGCGATCACGACGACCGAGCTGGCCGTCTGGTCGGGCGACGTCGTCACCACCGACGAGGACGGCTTTCTGTACTTCGTCGGGCGCGCCGACGAGATGATCAAGACCTCCGGCTACCGCGTCAGCCCGACCGAGATCGAGGAGGTCGCGTACGAGACCGGCCTCGTCCGCGACGCGGTCGCGCTCGGCATCGACGATCCCCGTGTCGGCCAGCAGATCGCGCTGATCGTCAGCCCGTCCAACGGCCGCGAGCTCGAGCCGGGCACGCTGCTCGCGGAGCTGCGCAAGCAGCTTCCGATGTACATGGTCCCCAAGCAGGTCATCGTCCAGTCCGAGCTGCCGCGCTCGCCCAACGGCAAGTTCGACCGCAACTCGCTGCGCCAGGAGATCGGCAAGCAGCTCGCGGAGTCCGCGTCATGAGCGACGCAGCCGGCGCGCAGGCCGTCCTCGCCAGCGAGACGATTGCGTCCTTCGCGCGCGAGGGCGGTCGCCTGGCGGTCGGCGGGATCGCCGTCGACCGGCTCGCCGAGCGCGTCGGATCGACGCCGTTCTTCGCGTACGACCGGCGCCTGCTGACCGAACGCGTCGAGCTGCTGCGCACCCACCTGCCTGCAGGCCTGCAGCTGAGCTACGCGATCAAGGCCAACCCGATGCCGGCGGTCGTGCAGCACCTCAGCGGCCTCGTGGACTCGTTGGACTGCGCGTCGGCCGGCGAGCTGCGCATCGCGCTCGATACGCCGATGTCGCCGCGCCGGATCAGCTTCGCGGGCCCCGGCAAGACCCCGGCCGAGCTGACCCAGGCGATCGCGGCCGAGGCGACGATCGAGCTCGAATCCGAGACCGAGGCCGGGCGCGTCATCGCGCTCGGTGGCCAGCTCGGGATCCGGCCGCGGGTCGCCGTACGCGTCAACCCCGACTTCGAGGTCAAGGGCTCGGGCATGCGGCTCGGCGGCGGCGCGCAGCAGTTCGGCGTCGACGCCGAGCAGGTGCCGGCGCTGCTCGGGCTGCTCGGGCAGGCGGACGTCGAGTTCCTTGGGTTCCACATCTTCGCCGGATCGCAGAACCTCAACGCCGAGCTGCTCTGCGACGCCCAGCGCAAGACGGTGGAGCTCGCGCTGCGACTCGCCGACGCCGCGCACACGCCCGTCCGCTACCTGAACCTCGGCGGCGGATTCGGGATTCCCTACTTCCCTCGCGACCGGCCGCTGGATCTGCCGGCGATCGGCGCCAACCTCGAGGAGCTCGTCACCAGCGAGATCGCACGTGGGCTGCCGGATGCGCGCGTCGTCGTCGAACTGGGGCGCTACATCGTCGGCGAATGCGGCGTCTACGTCAGCCGGATCGTCGATCGCAAGGTGTCGCGCGGCAAGACGTTTCTCGTCGTCGACGGTGGGATGCACCACCAGCTCGCCGCGTCGGGGAACTTCGGCCAGGTCATCCGCCGCAACTACCCGGTGGCGATCGGCGGACGCGTCGACGACGAGGCCGAGGAGACGGTCAGCGTCGTAGGTTGCCTGTGCACGCCGCTTGACCGGCTCGCCGATGACATCGCACTGCCGCACGCCGACGTCGGCGACCTCGTCGTCGTTTTCCAGGCCGGCGCGTATGGCCTGACGGCGAGCCCGACCGCGTTTCTCGGGCACCCGGCTCCGGTCGAGGTGCTTGTCTAGTGGTCAGTCCGGCGCGTGTTCGGCTCGCCGCCGTCCTCGTCGCGCTCGCCTTCACGATCGGCGTGCTCGTCACCATCACGAGCGCGGGCTCGAGCGCGGCGGCGCCGCAGCGCTTCCCGACGCCGAAGAGCGCAGGCGTCCCGGAGAACTGGAAGCCCGCCCAGACGCGCGCGACCGACCTCGTCGTGACCAAGGCGGGCACCGTCGTCAAGGACGTGCTGCTGACCGGCGGCGCGGGCATCATCGTCAATGCGCCAAACGTGACGATCCGGCGGGTCAAGCTGCAGGGCGGGCGCATCACCAACTACGCCGGACCGCGCTGCAAGGGCCGGATGACGATCGAGGACACAGCGATCGAGCCGCTCGCCGGAGCATCCGACAGCGTCGAGACGGAGGGCGTGATCGACGCCGCCAGCTACACCGCGCGCCGTGTCAAGATCTGGCGGCGCTCGGAGGGCTTCCGCGTGACGGGCACCGACTTCCCCGGCTGCACGAGCGTCCGGATCCAGGACAGCTTCATCAAGATCGTCATCCCGGAGGGCCGCTGCGACCTGCACGCCGACGGCATCCAGGGGTACGGCGGGCCGCACACGAGCGTCGTCAATACGACGATCGACTTCAGGGAGGCGACCTGCGGCACCGCGCCGTTCTTCGTTCCCAAGGACCAGGACAACACGACCGTCACGGTCAAGCGCCTGCTCGTGATGGGTGGCGGCTATCCCTTCCGCCTGGGCGTCCCGGGTTCGGTCACCGGCTTGAAGATCGTCAACCGCTCCTGGGAGTTCGGCCCGATCGACGTCGCCTGCTCACTGCTCAGCAGGTGGGAGGCCGATATCGTCACGATCACCTCCAACTACCAGATCAAGAAGACGCTGCGCGCGCAGCGCTGCAACACCGAGAACGGGGAATGACCGGCCGCGAGCTTTTGCGTGCCGCGTACGAAATCGGCGCCGCCATCCGTTGATGGTGCGAGCTGCGTCCACACAGGGCGCCGGATCGCCCGGACACAGGGGACCTTCATGAACCAGAACACAGCCATCAGCCTCCATCAGGTGTGGGACGTGCTCGTCGAGGCGCTGTCGATCGACGACCTGCCCGCCGAACTGGACGCGGCGACGCCGCTGCTCGGCGCCCAGCCCGAGCTTGATTCGATGGGCGTTCTCGCGCTGCTCTTTGCGCTCGAGGAGACGTTCGGGATCGATGTCGAGGGCGACGAGGTCACGGTCGAGGTGTTCGAGACGCTCGGCACGCTGACCGACTTCGTCCAATCCAAGCTCCCTTGAGCCGCGTGCGCCGCCCGCGCGGCGGCGCAAGTCCCCTCCCGAGCGTGCGTTAATCAGTCACGATGCTGCTCGGAAATCGCCTGCGGACGCTGTGGCAGCAGAGGACCGGCGTCGTCGCCAGCGCGCTGCTCGCGCTCGTCGCCGCGCTCTTGAGCGTCGGCGACCTCCAGTTCCTCCCGCCTGGCTTCAAGTCGCGTTCGCTGGTAGTGGGCAGTGCGTCGACGCACGTCCTGATCGATACTCCGCGCTCGGCGCTGCTCGACCGCCGGCAGGACATCGAAAGCCTGAAGGGCCTGGCGGATCGCGCGCTGCTGCTCGGCAACATCATCGCGCGTGAACCGGTGCGTGAGTTCATCGCCAAGCGGGCCGGCATTCCGCTGGAGACGCTGCAGATCACGCCGCCGTTGACGCCGCGCCAGCCGCGCGCCCCGGTCGAAGCCGACACGAAGAAGAGCACGTCCGACCTTCTGCGCTCCAACGACGAATACCGCATCAGTATCGAGGCCAACCCGACTGTCCCGCTCCTGGACGTCTACACCCAGACCAACGATTCCCGGAGCGCCGAGATCCTCGCGAACGCCGCCGTCGACGGATTACGCAACTACCTCGATGAGCTCGCGCGGCAGCGCAACACACCGCCCGAGGAGCAGATCCGGCTCGTCCAGCTTGGTCGGGCGCGGGGCGAGGCGATCAACGAAGGCGTCGGAATCCAGGTCGCGCTGCTGACGTTCCTGCTCGTGTTCGCGGTCTCGTCGGCGACGGTCGTGTTGCTGGCACGGATCAGGCAGGGCTGGAGGATGGCCGTGCTCACCGAGCGCTCTCTCGAGCGCTGAGCGCGCGACGATGGAGCTCGTACCCGTCCTGCAGCTGGCTTGGCGACGTCGTTTCGCCCTCGGGCTCGGCATCGTGGCGGCCCTCGTGATCGGCCTGCTGTCCGCCCGCGGCGGAGAGGAGACGCACGAGGGCGTTGCAACGAAGCGTCTCGTGCTCGACACGCCCGTGTCGCAGCTCGTCGAGGCGGCGCCGAAGGGCATCGACAGCCTTGGCTGGCGCACCGAGCTGTTGTCGGACCTCCTGACCACGGCACAGGTGCGCCTGCAGATCGCGAAGGCCGCACGCGTGCCCGTACAGCAGCTCGCCGTCATCAACCCGGTGCTGAACAACCCCGTCCTGCCGACGACGCTCCCGCGCCGCGCGTCCAAGATCACGGCGGGCGCGACCGAGCCCTATGTGCTGACGGTGCTCGCCGACGGCACGCTTCCGGTGCTCTCGATCCAGGGGCGTGCACCGAGCGTCGACGCAGCCACTCGGCTGGTGACCGCCGCCACGGTCGCGCTGAAGGCGGCTGCGACGCTGCCCCCAGAGGTGCCCGGCACCGAGCCCGTCGTCGTGCAGGACGGGGGCGGCATCTTCACCGAGGAGAAGTCCGGCGGCGGACGCAAGAAGCGGGCGGCGGCCGGCTTCGGCGGCATCCTGCTGCTGTGGTGGGGAGCGGTCCTGATCGGCCCAGCCGCGCTCAGGCACCTGGGGCCGGGCGCGCGCCGCGACCGGGTCGCGCGACACGCCGCGTAACGGGCGGCGCTGCCTCGGTGGGCGATCCGTCAGCGGACTGGGCTCGCGGTCGCGCGCTCCACGCGCTCAATCGGACGCACCTTGCGCCGGCGCGGCGGCGCGGAGCTGGTCTGTGCGACAGCATCGGCAGGCTTGGAGCCGGGCGTCAGGACCGCGACGCTCACGAGGCCGGCGATATACAGGAAGATGTAGGCCGCGTGCGGAAACGCGAGCACGTCGTAGAGCGTCGACACGACGAGAAAGCAGGATCCCGCAGCTGCCCCGACGAGCGCGATCGATGCCTGGGTGGGATCGCGGCCCGCAAGCATCACCCGAGAGCTTGCGAGCACCGCGATGGGCATGAGTAGAAAGAAGGCCAGTCCGATAAGGCCGGTCTCGGTAATCCGGCGCAGGATCTCGGAGTCCAGGATGCGGTAGGTCTCGTGGTTATAGGTTCCAAAGCCGCGCCCAAAGGCCGGATTGGTCCACAGGTCGGGACGGATCGCGTCGTAATCGGCGGTCCGGTCGCTCGTTGTCGGCACCGCCGCCCGGTCCTTGCGAACGAACTGCGCAGTTGTCGATCGCAGTGCACCCGGCGACAGGATCTGGACCATCACGATCAGGATGAGCCCGACGGGCGCGAGCTTGAGCAGATGCCGGCGGCGGAAGTACGCGAGCGTCGCCACGACGGAGACCGGTGCCAGCACCGCGCTCTTGCGGAACGTCGCGAAGGCCGCCGCGAACAGGATGCAGCCGGCCAAGCCGTAGAGCGCGCGTTGTCCCCAGCGTTTGGCGTCGAGGAAGCCGACGAGCGCGATCGCGAGCGCCAGCGACAGCATCGTGACCGCCTCGAGGCCGACCTCCGCGGGCCCGCGCACGACGCGGCGGCCGATGACGTCCAACGCGCTCGCCTGAGCGTCGCCGATCGTGAAGACGCTCGGCAGCAAGGCGTTGGAAAGGTTGAAGAAGACGTTCGTCTTGAAGCGGTACTCCCAGATCAGGCCGGCGCCGCAGATCACCGCGAGGACCAGCGTGTACTTCAGGAACGGCGCCACTTCGCTGCGCCTGACGCCGCTTGCGACGATCACGAACAGCGATACGTATGCGATCAGAAGCGGTAGCTGCTTGATGGCGAGGTCGAACTCGCCGGTCTGGTTGAGGTAGCGGGCACCGGCCACCACGCTCACGAACGCAGCGGCGACGAACGCGCCGACCGCCGCGTGAATCCAGGTCAGCCGCAGCCGCGGCGCGGACTTCCCGCCGGCGAGAACGGCGAGCAGCCAGGCTCCGAAGACGATCGGGAGGATGAGCCGGTCGAACTTCAGGTCGATCGGCAGCGAAACGTTGAGCTCGATGGAGTTGAACGGCACGAGCCAGAGCACGGCGATGAACATCGCGATCGTCCAGGGAACGAGCCGGGTCGTGCGCGGCCAGTCGTCGCCCGCGGGCGAGGACTCGGGTGCGGGCGGTGCGGGCGGCGCCGCCTCGCGCTGCGCCGGCCGCCGTCGAAACGAGCGCGCGGCGAGTAATCCTACGAGCGACAGCCCGAATGTGACGAGGAACGTGAGCACCGCGACGACCGGCGCGGCGCTCGCGCTCAGGTCGCCGGCGATCACCGTGCCGAGTTGCTTGAAGCGGACTGGTGGGGGCTCCTCGATGCCCTGGCGCCGGGCTTCGCTTGCGAGGAAGTCGAGCAGGCCCGGCGCCGTGGCGGTCGCCAGGCGCGTCGCCTCGCCCGCGGTCGGTGCCTGCACGTAGATATCGAGCACGGGTGTCGTCTGGCGGGCCTGGACTTCGAGCCGGTAGCGCTTGAGCGAGTCGGCGATGTCCGACGCGCGGCGCTCGCTGCCCGGCTCGCTGAGGGCAAGCGGCACGGAGGCCGTCGTGCGGTTGGAGGCGGCGATCTCGTTCGCCGGGATGCCCGCGCGCGCCGCGATCCTCTGGATCGCGGGCGGCGTCGCCATCATGCCGGCCATGAGCTCCGTGCGCCGAACGAGACCAGGGAGATTCAGCGGCGGCGCGCGGCGGTACACGAGTGCCGGGTCGGGCAGATCGGCGAGGAAGTGGGTCGTCGCGGTGGCGACCTGGAGGTCGCGCGAATCCGCCGGTCCGACCGCTCCGATGTTCAGCGCCGCGCAGATGAGGCCGACGACAACGCTCGGCGCGACGACGCGCAGGAGCAGCGGCGAGCGCATCGGTGGACCTGGCTAGCGCCCGGCGGCGCGCCGCAGCGGGGGTTCCGGACCGGGAGGATGCGCCTTCGCGTCATGCGTGCTCGGCGGCGCCTCCGATCGCGGTGCGGCATCGGATGCCTTGACCACCTTCTCGGGATGCCCCCACCCGATCTCGCGGGAGCGGGGCGACCGCCTCACCGGCTCGGGCTCGGGCTCGGCGACGGGCTCGAGCTTTGCACGACTCGGGCGCGCCGGCGGCTCGGAATCCGGGGCGGCCATCGCATCCTCGCCGAGCTCGTCCGCCTCGGCCTCGCGCCAGTTGCGCGACATCGCCGACCCGATGAGGAGGAGCGTGCAGCCGAAGAGAAACGCGAAGATCCCGGCCGCCGCGCCGATCAGCAGGCCCGGACCGCGGACCTCCAGGCGCCCGGGGTTGATGCCGAGGCTGCTCACCTTCAGCCGCCGCCGGTCGGCGATCTGCTCGTTGGCGGCCTTGGAGTCCAGGTACTCGCCGACGCCGTCGACGGCCGCGTTGACGAGCCGCGTGGCGCCGGCGCTGTCCGGCGCCTGGGTCTCGACCTCGATGATCGGGAGCTGCCCGCCCTCTGAGTCGCGCACGACGCGGGTGTGCAGCAGGTAGATGTCGGGCGCTCCCAGATCGTTCGGGCTGACCTGGTCGGGATTCTCGGAGGACTCCGAGCTTGCGAGCAGGTCGTCGGGCGCCAAGCCCGCCCGGCGGGCGATGGCGGCCTTGACGTCGCCCTCGGCCATGAGCGCCGCGAGCACGTTGGCGCGCTGCCCCAGCGTCTCGGCGCCGAGCGGCGCGACCTCGACGAACTGCGACTTCGGCGTGTCGATGAGGATCCGGGCGCCGGCGACGCCGACGTTGTACCGGCGGCTCTCCGGCGGCGCGCCGAGCCGGTAGGTCAGCTGGAGCGCGAGCAGAATCGAGAGCGCGGCGATCACGCTGACGACGACGCGACGGCGCCAGAGCTGGCGGAGGATCTTGACGGTTTCCATGGGTTTTCAGCGGGTGCGCATGGCGTACCGGCTCCCGATCAACGGCGAGCCGCGGACGTTTCTTCTGACGAACCGGCACCGCGAGGGCCAAGACTCCGCCGCGACCGGCGTGCAAGCACCGGGGCGACGAGCTCGTTGGTATGGCGCGATGGCGAGACGAAACATCAATCTGACCTTCCACGGTATCGGTCCGTGCGAGCGGCAACTGGAGCCCGGCGAGGATCGGGTCTGGCTCGGAACCGAAGAGTTCGTGTCCGTGCTCGACACCGTGACAGGCCGCGACGACGTGTGCATCACCTTCGACGACGGCAACGCCTCCGATGTCGACCACGCACTTCCGGCACTGCAGGAACGCGGCCTGCGTGCAACGTTCTTCGTCGTTGCGGGCCGAGTGGGCGAGTCGCAGTTCCTGGGGGAGGACGCGATCAGGGCGCTTGCCGCCGCGGGGATGGGCGTCGGATGCCACGGGATGCGTCACAGGCCTTGGCGCCGGCTCGGCGACCGTGCGCTGCGCGAGGAGCTCGTGGACGCCAAGAACGTGCTCGAGGGCATCGTCGCTCGCTCGGTCGACGAGGCTGCGTGTCCGTTCGGCTCCTATGACCGGCGCGTCCTCGCCGCGCTGCGTGCCGGCGGCTACCGGCGGGTCTACACGAGCGATCGGGGAACTTCCCGTTCAGGCGCGTGGTTGCAGGCGCGTAATACGCTGCAGGACGGCGGGTCCGCCGCCCTGATCGAAGATGTCCTGGACGGGCGGACGCCTGTCCACAGGGCGCTTGCCCGTCAACCGAAGCTCATGCTCAAGCGATGGCGCTGAAGCGCGCAGGCGCAGGCGGGGGCGACGACGCGACGCCCTCGACGCTGTCCGAGCGCGCTGGGCGCGCCCTGGGCGTCAACCTGCTCAACACCCTGGCGTCTCGCCTCGGCACCTTCGCGATCGGCGTGGCACTCGCTCGCATCGTCGGTCCCGAGGAGTTCGGCACGTTCGCCGTCGCGCTGCTGGCTCTGCTGGCGGTGCTCAGCTTCAACGAACTGGGCGTGAGCCTTGCCATCGTCCGCTGGCCCGGCCCGTATCGCGAGATCGCTCCGACGGTCACCACGATCGCCGTCGTGTCGAGTGCGATCATCTTCCTCGCGGCCATCGTCGTGGCACCGTGGTTCTGCGCAGCGATGGGGGCGCCCCAGGCGACCGATGTCGTGCGGCTCATGTCGGTCAACGTGCTCATCAGCGGCCTCGTCGCGACGCCGGCCGCGATCCTGCAACGTGAGTTCCGCGCCGGACCGAGGATGGTCATCGACCAGGTCGGCAACTGGACCGGCGCGATCGTCTCGATCGTCACCGCGCTCGCCGGGATGGGCGCGATGAGCCTTGCGGTCGGGCGACTTGCCGGCGCGCTGCTCTCCGGCGTCCTGTTTCTCGTCTGGGCCCCGGTCCGCTTCGGCTTCGATCGCGCGATCGTCCGACGGCTGCTCGCGTTCGGGCTGCCGCTGGCCGGCTCGAGCATCATCGTGTTCGCGGTGACCTTCATCGACCAGTTCATCGTCGGCGCGATGCTGGGCCCGGTCGCGCTGGGCTTCTACGTGCTCGCGTTCAACCTCTCCAACTGGCCCGTCGCGGTCTTCTCGCAGCCGGTCCGACAGGTCGCTCCTGCCACCTTCGCGCGCCTGCAGGGCGACCCTTCGGCACAGCGGAAGGCGTTCGTGCTCTCGACCGGTCTGCTGACCGCGGTGACCGTGCCCGTGTGCCTGGTCCTCAGCGGAGCTGCTGATCCGCTCGTACATGTCCTGTATGGCTCGCAGTGGAGTCCGGCGGCGGAGGCGCTGCTCTGGCTCGGGGTCCTCGCCGGGTTGCGCATCCTGTTCGAGCTTGCCTACGACTATCTCGTGGTGCTCGGTAGCACGAGGATGGTGCTCGCGGTGCAGCTGATCTGGCTCGTCGCGCTGGTCCCGGGCGTCTACGTCGGGGCACGGCTGGCGGGGCTCGCCGGGGCGGCCGCGGGACAGGTCGTGATCGCATTGATCGTCGTCCTCCCGATCTACGTGGTCTGGCTTCGCCGCGAGGGGATCGCCGCCCGCAAGCTGGGAGCCAGGGTCGCGGGTCCGCTGGCGTGGGGCGTCGGGGTGGGCATGCTGGCCTTCCTCGCGCAGGAGCTCACGTCGCTGGACCTGGTGGCGCTCGGTATCGCCGGTGCCGCCGTGCTCGGAGCGCTCGGGCTCCAGAGCCGCAGCATCAGGGCGGGCCTCGGCCGCATGCGGTCCGTCCTGACGGACGGCGCCGAGGAGCGTCCCGGACGCCCCGCCGCGGTGGCGCTCGCAGGTGCGTCTGCTCCCGTCACGGCCGCACGATCCGCGGGGCCCGTATGAGTGTCCGCGTGCCGGTCTCGATCGTCTGTGTCGCCAACGACATCGGTGTGCGTAACGCCTGTCTGGACCGTTCGATCGCCGACCATCTGCACGAGGCGCCGCAGACCGAGTACATCCCCGTCGACAACTCCAACGGCGACTTCGCGACCGCAGGAGCGGCCTTGAACCACGGGGCATCCAGAGCGCATAACGATGTCGTCGTCTTCGTGCACCAGGACATCTACCTGCACTCGCTGACCGCGCTCGAGCAGGCCGCGGGAATGCTCTGCCGCCGAGATGACATCGGGATGCACGGGTCGGTCGGCATCGCGGCGGACGGACAGATCATCGGTCGCATGCGCGACCGCGTCGTCCTGATCGGCAGTCCAGCACTCGAGCCGGCCGATGTCGACAGCCTCGACGAGGTTCTGTTCATGGTCCCGCGCGATGCGATCCTGCGTGAGCCGCTGGTGGAGGTCGCGGAGCTGGCCTGGCACGCCTACGCGGTCGAGTACGGCCTGCGCGTCCGGGCGCAGGGAAAGCGTGTGACCGCGGGGCACATCCCGCTCACGCACAACAGCCTCTCCGTGAATCTCGATCGCCTCGACCTCGCGCATCGCGCCGTGGCCACCCTGTACCCGACGGCGCTTCCCGTGCGAACGACGTGTGGCGTGATCGCCGCCGGGGAGCCCTCGTCGCGCCCGCTCAAATCGCATCGCTGGCGTTACCGGTGGCTCAAGGAGTCACTCGTTGCGCACTCGGCGCGACACGCCGTCGGCGGTGGGCCGGTCGTCCTGAGCGACATCCGCAACGATGTCGACGCGGCGATCGCCGGGATGAGCGACGCCCTCGAGGTCATCCACTGTGAGCACGCGCCGGCGGGAACCGACGATCCGCTCGGCTCCCCGATCGAGCTCATGCGACGGGAGCAGGCTGTATCGGTGACCTCGATGGCGATGGACGGCGTGCGGGAGCGGCTAGCGGCGTGGCGCTCAGATCACCCGATGCTGATAACCAATCTGTCGGTCGCCGACCTGCGGGGGCTGGCGGCCGACCTACCTGCCCGAGAGCGACTGGTCGGGTACCACGAGAACATCGGTTGCTGGGTTCTGCTGGGCGAGCCGGCCACGCGAGCCACGCCTGAGCCGTGGAGATCGCGCCGGGCTACGCCGTTCGGGATGGCTCGGACGCGCGCCGCTTGAGCGTCGCGGCGGCGGATGTCGTGGCGCGGCGCAGGCGCGCGAGAGGGGCACGTAGGGGGTCCGGCATGACGTCTGCTGCACTCCAGGGCTTCCCGGCCAGGACGAGCGACCGCCAGGCGGCGACGCGTTGGCGTGGAGGTAACAGGCCCAGGTTGTCACGCACCGCGCCCGCGACCCCTTGACTGAAACCGGTCTGCTCCATCACGAGATCGACCAGGACATCGAGCCGCTCGGTTCGCCGTTCGACGGGCTGGACACATGGCGCAGTGTTCGCGGTCGCGGCGCGCTCATAGAGCTCGGCCACGCTGGCGCGCCAGCCGGCGCCGGCGTGCGTTTCCAGGATCGCCGCGCGCGTGCGCTCGCCGAGCGCGGAGCGCTCGTCTGGCGACACGATCAGACGGCTCACGTCGCGCCGGAAGTCGTCGGCGTCGGACGGACAGAGCATGTGCTCATCCAGGCCGCGGGTGTCCGCTCCGAGCACGAGGCACTCGTCCGGATGTCCGCGGTAGGTCACCACCGGCGTACCGAAGCTGCCCGCCTCGAGCAGCGACGTCAACGACGAGAACGGGAACGAGTCCAGGTAGACGTCCGCGGCCTGCTGCAGCAGCGCGACATCGGGCAGATGCCCGAGCGCGCGGATCCGGCCGCCTGTGACATCCGCGGCAGCGGCCCAGTCCCCGTCCGGTCCAGGGCCGGCGGCACGCAGGATGACCTCCGGGTGTCGCTCCACGACGGGCAGCACGAGATCCAGGAAGCCGCACCCCTCCACCGGCCGGTACTTCGATCCGTCGGCAGCCGTGACGAGCAGCACCTGTTCCGGCGGAAGGCCGAGCTGCCGCTTCGCCTCGTCGCGCGTCACGGCGCGTCGGGCGAGGCGCAGCGGGCGCGTCATGACAACGCAGCGCTCGGGCTCGAGGCCGCGCCTGGAAAGGGCGAGCGAACGGCCGCTGTCGCGCATGCTGAGCAACAGGCGAGCAACGTCCCGGCCGAGCCAGAACACGTGGTCGGCGTGGTCGACGAACACGATCGGAGGGCAGTCTCGAGCCTGGGCGAAGGCGATGCTCGGCACGATGTCGCAGGGATGGACGTAGAGCACGACCACGTCCACGTCTGCGGCGGCCGAGCGCAGCGCCGCGGATCGCGCCATGACTCCTCCCGGCCTGGCGTCGAGGCAGAGGAGATCGGAGCGGCTCTGGAGGCGCTCGACGATCTTCGGAGGAATCGCGCCGGCCCCCTGGCGCGTGATGCAGACGCGATGTCGACGACCCAGGTCCTGCTCGATCCACGAGGCGATCGCCTGGGTCGAGCCGCCCGTCTGGTAGGCCTGCGTTGCGACGTGCAGGACGGTGCGGGGTGGTGCCGTGCGCGGACGCGACGGCGGGGATCGGGGCAGGCGTGCGCTGAGCCGGCCCAGCAGCGCCTCGATGTCGTCGCTTCCGAAGAGCCCGTTGGGATTCATCCACGCGTGCATGCCGGCGATCTGGCAGCACGCAGCGGACGCATCGAAGCGTCCGCGGTCGATATGCCGCTGGGCAGTTCGGACGAGCCCGCGAAACTCGGCGTAGTGCGCGTCGAGCCGGGCACGCTGGACGGGTTGGATCGACATCACGCCCGTGCCGCCCGGAGTCGCCGCGCGGGAACGCCCGCCCACACCTCGCCGCCCGGCACGTCCCCGGTCACGACCGCACCCATGCCGATCAGCGCCCCAGCGCCGATCGTGCAGTACTCGCGGACGAGCACGCCGCCACCGAGGTAGGCGCCCGCCTCGATGTGGACGGCGCCCGCGAGGCAGACGCCGCTGGCGACGGTGACGAAGTCCTCGAGTCGGTCGTCGTGCGTGAAGACGGCATTGGGCATGACGGCCACATGGGACCCGATCGTCACGTCCGTCGTGGCGACGACCCCGGCGAGGATCACAGTGCCCGTCCCGAGGGCGCATGACGGCGGCAGGACCGCGCGGGGGTGAACAAGCGTTGCGTACCGATCGTGTTGCAGTGCGAGACGCTCGACGATCCGCCGCTTGGAGGCGAAGTTGCCGGGGTGCCCTGTGCAGACCACGACGCGCGCGTCGGGCAACTCGGCGAGCGTGTCGAGCCCGCCGAGGACGCGCGATCCCGAGACCGCGGCCCCCCGGCTGGCGGGATCGTCGTCGAGAAAGCCGAGCAGATCCCAGCGCGGCTGGTCGCCATGGGCATCGTTGATCGCTCCGACGAGCTCGGCGGTCTCGCGACCGAAGCCCCCTGCGCCGATGAGCACGAGCTGCTCGGCATCGGCCGGCAACCCCTCCCCACCGGCCCGGCGCCCCGGCTCAGTCGGCAAGGTCCTGCAGGTGCGTGGCGAGGCGTTCGATCACGTGCTCCTGCTGCGCATCGGACATGTCGGGAAACAGCGGCAGAAGCATCGATTCGCGCGTCGCGGCCTCGGTGTGCGGGAGATCGACCTGAGTGTCGACGTACGCCTGCTCCTGGTGAATGGCCATCACGCCGCGGCGCGTCGCGATGCCGTCGCGAAGCAGCCGGCGCATGAGCTCCGTGCGATCCAACTCGGGCGCCAGCCGCACGGCGTAGGCCTGCCAGCTGTGCTCCGCGTACTCGGGTTCGAACGGGGGCTCGATGTGCGCGATCTGCTCCAGAGCGGCGGTGTACCGCTCCGCGCGGTGACGGCGCGCCGCCAGGATCTCGTCGAGCACATCGAGCTGGCAGAGGCCGAGCGCTGCCTGCATGTCGGTCATCCGTGCATTCCAGCCGCGCTCGGGATAGGCGTCGATCACGACATCGCGCGCACCATGGCGGGCAAGATCGGACACATCCATCGCGTGCTGGCGCAGCTGGCGCATGCGGGCCGCGACATCAGAGTCGTGGAGCGTGATCATGCCGCCCTCTCCGGTCGTGATCACCTTGCGCGGGTGCAGGGAGAAGCAGGCGAGCGGGCCCAACGAGCCGATCGGTCGCGTGCGGTAGCTGGCCCCGATCGCGCATGCCGCGTCCTCGACGATCGCGATGCCATGGCTCGCGGCGAGATCCATCAGCGGATCCATGTCAGCCGGCAGCCCGAGCTGGTGGACCGGCATGATCGCCTTCGTCCTGGGCGTGATCGCGCGCTCGATCGCGGCTGGATCGATGTTGTAGGTCAGCGGCTCGATATCGGCGAACACCGGCGTCGCGCCGCAGTGCCAGACGGCGTTGGCGGTCGCGATGAACGACAGTGAGGGCACGATGACCTCGTCACCTGGGCGCACGCCGGTGACATACAGCGCGAGCGCGAGCGCTGTTGTGCAATTCGTGGTCGCGACGGCCTCGGGCGCTCCGACACGGGCGGCGAACGCCTCTTCGAACGCGCGAACCTGCGGGCCCTGCGAAACCCAGCCCGTGGCGATCACCGCCGCGATGGCCTGCGCCTCGCCGCCGCCCATGAACGGGCGTGTGATCGGCACGTCGAGCGGCGACGGCGTGGCGCCCGCCTCGGCGGACGCACTGACCGTGGCGGCCTGCTCTGCGCGGGTCACGCGACCCCCTCCCAGTTGCGGTCCGCCATCCTTGCCAGCATCTCCTCCGGGGTCGACGGAAGGCGCTGAAACTCACCGACGAGGTCGGTGATGCCATCTGCCAGGCTCATGCGCGGCTCGAACCCGATGAGCTCGCGGACGAGCGTGTTGTCGACCCACAGCCGGCGCACGTCGCCGGGGCGAGCTTCCACGTGATCGGCTGCGAGGTCCGGCCGACCGGCCGCGTCGGCTACGCGCCGGCACAGGGCATTGATGGTCGTCTCCCTGCCGAAGCCGAAGTTCACGGTCCGGCCGACGGCGGCTTCGCAACCTGCGATCGAGCGCAGTCCTCGGGCGGTGTCGGAGACGTGGAGGAAGTCGCGCGTCTGCTCGCCATCTCCGAAGATGATCGGGGGCAGGCCGCACAGGACCCTGACGACGGTGCGCGGGATCACCTCACCGCAGTCACCCTCGAAGTGGCTTCGAGGCCCATAGGTGTTGAACGGGCGCGCGACGACGACGGGCAAACCGTACGTACTGAAGAAGGCGCGCGCGTAGGCTTCGCCGGCCAGCTTGCTGCCGCCGTACACTGTTTCAGGCCAGGTGGGATGCGATTCGTCGATGGGCGCGTGCTGAGCGGTGCCGAAGACCTCGCTGGAGCTCACGTGGACGAACCGCTCGACGCCCTGCCGCTGGGCGGCGAGAAGCACGTTGAGCGTGCCCTCGGCGTTGACCCTGTGGTTCTCGAGCGGCGAGTGCAGGCTGTGACGCACCCCGAGGCAGGCGAGGTTGAAGACGACGTGCGTGCCGGAGACGGCCTCATCGACGGCATCGGTGTCGAGTATGTCCTCCGACAGTAGGACCAGGCGCGGGTCCTGCTCCAGAGCGGGGAGGTTGTCGCGGCTTCCGTTGACGAGGTTGTCGAGCACGCACACCCGTGCGACGTCGGGGTCCTCGAGAATCTGGTCGACGAGGTGGCTTCCGATGAAGCCCGCACCTCCGGTGACCAGAATCCGTTTTCCTGAGAACGACATTCCTACCTCCTGAAACTCAAGCGCCGCCTGGGCGGCGCGTGCTCTTGATGCCCGCGCACCGATGCGAGCTTCCTGACCAGACTAGTCCTGCGGCTAGGAACCGACGACGCGCTGAGGGCTCTGCGGCGACGCGCGCTCACCCACCGCCGCGACGGGCGGGCGGGACGGTTGAGCGCTCGCAGGCGCCTGCAGCGCGACGAAGGACTTGACGAACGGTCCGAGGCGCTCGCGCTTCAGCGTCGCGCCGGGGAACAGCCGGCGCAACTCGGCTCCGCGCATCAGCCGAACCTCGCGCACGAGCTCGCGCGCTTCGTTGCGGTCAGGACACGGGCCGCGCCAGCCCCAGCGGCGCCGGCGCAGCAGCGCGACGCGCGCGCTCACCGGAAGCCAATGCCAGGCAGGAGTCAGGAAATGCGGCTCGACGGGGAACCAGAAGTTTGGGGTCTGAACCCAATACTGAGGCGCGAGCCGCGTGACCTCGGCGGCCATCGCGGCCTGGCGCTCGAACGTCTCGAGGTGCTCGATCACCGAGTTGCTGAACACGATGTCGAACGAGAGATCGGCGAACGCGAACAGGTTCGTGGCATCACCGGCGTGCAGCTCGATGTTGTCGTGCGCCGGGCGGTCGCCCTCGCAGGCGGCGAGCTCGGCCTCGAGGTTGGCGATGACGATGTGAACGTCCTGCCGGCCGGCCCATCCGCGCTGCTCCCAGAATGCGCTTCGTCCGCCGATGTCGAGGATGCGGATCGGGGCGGATGCCTGTCGTGAGACGTCGTCCACGAGCCGCGCGAAGGCCTCGAAGCGGCGGCTGCGCCCGCGATTGGAGAAGGACGTCTCGGAGTCGACGTCGGCAAGGCGCCGCAGGACATCACCCGGGCGCAGTCGCTTCATGAACACTGCCACGGGGTTTGCCCTCATGGCCGAATAACGTCCGGCGCTGCTAACACTTGCGCGGCAGCGGGTTCGCTCGGTCCAGCCCACTCCCGGTCCTCGCGCGGGTGCGCGAGGACCGGCGTGGGCTCAGATGCCGATGTCCTGGCCGTCGGAGCCGGCGTTCTTGCCGGGGCTGCCGGGGGCGAGCTTGTAGCCGTCGTAGGTGGTGGGGTTGGCGCCGCCGGCGAACG